>NZ_JBICXW010000009.1:0-288229 GCF_043200475.1 Kitasatospora sp. NPDC048407 | reverse complement strand
GGCCGCATCACCCTCGACGAGGACCTCATCCTCTACCTGTTCGGCACCCCCGGACAGGACCGCTTCTGGTTCATGTGGGACGACCTCGTCCGCGGTGCCATCGGCGCCGTCGTCCTCGTCGACACCCGACGCCTCGCCGACTGCTTCCCCGCCCTCGACTACTTCGAGAACTCGGGACTCCCCTTCGTCGTCGCCCTCAACGGCTTCGACGGACACCAGCCCCACACCGGCGACGAAGTCCGCGAAGCCCTCCAGCTCAACGCGGACATCCCGATCATCACCCTCGACGCCCGACGCCGGGACAGCGCCAAGAGCGCACTCATCACCCTCGTCGAGCACGCCCTCCTCGCCCGCCTGCGCTGACGAGACACGGGCATGGCCACGCCAGCAGGGGGCGTGCGGAGTCATCCGCACGCCCCCTGGGCACTTCCTCGCACCGACCGCGGTTACGGCCGCTGATCGGCCCTCAGCAGGCCGTAGGTGTACGCGTCCTCCAGCGCCACCCAGGACGCCGCGATCACGTTGTCCGCCACCCCGACCGTGGACCACGTCCCGGTGCCGTCGGTGGACTGGATCAGCACCCGGGTCTTCGAGCCCGTACCGTGCTGGCCCTCCAGGATGCGGACCTTGTAGTCCACCAGCTCCAGCTTCGCCAGCGGCGGGAAGATCGGCTCCAGCGCCGCCCGCAGCGCCTTGTCCAGCGCGTCCACCGGGCCGTTGCCCTCGCCGGTGGCGACCTTCCGCTCGCCCCGCGCCCACAGCTTCACCGTGGCCTCGTTGCCCGCCCGGCCCTCCGGGCCCTGCTCGCTGATGGTCCGCCAGGACTCCAGCTCGAAGAACCGCAGCCGCTCGCCACCGTTCACCTCGTCGCGCAGCAGCAGCTCGAACGACGCGTCCGCCGCCTCGTAGGTGTAGCCCAGGTTCTCCTGCGCCTTCACCCGGGCCACCACCCGGCCCGCCAGGTCACGGTCGCTGGACAGGTCGTAGCCCAGCTCCTTGCCCTTCAGCTCGATCGACGCCCGGCCCGCCATGTCGGACACCAGCATCCGCATGGTGTTGCCGACCCGCTCCGGATCGATGTGCTGGTACAGGTCCGGGTCCACCTTGATCGCCGAGGCGTGCAGGCCCGCCTTGTGCGCGAACGCCGAGAAGCCGACGTACGGCTGGTGGGTGGACGGGGTCAGGTTCACCACCTCGGCGATGGCGTGCGAGATGCGGGTCATCTCGGCGAGACTGCCGGCCGGCAGCACCCGACGGTCGTACTTCAGCTCCAGCGCCCCCGCCACCGGGAACAGGTTGGCGTTGCCGACCCGCTCGCCGTAGCCGTTCGCGGTGCACTGCACGTGCGTGGCGCCCGCGTCCACCGCGGCCAGCGTGTTGGCGACCGCGCAGCCGGTGTCGTCCTGCGCGTGGATGCCCAGCCGGGCACCCGTCTCCGCCAGCACCGTCGCGACGATCTCCCGCACACCGGACGGCAGCATCCCGCCGTTGGTGTCGCACAGCACGACCACGTCCGCGCCGGCCTCGTGAGCGGCCCTGACCACGGCCAGCGCGTACTCCGGGTTCGCCCGGTACCCGTCGAAGAAGTGCTCGCAGTCGATGAACACCCGGCGGCCCTGGGAGCGCAGGAACTCCACGCTGTCCCGGACCATCTCCAGGTTCTCCTCCAGCGTGGTGCGCAGCGCCAGCTCCACATGCCGGTCGTGCGACTTCGCCACCAGCGTCACCACCGGCGCGCCGGACGCGACCAGCGCCGCGAGCTGCGGGTCCTCGGCAGCCTTCCCGCCGGCCCGGCGGGTCGCGCCGAACGCCACCAACTGGGCGTTCTTCAGCTCCAGTTCGGCCTCCGCGCGGGCGAAGAACTCGGTGTCCCGGGGGTTGGCGCCGGGCCAGCCTCCCTCGATGAAGCCGACGCCGAACTCGTCCAGGTGGCGCGCGATGGCCAGCTTGTCCGCCACCGTGAGGTTGATCCCCTCACGCTGGGCGCCGTCGCGGAGCGTGGTGTCGAAGACGTGGAAGCCGTCGTGCGGACGGTCGTTGGCCTCGGTCATGGCCCTGGGTTCTCCGTTCGGTGGAGTATTTTCATGCATTTTGCCGGGATCGTGATCCGGCTCCACTGTCCAGCATCCCGCGCGCTCCCCCGGTGTCTCCGGCCCCCTCGTGAGGGCCCGGGCCGGTCCGGGACAAAACAAAAGACCCCTCGCGGGTGCGAGAGGTCTGCGCGCGGGTCTGGACGCTGGTGGTCGCTCCGCGGTCAGGGTGTTGCCACGGAAGCGGTCACTGCGGACCGGCGCGCCTGCTGCTAATAATCAGCGAAAGCGAGGACACCTTTGCAGTCTTGCACACGGTCCGCGATACGACAGACCCGTCTCGCCATCCGAAACGCCTACGCGAACAGCTCGGCCGTGTCGAGCTCGAACCCGAACGGCTCGGGCAACGGGAGCGAGGCACCGACGGGCACCGTTCCGGTGGTGGCGTAATCACCGTGGGCCGGGATGCTGTGCAGCACCACTTCGTCGACACTGCGGTCCACCAGCAGGTAGAGCGGGATCCCCGCCGCCGCGTATCCCAGCCTCTTGATGGCGCGCTCCCGGAGCGGCAGCCGCGAGGTCACCTCCAGCACCAGCACCACACCGGACGGCACCCACCACGGCGGTTGTCCGTTCATCGCGTTCCGCTCGGTGAACGTCGCGTCGGGGATGTAGTAGCCTCCCGGCACGATCAGCCCCTTCCGCAGGCCGGCGTCGAAGTCACCCCCCGAACGGAACACCTGCCGGAGGACCCGGCTGATCACGGTGTCGTGGCCGCCGTCCTGCGGTGGGGACACCACGATCTCGCCCGCGACCAGCTCGGCGCGGTAGCCCTCCGGGGTCTCCATGGCGAGGAAGTCGGCCACCAGGTACGGGTCTTCCGGTTCGATCGCACACACGGCAGGCTCCTTCTGTCACCGAGCCCAACGTGCCGCCGCGCCAAAGGTTGTCGGCCCGGGCATTCCGCCATGGAATGCCCGGGCCGGCGTCGTCAGACGATCTTGTGGAGCCAGTGGTGGGTGTCCGGGCGCTGGCCGCCCTGGATGGCGAGGAGGGCCTCGCGGAGCTGCATGGTGATGGGGCCGGGCTCGCCGGTGCCGATGGTCCAGTCGGCGGTGGCGGACTTGACGTGGCCGACGGGGGTGATGACGGCGGCGGTGCCGCAGGCGAAGACCTCGGTGATGGTGCCGTCGGCGTTGCCCTGCTTCCACTCGCCGGTGGAGATCTTGCGCTCCTCGGAGCGGTAGCCGAGGTCATTGGCCAGGGCGAGCAGCGAGTCGCGGGTGATGCCGGGGAGCAGGGCGCCGGAGAGTTCGGGGGTGACGACGGTGGCGTTCTCGCCCTCGCCGACGACGAAGTAGAGGTTCATGCCTCCCATCTCCTCGACCCACTTGTGCTCGGCGGCGTCCAGCCAGACCACCTGGTCGCAGCCCTTGGCGGCGGCCTCGGCCTGGGCGACCAGGGAGGCCGCGTAGTTGCCGGCGCACTTCGCGGCGCCGGTGCCGCCCGGCGCGGCGCGCACGTAGTCCTCGGAGAGCCAGACCGAGACCGGCTTGACGCCGCCGGGGAAGTACGCGCCGGCCGGCGAGGCGATGATCATGAAGATGTAGGAGTTGGCGGGGCGCACGCCCAGCCCGACCTCGGTGGCGAACATGAACGGACGCAGGTAGAGGCTCTGCTCCGGCTGGTTCGGCACCCACGCCTGGTCCTGCTGGACCAGCAGCTCGACCGCCTCGACGAAGGCCTCGACGGGCAGTTCGGGCATCGCCAGGCGGCGGGCGGAGGCCTGGAAGCGCTCCGCGTTGGCCTCCGGGCGGAAGGTCGCGATGGAGCCGTCGGCCTGGCGGTAGGCCTTCAGGCCCTCGAAGATCGCCTGGCCGTAGTGCAGCGTCATGTTGGCCGGGTCGATCTCCAGCGGCGCGTACGGCGTCAGCTGGGCGTCGTGCCAGCCGCGGCCCTCGGTCCAGCGGATGGTCACCATGTGGTCGGTGAAGATCCGGCCGAAGCCGGGGTTGGCCAGTCGGGCCTCGCGCTCCGCGTCGGACAGCGGCTGCGCCGAGGGCTTGAGGTCGAACGTGATGGGCGCCTGGGTGGGCGTGCTCATGGCTGTCTGTCCTTCACCGTGGGGTTTGGCTGGGCCACCGCCGGGCGGAGGAACGCATGACGGCACGGCCCACTGTCGATACTCGCATCCAGAGGGCCGTGCCGAACAGCCGGGAGGCTGTACGTCTGTGAACCGGCCCGTCGGCCGGAATTGTGATCCGGCCGGTCAGCCCGATACTCGGGCGGCGATCGCGTCGCCGACCGCGGAGGTGGACCGGGGGCCGGTGCGCGCGGTGAGGTCCGCGGCGACCGCGGCCTCGACCTGGGCGGCCTCGGCGGCGAAGCCGAGGTGCTCCAGCAGCATGGCGACCGAGAGCACGGTGGCGGTCGGGTCGGCCTTGCCCTGTCCGGCGATGTCCGGGGCGGAGCCGTGCACCGGCTCGAACATCGACGGGAAGTCGCCGCTCGGGTTGATGTTGCCGGACGCGGCCAGGCCGATGCCGCCGGTGACGGCCGCGGCGAGGTCGGTCAGGATGTCGCCGAACAGGTTGTCGGTGACGATCACGTCGAACCGCTCGGGCTGCGTGACGAAGAAGATCGTCGCCGCGTCCACGTGCAGGTAGTCGGTGGTGACCTCGGGGAACTCCCGGCCGACCTGCTCGAAGATCCGGGTCCACAGGTGGCCGGCGTGCACCAGCACGTTGTTCTTGTGGACCAGCGTCAGCTTCTTGCGCGGACGGGCCTGGGCGCGACGGTACGCGTCCCGGACGACCCGCTCGATGCCGAACGCGGTGTTCAGGCTGACCTCGGTGGCGACCTCCTGCGGAGTGCCGGTGCGCAGCGTGCCGCCGTTGCCGACGTACGGGCCCTCGGTGCCCTCGCGGACCACCACGAAGTCGATCTCCGGCTGCCCCGCCAGCGGCGACTGCACGCCCGGGAACAGCTTGCCGGGGCGGAGGTTGATGTGGTGGTCGAAGGCGAACCGCAGCTTCAGCAGCAGCCCGCGCTCCAGCACGCCCGACGGCACGCTCGGGTCACCGATCGCGCCGAGCAGGATGGCGTCCTGCCCCTTCAGCTCCTCCAGCACCGCGTCCGGCAGGGTCTCCCCGGTCCGGTGGTACAGCCGGGCACCGAGGTCGTACTCGGTGGTCTCCAGCTTCACATCGGAGGGCAGGGCGGCGCGAAGCACCTTGAGGCCCTCGGCCACAACCTCCTGGCCGATGCCGTCACCCGGGATCACTGCGAGACGAATGGTGCGAGACATGTTTCGGACAGTACAACCGTCCCAGGCCCTGAGCACGCGGCGTCCACGATCCGGACGGGATGTCAGCTCAGATCGATGTCGACGGGGAAGGGGTGCTCGACCTTGAGACGGTCGTGGAAGATGCCGGTGGGGGTGTAGCGGTTGGTCGCCGGGTCCAACTCGTAGGTGTAGACGACGGGTCGGTCATCCACGTTCTCCACCCGCCAGAAGTAGCGGATGCCGGCGGCGGCGTACTTGCGGGGCTTGATCTCGCGGTCGCGTTCCACCGACTCCTCCGTGACCGCCTCGACAGCGAGCAGTACGTCCTCCGCCCTGCAGAAGGTGGTCTCCGGCCCCCAGCCCGGCCGCGAGTCGACCGCCATCAGGTCGGGCTCAAACCGATTGCGCGCATCGAGCGTGACGGTCATCGAGCGCCAGACCTCCCAGATCGCCGGAGCGGCGGCCACCAATGCCTTCTCCAACAGGCCCGTAACCCAGGTTTCCCACTTGGTGCGCGGGGCGGTGAAGATCAGCGACCCTGCGATCAGCTCGGTGCGCGGCGGGGCGTCCGGGAGGTGGTCAAGGTCATCCGCCCGGTATCCGTGCACAGGTGGGCGGATCCAGTCGGGGTACGGAGTGAGGTCGTCCATGTGATCAGTCGCCCTTCGGGGTGAGGAGCTGAACGCGCTGCCCGACCGGGTTCAGGTGGTGGATCAGCAGGGCGTCGCGCAGCTTGGTGTGGAAGAGCTCGCCGGGGTGGGCGGGGTGGAGGACGGGGGTGGGGCGGGTGAGGTCCACAGCGAAGGGGCCGAGGGTGGAGGGGCCGGTCGAGAGGGTGTAGTGGAGGTTGGTGGCGGCGGGGAGGGCGGCGAGGCGGACGGGGAGGAGGACGGTGTCGGAGTCGAGGAGGGCGGTATCGGTGTCGCCCCAGCGGCCGCCCAGGGGTTGGACGTCGAGTTCGGTGCCGGTGCGGGCGTCGCGGGTGCGGGCGATGAGGACGTCGCTGCCGGGGAGGCGTTCGGCGGTGACGGTGGCGTCGGGGGTGCCGTCGCCGTCGAGGTCGAGGGTGGCGCGGACGGCGGAGGCGCCGACGGGGGTGGCGGTGGGGGCGGCGAGTACGGCGGCGAGGTAGAGCATGCCCTGGTCGTCGACGGCGGCGGCAGCGTGTCGCAGCTCGCCGGAGCCTTCCCCGCCGGGTTGCAGGACGGTGAGCAGGTCAGGGCGGATGCCGCCGGTCAGGGCGAAGGCGCTGGGGGTGCCGAACGCGGTGGCGTCCGTGGCGGGGCGCGGGGCGGCGAAGAGGGGGACGCGGAGGGCGGGGAGGGTGGGGTCGGCGGGGGTGAGGGTGAGGCGGCCGGAGAGTTCGCCGCGGTAGGTGCGGGGGTGGCCGGCCTGGATCAGGTCGAGGGTGGGGTCGGGGGCGCGGCCGAGGCCACTGGTGAGGCGGAGTGTGACGGTGACGGTCGCGGTGCCGTGTGGCGGGAGGACGACCCGGGCGGGTGAGAGTGCGAACGATGCGCCGGGGACGGAGGTGGAGCCGGAGTAGCCGACGCCGTAGGCGAGTTGGCGGTCGCCCAGGTTGCGGACTTCGACCTCGCGGGTGGCCGTCTGGGCCCCGGTGGCTTCGACCACGCCGAACGAGACGCCGACCGCGCCGTCGAGTTGGGTGCCGTAGGCGAGGACGGGGGTACGGACGGCGTCGTCGGCGCGGGCCCGGCCGCTGCCGGTGCGTTCGGGGCCGTAGACGGGGCCGGTGCGGTTGTCGTGCCGGTAGGTGTCGGTGGCGGTGTTCATCAGTGCGGCCTTGATCTCGGCGGCGCCCAGTTCGGGGTGGGCGGAGCGGACCAGTGCGGCGAGGCCGGCCAGGTGCGGGGTGGCCATGGAGGTGCCGTCCTCGCGCATGCCGGCGCTGCCGGAGCCGGCTTTCGCGGACCAGATGGTTTCGCCGGGTGCGGCCAGGTCGGGTTTGACGATGCCGTCGACGCCGATGCCACGGGAGGTGAACGTGGCCAGGGTGTCGGTGCGTTGCGGCTGGTCCTGCGGGACGGCGCCGTGCAGCGGATTGCCGGGTGTGGCGAGCCGGACGGTGACGGGGCCGGTGGCCGCGAGGAGGCGTTCGCCGTCGGCGCGGGCCAGGATCGCGGCGGGGATCCGTTCGTCGCCGGCGATCTCGCCGAGGTCGTCGCCGTCGGCGGCGTACAGCGCGCCGATGGCTCCGGCGTCGGCGGCGTGGTCGGCGCGCGGGGCGGAGCCGCAGGCCCGGTCGGCGTCCTTGGTGGTCCAGCGCAGGACGGCGATCTTTCCGCGCAGCCGTTCGAGATCGTCGGCGCCAAAGGCCGCGCAGCCGTCCAAGTCCTGGGCGGGAACGGCGAGTTCGCCGCTGACGGTGGCGGTGTCCCACTGGGTGTACCGGCCGCTCCAGTGCGCGGGGACGGTTCCGGCGAGAGCGGCGGGGGCGAGCACGGTGATGCCGTCGGCGTCGCCGTGCGGGTCGACGGAGGCGGCGGCGGTGAGCACTCGGCCCGCTGTGCCGGGGCTGCCGCCGACGCCGTACACGTCGCCCTCGTTGCCGGAGGCGGCGACCACCAGGGTGCCGAGTGCGGCGAGCCGGTCGGCGGCGAGGGCGTCGGCGTCGTCGGGGCTGCCGAACGGGCTGCCGAGGGAGAGGTTGACCACGTCGAGGCGGTCGCTCAGGTCGCCGTCGCCGTTGGGGTCGGCGGCCAGGTCGAGGGCGGCGGCGAGCTGGTCGGTGGAGCCGTGGCAGCCGAACACCTTGATGGCGTACAGCCGGGCGCCGGGGGCCGCGCCGGGGGCGACCTTGAAGTCGGCGGGGTTCAGGCCGGGCCGGTAGGGGCCGCGGTAGGGCTTGCCGTCGGCGGTGACGCCGAGGCCGGCGGCGGTGCCGGCGACGTGGGTGCCGTGGCCGTTGGCGGCGCAGTCGAGCGGGTTTTCGTCGGGGTGCGGGACGGGCTGCGGGTGTTCGGCGGCCGGGTCGGGGTCGTAGCCGTCGCCGACCAGGTCCCTGCCGCCGATCACCTTGTCGTTGGGGAAGAGTCCGGCGGGCGCGGGCTCGGCGGCGTCCAGGGCGGCGTAGGCCTCGGGGGTGCCGGGGCCGCCGAAGTCGGCGTGGGTGTAGTCGATGCCGGAGTCGACGATGCCGATCCGGACGCCTTCTCCGGTGTGGCCCTCCGGGCCGTCCCACACCTTGGGGGCTCCGGTGAGCGGCACCGCGTACCCGTTGGTGCGCTGTTTGAGCGCCACGGGGTGGACGGCCTTGACGCCGGGCAGGCCGGCCAGGCGCGGGAGTTGGCCGGCGGGCAGCCGCAGGGCGAGGCCGCTGACCAGGGTGCGGGTGCGGTACAGCGGGCGGGCGTCGGGGACGGCGTGCCGCAGGGTGGCGGTGAGGGCGTCCAGCGAGCGGTCGGCGGCGGCGCGCTGGGCGCTGCCGGCGGCGGCCGCGGCACGCCGGGTCTGGTCGGGGGTGCGGTGCTCGCGCCGGGCGCCGTCCTGGGCGCGTTGCCAGGCGGTGGCGGCGGGTTCGGTGGCTAACTCCAGCAGCACGGCGGTGCTGGGCCCGGGCGTCCCGACCGAATGGGCCGGGGTGGCCGGGGCGAGCAGGGCGAGGGTGACGAGAAGGCCGAGGGCGGTACGCACCCCGCCCAACCTAGGAGGGGCAGCCGGGCCGGGTGCGGACGTTCACCGCATGGGTGACGGTAAGTCACCCGGCTGGCGCAGTGGCGTGCGTGCGGCTCAGTGCTCGGCGGGGGCGCCGTTGTCGCGCCGGTCGAGGGCGCGCTGCAGGGCGGCGGCGGCGCGGGGGTCGGCCTGGGCGCGGCGGCGCCGGCGCTGGACGAGCGTGGCGACGGCGGTGGCGGTGGTGGGGGCGGTGGTGCGGTCTGCGACGAAAGGCATACCGGGCTCCTTGCATACGGGGGCGCAGCAGCGCGCGAGGGTGGTGACTACAAGAAGTACGCCTGGCAGGGGTCGCCTGCCGCACCGCGTACGTGCACACGGGCCACGCTCCCCGGCGTTGCGGGGGTGGCGCACCGTATGACTACTCCACAGTACGGCGGGCGGGCCGCGGTGTCGCCGAATTACTTGGATTTCCTACTATCTGAGACGGCGACGACCACCGGGTATGCGAACGGCCCTTCCGCCTCAAGGTCGGAAGGGCCGTTCTGGAGTGCTGAGGGGGCGTCAGCCGAGGTTCACCGCGCGGGCGAAGCGGGCGCCGATGGCGCCGGCGATCTCGGCGAGGACCTCCTGCGAGACCTCGGTGTCCACGGTGATCGAGGCGAGCGCGTTGTCACCGTCGCGGGCGACCTGCATGCCCGCGATGTTGATGCCGGCGTCGCCGAGGATCCGGCCGAGGGTGCCGACCACGCCGGGGCGGTCCTCGTAGTGGAAGAACGCCATGTGGTCGGTGAGGGCCACGTCCACGTCGAAGCCGTCCACGCCGACGATCTTCTGGGTCAGCTTCGGGCCGGAGAGGGTGCCGGAGATCGACACCTCGCCGCCGTCCGCCAGGGTGCCGCGGACGGTGATCACGTTGCGGTGCTCGGGCGACTCGCTGGAGGTGGTCAGGCGGACCTCGACGCCGCGCTCCTGGGCGAACAGCGGGGCGTTGACGTAGGACACCGTCTCGGCCACCACGTCCTCGAACACGCCCTTCAGCGCGGAGAGTTCGAGCACCTTGACGTCGTGCTGGGTGATCTCGCCGCGGACCTCGACGTCGAGGCGGACGGCGACCTCGCCGGCCAGCGCGGTGAAGATCCGGCCGAGCTTCTCGGCCAGCGGCAGGCCCGGGCGCACGTCCTCGGCGATCACGCCGCCCTGGACGTTGACCGCGTCCGGTACCAGTTCGCCGGCCAGCGCGAGGCGCACGGACTTGGCGACGGCGATGCCGGCCTTCTCCTGGGCCTCGTCGGTGGAGGCGCCCAGGTGCGGGGTGGCGACCACGTTGTCGAGGGCGAACAGCGGCGAGTCGGTGCACGGCTCCTTGGCGTACACGTCCAGGCCGGCGCCGGCCACCCGGCCGTCCTGGAGGGCGCGCAGCAGCGCTTCCTCGTCGACGATGCCACCGCGGGCGGCGTTGACGATCCGCACGCTCGGCTTGACCTTGTGCAGCGCCTCGTCGCCGATCAGGCCGATGGTCTCCGGGGTCTTCGGCAGGTGCACGGTGATGAAGTCCGCGACCTCCAGCAGCTCCTCGAGCGAGAGCAGCTTGACGCCCATCTGGGCCGCGCGGGCGGCCTGGATGTAGGGGTCGTAGGCGACGATCTTCATGCCGAACGCGGACATCCGCTGCGCGACCAGCACGCCGATCCGGCCGAGGCCGACCACGCCGAGGGTCTTCTCGCTGAGCTCGACGCCGGTGTACTTGTTGCGCTTCCACTCGCCGCCCTTGAGCGCGGCGTTGGCGGGCGCGATGTTGCGGGCGACCGAGATCAGCAGGCCGCAGGCGAGCTCGGCGGCGGTGACGATGTTGGAGGTCGGCGCGTTGACGACCATCACGCCGGCCTTGGTGGAGGCGGCGACGTCCACGTTGTCCAGGCCGACGCCGGCGCGGGCGACCACCTTGAGCTTCTTCGCGGCGGCCAGTGCCTCGGCGTCCACCTTGGTGGCGGAGCGGATCAGGATGGCGTCCACGTCGGCGATCGCGGTCAGCAGCTCGGCGCGGTCGGCGCCGTTGCAGTGCCGGATCTCGAAGTCGGGCCCGAGGGCGTCGACGGTCGCGGGCGAGAGCTCTTCGGCGATGAGGACTACGGCGTTCTTCGATGTCACAGCGCTCACGACAGTGTCCTTAACTGTCCGGTTCACCCCGCCGCGCGGAGGGCACGAAGGTGGCGTGCGCAGGGCGGGGGAAGGTGGCATGTCGCGTAGCTAGACGCACGACGCTGTGGGCCTGACGCGTACTCGGGAGTCTATCGGCGGGCCGCCGGGGGGACTGCTCCCGTCCGGCGAAATCACCCGGACGGGAACAGCCTTGTTGTACAAGCCGGATCAGGCTTCCTGGTCCACCCAGCTCATCAGCTTGCGGAGCTTCTTGCCGGTGGTCTCCAGCAGGTGGTCGGCGTCCGCGTTCTTGTACTCGTTGTACTTCGGCAGACCGGCCTTGTACTCGGCGATCCAGGTGTTGGCGAAGGTGCCGTCCTGGATCTCGGTCAGGACCTTCTTCATCTCGGCCTTGGTGTCGGCGGTGATGATGCGGGGGCCGGTGACGTAGTCGCCCCACTCGGCGGTCTCGGAGACCGACCAGCGCATCTTCTCCAGGCCGCCCTCGTACATCAGGTCGACGATCAGCTTCAGCTCGTGCAGGCACTCGAAGTAGGCGATCTCGGGCTGGTAGCCCGCCTCGACCAGGGTCTCGAAGCCGGCCTTGACCAGGGCGGCGGTGCCACCGCAGAGGACGGCCTGCTCACCGAACAGGTCGGTCTCGGTCTCCTCGGTGAAGGTGGTCTTGATGACGCCGGCCTTGGTGCCGCCGATGCCCTTGGCGTACGACAGCGCCAGGTCGAAGCCCTTGCCGGTGGCGTCCTGCTCGACGGCCACGATGCACGGAACGCCGCGGCCCTCCTGGTACTGACGGCGGACCAGGTGGCCCGGGCCCTTCGGGGCGACCATGCAGACGTCGACGTCGGCCGGCGGCTGGATGAAGCCGAAGCGGATGTTCAGGCCGTGGCCGAAGAACAGGGCGTCGCCCGCCTTCAGGTTCGGCTCGATGGCCTCCTTGTAGACGTCGGCCTGGATCGGGTCCGGCACCAGGATCATGATGACGTCGGCCTCGGCCGCGGCCTCGGACGGGGTGACCACGCGCAGGCCGGCCTCCTGGGCGGCGGCACGGGACTTGGAGCCCTCCAGCAGGCCGACGCGGACGTCGACGCCCGAGTCGCGCAGCGACAGCGCGTGGGCGTGGCCCTGGCTGCCATAGCCGATGACCGCGACCTTGCGGGCCTGGATGATGGACAGGTCGGCGTCGTCTTCGTAGAACAGCTCGGCCACGGGGGCACATCTCCTTGCGTGGTGGTGTTGCCGGGGGTTCCTACCGTAGGCGGACCCGGCGGGGGTTCGGTGTTGCTGCTTAAGTGTTGAGACGGCGCGCGTCAGGCGGTGCGGTCGAGCGCGCGCAGCGAGCGGTCGGTGATGGAGCGGGCGCCGCGGCCGATCGCGACCAGGCCGGACTGCACCAACTCCTTGATGCCGTAAGGCTCCAGCATCTTCAGCATGGCCTCCAGCTTGTCCGATGCGCCGGTCGCCTCGATGGTCACCGCCTCGGGCGACACGTCGACGGTCTTGGCGCGGAACAGCTGGACGATCTCGGTGACCTGGGAGCGGGTCTCGGCGTCGGCGCGGACCTTCACCAGGATCAGTTCGCGCTGGACGGCCTGGGTCTGGTCCAGTTCGACGATCTTGATCACGTTGACCAGCTTGTTGAGCTGCTTGGTGACCTGCTCCAGCGGCAGCTCCTCGACGTTGACCACGATGGTCATCCGGGAGATGTCGGGGTGCTCGGTCGGGCCGACCGCCAGCGAGTCGATGTTGAAGCCGCGGCGGGAGAACAGTGCGGCGATCCGGGCGAGCACGCCGGGCTTGTTCTCGACCAGGACGGACAGGGTGTGCTTGGACATGGTGGTCATCGCTTTCTGGTCCGTCAGTCCTGGTCGTCGCCGAAGTCGGGGCGGACGCCCCGGGCGAACTGGATCTCGTCGTTGCTGGTGCCGGCCGCGACCATCGGCCAGACCATGGCGTCCTGGTGGACGATGAAGTCGATGACCACCGGGCGGTCGTTGATCTCCATGGCCTGCTTGATGACGGCGTCCAGGTCCTCGGGGCGCTCGCAGCGCAGGCCGACGCAGCCCATCGCCTCGGACAGCTTCACGAAGTCCGGGATCCGGGTGCCCTGGGCGGGCTGCTCGATGCCGTCATGGCCGGGGCCGGAGTGCAGGACGGTGTTGGAGTAGCGCTGGTTGTAGAACAGCGTCTGCCACTGGCGGACCATGCCCAGCGAACCGTTGTTGATGACCGCGACCTTGATCGGCAGGTTGTTCAGGCTGCAGGTGGTCAGTTCCTGATTGGTCATCTGGAAGCAGCCGTCGCCGTCGATCGCCCAGACCGGGACGTCGGGCTGACCGGCCTTGGCGCCCATCGCGGCCGGGACGGCGTAGCCCATGGTGCCGGCGCCGCCGGAGTTCAGCCAGGTGGCGGGCTTCTCGAACTTGATGAACTGGCTGGCCCACATCTGGTGCTGGCCGACGCCCGCGGCGTAGATGGCGTCCGGGCCGACCAGTTGGCCGATCCGCTCGATCACCTGCTGCGGCGACAGCATGCCCTCGGGGGCGGGCTCGTAGCCCAGCGGGTAGGTCTGCTTCCACTGGTTCAGCTTGGTCCACCAGTCCGCGTAGTCGCCGCGGTGGCCGGCGTCGAACTCGGCCTGGACGGCGACGATCAGGTCGGCCAGCACCTCGCGGGCGTCGCCGACGATCGGGACGTCCGCCGGGCGGTTCTTGCCGATCTCGGCGGGGTCGATGTCGGCGTGCACGACCTTGGCGTTCGGGGCGAACGAGTCGAGCTTGCCGGTGACCCGGTCGTCGAAGCGGGCGCCCAGGGTGAACAGCAGGTCGGACTTCTGCAGCGCGGTGACCGCGGGGACCGAGCCGTGCATGCCGGGCATGCCCAGGTGCTGCGGGTGGCTGTCCGGGAAGACGCCGATCGCCATCAGGGTGGTGACCACCGGGGCGCCGGTCAGCTCGGCCAGGATGCGCAGCTCCGCGCCGGCGTTGGCCTTCAGCACGCCGCCGCCGACGTACAGCACCGGACGCTTGGAGTTCACCAGCAGCTTGGCGGCCTCGCGGATCTGCTTGGCGTGCGGCTTGGTGACCGGGCGGTAGCCGGGCAGCGAGGTCTCGACCGGCCAGCGGAAGGTGGTGGTGGCCTGCAGGGCGTCCTTGGCGATGTCGACCAGGACCGGGCCGGGGCGGCCGGTGGCGGCGATGTGGAAGGCCTCGGCGATCACCCGGGGGATCTCGGCGGGGTCGGTGACCAGGTAGTTGTGCTTGGTGATCGGCATCGTGATGCCGCAGATGTCCGCCTCCTGGAAGGCGTCCGTGCCGATCGCCTTGGAGGCGACCTGGCCGGTGATCGCGACCATCGGGACGGAGTCCATGTAGGCGTCGGCGATCGGGGTGACCAGGTTGGTGGCGCCGGGGCCCGAGGTGGCCATGCAGACGCCGACCCGGCCGGTGGCCTGCGCGTAGCCGGTCGCGGCGTGGCCGGCGCCCTGCTCGTGGCGGACCAGGATGTGCCGGACCTTGGTGGAGTCCATCAGCGGGTCGTACGCAGGGAGGATGGCACCGCCCGGAATGCCGAAGACCGTGTCGGCCCCGACGGCCTCGAGCGAGCGAATGAGCGACTGTGCGCCGGTCATGGTCTCGATGGTCTGCTGACCCGGAGCGTGGGCGGCCGGGTGGTCCCCACGACGGGGGGTTGCGGCGTGCTCAGTCATCTGCCTGTCTCTTCTCGGGTTCTGCTCGGGGTGGCGCCGGCCCGGGGGCGGTGGCTCCCTGGGCGGTCTCCGGCGGTGCCTCGATCGTCCGGATTTCGGGGGGTTGAGGCCAGGATTCCTGCGGTGGCCGACCCGGATTCGTGCAACAAAAAACCCCTCGTGCCAAGGGCATGCGAGGGGGAGGCGCGTCAGGCTGTTCTTCAGCCGACGCGCCCGCCAAGTACGAGAATTCGGGTGGTCATGGCACCGACCTTCCTCCCACGCAGTGGTGGGTGTCAAGCTGGTGGGACCGCCGTCTCACCATGCGGGCCACCGCTCGGACCCCCGACGGTGTGCCGTTGCGGCAGCTCAAGGCCGCTGTGCAGGTGCCCCGGGCGGGCCGCGGAAGCCTCCGCCAATCCGTTCGTGCGGGCCTCCGGGGTGAGCAGCGGGCGGCGGCCGGGGTGGCCCTGGCCGGGGCGCGGGACGGAGTAGCCGCGGCGCAGCAGGGCGCGGCGCAGCCGCAGTTCGTCGAGCGGGCGGTCGAAGGCCAGGCCCTGGCCGCGCCGGCAGCCGAGTTCCTGGAGCACGGCGAGCTGCCGGGGGTGGTCGACGCCGTCGGCGCCGGTGACCAGGCCGAGGTCGCGGCCGAGGCGCAGGGCGTGCCCGGCGAGTGCCCGGGTGAGGGTGGAGTCGGCGATGTCCTGGACCAGGCTGCGGTCCAGTTTGAGCGCGTCGAACGGCATCCGGGCGAGTGCGCCGAGCGAGCCGCCGCCGGCGCCGAACCCGGCGAGCGCGGTGGACACCCCGAGGCGGCGGAACGCGGCCAGGCGGCGGCCGAGTTCGTCGGCGAGCGCGTCGGGGCCGGTCCGGGAGACTTCCAGGACGAGCAGGTCGGGCGGCAGTTCGGTGTCCCGCAGGGCGCCGGCCAGGGTTTCGTACATGCCGGGGGCGCAGAGCCGTTCGGCGGCCAGCCGGACGGTGACGGGGACGGGCGGGGCGGCGGGGCCGTCGGCGCGGCGGCGGGCGGCGGCGGCGACGGCCTCGGTGACCAGCCAGCGGGCGAACCGGGTGGCGCCGTCGCCGGTGTCGGCGGTGCGCAGGAACTCTGCGGGAGTGAGCAGCAGGCCTTCGGCGGAGCGCCAGCGGGCCTGGGCCTCGACGCCGGTGAGCCGGCCGCCGGCCAGTTCGACGACGGGTTGGTGGAGCAGCGCGAAGGAGCCTTCGCGGACGGCGGCGCGCAGCCGCTCCTCCAGTTCGCCGCGCCGGTCGAGTTCGGCGCGCATCGCCGGGGTGTAGAGCACCACCCGGCCCTTGCCGCGGGACTTGGCCTGGTACATCGCGAGGTCGGCGTTGCGGAGCAGTTCGTCGGCGGCGCTCGCGGCCCGGCTGTCGGCGCTGCGGGCGCGGGCGTCCTCGTCCTCGCCGGGGGCGGGGTCGGGGACGGGCAGTGGGGCGTCGGGGCCGAAGGCGATGCCGATCGAGGCGGCGACGCCGAGTTCGGTGCCGCCGATCCAGTACGGCTCGGAGAGGGCGGCGCGGATGCGTTCGGCGAGGTCGCGGACCTGCGGGTGGCCGAGCCGGCCGCGGACCAGGACGGCGAACTCGTCGCCGCCGAACCGGGCGACGGTGTCCTCGGTGCGGACGGCGGCCTGGAGGCGGCGGGCGGCCTGCACCAGCAGTTCGTCACCGACCTGGTGGCCGGCGGTGTCGTTGACGGCCTTGAAGCCGTCCAGGTCGAGGAAGAGCACGGCGAGGGCGGTGCCGGCCGGGCCCTGCGCGGTGAGCGCGGCCCGGACGCGCTGGGCGAACAGGGCGCGGTTGGGCAGGTCGGTGAGCGGGTCGTGGAACGCGTTGTGCTGCAACTGGGCCTGCAGGCGCACCCGTTCGGTGATGTCGCGGCTGTTCAGGATCAGTCCGTCGCGGTACGGGTTGACGGTGGATTCGACGTGCAGCCACTCCCCCTCGCCCTCGCCCTCGTTCTCGCCCGAGCGGATCCGGCATTCGACCCGGGCGGAGGGTTCGCCGGGCTGGAACCGGGCGCCCCGGCTGCGGGCCAGGATGCGGCGCACCTCGGCGAGCACCCGGTCGACGTCCTCGGGGTGGACCAGGTTGAGCAGGTTGCCGCCGACCAGGTCCTCCGGGTCGCGGTTGTAGACCCGCAGCGCGGCGGGGCTGACGTAGGACAGCGCGCCGGACGGCCCGGCGATCATGATGACGTCGCTGGAGCCCTGCACCAGGGAGCGGAAGTGGGCTTCCTTGGTGGCGAGTTCCTGTGCGAGCGACAGGTTGTCGAGCAGCATCACGCCCTGCCGGACGATCAGGGCCAGGCCGACGGTGCTGGCGGCGGCGAGCATCACCCGGTCCAGCGGGCGGCCGCCGAGCGCGTTGTAGAGGATGCCGGCGGTGCACACCGCGGCGGCGGCGTAGGGCGTGAGCGCGCTGAAGGTGGAGGCGACCCGGCGGCGCGGCCCGCCCTGGGTGGAGGGGTGCTGGCGGCTGGGGCGGCGGGTGTGCGACCAGGGGGCCCAGGCGAGCAGCAGGGAGCCGGCGAACCAGCCGGCGTCCAGCAGTTCGCCGGAGTGGTAGTCGCTGTGGAACTGCGGGGTGGTGAACAGGGCGTCGCAGACCACGGTGACGACCAGGCCGATCATCGCGGTGTGCACGGCGGCCCGATTGCGGTCCCGGCCGCGGACGTTGAGGCCGACCACCAGGCCGACCAGCAGGATGTCCAGTACGGGGTAGCCGAGGCCGATGGCGAGCTTCAGCGGGTCGTCACCGTCGCCGGCGGCGACCCGGCCGAGTGCCAGGCTCCAGCTGAGGGTGAACAGCGAGCCGGCCACCAGCCAGCCGTCCAGCATCAGGCAGAGCCAGCCGGCCGGGTTGCGCGGGCGCTGGGCGAGCACCAGCAGGCCGGTGATGGCGAGCGGGGCGAACAGCAGGAACGGGTACTCGGCGGAGGAGTCCGGCGGCAGCGGCCGGCCGAGCACCACCTCGTACCAGCCCCACAGGCCGTTGCCGAACGCGACCACGGCGGAGGAGAGGCCGAACAGCAGCCAGGCGGGCCGGGTGTGGCCGCCCACCGCGATGCCGTGCGCGAGGCAGGACAGGGCGGCCGCGAGGGCCGCCCCGGCGAGGCCGAAGTCGCCCATCACCAGGGCGAGTTCGCACGAACCCCAGCCAAGTCCGGAACCCACCGCGTACCCGGCGCAGAGCACCGCGAGCAGCACGGCCGTGAGCCTGCGCAGGGCGGGATGGGCAGGCAGCACCGATTCGGTGGAGTTCAATCGACATCTCCCCCTCCGGCCCGTGGCCGTACCGGTGTTCCCGCTTCGGACCCTACACCAATCCGGTCACGCACCGGCACGCAGTCTCAACTCAGCGTAATGATTGGCAGGTGGGGCGGGGGACCTTCGGGCGGGTGTCGCCCGTTCGGCTCAGGCGGTGGGGGTGGCGGCGGCGCGGAGCCGGTACAGCAGTTCGGACTGCCGATGGGTCAATTCGTCTGCGGCGGTGGCTCCTTCGGCGACGGCGCGGGTGAACGCGGCGAGTGTTTCGGCGACTTGGTCGGCGGCGGCGAACAAGGGCTGCTCGGTGCTGCCGCCGCGTTCCAGCAGGACGGTGGGGGGCTGGTCGGCGGGCGGGGTGAAAGCGCGCTCGACCCGGATCCGGCCGGTGCTCCCCCACAGTTCGTAGCTGTTGCGGTAGGCGTGGTCCATGCCGAAGGCGAGCTGGGCGAGCACGCCGCCGGGGGTGGTCAGCACGGCCGCGCCGGAGGTCTCCACAGCGCTGCCGGCGCCGCGGTGCAGGGCGGCGCCGGTCACCGTGAGTTCCGGGCCCAGGAAGTGCAGGGCGGCCCGGACGGGGTAGTAGCCGACGTCCAGCAGGGCGCCGCCGCCGAGTTCGGGCCGGTGCCGGATGTTGTCGGCGGGCAGCGCGGGGATGGCGAACGCGGCGGAGAACATCCGCAGTTCGCCGATCGCGCCGTCGGCGACCAGCCGCCGGACCTGCTCATGCACCGGATGGTGGACGAACATCACGTTCTCCCGGAGCACCAACTCGCGCTCCTCGGCCCGGCGTTGCAGGGCGGCGGTGGCGGCCGGGTCGGCGGTGAGCGGCTTCTCGGCGAGGACGTGCTTGCCGGCGTCGAGGGCTGCGGCCACCCACTCGGCGTGCAGGGCGATCGGCAGCGGCACGTACACCGCGTCCACGTCGGGGGATTCGACCAGTGCGCGGTAGTCGGTGGCCCGGCAGCCGTACTGGGCGGCGAGCGGTTTCGCACGTTCCGGGTCGCGGCTGGCGATCGCGGTGAGGCGCAGGCCGGGCTGGGCGGCGATCGCGGGCAGCATCCGCCGCCGGGCGATCTCCGCGCAGCCCAGCACGCCGATCCGCAGGGGGTCAGGCACGGTCGTCCAGGCCGTTCAGTACGGCCAGCAGGGTGCGGGCCTGGACGTTGACGTAGTGGCCGTGCCGGACGAGCTCGGAGAGCTGACCCGGCGTCACCCAGGCGTAGCCCTCGGGCTCGTCGAGCGGTTCGTCGTCGCCGGTCTCGACCAGGAGGTAGTCGGCCTCGGCGTGCAGGAAGCGCCCGCCCTCCTCGGAGTGCACGGCCCGGTAGGCGACCTGCCCGTTCAGTACCCGGTCGAGGAACGGGGGCCGCTCCTCGTGGTTGCCGGGGGTGCACTGGACGGTGGGGGCGAGTTCGACGGCGTCGAGGAAGCCGCCCTCGACCTTGGCGTGCGCCAGGACGTGCCGGACGCCGTCGATCCGGCGGGTGAGGAAGGCGGCGACGCCGCGGCCGACGGGTTCGATCAACGGCTGGGTCCAGCTGGTGACTTCGCGGTTCCCGGCGGTGACGTTGACCGCGACGACCTTGAAGAACCGGCCCTGCTCGTGCGCGATGGTCTCCTCGTCCTGCGTCCAACCGGGCAGGTCGGCCAGCGGGACGCGTTCGGCGTGGATGTCGTGGCGGGAGCGCTGCCCGGTGAACCAGGAGAGCAGCTCGGTGTCGGTGTGCAGGGCGCGGCCGTCCGGGTCGGCGACCGGGGCGCAGGCCAGCACGGTGCGGGAGTCCATGTTCACCACGTTGTCGCGGCGCAGCAGTTCGGCGATCTGGCCGAACGTCAGCCAGCAGAAGTCGTCGTCCTCGGGGACGTCGTCCAGCGCCTCGACGATCACGTTGCGGTTGCTCTTGTGGAAGAACCAGGAGCCGTGCTCGGACTGCAGCACGTCGGCGAGCACCCGGCGGGGGCGGCCGCCGGTGAAGTACTCGATGTACTTCACGTCGGCGCCCTGGTGCACCTTGGTGTAGTTGCTGCGGGTGGCCTGGACGGTCGGCGAGAGCTGGAGCAGGTTGCGGTTGCCGGGTTCCATCTTGGCCTGCATCAGGCAGTGCAGGACGCCGTCGAACTCCTTGACCAGGATGCCGAGGATGCCGACCTCGGGCTGCTTGATGATCGGCTGGTACCACTCCCGGTAGGGGCCGTCGTCGAGGGTGACGTGCAGGCCCTCGACGGAGAAGAAGCGGCCGCTGCGGTGGACCAGGTTGCCGGTGCCCTCGGCGAAGGACCAGCCGTTCAGTTCGGCGAACGGGATCTTCCGCACGGTGAAGTCGTTGGCCCGGCCGCGCCCGGCCAGCCAGTCGGCGAAGGCGGCGGTGCTCAGCCTGGCGCCCTCGGTGGCGGCGGCGGAGCGGGCGATCCTGGCGGCCGGGGCTGCGTCCCCGCGGGGGCGGGCGGTCGCGCGCGGGCGGGCGGCGGCGGTGTCCGGTGCGGGCATCGGGCGTTCCCTCTCAGCTGTTCTTGGCGACGAACTCGCGGACGGACTCGATGATGTAGTCGAGCTGGGCCTCGCTCAGGCCGGGGTACACGCCGACCCAGAAGGTGTGCTCGGTGACGATGTCGCTGTTGGTGAGGTCGCCGACGACGCGGTGCGGCTTGCCGATGTAGGCGGGGTGACGGGTCAGGTTGCCGGCGAACAGGCGGCGGGTGCCGATCTTGCGGGCCTCCAGGAAGTCGACCAGCGCGGCCCGGGTGAACGGGGCCTCGGGGTCGACGGTGAGCACGAAGCCGAACCAGCTCGGGTCGGAGTTCGGGGTGGCGTGCGGGAGCAGCAGCCACGGCACGTCGGCCAGGCCGTCGCGCAGGCGCTGCCAGTTGGCCTTGCGGGCATCGACGAAGGAGTCCAGCTTGGCCAGCTGGGTGAGGCCGAGGGCGGCCTGGATGTCGGTGGCCTTCAGGTTGTAACCGACGTGCGAGAAAATGTACTTGTGGTCGTACCCGGCGGGCAGGGTGCCCATCTGGTAGTCGAAGCGCTTGAGGCACTTGTTGCTCTCGCCCGGCTCGCACCAGCAGTCCCGGCCCCAGTCGCGCAGCGACTCGACGATCCGGGCCAGCGCCAGGTTGGAGGTCAGCACGCAGCCGCCCTCGCCCATCGTCAGGTGGTGCGCCGGGTAGAAGCTGACGGTGGTCAGGTCGCCGAAGGTGCCGGTGAGCTGGCCGTTGTAGGTGGCGCCGACGGCGTCGCAGTTGTCCTCGATCAGGAACAGGTCGTGCTCCTCGGCGAGCTGCGCGATCTCGGCGACCGGGAACGGGTTGCCCAGCGCGTGCGCGATCATGATCGCCTTGGTGCGCGGGCCGATCGCGGCGGCCACCCGGTCGGCGGTGGTGTTGTAGGTGCCGAGCTCGATGTCGACGAAGACCGGGATCAGCCCGTTCTGCAGGATCGGGTTGACGGTGGTCGGGAAGCCCGCCGCGACGGTGATCACCTCGTCGCCCGGGACCAGCTTGCGGTCCTCCAGGTGGTCGGAGGTCAGCGCGGTCATCGCCAGCAGGTTGGCGGACGAGCCGGAGTTGGTCAGGTGCGCCTTGCGCCGCTTGCACTTCTTGGCGAACAGCGACTCGAACTTGCGGGAGCTGCGGCCGGCCGCGATCCGCATCTCCAGCGCGGCCTCGACCAGCGCGACCCGGTCCTCCGCGTCCAGCACCGCGCCGGACGGCCAGATCTCGGTGACCCCGGGCACGAACGCGCCGTCGTCCTCCTGCTCCTGGTGGAACTTGCGAACCTCGTCGAGGACGAGCTCCTTGTGCACGCTCATCGCCGGTCTCCTTCTGATGGGGCATCGGGTGGGGTCTTCTCGTCGGTCCGGTCCAGCTTGCGGGCGGCTGCTGGAGCCGGACTCGACAGTGCCTCGGCGGGCGGTTCAGCAGCCGGTTCAGCGGCCGGTTCAGCAGCCGGTTCAGCGGCCGCCGGCGACGGCGAGGGCCTCGCCGGTGACGTTGCCGTTGGCGGCCGAGCCCAGGTACAGCACGGCCCGGGCCACCTCCTCGGGGGAGCTGAGCCGGCCGCTCGGGGTGGCGGCGGTCTCCCGCTCGCGGACCGGCGCGGGCAGCCCGGCGGCGACCCGCTCGGTGGTGGTCAGGCCGGGGCAGACCACGTTCACCAGCACGTCGGTGCCGGTCAGGTCCCACATCAGGCTGCGGGTCAGGCCGTGCAGTCCGGCCTTGGCGGCGCCGTAGAACTCCTGGCCGCGGTTGCCGCCGAGCGCGTTGTGCGAGGAGATCAGCACGATCCGGCCCCAGCCGCGGGCCCGCATGCCGCCGACGGCGGCCTGCACGGTGCGGACGGTCGGCGCCAGGTTGCCGTCGATCACCGGCAGCCAGTCCGGCTCCGGGACGTCCTCGAACCGGGTGCCGGGGATGCGCCGCTCGCCCCAGCGGACGGCGTTCGCCACCAGCACGTCCAGCCGGCCCCAGCGTTGCTCGACCTCGGCCACCGCGAGCTGCGGCGACTTCGGGTCCTCCAGGTCGTACGGCAGCGCGAACGCCCGCTCGGGGCCGCCGAGTTCGTCGGCGAGCTGCTCGGCGGCAGCCCGGTCGGAGCGGTAGGCGACGGCCACCCTGGCCCCTTCGGCGGCGTACGCCCGGGCGACCGCGCGCCCGATCCCGCCGGTCGCCCCGGTCACCAGTACGACGCGCTCTCGCAGTCCCAGGTCCATGCCACTCCTCGGTGCGCGGCCGGCCCGGACGGGTCCCGCCCCGACGCGGAGCGGCCCGGCCGCCGGGTGCCGACCCGCCGTCGACGGCAGCCCCGAGCCTGCGCCCGCGGGCTGGAGCGGTGCTCGCGGACGGGTCGCAACTCGGCGTCTTGGCGGGGAAGTTGGCGCGCCCAATAAGGGCCATCCGGCGACCTCCCCGGTTCCGGGACGAACCCCGGGCCGGCGCGGTGCTCGCAGGAGGGTCGCAACTCCGCGCCTTGGCAGGACAGTTGGCGCTGGAGGTGGACTACCCGGCGACCGCCTCCGGCTTCGGAACGAGCCCCGGGGCGGCGCGGCGCTCGCGGATAGGCAGCAACTTCAGCTTCTGGCAGGTCAGTTGGCGCGGGCATCGCCTCCGGCTCCTGGGCAAGCCCCGGCCGGCGCGGCGCTCGCGGACGGGCGACAATTTCGGCTCCTGGCAGGTCAGTTGGCGCGGAAGGGAGACTACCTGGCCACCGCCTCCTGCTCCGGGACGAGCACCGGCCGGCGCGGCGCTCGCGGACGGGCGACAACTCCGGCTCCTGGCAGGTCAGTTGGCGCGGAAGGGAGACTACCTGGCCACCGCCTCCTGCTCCGGGGCAAGCACCGGCCGGCGCGGCGCTCGCGGACGGGCGACAACTCCGGCTCCCGGCAGGTCGAAGGGGGACTACCCGGCCACCGCCCCCTGCTGCGGGGCAAGCACCGGCCGAAGCGGCACTCGCGGGCGGGCGACAACTTCGGCTCCTGGCAGGTCAGTTGGCGCGGAAGGCGGACTACCCGGCCACCCACCTCCGACTCCGGGACGAGCCCCGGGCCGGCGCGGCACTCGCGGACGGGCGACAACTTCGGCTCCCGGCAGGTCAGTCGGCACCGAAGGCGGACTACCCGGCCACCACCTCCGGCTTCGGAACGAGACCCGGCCGGCGCGGCACTCGCGGAAGGACGGCAACTCCGGCTCCTGGCACGACAGTTGGCGCTGAAGGCGGACTACCCGGCCACCGCCTCCTGCTCCGGGACGAGCCCCGGCGTCGAGGTCAGCAGGTCGCGCAGCGAGGTGTCCAGGTCGCGCTGCGGCCGCCAGTCGAGCAGCCGGGCGGCCTTGCCGATGTCGACCTGCTGCCAGTCCACCGCGCCGCGCTGCGGGGCGGTGTCCGGCTCCTCGGCCACGGTCAGCGGCAGGCCGCTCAGCTCGATCAGCCGGTCCACCAGCCGGCGCACCGCGACGGCCTCGCCCCGGCCGATGTTGATCACCTGGCCGGCCAGCCCGCCGGGGGCGTCCGCGACGGCGGCCGCCACCACCGCGTCGGCGACGTCGCGGACGTCCACGAAGTCCCGCCGGGCCCGCAGCGGGGTGAGCCGCAGCGGCTCGCCCGGGCCGCCGCGGGCGACCTCGGCGAGCCGACCGGCGATCATGCCGAGCAGGCTGCCCGCCGGGGTGCCGGGCCCGGACACGTTGACGATCCGCAGCACCACCCCGTCCAGCCCGCGGTCCCGGGCGGCGGCCAGCACCGCCTCGGTGCCGAGCAGCTTGGTCCGCCCGTACGAGCTGACCGGCGCGGGCGGCAGGCTCTCCGGGATGGCCACGCCCCACGGGCCCGGCCCGTACTCGTGCACCGAACCGAGGTGCACCACCCGCGGCCGCCCGGGCAGCAGGCCGACCGCCGTGACCAGCCTTTCCGGCAACTCGGCGTTGGCCTGCGCCATCTGCTGGTCCGTCACACCCCACACCGCGCCCGCCGCGTTCACCACCACGTCGGCGCCGGTGCTGCGCAGCACCTCGGCGAGCCGCTCGGGCGAGGTGGCGGCGAGGTCGAGCGGGATCGGCTCGAAGTCCGCGGCGCCGGCGGCGCTGCGCGCGACCCCGTACACCCGGGCGCCGGCCGCGGCGAGCGCCTGGCAGACACGACGGCCGACGAATCCGGTCGCGCCGAGGACCGCTACCCGCCGGCCCTGGGCGGCCGGTGGTCGATCCGCGCTCCGCACGTCGAACTGGGACACCGTCGGCACCTCCGTCTGCATCGGCCCGCGGCCGGATCGCCGCGTGCCTCTCCGTGGTCGCGCCGCATGGTGCAGCAGTCGGCTCGAATCCTGGTGGACGGCCGGGCCGCTGCTCGCCGCCGCCGCTACCGGTGCTCTAGCGGCGCTCCCTACAGTCCGCACCCATGGGGATACAAGCCACCGCGGTGCCCGACGCCTATCGGATCACCCCGCGTCAACACCCCGACTCCCGGGGCAACTTCTTCGAGTCGTACAAGCGCGACGCGCTCGCCGAGGCGACCGGCCACCTGTTCACGCCACTGCAGGTGAACTACTCGACCTCGTCCCGCAACACGCTGCGCGGGATCCACGGGGTCACCATCCCGCCCGGGCAGGCCAAGTACGTCAGTTGCGTGCGCGGCGTCCTGCTGGACGTGGTGGTCGACGTCCGGCTCGGCTCGCCCACCTTCGGCACGCACGTCACCACCGTGCTCGACGCCAAGGAGGGCACCGCGGTGTTCGTCGCCGAGGGCCTGGCGCACGGCTTCGTGGCGCTCACCGACGACGCCTGCATCAGCTACCTGTGCTCCACCCAGTTCGTCCCCGGGACGCAGTTCGACATCCAGCCCTTCGACCCCGAGCTGAACATCCCGTGGAAGAACTGGCTCGACGGTGAACCGCTGCTGTCCGAGAAGGACCGGTGCGCGCCGTCGCTGGCCGAGCTGACCGAACGCGGGGTCCTGTCCACCTATGACGAGTGCCGCGCGCTCTACGCGCGGCAGCGCCCACCGAGGAGATGACATGCGAGTGCTGTTCGCCACCTGGGCGGAGCCCGGGCACCTGTACAGCCTGGTCCAGCTGGCCTGGGCCTGCCAGGCGGCGGGCCACGAGGTACGGTTCGCCACCCCGCCGGCCAGCGCCCCCGCGGTCGCCCGGGCCGGGCTGATCGGGGTGGCGGTCGGGCAGGACGTCGCGGTCGCCCAGATCCGCAACCGCGCGGACCTCGCACCGTGGCGCAGCTTCGGCCGCTGGCCCGAGAGCTGGGCCGCCCGCCCCGAACTGCTGGACGACGGGCACCGCACCGTGCTGGCCGCGCTGGCGGACAAGCAGCTCACCGTCGCCGACGCGATGGCCGACGACCTGATCGCGTTCGCCCGCGCCTGGCGGCCCGACGTCGTGGTGCACGACTCGCTGACCTTCGCCGGCCCGCTGACCGCCGCCGTCCTCGGCGTCCCCGCGTTCGGCCACACCTGGGGCACCGCCACCGTGATCAGGATCGAGACGGACCGGCTGGACGGTGAACTCCGGCCCGGCTACCGCGACTTGTTCGAGCGGCACGGCGCCGACCCCGAGCGCGGGCCGATCGGCTGGTTCGACCCGTGCCCACCGTCGCTGCGGCTGCCCGACCCGGCGCCACGCCGGCGCGTCCCCGTCCGCTACGTGCCGTACAACGGCCCCGGCCTGCTGCCCGACTGGCTGCACACCGACTCCGGCCGCCCCCGGGTCTGCGTCACCGCCGGGGTGTCCGGCGGCAAGGTCTCCCCCGACCGGCTGCCCGACGTCCTCACCGGCGCACTGGCCGCGCTCACCGCACTCGACGTCGAGGTGGTGCTGGCCGTCGGCGCCGGCCAGGCCGGGAAGCTCGGCGGCCTGCCGGACGGCGTCCGGGTCGCCGAATCGCTGCCGATGACCGCGCTGCTGCCGACCTGCGCGGCCGTCGTCCACCACGGCGGGTCCGGCACCGGCCTGACCGCCGCCGCGCACGGCGTACCGCAACTCGTGCTGCCACAGGTGCCGATCTCCGCCGAGATCGGCGAACGGCTGGCACACGCCGGCGCCGGGCTGCTCCCCGCACCCGGCGAGCAGCACGACCCGGCGGTGATCGGCGCCTCGGTCGCCGCGCTGCTGGACGACCCGCGGTACGGCAAGGCCGCCGCCGCGCTGCGCGAGGAGATGCTCGCCGAGCCGACGCCCGCCGAGCGGGTCGCGGTGCTGGTGGACGCGGTGGCCTGAGTCCCCTGAAGTCGCTGAAGGGGCGGCCCCGACCGCAGTGGTCGGGGCCGCCCCTTCATCTTCGTCGGCCCACCTTCGTCGGCTCAGCTTTGTCGGCTCAGCTTCGTCGGCCCACCTTCGTCGGCTCAGCGCACCAGTTCGAGCAGCCGCTCCGCGGTCCGCGCCGGGCTGGGCTGCGCCTGCGACTCCTCGCGCAGCCGGGCGGCGGCGTCCCGGTGGGCCGGGTCCTCGACCAGCGCGAGCACGTCCTCGTGCACCCGCTGCCCGGCCCGCTCGTCCTCGATCAGCTCGTTGTACGGGACGTGCCGGGCCGCGCCGGCACCGGTCAGCCGGTCGCCGGTGAGCATCTGCTCCGGGCGCGGCGAGAGGATCAGCTGCGGGGTGCCGGCCGCGACCGCGGTCATCGCGGTGCCGCCACCGCCCTGGTGCGCCACCGCCGCGCAGGTCGGCAGCAACAGGTGCAACGGCAGCATCGACACCGTCCGGATGCCGCTCGGCAGCTCCCCCAGCAGCTCGCGCTGCGCCTCGGTGACGGCGAGCACCACCTCCAGGCCGGCCGCCGCCAGCGAGTGGGCGGCGCCGAGCAGCGGCGCGGGCAGCGCGGACTTCGGGTCCAGCTTGCCCGCCGTGACTCCCCAGGTGATGCACACCCGCGGCGCCTCCGGCTCCTTCCGCAGCCAGTCGGGCAGCTCGCCCGGGCCGTTGTACGACACGATCCGGGTGTTCAACCGGGTTGCCGGGGTGGGAAGTTGGAGGGACGGCGGGCACGGGTCGACGAACACGCCGGTGCCGTCGTCGGCCTGCGCGCCGAACTTCTCGAACAGCGCCCGGTAGCCCGGCCACGCCTCTCCCCCGGGCGCGGAGTGCTCGACGTCGAGCACCGCCGGGCTGCCCCACTGGTGGCTGGCCAGCGGCACCCCGAGCAGGTCGGCGACCACCGCGGCCGCGTACGTGCCCGCGTCCCGGACGATCAGGTCCGGCCCGAAGTGCCGGGCGAACTCCAGCAGTTCGGGCACCATCGCCTCGGCGGTCACCGCCTGCCGGTCCACCAGCGCCTGGAGCAGGCCAAGCTGACCCTCGTCCAACCGGTCGAGGTGCAACGGCCAGTCGGCCGGCCAGGACCGCTGCGAATGCCAGACCTTCAACTGCCCCTTCGCCTGCCCCTGCCCGCTCCCGGCCATCGCCCCGGGCACCGGACCGATCGCCACCGGCGTCAGCCCCGCCCCCGACACATGAGCGGTGCAGTTGGGCGGCACGGCGACCCGCACCTCGTGACCCGCCGCCTGGAACGCCCAGGCCAGCGGGACCATCGGAAACAGGTGGGACGGGGAGGCCCAGGTGGTGAAGAGGACGCGCACTGTTCTCCTCCATGCGCTCGGTTCGACTCCGCCGCGACGACGGACGCGGGCCCAGCGTCCGGCGCCCCACTCGACCCACGATCGAACCCGGACGGAAGGCCGACGCCTACCCGGCGAGGGCGGCGAGGGTGGTGACGACGTCCGCCGGGGTGGGCATGGCCGCGATCTCGGTGCGCAGGTGGGCGGTGGCGGTGCGGAAGGTGGGGTCGTCGAGGAGGCGGGCGGCGGCGTGGGCCACGGCGTGCGGGTCGCGCTGTCGCTCGTCGGTGGGGAGGCTCAGGCCGATGCCGAGGGCGGTGACGCGTTCGGCGTGCTCGGCGGTCCACGGGGTCTGCGGCAGGACGAGTTGCGGCAGGCCGCGGGCGATCGCGGCCAGGCCGGTGCCGCTGCCGCCGTGGTGGACCACGGCGTCGCAGCCGTCCAGGAACAGGTCGAGCGGCGTGGGGTCGACCAGCCGTACCGAGGCGGGGAGTTCGCCGAGGCCGGCCCGGTGCTCGGCGGGAACGGTCGCGACGGTCTGCACGCCGGGCAGCGAGCCGAGGCCGCGCAGTGCGGCGGCGATCACGGCGGGCCCTTCCAGGGCGAGGGTGCGCAGGCCGAGCGAGACGCAGATCCGGCGCGTCCCGGCGGGCTTCGGCGCCCAGTCGGGTCGCAGGCCGACGCCGTTGCTCGGAACGAAGCGGACAGGGCGGGCGGGTGCCGCGTCCGGGTGCTGGAGGCTGGGCGGGCAGGGGTCGAGCACCAGGTCGGGGGTGGGCAGGCCGGGCAGGCCGTGGGCCTGGCAGATGCCGGCCAGGGCTTCCTGGATCCGGTCGAAGTCGCGGCTGGTGAACGAGTCGACGCCCCACCGGTGGTGGACCACCGGGATGCCGCGCACCGCGCCGACGATCAGCGAGGCGTACTCGAGCGGGTCGGCGAGCACCACGTCGGGCCGCCAGCGCTCGGCGATCCGCAGCAGGTCCGGCAGCACGTCCTCGACCCGGGCCCGCCAGCGGTCGGCGAGCGACTTCCACGGCGGTTCGCGGCGCGCGCCGCCGTCCCCGCCGGGGTCGGCCTGGCCGAGCGCCCGGCGTTGGCGGCGTTCCTCGATCTCGCGCTGCTCGTGGCCGACCACGGCGATCGACAGGCCGCCGCCGCGGGCGGCCTCGACCAGGTCCGGCTGTCCGGCGACCAGTACGTCGTGGCCGGCGGCGCGAGCGGCCCAGGCGATCGGCAGGAGCGGGAGCAGGTGGGTGGGCACGGGGCTGGCCATCACCAGGACGCGCACGGCGGTGTCCTCTCGTCGGCGTTCGGGGGCGGTCGGGCGGCTTCGCCCGCGCGGGCGGCGAGGCGCCGGACGGCTGCTGGCGTGCAGCGTGCGGGCCGCCGCTCGGGTCCGGCTCGAAGCTCGGCGGGCGGCGGGCTCCGGCGCAGGTGGCGGCTTGCGCAACGCGGACGCACGGTGGGCCGGGCAGACCGGGGCGCCGGACCGGGCGGTGCGGAGGGCAATGCCGTCGCACCACGGCGGCGGCAACGACCGGCGCAGGTGGCGGCTTGCACGACCCGGACACGCAGTGGGCCGGGCAGACCGGGATGCCGACCCGGGCCGCGCGGAAGGCAATGCCGCCACACCACAGCGGCGGGCAACGGCCGGCGCAGGTGGCGGCTTGCACGACCCGGACACGCAGTGGGCCGGGCAGACCGGGCCGCCGACCCGGGCCGCGCGGAAAGCAATGCCGCCACACCACAGCGGCGGGCAACGACCGGCGCAGGTGGCGGCTTGCACGACCCGGACACGCAGTGGGCCGGGCAGACCGGGATGCCGACCCGGGCCGCGCGGATGGCGATGCCGTCGCACCGCAGCGGCGCCCGACGGCTCCGGCGCGGGCGCGTTCGGGCCGGACCAGCCGATGGGGGTGGCTGGGCCGCTCGGGGCGGACGGCGGGCACCCGTCCCGGCCTGCGTCCTGCGGGGCCGGCCGGTTCCCGCACCCGGTGGCCCGGCCGGCCCGGTGGCCACCGGACGCCTCCGGGCAGACCTTCGCGGCAGGCCCGGCCGTGGGCCTGACCGTCCGCCCGCGCACGGCAGCCGCGCGCTCCGTCAGGCGGCTGCCAGGAAGGTGTCCAGCACCGGCCGGTAGTACTCGGGTCCGAACTGCCGGGCTACGTCGGGCACCAGGGCGGCCAGCCGGTCGGTGGCGATGGCGTGCTGGGCGGCCCCGGAGTCGGCGTATCCGCGGTCGACGTGCAGGCCGAGCCGCTGTTCCAGGTGGTCGACGATCCGTTCGACGGGGACGGCGAAGCCGGAGGCGACGTTGACGACCTCGCCGCGCAGGCCGCGGCCGAGCAGCCGGTCGATGACGGTGATCACGTCGGCGACGCTGATCAGGTCGCGGGCGGCGCCGCGGTGGATCTGCACGGCGCCGGAGCGGACCTGCCGGAGCAGGGCGGGCAGCAGCTGGTGCGGGGGCTGGCCGGGGCCGACCAGGTGGCCGAGGCGGAGGATCAGGTACTCGGCTCGGGAGTCCTGCAACTGCCGTTCCAGCGCCAGCTTGTGGCGTCCGTAGGGGGTGCAGGGTTCGACGGGTTCGTCCTCCCGGCCGGGGCCGTGGGCGTTGCCGTACATGCCGGTGGAGGCGGTGGAGAAGAACAGCAGTCGGCGTCCGTCGGCGGCGCACCGGCGGGCGGTGTCGGCCAGCAGGTCGGCCTCGCGGGTGAAGTCGGTGTCGGAGGTGCCGGAGGCCCAGGAGACGCCGGCGGCGAGTACGACGGTGTCGGGGTGGGCGTCGGCGATCGGGGTGAGGCTGCGGGCGAGGAACCCGGTTCCCACGATGTGCATTGTCTGTGTGTCCCTTCAGCGGGCGGCGACGGCGGCCAGCTCCTGGAGGGTGCGGACCAGTTCGGCCGGGGCGGGCCGCCGGTCGTTCTCCTCGCGCAGCCTTCTCGCGGCGGCCCGGTGGGCGGGGTCGCCGAGCAGGGTGGTGGCGGCCGTCCGGATGTCGTCGGCCCGGGCGGTGGCGTTGGGCAGGCCGAGGCCGATGCCCGCGGCGGTGATCCGTTCGGCGTTGCGGTGCTGGTCGAGGCCGTTGGGCAGGGCGAGTTGCGGGGTGCCGGCGGCGAGTGCGGTCATCACGCATCCGGCGCCGCCGTGGTGCACCACCAGGTCGCAGTGCGGCAGCAGCAGGTGCAGCGGCACCCGTTCCAACAGGCGGACGTTCGGGGGGAGTTCGCCGAGGCGTTCGGTCCGTTCGCGGTCGGCGCCGGTCAGGGTGAGCACCACTTCGACGTCCAGCGCGGCGAGTGCCTCGATCACCTTGGGGACGGCGAAGGACACCTCGCCGAACATGTCGGACACCGAGGTCCCCCACACCACGCAGACCCGGGGCCGCTCGGGCAGCCCGGCCAGCCAGCCGGGCTCGGCGCCGGGCCCGTTGTACGGCAGGAACCTGACGGGCAGCCGGCGGGCGGCGCCGCGCAGCGGCGGGGCGACGGCGGGCGGGCAGGGGTCGATGGCGTACGCGTAGTGCTGCGGCCCGTGGTCGCCGACGCCGTGGCGGCGGAAGGCGCCGCTGTAGTCGGGCGGCAGCATGATCAGCCCCTCGCCCTCGTCGGCGGGCCCGACCGGGCCCCAGAGCTGGAGCACGGCGGGGACGTCGAGCACCCGGCCGACCAGCGGCCCTTCGATGCTGAGCTGGTCGTGCACCACCAGCTGCGGCTGCCAGTGCCGGGCGTAGCCGACGGCGGCGTCGGTGGAGCGGGTGGCGTCGGCGACCAGGGTGGGGTGGTACTGGGCGAACCAGCCGCCGAGGTCGAAGTCGGCGAGCCGGGCCAGCGGCTGCCCGGTGACGGGGTGCGGCGGGGGTTCGGCGAACCGCCACTGGCCGTCCCGGGCGGAGACGTAGTTCTGCAGCCGGCCCTGGACGGCCATGTCCCAGCCGCCGAGCAGCGGGACGGCGGTCAGTCCGGCCCGGGTCAGCGGCTCGGTCTGCGAGGGCGCGCACAGCACCCGCACCTCGTGGCCGGCGCCTTGCAGCGCCCAGCCGAGCGGCACCATCGCGGACCAGTGGCCGGGCCAGTCGGAGACGGTGAACAGCACCCGCATCAGCGGCCACCGCCGACCGTGACGGGCTGCCGGGCGGCGGCCAACTCCTCCAGGACGCCGACCAGTTCGGCCGGGGCGGGCCGCCGGTCGTTCTCCTCGCGCAGCCTGCTCGCGGCGGCCCGGTGGGCGGGGTCGCCGAGCAGCGCGGCGGCGGCCGCGCGGACCGCCCCGGGCTCCAGGCCGGCGTTGGGCAGGCCGAGGCCCGCCCCGGCGGCGGCGATCCGGTCGGCGTTCAGCCGCTGCTCGACGCCGTTGGTGAGGGCGAGCTGCGGGGTGCCGGCGGCGAGCGCGGTCATCACGCACCCGGCGCCGCCGTGGTGCACCACCAGGTCGCAGTGCGGCAGCAGCAGGTGCAGCGGCACCCGCTCCAACAGGCGGACGTTCGACGGGAGTTCGCCGAGGCGTTCGCGGTCGGCGCCGGTGAGCGTGAGTACCACCTCGACGTCCAGCGCGGCCAGTTCCTCGATCACCTGCGGCACGGTGAAGGACACCTCGCCGAACATCTCGGACACCGAGGTCCCCCACACCACGCAGACCCGGGGCCGCTCGGGCAGCCCGGCCAGCCAGTCCGGCTCGGCGCCGGGACCGTTGTACGGGACGAACCGGACGGGCAGCCGTTCGGCGCCCTGGACGGCGGGGGCGAGGCTCGCCGGGTTGGCGTCGATCACGTGGGTGACCTGCTCGAACCCGGGTTCGCCGACGCCGTACCGTTCGAAGGACTTGCTCATGTCGACGGGCACCAGGGTCAGCCCGGGCTCCTGCTCGTCGGTCCCGGCCGGCCCCCACAGGTGGATGGCGGACGGGACGTCCAGCACCCGGCCGAGCAGCAGTCCCTCGATGCTGACCAGGTCGTGGACGTGGACGTCGGGCTGCCAGCGGCGGGCGTACGCGACGGCGGCGTCGGTGGACTGCCGGGCGCGCTCGGCCAGGGCGGGCAGGTTCGCGCCGAACCAGCCGCCGAGGTCGAAGTCGGCGAGATCGGCCAGCGGCTGCCCGGTGACGGGGTGCGGCGGCGGCTCGGGGTAGGACCACAGGCCCTTCCCCGCGTTCAAGTAGTTCTGCAGCCGGCCCTGGAAGGCCATGTCCCAGCCGTCCAGCACCGGGACGGCGGTCAGTCCGGCCCGGGTCAGCGCGTCCGCCTGGGAGGGCGCGCACAGCACCCGCACCTCGTGGCCGGCGCCCTGAAGCGCCCAGCCGAGCGGCACCATCGCCGACCAGTGGCCGAACCAGTCCGACACCGTGAACAACACCCGCACGACTCGCTCCTCACACCGCGGACGCCGCGCCGGCCGGCACGCGTCCCGTCCCGGCGCGACCCGCTGCTGCGGGCCGCGCGAATTCCTGTGCCGCCGCCACCAGTTCGCGGCCGATCCGGTCGCCCAGGCCGTCCGGGAGCAGGTCGGTGCGGGTCCGGACGGTCACCTCGGCGCCGCCGTCGGGCAGCGGGCCGACCTCGATCACCAGGGCCTGCGCGGACTGCTCCTCGTCCAGGTCGAGCGGGGTGGCGGGCAGGCCGGGCAGGGTGAGCCGGGGCAGCGCGTTGTCCTGGAGGACGAACAGCGGCACGGCCAGCAGCCGGCCGATGTCCTGGCCGGCCAGTGCGAGCGCCATCACCACGTCGCGGAACGGGAGTTCCTGGTGGGCGAGGGCCCGGCCGACGACCTGCGCGAGGTCCCCGCCGCCGGGGCGGGCCCGCAGGCAGAGCAGGTCGACGCGGGTGGTGACGGTGGCGTCCATCCGCGGGCCGCCGCGCCGGGCGACGGGCACGCCGACGGTCACGTCCTCCTGCCCGGTCAGCGACCGCAGCACGCCGACCAGCGCGCCGTACCAGTGCGTGAACGGGGTGCTGCCGGACTCCCGGGCGGCCTCCTCCAGCCGGGCGCGCTGCTCGGCGGTCAGCCGGATCCGGTCGGTGCGCACCGGGCCGAGCTGCGCGGCGCGTACCGGCTGCGCTCCGGGCAGCTCCAGCGCCGCGAGGCCCGTCAATTCCTCGCGCCAGAACGCCCGTTGGGCGTCCAGGTCGACCCGGGCGAGGTGCCGGCGGTGCTCCTCGGCCGCCTCGGCGAGGGTGCCGACGGGGCTGGCGAAGACCGGCTGCTCGCCGCGCGCCCGGGCGGCGTACGCGGTGGAGAGGTCCTCGGCGAGCAGCGCCTGGGACCAGCCGTCGAAGGCGATGTGGTGCACGGCGACGCCGATCAGCCAGCTGCCGGTCTCCCGGATCCGGACGGCGGCGGTGCGCCAGATCCGGCCGGCGCCGACCGACAGCGGGCTCGCCAGGTGGGCCCGCAGCGCCCGGGCGGCGGCGGTGGCTCCGTCCGCGTCGGGGAGCTGTGCGAACTCGGCCTCGCCGGGCTGCTCGGGCAGCACCGCGACGGAGCGGCCGCGGGCCTGGTAGCGGGCGTGCAGGGCCTGGTGGCGGCGGTGCAGGTCGCCGGCGGCGGCCCGCAGCGCGGCCGGGTCGAGGTCGCCGTCGAGCCGCCAGGCGGACACCGAGATGTCGTCGAGGACCAGGAACACGTCCTGCATGGAGGTGAGTTCGACGGCGCCGGCGGGCAGCGCGGGGCCGGTGGCGGCGGGCGCGGCGGGGTCGGCCCGGTCGAGCCAGGCGGCGAGGGTGCGCACGGTCGGGGTGCGGTACAGCTGGGCGGCCACCACGGCGTGGCCGTGCGCGCCGAGGCGGGCGCACAGCCGGGCGGCGTCCAGCGAGCTGCCGCCGAGGTCGAAGAACGAGGCGGCGAGCGGGACGTGCGGCCGGCGCAGGACGGCGGCGAAGGCCTCGGCGACGGCGCGTTCGGTGGGGTCGGCGGTCTCCTCCTCGGCCTCCTCGGGGGCGTCCGGGGCGGCGGCGAGGGCGTCCAGGGCCTTGCGGTCGAGCTTGGAGTTGGCGGTGAGCGGCATCCGCTCCAGCCGGATCAGCCGGGCGGGCACCAGGTAGCCGGGCAGGGCCGCGGACAGCGCGGCCCGCAGGCCGTCGGGGTCGAGCGGCGGGGTGCCCAGGGCGGTGAAGAACAGGTTCAGCGCGGTGCACGCGCCGCCGGGGTCGAGCACCGGGACGACCACGGCGTCGGCGACGCCGGGGACGGCGGCGGCGTGCGCCTCGATCTCCTCGACCTCGATCCGCAGGCCGCGCATCTTGACCTGCCGGTCCATCCGGCCGCCGTAGCGCAGCAGCCCGTCGGCGCGCCGCCGGCCGCGGTCGCCGGTGCGGTAGACCCGCACGGTGCGGCCCTCCACGGTGACCTCGGTGAACTTGCGGGCCGTCAGTTCCGGGTCGAGGTAGCCGTGCGCGAGACCGTCGCCGGCCAGGCAGAGCTCGCCCTCCTCGTCGGTCGCGCACAGCCGGTCGCCGTCCAGCACGAACACCTCGGTGTGCGGCAGCGGGTGGCCGAGCGGGATGCCGTCCGGGGAGTCGCAGTCGGCGGCGGTGATCTCGTACTCGGTGGCGAACACGGTGCACTCGACCGGGCCGTAGCCGTTGCCGAGCGGGATGCCGGGGTGGCGCTCCAGGAAGCGGCGGGCGTGCGGGGGCGAGACCTTCTCGCCGCCGATCAGCACCTTGCGCAGGCCCGCGAAGGCGTCCACGCCCTCGTCGACGATCATGTTGAACAGCGAGGTGGTGATGAAGCCGTGGGTGATGCCCTCGGCGGCGATCAGCGCGCGCAGGGTGTCGGGCATCAGCAGCGAGTCGGTGAACACCACCTTGCCGCCGCACAGCAGCGCGCCCCAGCAGTCGCACGTGAAACCGTCCCACGGGGCGGCGGCGATCTGCAGGATGGCGCTGCCGGGGCCGAAGTCGGAGAAGGCGCAGTCGTCGAAGAGCCGGACGGTGCCGCGGTGCGGCGAGAGCACGGCCTTGGGGGCGCCGGTGGTGCCGGAGGTGAAGAAGACGGTGCTGACGTCCTCGCCGCGCACCTCGACGGGGGTGGGGCGGCGCTGCGGTCCGGCGGGCGGGGCGGCCGGGTCGGCGGGCGGAGCGGCCACCGGGACCGGCCAGTCGCCGGGCAGGTCGGTGACCAGCAGCGGCGCGTCCAGCTGGGCGACCAGGCCGGCGGTGCGGTCGGCGGGCCAGCGCGGGTCGAGGGCGGCGTACGCGGCGCCGCGCTTGAGCACGGCCAGCATGGCGACCACCAGTTCGGGGCCGCGCGGCAGCAGCAGCGGGACGATCCGGCCGGGGCCGACGCCGGCGTCCTCCAGGGCGGCGGCGAAGTGGTCGGAGGCATCGTCGAGCTGCCGGTAACCGATCCGCCGTTCGCCGTCCACCAGGGCGGTCGCGTCGGGGGTGCGCTCGGCGCTCCACCGGAAGAGGTCGTGCATGGTCCCGCCCCGTCGGTAGGGGCTTGGAGCCGGATCCGGCTGCACCGGGTTCGCCATCTCGTGCTCTCCTGTTTCGTCCGCGGGTCGACACCGGCCGCACGGCCCATGCCGGTTCGGCCATCAGCCTGCTGCCGCCCGGACGACGGCTGCTCGAATCCCGCTGGGAGCTCCGGGCCGGGCGCGGGCACGGCGAGGCCCGCCGGGGCGGTCTGCCCCGGCGGGCCGGTGTCGTACGTGTGGGGGACGGTGTCGTACGTGTGGGGGACGGTGTCGTACGTGTGGGGACGGGGCGGCTCAGCCGTCGTGGCGGGTCTTCCAGCGGAAGGTGGTCAGGCAGATCACCAGGCCGACCACCACCCAGCCGCCGAGCACCAGCGCGACCCGGCCGAGCTCCCACGAGTGGGCCAGCTCCTGGGACAGGTAGGTGTCCGGCAGGAACACCGAACGCATGCCCTGGCACAGCCACTTGAGCGGGAAGAACGAGGCGATCTGCTGGAGGTAGTGCGGCAGGGTCTGGAACGGCACGAACACGCCGGAGATGAACTGCAGCGCCATGAACGGCAGGATCACGATCGGGCCGCCGCCCTCCTCGCCGCCGATCAGCGAGGAGAAGGCCAGGCCGAGCAGGCTGCACGCGGAGATGCCGAGCAGGTAGATCCAGCCGAAGGTCAGCCAACTGGTCACGTCGGTGGGCAGCTTGAGGCCGAAGAACAGCGAGCCGATGACCATCAGCACGATGGCCTGGCCGAGGCTGGAGACCAGCACCATGGCGATCTTGCCGAGGAAGTAGGCGACCGGCGGCATGGGGGTGCCGCGGAGCCGCTTGAGCGCGCCGTTGCGGCGCTCGGCGGCGACCTGCAGGGCCAGCGTCTGGAAGCTGGTGGACATCACGCCGACCGCGAGCATGCCGGTCGAGTACAGCTGGGACATCTGCAGGTCGGTGCCCTCGACCTTGCCGCCGAAGATCGCGCTGAACAGGATCAGCAGCACGATCGGCGTCGAGAAGGTGAGGATCATCTGGCCGCGGGAGCGGAAGAAGCCGCGGATCTCCAGCACCGCGCGGGCGGCGGCGATCCTCAGCAGCGCGGGCCCGGCCGCGGTGCGGGCCCGGCCGGCGGTGGTGGCGGTGGCCACCGCGGGCGTCCTGGTCGCTTCCATCACCGGTCTCCGATCATCTGCAGGTAGACGTCTTCCAGCGACGGGCGGGTCACCGTCAGCTCCGGGACCTCGCCGCCGAAGCGGGCGGCCAGCTCGGAGACGGTGCGGGTCGGGGTGGCGGTCTGGATCTCCTGCGGTCCGTCCGCGCCGATCCAGCGGACGGTGGCGGGCGCCAGGTGCCGGTCGCCGAGCCGCTCGGGGGTGGAGACCTCCACCACCCGGCCGGAGGTGACCACGCCGACCCGGTCGGCCAGGTACTCGACCTCGTCCAGGTAGTGGGTGGTGAGCAGGATGGTGGTGCCGGTGCTGCGCAGACCGGCGATCAGCGCCCAGAACTTGCGCCGCACCTCGGGGTCGAAACCGGTGGTGGGCTCGTCCAGGAACAGCAGTTCGGGATTGCCGATGATGCCGAGCGCCACGTCCAGGCGGCGGCGCTGGCCGCCGGAGAGCGAGGCGGCGCGGGTCTTGCGCTTCTCGGTCAGGCCGACCGCCTCGATCACCTCGTCGGCGTCCCGCGGCTGCGGGTAGTAGGCGGTGAAGTGGTGCACCACCTCGGCGACGGTGAGGTCCGCGAAGTCCTTGGAGCCCTGGAGCACGATGCCGATCCGCGAGCGCCAGGCCGGGCCGGCCTTGCCGGGGTCCTCGCCGAGCACGTTCAGCTCGCCGCCGTCGCGGGTGCGGAAGCCCTCGAGCATCTCGGTGGTCGTGGTCTTGCCCGCGCCGTTCGGGCCCAGCAGCGCGAAGATCTCGCCGTGCCGGACGTCCAGGTCGACCGAGTCGACCGCGAGCGTGTCGCCGTACCGCTTGCGCAGTCCCCTGGCGTGGATGGCGAATTCGGACATGACGGATGATCCTTCCGGGGTCATGGGCGGTGGCGACGCCGACGCTAACGACCGCACCTCGGGTACCGCTCGAAGACCGCTGGAGCGGCCGGACAACGTGCCCGGAGCGGCCGGACGACCCGGCTCCAGCCGCCGCCGAGGGCGGCTCCAGCGCGCCGACGGACCGTCTGCGTCCGTCAGTTGACACCTGTTCGAGGAGCCGAGGACCCCGATGAAGGTACTCATCATCACCACCCCGGTGGCAACCCACTTCGCCCCGCTCGCCCCGCTGGCCTGGGCGCTGCGCGGGGCCGGGCACGAGGTGCTGGTGGCCGGCCAGCCGGACGTGATCGCCGCCGCGCACGCGGCCGGGCTGAGCGGCCACAGCGTCGGCGAGGCCTTCCACGCGGGCGAGTTGATGTCGCTGGGGCTGCCGGCCGGGCTGCGTCCGATCGAGGCCGGCGGGCGTCCGGCGCCGGCCGCGTTCGCCGGCGCGGTGCGCCCGTGGACCATGCACACCCGGTACACGGTGGGCGCGTACCTGGAGATCGCCCGCTCCTGGAAGCCGGACCTGGTGCTCTCCGACCGGCTGGAGTACGGCGCGCTGATCGTCGGCGGCCTGCTGGGCGTCCCGGTGGTGCAGCACCGCTGGGGCGTCGACCCGGTCGGCGAGGTCGCGCACGCGGTGGGCGCGCACTCGCTGAGCGGGGTGTGCGCCCGCCTCGGCCTGCCGGACGGCCTGCCGCAGCCGGACCTGGTGCTCGACCCGTGCCCGCCCGGTTTCCAGGACCCGTCCGTCACCCCCGGCACCCCGATCCGGTACGTGCCGAGCAACGGCTCAGGCCCGGTGCCCGACTGGGCGTTCGACGAGCCGGCCGGGCACCGGGTGTGCGTGTCGCTCGGGCAGTTGACGCTGGCGATGAACGGGCTGCCGCTGCTGCGCCGGATCGTCGACGCCTTCGACGGCATCCCGGACACCGAGGCGCTGGTCACCGTCAGCGCCCCGTACCGGGAGCAGCTCGGCCCGGTGCCGTCCTCGGTGCGGCTGGTCGACCCGGTGCCGCTGGACGCGGTGCTCGGCGGCTGCACGGCGGTGGTCCACCACGGCGGCTCCGGCACCCAGTTGACGGCGACCGCGTTCGGCCTGCCGCAGCTGGTGCTGCCCGGTCACCTGGACACCTTCGTGGTCGGCGACCGGATCGTCGCCTGCGGCGCGGGCCTGAGCCTGGACGAGGCGGCGCAGCAGAACGACGTGGAGGCCGTGCACAAGGCGCTGCGGGCGCTGGTGTCCGACCCGGCCCACGCGGAGGGCGCGGCCCGGCTGCGCGCGGGAATGGCCGGGCAGCCGAGCCCGGCGGAGACCGTCCCGGTGCTGGTCGAACTGGCCGGCGCCGCCTGAGCGTTCACCGCTCCCCCGGGCCCGAACGGCCCCCGCCCCGGCGGGGGCCTTCTCGTTGCCCGCCACCGGTCCAACGCAGACGGCCGCCCGCCCGGCCGTGGTACCGGCGGGCGGGCGGTCGCGATGGCGATTGCGGCGCGGTTCAGGCGGTCCCACCGGAGACCGTGTGCACCGGGCGGAGCACCAGCGTCTCGGTGCCCTCCGCGCGGTAGCCGGGCGCGGCGGCGGCCGCGGCCTCGTCGCGCCACCAGCCGAGCTGTCCGTGGCCGCCGGGGCGGACCTCGGAGCGGCCGAGGGCCGCGCCCAGGAAGCCCTCCTGGCCGGCCAGTTGCTCGGTGTGCGCGGCCCAGCCGGCCTCGACCTGTTCGGCGGCGGACTCGTCGGCGGCGTGCACCGCCAGCACCAGCACGCCCTGCTCGGCGCCGTCGGCGGGCAGCAGCGTGCCGTGGTCGGCGGTGGGGACGAAGCGGTCGATCCGGGCGTCCGCGAGCCGGGGCAGCTCGCTCATCGCCTTGGCCGCGAAGGCGTAGGAGCGCACCACCGACAGGTACGACTGGGAGTCGCGCCACCAGGCGAGGTTGACGTAGGTGTCGGGCGAGGTGGTGGAGCGGGCCAGGACGCCGAGTTCGAAGCCGTCCCCGGCGCGCATCAGTTCGGCCTGCTCGGCGAGCAGCTGCTCGAACTCGGCGGCGTCGCCCTTCAGGGTGAAGGTGGCGACCACGGTGATCGGGCGGTCGGTGGTCTGGTCGTCGGTCATGTGCGGTGTCCTGTCGTGGTCTCGGTCCGTGCGGGGAGTCTGGCCGCGGCCGGTCGAGGGCCGCTCGAACGGGGTGTCAGCCGGCCGTCCAGCCGCCGTCGGCGACGAACTCGCCGCCGGAGCAGTACCCGGACTCGGCGCTGGTGAGGAACAGGGTGAGGGCGGCGATCTCGTCGGGGGCGCCGAACCGGCCGAGCGGGATGCCCTCCAGCAGCCGCTGCTCGATCCGCTCGGGCATGCCGCCGGTCATGTCGGTGCGGATCACGCCCGGGCAGACGGCGTTGACCCGGATGCCGTCGCGGCCGAGTTCCAGCGCGGCGACCTTGGTCATGCCGAGCACCGCGAACTTGCTGGCGCAGTAGGCGGTGAGCATCGGCACGCCCTGCTGGGCGTTGACGGACGCGATGTTGACGATCGTTCCGCCGCCGGCGGCGCGCAGCGCGGGGACGACGGCGCGCATGCCGAGGAACACGCCGAGCTGGTTGACCTCGATCACGTTCAGGTAGTCGTCGCGGGTGGTGGCCTCCAGCAGGCCCTGGTGCAGGATGCCGGCGTTGTTGACCAGGCCGTCGAGTCCGCCGAAGGTCTGCTCGGCGAGTGCGACGGCGGCCGCCCAGTCCTCCTCGCGGCGGACGTCCAGCCGGATCGCCGCGGCCGATTCGCCGAGCTCGTCGGCGAGTTCCTTCACGTCCTCGCGCAGGTCGCCGAGCACCACCCGGGCGCCCTCGGCGACGAACCGCCGTGCGGTGACGGCGCCCTGGCCGCCGGCCGCGCCGCTGATGAGGACGGTACGTCCGGTCAGCTTTCCCATCACATGTCTCCGTCTGCGAAGTGGTCGGTGAAAGAAGTGGCCGGCGCGGTGGGGTGGCGAGGTGGCGGTGCGCCGCCCCGCCACCTCGCCGCGTCAGCCGACGGCGAGCCGGTCCGCGGCGCCCGCGCGGAGGCCGAGCGCGGCGAACGCCTCGGCGGGCGGGGCGGCGTCCAGGCCGGGCCCGGACGCGGCGAGGTGGCCGTCGGGTCGGATCAGCAGCCAGCCGCCGGCCGGGACGCCGAGGTCGGCGGCGAGCGCGCCGTCGGGGTCGGCGAGCGGTCCGGGCCCGTCCTCGCCCAGGGTGCGGACCCGGACGGCCGGGTGCTCCTCGGCGAGCCGGTGCAGCGCCGGGTACTGGGCGGGGACGGCGCGGGCCAGCAGTGTCCAGCCGGGGGTGCGCAGTTCGTCCAGCAGCGCGGTCCAGGCGGGCGACGGGTCGGTGACCTTGGCGACCCGCTGTCCGGGTGCCGGGCCGGAGCCGGTGGCGGGTGCGGCGGGCAGGGCGAGCGGGCCGTCGGCGTAGGAGAGGTCCAGGGCCGACATGCCGCCCATGATCTTGCGTTCGATCTTCGACTTCAGCGGCCGTACCGAGCGGACCACGGTGAAGAGGGTGCGCAGTGCGGCGGCGGCCTTCCGGCTGCGGAGCTGCACCAGCATGGTGGCCATCCGGGTGGACTTCAGCAGGGTTGCCCCGACCGGGACCCGTTCGGCGCTGTAGCTGTCGAGCAGGGTTTCGGCGGCCTCGCCGTTGACCACCGCGGCAAGTTTCCAGGCCAGGTTGACGGCGTCCTGGATGCCGGTGTTCAGGCCCTGGCCGGAGGCGGGGCTGTGGACGTGCGCGGCGTCGCCGGCCAGGAACACCCGGCCGCTGCGCATCTGCTCGATCATCCGCTGCTGGATGGTGAACACCGAGACCCAGGTGGGCAGTTCGACCTCGACGGGCCGTCCGGTGCCGATCGAGATCTTCTCGGCGAAGCGCCGGGCGACCGCCTCGTCGCTGGGGTAGGAGGCGTCGGCGGTGTCCAGCAGCCGCCACTTGCCGGGGTCGGGGAAGGGCACCATCATCACGGTGCCGGCGGGGGTGCGCATCCAGTGGATGCTGTCCCGGGGGAGGTCGCAGTCGACCACCGCGTCGGCGATCAGCCAGGTCTCGCTGCTCTCGCCGATCAGCGGGATGCCGAGCTGCTTGCGGACGGTGCTGTGCCCGCCGTCGCAGCCGATCATCCAGTCGAACGAGGCGTGTTCGGTGCGGCCGTCGGGGTGCGTGAGCACGGCCCCGACGCCGTCCCCGCGGTCGTCGAACGAGGCGAGCCGCACGCCCCACTCGACCTGGACGCCCTGGCGGGCGCAGGCGGTGCGCAGCACCTCCTCGGTGATCACCTGGTCGACCATCAGGGTGAACGGGAAGCGGGTGGGCAGGTGGCTGTAGTCGGTGTCGAAGCGGGCCAGCCGGCGGCCGTTCTGGTGGAGCGTGAAGTGTTCGACGCGCTGGCCGCGCGGCAGTACCTCGTCCAGGATGCCGATCTGGTCGTAGACCTCCAGGGTGCGGGCGTGGGTGGCCAGGGCCCTGCTGGTGGTGGCGGGGCCGTCGGCGGCGTCGACCAGGCGGACGGTGACGCCGTGCCGGGCGAGTTCGTGGGCGGCGGTCAGGCCGACCGGCCCGGCGCCGACGACCAGGACCTGTGCGGTGGTCACCGGCTCTCCTCCAGGCCGTGCTTGACGGTCTTCCACCAGCCCGGGTTGTCCCGGTACCAGTCGACGGTGTCGGCCAGGCCCTGAGCGAACGGGATCCGCGGTTCGTAGCCGAGCTCCTCGCGGATCTTGCTCTCGTCCAGCGAGTACCGCAGGTCGTGGCCCTTGCGGTCGGCGACCTTGCGCACCGCGCTCCAGTCGGCGCCGAGGTGCTCCAGCAGCTGTTCGGTGATCTGCAGGTTGGTCTGCTCGTTGCCGCCGCCGACGTTGTAGATCTCGCCGGCCCGGCCGCCGGTCAGCACCAGCTGGATGGCCCGGCAGTGGTCGTCCACGTGCAGCCATTCGCGGATGTTGGCGCCCTCGCCGTACAGCGGGACCTGCTTGCCCTCCAGCAGGTTGGTGACGAACAGCGGGATGAGCTTCTCGGGGTGCTGGTAGGGCCCGTAGTTGTTGGAGCAGCGGGTGACCGAGACGTTCAGCCCGTGGGTGCGCCAGTAGGCGCGGGCGATCAGGTCGGAGCCGGCCTTGGAGGCGGCGTACGGGGAGTTCGGCAGCAGCGGCCACTCCTCGGTCCAGGAGCCCTCGTCGATGGAGCCGTACACCTCGTCGGTGGAGACGTGCACCACCCGCGGCACCCCGGAGCGCAGCGCGGCCTCCATGACGTTCTGGGTGCCGCCGACGTTGGTGCGGACGAACTCGGCGGCGGACTCCAGCGAGCGGTCCACGTGCGATTCGGCGGCGAAGTGCACCACGGCGTCGTGGCCGGGCATCAGTTCGAGCAGCAGCGGCAGGTCGCAGATGTCGCCCTGGACGAAGTCCAGCCGGGGGCCGGAGGCCGGCAGGTTGTCCCGGTTGCCGGCGTAGGTGAGTTTGTCGAGGACGGTGACCTGCGCGTCCTCGAAGCCGGGGTAGCCGCCCTCGAGCAGCGTCCGGACGTAGTGCGACCCGATGAAACCGGCACCGCCGGTGACCAGGATTCTCATGCTGCCACCTCGACCTGAGTGTGATCGCCGACCACCAGGCGGTGGTGACGCAGGGTGCTCTGCACGCTGGTGACGTTGGCGGAACGGCCGATCAACGAGCCGTGCACGCCGCTGACACCGCGGACGGTCGCGCCGTCCAGCGCGATGGAGTAGGACACGTGGGTGTCGCGCAGGACGCAGTCCCGGCCGATCGAGGTGTGCGGGCCGATGTGGCTGTCCTCGATCACGCTGCCCGCTCCGACCACCGCCGGGCCCTCGATCCGCGAGCGGATCACCTTGGCACCGGGCTCGACCAGCACCTCGCCGATCAGCTCGCTGCTCTCGTCGACCTCGCCGGCGACCGAGCGGCGCAGGCCGTCCAGCAGTTGCCGGTTGCAGTCCAGGACGTCGTCGACCCGGCCGGTGTCCTTCCAGTATCCCCGGTACTCACTGGCGCTGACCTGCGCCCCTTCGGTGACCAGCCACTGGATGGCGTCGGTGATCTCCAGCTCGCCGCGGGCGCTGGGCGCGATGCCCGCGACCGCCCGGTGGATCGCCGGGGTGAAGAAGTAGACGCCGATCAGCGCCAGGTCGCTGCGCGGCTGCTGGGGCTTCTCGACCAGGCGCTGCACCGTGCCGTCGGGGGCGACCTCGGCCACCCCGAACGCCCGCGGGTCGGCGACCTTGTGGACCACCACCTGGGCGGCCGGCCGGTTGGCCCGGAACTCCTCGGCGATCTCCACGATCCCGTCCGGGAGCATGTTGTCGCCGAGGTACATCACGAAGTCGTCGTCGCCGAGGAACTCCCGGGCGACGGTCACGGTGTGCGCCAGGCCGAGCGGCTGCTCCTGGTGGAGGTAGGTGATGCGCACCCCGAGCCGGGCGCCGTCGCCCAGCACGGCCTCGATCTCCGGGCGCCGTTCGCCGACGATCACGCCGATCTCGGTGACCCCGAGCTCGCGGATGTTCTCCAGGACGTGTTCGAGCACCGGGCGGTTGGCGACCGGGATGAGCTGCTTGGGCATCGAATAGGTGAATGGACGCAGACGGGTTCCCGACCCGCCCGACAGCACCAGAGCCTTCATCGGGGTCCTCTTCCTCAACGGTCAATGGCGCGGACAGCCGGAGGATGGGAGCTCGCGGTGGAGAATCCCTCGAACCCGGCCGTCAGGATCGGTGGGCCGGGCCGCGGGCCGGCTCCAGCGGAAGTCGAGCGAATCACCGGCGGGGCGCGCCAGGGCTGCGCGATGCTGATCGACATGTCCGCCACCACGCCCCCGCCCGGGTCCCAACTCCCGCCCCCCGCACTGCGGCTGAGGCCGCCCGAGCATTCCGTCGACCCGCGCGCGGTGCGCTGGTGGCGGCTGAGCGCGCTGCTCCGCTGGCTGCTCGCCGCCGCCGCGCAGATCGCGCTGCTGGTGCTGCTGCCGTCCTGGGCGACGGTCCCCCGGCTGGCCGCGCTGGCGCTGACCGTGGTGCTGGCCGCCGTCCACCTGGCCGTGATGCCGCGCCGCCGCTTCGCCGTCCACCGCTGGGAGACCACCGACAGCGCGATCTACACCCAGAGCGGCTGGCTGGTCGAGGAGCGGCGGATCGCCCCGCTCGCCCGGGTGCAGACCATCGACCACGAACGCGGGCCGCTGGAGCGCCGCCTCGGCCTGACCACCATCACCGTCACCACCGCGTCCTCGGCCGGCCCGCTGAAGATCCGCGGCCTGGCCGAGGACACCGCGAGCCGGCTCACCGCCGACCTCACCGCCGCCGTCAGGTCCGGCACGGGGGACGCCACATGACCGCCGTCCCCGCCCCGCCCGCCCCGCCCGCCGAGGCACCGGCCGACCAGGACGGCTGGCGGCGGCTCGACCCGCGGATGCTGCTGGTCCACCCGGTGCACGAGGTGGTCAAGATGGCGCCGCTGCTGATCACGGCGCTCGTGTTCGGGCACAGCTCCGGACACCACAACAACTGGGCGTACCTGGTGACGGCGCTGGCGGTCGGCGCCGGCCTGCTGCGCTGGTGGACCACCCGGTTCCGGGTCGCCCCGGGCCTGGTGGAGCTGCGGCACGGCCTGCTGATACGGCGTCACATCGCGGTGCCCGCCGACCGGGTGCGCACCGTCGACCTGCACTCCGGCGCCGTCCACCGGATGCTGGGCCTGGCCACCGTGTCCGTCGGCACCGGGCAGGCGGCGACCGCACGCGGGGACCGGCTGAAGCTGGACGCGCTGCGGCGCACCGAGGCGCTGGCGCTGCGCGAGGAACTCCTCGCCGGCGCCCGGGCCACCCCGGTGGCCGCCCAGGAGCCCTCCACCGTACTGCTGCGGTTCTCGCCCACCTGGCTCCGGTACGCGCCGTTCGCGCTGACCGGTTTCCTGCCGCTGCTGGCGATCGGCCTGTCGCTGACCGGCCCGATGTCCAGCATCACCCAGCAGACCCCGATCGGGTCGACGGTGGAATGGCTGCTGCACATCGACGCGCTCGGCCCGAAGTCCGTCCGGCTGCCGCTGGTGATCCTGCTCGTCGGCACCGCGATCAACCTGCTGACCTTCGCCGAACGCACCGTCGGCTTCGCCCTGCTGCGCGGCTCCGGCGGGTCCCTGGAGATCCGGCACGGGGTGGTGAGCAAGCGGGCCATCGCGCTGGAGAAGCGCCGGGTGTACGGCGTCGAGCTGGCCGAGAGCCTGCCGGTGCGGCTACTCGGCGGCGCGCGCTGCTCGGCCGTCGCGACGGTCGCGCACCGCGAGCGCGGCGGCCCGCCGCTGGTCCCGGCCGCGCCGCTGGCGACCGCGCTGGCGGTGGCCGAGGAGGTGGTGGGCGACGGGCCGCTGCGCGCGCCGCTGGTCGGGCACGGGCCGCGGGCCCGCACCCGCCGGCTGACCAGGGCGCTGGGCGGCTGGGCGCTGGGCCTGGCGCTGCTCGGCGCGGCGGCGGCACTGGACCTGCTGCCGGCCTGGTGCGCGCTCGGCTGGACGGCGCTGCTGCCGTTCACCGTGCCGCTGGCCCTGGACCGGTACCGCTCGCTGGGGCACGCCGTGGCGGACGGTTTCCTGGTGTCCCGGCACGGTTCGCTGGTGCGCCGCCGGACGGTGCTGTCGGGCGAGGGCGTGATCGGCTGGAACCTGCGCCGCTCCTGGGGCCAGCGCCGGGCCGGCCTGGTGACGCTGACCGCGACCACCGCCGCCGGGCGCAAGAAGTACCAGGTGATCGACCTGCCCGTCGAGCAGCTGCCGGGCGTCGCCGACCAGGTGCTGCCCGGCCTGCTGACACCGTTCCTGGTCCCGGCGACGGACTGACGGAACGGAACGCCGAAGAGCGCCTCCCCGCGGGAAGGCGCTCTTCGTCTTCTCCGGGACCCAGTTCCGGGACCCGGTTCCGGGACCCGGTTCCGGGGCTCAGTTCCGGGGCTCAGTTCCGGGGCTCAGTCGGTGAAGCACTCCTCGGCGATCCGCACCCGGCGGTTGCCGAACGCGATCCGGTCGAGGATCTTGCGCCCCAGCGGGGTGCGCTGGACGACCGCCGCCAGCTTCGGCCGGATCTTCGCGGCCAGCCCGCCCCGGGACAGCATGGCCTTGCTCTGCAGGCCCTGGAGCTTCATGGTCGCGGCGATGTCCGGCCCGCGCAGGGTCTCGAACTCGCCCAGCCGGGCCGCCGAGGTGTCCCCGGCGGCCAGTGCCCGCACCAGGATCGGGTGCAGCACCACGGCGTCCTGGACGGCCAGGTTGATGCCCTGCGCGCCGATCGGGCTGTGGGTGTGCGCGGCGTCGCCGATCAGCACCAGGCCGTCGGCGGCCCAGCGGTCGGCCCGGCCGGAGAACACGTCGAGCAGGGTGACGTCGCGGGTGGAGCGGATCTGTTCCCGGATCAGTTCGGCGTACGGCGGGATCGCCGCGGCCAGCTGCTCGCGGATGTGGTCGATGCCGTGGACGGCGACCTGCTGGTAGCCCTTGTGCGGCAGGGTCCAGCCGATCTGCGCGCTGTCCGGGTACGAGTCGTACGCCAGCACCGGGTTGCCGCCGTCGCGGAACACCCGTACGTCGCGGCGCTCGCCCGGGCGGCGGCCGGGCAGCTTGAGCTTGAACCAGAGCACGTCCAGGTCGAACGCCTCGGTGCGGCCGGCCTCGATCCCGGCCAGCCGGCGCACCTTGGAGTACCGGCCGTCCGCGCCGACCACCACGGCCGCCCGGACGGTCAGTGTTCCCGCGCGGACGCCGGTGGTGCGGCCGCCGTCCTGGAGCAGCTCGCCGACCCGGTGGCCGTCGAAGTACGCGAAGCCCTCGAACTTCTCGCAGTGCAGCAGCAGTTCGTCCAGCAGGTGGGCCTGCGGCAGGCTCAGCAGGTGGTCGTACGGGGCAGGCAGGCGGCGGTAGTCGATGTCGAGCAGCACGCGGCCGCCCTCGACCAGCCGGAACCGCTCGTGCTCGTGCGCGCCGCGGGTGCGGGCGCCGGACAGCACGCCCAGCCGGTCCAGCAGCGCCATCGCGCCGGGCTGCAGGATCTCGCCGCGGAACTCCCGCTGGTGGGCGCGGGCCCGTTCGACCACCGCGACCCGCAGCCCGGACTTCAGCAGCAGCAGCGCCAGCACCAGCCCGGCCGGCCCGGCGCCGACCACGCAGACGTCCGCCTCGGCCTCCCGGCCGGTGTCCTCGCTCATGCTGTTCCTCTCCGGTGCAGGGGTTTCAGAGGAGTCCGAGGCCGCCGTCGGCGGTGACGGTCTGGCCGTGCAGCCAGGCCGCTTCGGGGCTGCACAGCAGCGCGACGACGTCGGCCAGGTCCTCGGGGGTGGTGAGCCGGCCGGCCGGGGTGCGGGCGGCGAGCATCGCGGCGACCTCGGGCTGCGGGGTGGCGGGGCCCTTGTCGATCTTCGCGGTGGAGACCGCGTTGACGGTGATGCCGCGGCCGGCCAGTTCGACCGCCAGGTAGCGCACCAGGGACTCCAGCGCGGCCTTGGCGACGCCCGCGGCGACGTACCGGGGCACCACGGAGCGGGCGCCGGAGCTGGAGACGGCGACGATCCGGCCCGGTCCGCCGCCCATCAGTTCGGCGATCGCGGCGCCGCCGCGCAGCAGCGGGTCGAGCGCGGCGCCGACGGCGGCGGTGACGGCGGCGGCGTCCCCGCCGACGGCGGGGGTGGGCCGCCACGGCGCGGCGTTGTGCACGAACACGTCGAGCCGGCCGTACCGGTCGCGGACCTCGCCGAGCAGCAGGTCCAGGCCCGCCGCGGTGGTGATGTCGGCGCGGACGGCGTGCGCGCCGCCCTTGAGACCGTCGAGCTCCTCGACGGCCCGGGCGGCGTCCTGCTCGGAGTGCGCGTAGTTGAGCACCACCCGGGCGCCCCCGGCGCAGAGCCGGCGGGCGACCGCCAGCCCCACGCCGCGGGTCGCCCCGGTGACGACCGCGGTCTTCCCGGACAGCCCGAGGTCGGACGGCTCAGGCACCGTCGGCCGCCGGGGCGGTGCGGGTGCCGGCCACCGGCGCGGCGAGCTGCGTCTCGACGGTGGCGAGCGCGGCCAGGTCGGCGTACTCGGGCAGTTCGCGGGCGGCCTGCCAGTCCTGCTCGCTCGCCCAGCGGGTGAGCGCGGTGTAGCCGCCGGGCCGCATCAGCGCCTTGGCCAGGTCGGCGTGCCTGAGGCCGCCGGCCAGCGCCTCGATCCAACTGCCGTACGCGGCCTCGAACTTGTCGGCGTCCTCGGTGACGGTGAAGCGCTCCACGACCAGCACCGCGCCGTCGCCGGTGGCCTCGCCGTCCACCCGCAGCACGCCCATCGACGGCTCGGCCTGGACGTCCACGATCCGGTGGAACTCCTCGGCGTGCGCCTTGAAGGTGTCGCTGCCGAGTACCTGCTGGAAGTCACCGGGGGTGGCCCACCAGCCGAAGTTGACGTACACCTCGGGCCGGTCGGCGGCCCGGACGGCCTGGTGCGCGCGGAACCCGAACTGGGCGCGCATCCACTGGACGTGGTCCAGGAAACGCTCCTCGAAGGCGTCGCCGCCGGCCGGGTCCTTGAGGGTGAAGGTGTTGATGACGGTGAACTGCGGGGCGGCCATCTCCTGGCTCCCTTCGGTCGTTGGGTCGGCGAGGCCCAGGCGGGCGGCGAACTGCCCGGCCAGGACGCGCCGTTGGATCTTTCCGTTGCCCGAGCGAGGGATCGACCCGACCGCCTCGGCGTGCACCGGCCGCTGGTAGTACGGCAGTTCGCCGCCCACCTGCTCGAGCACCTCGGCGAGCCGCCCGGGCTCGTCGAGCACCAGCAGGGCGCCGGCCACCCGGTAGCCCTGCCCGTCGGGCAGGCCGACCACGACCGCCTCCCGCACCAGCGGGTGCGCGGCGAGCACCTGTTCGACCTCGGACGGGGCGACCAGGAAGTTGTCGACCTTGAAGACGTCGCCGAGCCGGTCGATCAGGAACAGCCGTCCCTGCTCGTCGGTCCGGCCGATGTCGCCGGTGGTGAACCACTCGCCGGGGGCCAGGTCGGGCCCGCCGAGGTAGCCCTTCATCACCTGCGGCCCGCGCAGCTGGACTTCGCCGGTCTGCCCGGCGGCCAGTTCGGCGCCGCTGTCCAGGTCCACCACCCGGCACTCGGTGCCCGGCACGGTCCGGCCGACCGAGCCGTGCACGGGGTGCTCGGGGTCGTCGCTGTGGGTCAGCGGGGAGGTCTCGGCCAGGCCGTAACCCTGGAACACCGGGATGCCGAACCGCTCGGTCAGCGTGCGCGCGGCCTCCACGGGCAGCGCGGAGCCGCCGGAGGCGATCCGGGTGACGGTGCGCAGAGCGAGCCCGTCGAGGGCCGGATCGGCGGCCAGCCGGGCCAGGCGCACCGGCAGGCTGTAGAAGTGCGTCGCGCCGTGGGCGTTGGCGGCGTGCACCGCGTCCACCGGCTCGGGGTCGGCGCACAGCACCTGGGTGGCGGCCGCGGCGACCGCCGAGTTGAGGTGCATCGGGTGGTAGGTGGGCAGGTGGTTGAGGGTGGTCGCGTCCGCGTCCAGCAGGTGCGCGGCGGCGATCTGAGCGGCGTTCACCGTGAGGTTGCGGTGGGTGAGCCGGACGGCCTTCGGCAGGCCGGTGGTGCCGCTGGTGAACTGCAGGCAGGCGGTGTCGTCCAGCTCGACCGCGGGCGGCTGCCAGCCGTCACCGTCCGGCGCGCCCGCGATCAGCGCGGCCAGCGTCTCCGCCTCGCCGTCCTCCGCGCCGCCGATCAGCACGACCTCGCGCAGCTCCGGCAGGTTGGCCCGCACCGCGTTCAGCTTGGGCAGCAGGCCGGCGTCCACGAACGCCAGCCGGGCCCGGCTGGTGGCCAGCACGTGCTGCACCCCGATCTCCGGGATCAGCGGGTTGACCACCGCGACCACCTGCCCGGCGCGGGCGGCGCCGTAGTAGGCGACCGCGAAGTCCGGGTGCAGCGCGGAGGCGACCGCGACGGTGCCGGGCCCGTCCAGCCGCCCGGCCAGCGCCCGGGCCACCGCGGTGGCCCGGGCGTCCAGCGTGGCGAAGTCCAGCTCGGCGCCCTCGACGCCCGCGACGGCGACCCGCCCGGGGTGGTCGGCGGCGGCCCGCGCCGGCAGCGAGTCCAGCCGCCCGGGGCCGGGCAGTGCCCGGTCAGACACGGCGGGCCTCCGCGAACGCCATCGCGTGCTTCAGCGTGGTGGTGCTGTTGGTGGACAGCGCCCGGTGCACGTACTCGCGGGCGTCGGCGACGGTCTTGCCCTCGCCGAGGATCTTCTCGATCGCCGACGGCTTCAGGGTGACGGAGTGCCGGGAGGTGACGTCCACGCCGCCGTCCACCTGGACGATGGTCCAGCGGCCGGTGTGCGCGGTCATCAGCGCGGGGACGGCGATCTGCTTGTAGACGATGCGGTCCTCGCCGAACACCACCCGGATCGACTTGGTGGTGTGCACCGAGCCGTCCGCGGTGCTGGTGTCCATCGACATCACCTGGATGCCGGGGACGTCCTCCTGGAGGTCCAGCGCGGCGACGTGCGGCAGCCGCTCCGGCCACAGGTCGGCCCGGTTGAGGAACTCGAAGACGTCCGCACCGGCGCCGGCCACGTGCACCGTGTCGTCGAAGCTGAACACCAACTCGTCCAGCTCGGAGCCCAGTTCGGCGATCTGCTTGATCCCGGCCAGCTCGGACGCGCTGTTGCGGTCCAGCGCCGCGTTGATCCACTCCACGTTCTCCGGCAGGTCGTCGACCGCGGTGAAGTCGTGGTGCAGCTCAAGCAGCGAGGTGCTCTCGTCGATCGCGGTGACCGCCCAGGTGCCGCCCATCGACGCCACCGGCGGCGTCGAGATCTCCTGCCGGAACGTCACCTTCAGTCCCTCGGCGTCCAGCTCGCGGCGCGACACCCAGGTCTTCACCTCGCCGTTCGCGGTCGCCCAGATCCGGATCCGCTCACTGCCCTCGGACTGCTCCAGGTGCTCGACGTGCACGTTCGGCGCGAAGTACAGCGGCCAGGTGGTGACGTCCGCGACGATCCCGTACACCGCCTCGGCGGGTGCGGCGACGGTGGTGCTGTGGACGGTGCGGTGCTGCTCGGACATGTCTCTGTCTCCTTGTCCTGACCGGCTCAGTAGTTGCCCAGACCGCCGCAGACGTTCAGCGCCTGCGCGGTGATCGAAGCGGCGGTGTCGGTCGCCAGGTAGCCGACCAGGCCGGCCACCTCCTCCGGCGACGAGTAGCGGCCGAGCGGGATCTTCGCCTGGAAGCGCTCCAGGATCTGCTCCTCGGTGGCGTCGTACGCGGCCGCGTACCCCTGCCGGACCCGCTGCGCCATCGGCGTCTCCACATAACCCGGGCACACCGCGTTGACCGTGACACCGGTCTTCGCCAGCTCCAGGCCCAGCGCCTTGGTGAAACCCACCACCGCGTGCTTCGACGCCGAGTACGGGGCACCCAGCACCACGCCCTGCTTGCCGCCGGTCGACGCGATGTTGATCACCCGGCCCCAGCCGCGCTCCTGCAGACCACCCCGGTTCAGCACCTCACGGGTGGTCAGGAACACGCTGTTCAGGTTGGTGTCGATCACGTCGTACCAGAGCTCGTCGGCGATCTGCGCGGTCACCCCGCCGCCGCTGCGCCCGGCGTTGTTCACCAGCACGTCGATCCGGCCGTACTGCTCCAGCGCCGCGTCCACCAGCGCCTTCACCTGCTCGGGCTTACGGATGTCGGCAGTCGCGCCGGCCACCTCCAGGCCCTCCGCCCGCAGCTCCTTCACGGTCAGCTCGACCGCGTCCGCGCTGCGCGCGCAGATGAACACCGCCAGACCGCTCGCCGCCAGACCGCGGGCCACCGCCAGACCGATACCGCTGGTCGCACCCGTCACCAGAGCCACCCGCTGCTCGCCGCTCATCGGCGCACTCCTCTCGCTTCGCTCGTCAACGGCGAACAGCGTGCCGACGCCGTCTCGACACCTGATCGAGCCGCGCTCGGACCCCCCGGCTCCAGTTCCGTTCGAGGCCCCCACGACCCCGGACGGCGACGCTGCGACAGACCGCACCGGCCAGGAAAGGACTTCCCCCATGACCGCGACGGAGCAGGTGCCCGCCACCGCCACCGCCGAGCTGTACTTCCAGGTCCAGCAGTTCCTCGCGTCCCAGATGCAGCTGCTCGACAGCGGCCGGGTCGCCGAATGGGCCGCCACCTTCACCGAGGACGGCGTCTTCGCCGCCAACGCCCACCCCGAACCCGCCGCCGGCCGCGCCGCCATCACCGCCGCCGCCCAGGCCGCGACCGACGCGTACGCCGCCAAGGGCATCCAGCGACGCCACTGGCTCGGCATGGTCACCGTCGAACCCCGCGACGAGAACACCGCCGCCGTCCGCAGCTACGCCGTCGTCATCGAAACCCCCAAGGGCGGCCAGGCCGCCATCCGCGTCAGCACCCTCTGCGAGGACCTCCTCGTCCGCGAATCCGGCCACTGGCTCGTCCAGCACCGCCAGGTCACCCGCGACGACCTCTGACCCCACCCCACCCCCGCTGTGCCCGCCCGCCCCCTCCCCCGGCCGGCGGGCACAGCCACGCCCGCGACCCGCGCGAAGCGCGATGCCCGCGCCGGGCTGGAAGCGCAAGGGGCATCGAGCGAGAACCGCCCCAGGCCCAAGCCGCCGCGCGCAGCGCAGACCGTCGCCAGACGCGAATCACCGCGCGCAGCGCAACGTCCCGCGCGAAGCCGGCGACTGCGGTCAGGCGCGGGCCGGGGCACGCCGTGAGGCCGCGCGGAGCGAAGGCCCCGCAGGGGCGCAGCCCGACACTCCGGTGCGGCGCAGCCCCCGCGCGCAGCGCAAACAGCCGCCGGACCCAAGCCGCCGCGCAGCGCGAGATCGTCGCCAGACGCAAGTCACTGCGCGAAGCGCAACGTCCCGCGCGAAGCCGGCGACTACGGTCAGGCGCTGGCCGGGGCACACCGTGAGGCCGCGCGGAGCGACGGCGCCGCAGGGGCGCAGCCCGACACCCCGGTGCGGCGCAGCCCCCGCGCGCAGCGCGAACCGCCGCCGGACCCAAGCCGCCGCGCAGCGCGAGATCGTCGCCAGACGCGAGTCACCGCGCGGAGCGCAAAGCCCCTCGTCACCCACAGCCCCCGCGCGGAGCGCACTCGTGTCCCCGGCCCCGCACGGCGAAGGGGCGCGAGGGCCTGCGCCCGGCGGAGGGGGAGGGGGCCCCTTCCGCCGGGCGCAGGCCCTCGCGGTGGTGGGTGTCAGGCGGCGACGGCCGCGTTCTCGGTGAGGCCGGCGTTGATGAACTGGAGCAGCAGGCGCGGCGTGTGGGCCTCGGCGACGGTCTCCTCGGCGAGTTCGATGTTGTACTCGCGCTCGATCCGGCCGGTGGTCTGGAGGACCGCCAGCGAGTCGTAGCCGAGGTCGTCGAGCGGGGTGTCGAGGACGTCGCCGTCGAGGTCGACGCTCTCGTCCTCGCCGGCGCATTCGCGGAGCAGGGCGGTGAGTTCGGTCAGGGTCATCTCGGCCATGGCTGGTGGTGCCTTTCTGGTGTGCGGTGCGGGGTGTGGGGCGTGGGATGTGGGGGAGGTTCAGGCGGTCACGACGACGGCGGAGTTGAAGCCGCCGGCGCCGCGGGCGAGGACGAGGGCGGTGCGGACCGTCGCGGGTCGGGCCGTGCCGAGGACGAGGTCGAGGTCGAGGCCGTCCGCGACGTGTTCGACGTTGACGGTGGGTGGGATGACCTGGTCCCGGAGGGTGAGCAGCGCGGCGGCCAGGTCGAGCGAGCCGCCGCCGGCGTAGAGGCGTCCGGTCATGGTCTTGGGGGCGGTGACGGGGACGCCGCGCGGCCCGAAGACGGCGCGCAGCGCGTCGGCCTCCTGCCGGTCGGGTTCGGTCGTGCCGGCGGCGTCGGCGAACACCACGTCCACCTGGTCGGGGGTCACCCCGGCCTCGGCAAGCGCAAGCAGAATCGTGCGTCGCAGCCCGGGTTCGAGCCCGCTGCGGGGCCGCGGGTCGAAGGTCGCGGCGTATCCGGCGAGTTGCCCGTAGACGGTGGCGCCGCGTTCCCGCGCCGATTCGGCGTTCTCGAGGATCAGGATCGCCCCGCCCTCCCCGGCCACGTATCCGGCCGCGTCGGGCGAGAACGGCAGGTAGGCGCGGGCGGGGTCGGTCGCGGTGGAGAGCCGGCCGCCGGCGAGTTGCGCGGCCCAGCCCCAGGGGCAGATGGAGCCGTCGACGCCGCCGGTGACGATGACCCGGCTGCCCTTGCGGAGCTGGCGGCGGGCCTGGGCGACGGCGTCGATGCCGCCGGCCTGCTCGCTGACCAGGACGCCGCTGGGGCCGCGCAGTCCGTGCCGGATGGAGATCTGGCCGGTGTTGACGGCGTAGAACCAGGCGAAGGACTGGTACGCGCTGACGTGCTTGCCGCCTCTGCTCCACAGCGCTTCCAGTTCGCGCTGGCCGAATTCGAAGCCGCCGGCGGAGGCGGCGGTGACCACGCCCGCGGCGTATTCGGGGAGTTGTTCGAGGTCGAGGCCGGCGTGGCCGATGGCTTCCTGGGCGGCGACCAGGGCGAGCCGGGTCATGTGGTCGGTCTGCGGGAGCAACCGGCCGGGGATGTGTTCGGCGGCTGCGAAGCCGGGGACTTCGCCGGCCAGGGTGGCCGGGTACTGGGCGGCGTCGAACCGCTGGACGGGGCGGATGCCGCTGCGGCCTTCGAGGGTGGCCTGCCACCAGGCGTCGGTGCCGAGGCCGTTGGGGGCGGCCACGCCGATGCCGGTGAACACGGCGGTGGCAGTCCCAGTACGTTCCAGCAGGTCGCTGCTCATGCGGTCCTCCGCTCGGGTCGGGTGAGCACCATGGCGCTCTGGAAGCCGCCGAAGCCGCTGCCGACGCTCAGCACGGTGTCGATCTTCCGCTCGCGGGCGGTGAGGGGGGTGTAGTCGAGGTCGCACTCGGGGTCGGGTTCGTGCAGGTTGGCGGTGGGGGGCACGACGCCGTGTTCGATGGCGAGGGCGCTGGCGGCGATCTCCAGCGAGCCGATGGCGCCCAGCGAGTGACCGATCATCGACTTGATGGAGCTGACGGGGGTGGCGTACGCGTGGTCGCCGAGGCTGCGCTTGAACGCGGCGGTCTCGTGGCGGTCGTTCTGCTTGGTGCCGGAGCCGTGCGCGTTGATGTAGTCGACGGCGGTGCCGGGCAGCCGGGCCTCGTCGAGGGCGACCCGGATGGACTCGGCCATCTCCTTGCCGTCGGGCCGCAGTCCGGTCATGTGGTACGCGTTGGAGCGGGTGGCGAATCCGGCGATCTCGGCGTAGATGTGGGCGCCGCGGCGGCGGGCGGCGCCGAGTTCCTCCAGGACGAAGATCGCGGAGCCTTCGCCGAGCACGAAGCCGTTGCGGGTGCGGTCGAACGGCCGGGAGGCGTGCTCGGGGTCGTCGTTGCGCGGGGAGGTGGCCTTGATGGCGTCGAAGCAGGCGACCGAGATCGGCGAGATGGGGGCCTCGGTGGCGCCGGCGATCATCACGTCGGCGCTGCCTTCGCGGATGAGTTCGACGGCGTGGCCGACGGCGTCCAGGCCGGAGGTGCAGCCGGTGGAGACGACTCCGGCGGGGCCCTGCGCGCCGACGCTCCAGGCGACCTCGGCGGCGAACGAGCTGGGCACGAAGTAGTCGAACAGGTGCGGGACGGCGTAGCGGTGGTCGACCAGCCAGCCGCGGCCGCCGTCGCTGACCACGTTGTACTCGGTGTCCAGGCCCATGGTGGCGCCGACCGCGCTGCCGACGGTGACGCCGGTGCGGAACGGGTCGAGCGCGGCCAGGTCGAGTCCGCTGTCGGCGACCGCTTCGCGGGCGCTGACCACGGCGAACTGGGCCGCCCGGTCCATTCGGCGGATCTCCTGCGGGCTCAGCCCGGCGGCGACCGGGTCGAAGTCGGCCTCGGCGGCGATCCGCGAGCGGAACGAAGAGGCGTCGAAGAGCGAGATCGCCCTGGTCGCGGTCCGGCCGTCGGTGAGCAGCGACCAGAATTCCTTGCTGCCGACCCCGCCGGGGGCGACCACGCCGATCCCGGTGATGACCACTCGCCGGCTCATGGCCGCCTCCCCTTAGTCCTGTTCAACGCCGTTCCTTCCTCTTGTGGTTCTGCGGTTTCGCCGCTCGTGGTTCCGCGGTCGCGCCGCGTTCGCCGGTGGCCTGCGTCGCCGTCCGCGGTCGCGCCGCGCCTGCGTCGCCGTCCGCGGTCGCGCCGCGTTCGCCGGTAGCCTGCGGCGGCGTCCTCAAGCCGCGCTCGACGCCGGGCGGGGCAGCGCTCGCGACCCGGCCCGCGGGCCGTCGAGTTGCTCGGCGAGCAGCCGCGGCGCGGCCCGTTCCCGGACGAAGAAGTGGCCGCCGGGGACGGTGCGCAGCTCGAAGCCGCCCGGCGCGTACCGGGCCCACTGCGAGACCCCGGACAGCGGGGCGATCGGGTCGCCCTCGCCGGCCACCGCCAGCACCCGGGTGTGCAGCGGCTCGCCGCCGCGTTCGCAGATCGCCCGGCCCAGGTACAGGTCGTCGCGGAGCGCGGGCAGCACCCGGCGCCGCCACAGTCCGGTCGCCTCGTCCTCCTCGACGGCGCCGGGCGGCAGTACTCCGTATCCGACCAGCCGGCGCAGCAGTTCGGGGTCGGGCAGGGCGGCGGCGGCGAGCACCGGCGAGCGCAGGTGCGGGGGCAGGACGGCGCCGAGCGCGACCAGTTCGGGTTGCGGGCCGCCGGAGCGCTGGCGGGCGGCGGCCCAGGCGTGTGCGACCAGTCCGCCCAGGCTGTGGCCGTAGAGGGCGAACGGGCGGTCGAGCAACGGTTCGATCAGGGAGTCGAGTTCGGCGATCAGCCGGTCGGGGTCGGTGATCCGCCGTTCCCTGATCCGCGGGCCGCGCCCGGGCAGCAGCAGCGGCACCACGTCGGCGGAGGGGCCGATGACGGACTGCCAGCGGGCGAAGGCGGAGATCCCGGCCCCGGCGTGGTGGAAGCAGATCAGCCGGGGTGGCGGGGTGCCGCTCACTCCTCGACCAGGGCGACGGCGCGGGTCCAGCCCGCTCCGGCGCCGGCGATCTTGACCGGGAAGCAGGAGACGGTGAAGCCGTGTCCGGGCAGCTGGTCCAGGTTGGTGAGCCGTTCGACCTGGCAGTACTCGCGGCGCCGCCCGGCGAAGTGGGCGGGCCACAGTACGGACTTGTCGCCGGTCTCCTGGTAGCTGCGGATCATGTGCCCGAACGGGGCGTCCAGGCTCCAGGCGTCGGTGCCGATCACCCGGACCCCGAGGTCGAGCAGGTGGTCGGTGGCCGGGCCGTCGAGTCCGGCGAAATCGGTGAAGTACCGCGGGGTACCGGCGTGCCTCGAGGCGCCGGTGTACAGCAGCACGATGTCCATCGGCGCGGGCCGGTGGCCGAGTTCGGCGAAGGCCTTCTCGATCCGTTCGACGCCGATCACCCCGATCCCGACGTCGGAGACGTCTAGCACCAGGGCCGGCCGCAGGAACCAGTCCAACGGCATGGCGTCGATGTGGCGGGGCGTCCCGTAGTCGCCGACCGAGCCGTAGTGCGACGGCGCGTCGACGTGGGTGCCGGTGTGGCTGGTGAGGGTGAGTGTGTCCAGGGACAGCAGCTCACCGCCGGGCAGGTCGGCCGGGTCGAAGTCGAGGCCGAAGTGCAGGCGCATCTCGTCGGCCATGTGACGGGCGCCCTCGGCGGGCGTCATGATCTCGTGGACGATCGGGTCCGGCTCCCAGCCGGCCGCGTCCACCGGTGACGACAGGTCGATGATCCGCAAGTTCTCCCCCACGGTCGGGTGCGGGGTTCCGCGCCAGGTGGGCGGCGGAACGCGTGGGAGCACTGTGCGGTCGCCGCCTCGAACCTCGTTCGAGGCGGGGCAGGGCGGCGCTGGGGCCGCCGGGCCGTCAGGCGGCGAACAGGTCGAGGACCGGGGTGCGGCGGCCGGACCGTCCGTCGAGGGCGGGGTCGGCGGCCAGCATCGCCTGCTGGAGCTTGCGCACCCGCGGCGACGGTTCCAGGCCGAGTTCCTCCACCAGGCGCCCCCGCAGCCCCTGGTAGACCTCCAGCGCCTGCCACTGCCGGCCGGACCGGTACAGCGCGACCATGGCCTGGGCGTGCAGCCCCTCGTGCAGGGGGTGACGGACCGTCAGTCCGGTGAGTTCGGCGACCAGGTCGGCGTGCCGGTCGAGCCGCAGGTCGGCCTCGATGCGGCGCTCCAGCACCCGCAGCCGGCTCTCCTCCAGCCGGGCCAGTTCGATGTCCAGGATCGGCCCGACCTTGACGTCCACCAGTGCGGGGCCGCGCCACAGCGCCAGCGCCTCGCGGTAGATCTCGGCGGCGGTCTCGTCGTCGCCGGCGTCGGTGGTGTCCCGGCCGAGTTCGGCGAGCCGGTCGTACTCGTGCACGTCGACGGCGCCGGGCTGGACCTCCAGCAGGTAGCCGCCGTGCCGGGTGACCAGGATGTCCTTGGCCCCGCAGGGGGCGTCCGGGCCGAGCGCCTGACCGAGCAGCCGGCGCAGGTGGAGGATGTACGTCTGGAGGGTGGTGAGGGCGCTGCGCGGGGCGTCCATGCCCCACAGCTCCTCCAGCAGGGTCGGCACCGGGACGACCTGGTTGGCGTACAGCGCGAGCAGCGCGAGGATCTGCCGGGGCTTGCCGGCGCTCGGCACGATGGAGCTGCGCCGCGTCTCGGCGCTCAGCGGGCCGAGCACTCTGATGTCCATGAGGGTTCCTCCCGTGGATGGGCCCGTCCGGCGACTGCCGGGACGCGCCGTGGGGGATGCGGGACCGGAGCGGTTCCGCTGCCGTCATCAGGCTCCCTCGGCCGGCTCCGCGGCGGCCAGTGCCAGGCTCCCGAGCGGGGCATGCGTTTCGGCACCCGGCGAACGTGAATCCTTCACATCCGGCTCGTGAGGCTGGCACTGGCTGCCATCGGGCCGCCGCCAGGAGACTTCTGGTCACATCGAGCGAACAGCGACTCGAACTCGACCACGGGAGAGACCATGGGCCCCCACGCCAGTGTCATCGGTCAGGACGACGACCTCTTCATCGAGGATCTGAGCCAGCACTCCTCCGCCGCCCGGCCGACCGGCCCCGGCATCTTCTGCTTCTGCCGCGCCGCCGACGCCTACCTGACCGCCCCGGCCGAGGCCACCTCCGGACGCCTGGCGTGAGCGACCTCCTCGACCCGGCCGGCCCCGGCCCGTTCCTCGCCTTCCGGCCGCACCTGAGCGTGCAGCAGGTTCCCGGCGAGGCGGTCTACCTGATCTCGGACCAGCAGGTCACCGCGCTGCACGGAGCGCAGATCGCCCGGCTGGCACCGCTGTTGGACGGGACGAGGAGTCTGCACGACCTCCAGCGGGAGACCGCCGGTCAGCTCGGCGCGGAGCAGACCGCCGCGCTGGTCGCCAAACTGCGCGGGGCCGGGCTGGTGTCCGAACGCCCGGCGGGGCCGGCCACCGCCCAGCACGGCTACTGGTCGGCCGCCGGGCAGGACGAACTCGCGGCGGGCGAGCGGCTCGGCGCGGCCACCGTACGGGCGATCGGCCCGGACGGCGCCGACCGGCCCGAGCTGCGCGGCGCGCTGGACGCGGTGGGCCTGCACACCGTCACCGACGGCCCCCGCGCCGACCTGACGGTGGTGCTCTGCGAGGACTACCTGGACCCGGCGCTCGGCGCGATCGACGCCGCGCACCGGGCCGCCGGCCGGCCCTGGCTGCCGGTCCGGGCGAACGGCGTGGAGTCCTGGATCGGCCCGTTCTTCGGGCCCGACGGGGCGTGCTGGAGCTGCCTGGCCGACCGGCTGTGGTGCGGCCGGCAGGTCGAGGCGCACGTCCAGCGCACCCTTGAGCGCACCGGCCCGGCCCCGCGCCGCGCCTGCTCGCTGCCCGCGGCCCGCACCGCGGCGCTGCAACTGGCCGCGCTGGAGGCCACCAAGTGGCTGGCCGGCCACCGGCACCCGGGCCAGCGGCAGCTGTGGACGCTGGACTCGCTCACCCTGGACGGCCGCCGGCACCCCGTCACCCGCCGCCCGGAGTGCCCGCAGTGCGGCGACCCCGGACTGGTCGCCGCACGCATCAACGCACCCGTGGTGCTGCGTTCGCGGCCCAAGGCGCAGACCGACGGCGGCGGGCACCGGGCGCTGACGCTGGAACAGATGATGGAGCGCTACGGCCACCACGTCGATCCGCTGACCGGCCTGGTCAAGGAGATCCGCCGCGACCCGCGCGGTCCCGCCGAGCTGAACTGCTTCCACGCCGGGCTGAACCCGGTGGGCGGCGCCGCCGGCCTGGCCTCGGTCCGCGCCGGGCTGCGCGCCAACGCCTCCGGCAAGGGCCAGACCGCCCTGCAGGCCGAGGTCGGCGCGCTCGCCGAGTCGCTGGAGCGGCACTCCGGCCACCTGCAGGGCGGCGAGCCGATCGTCCGCGGCCGCTACCGGGAGCTGGCGGCGGACGCCGTCCACCCCGACACCGTCCAGCTGTTCGACCCGCGGCAGTTCGCCGGCCGCGAGGAGTGGAACGCCCGGGCGGGCGCCTTCCACCAGATCGCCGACCCGTTCGACGAGAACGACCCGATCGACTGGCTGCCGGTGTGGTCGCTGACCGAGCAGCGGCAGAAGCTGATGCCCGCCGCACTCCTCTACTACAACGCCCCGCAGCAGCGCGGCCGCCGCTACTGCCTGGCCAACTCCAACGGCGCGGCGGCCGGCGGCACCCTGGAGGACGCCGTCCTGCAGGGCTTCCTGGAACTGGTGGAACGCGACGCCATCGCGCTGTGGTGGTACAACCGCACCGCGCAGCCCGGCATCGACCTGGACGCCTGCCCCGACCCGTGGGTCGCCCAGCTGCGCGACCTGCACGCCTCGCTGCACCGCGAGGTGTGGGCGATCGAGCTGACCTCCGACCTGGGCATCCCGGTGGTCGCGGCGTTCTCCCGCCGCACCGACAAGCCGGCCGAGGACATCATGCCCGGCTTCGGCGCCCACCTGGACCCGGCGATCGCCCTGCGCCGCGCCATCGCCGAGGTCAACCAGCTGCTGCCGAACGTGGTGGACGCCCGCGCCGACGGCACCGGCTACGGCTTCACCGACCCGCAGGCGATGGACTGGATGCGCACCGCGAAGGTCGCCGAACTCCCGTACCTGCTGCCCGACCCGGCCCGCCCGGCCGGCCGCCCGGCCCCCGCCGCCCTCGGCCCGCACGACGACCTGCGCGACGACGTCACGGCCGCCGAGCAGCTGGTCCGCCGGGCCGGCCTGGAGCTGCTGGTGCTCGACCAGACCCGCCCGGAGGCCGGCCTGCCGGTCGCCAAGGTCGTGGTGCCGGGCCTGCGCCCGCACTGGAACCGGTTCGCCCCCGGCCGCCTGTTCGACGTGCCGGTGCGACTGGGCCGCCTCACCGCGCCCACCCCGTACCACCTGCTCAACCCCGTACCGCTGTTCGTCTGAACAGCCCCCGCTCACCGTGCTGGATGACTGATGCGTATCGAATGCCTGGCCGCCCCGCAGCTCAACGAGCTGTGGTCGCTGCGCGAGGACACCCTGGTCGACCCGGACGACGGGCCGGACGGCCCCGTGACCGTCCAGACCCGCTGGGGGCCGGTGCACTTCGAGAACCCCGACCCGGTGCTGCGGACCGCGCTGGAGCGGATGACGCTCGGCCCGGTGTCGCTGAGCAACGTGCTGCCGGGCTTCCCCGGCCTGGAGGACCTCGACCGGCCCGAGGCCCACTCCCCCGAGGTGGCCGCGCTGCTGCGCGGGCTGCGCCGGATCCGCCACTGCCTGGTGCGCACCCTGGCGCTCGGCGGCACCCCGCTGCTGAGCGTCGTCCCGCTGGCCCGCGACACCTGGTTCGTCCCGCAGCCGGTGCCCGGGGACCGGCCGTGCCGGCTGTCCCGGTTCGCGGTGCTGCGCTGGGCCGAGGGCGGGCTGCGCATGGAGTCGCCGCTCGCCCACCACCGGGTGCAGCTGCACCGCCCCGAGATGGTGCAGCTGCTGGGCCTGCTGTCCGGCGGCGACCGGCCGGTGGGCCTGCAGCTCGACCAGGAGGTGACCGAGGCCGCGATCGGCTACCTGCTGGCCTCCCGGATCGTGGTCGCCGCCGAGCACCCCGCCGTCGGCGCCGACGCGCCCCGGTACGCCGAGGACGACGACCCGACGCTGGCCGGCTGGTCCGCCGACGACATGATGGTGCACGCCCGCAGCCGGCTCGGCCGCAGCGACGGCCCGTTCGGCGCGACCTTCGCCCACCTGGGCCGGATGCCCGCCGAGCCGGCCGTCAAGCCGCTCGGCGCCCGCACCGCCGTCCCGCTGCCCCGCCCCGACCTCGGCGAACTGCGCACCTCCGACGAGCCGTTCAGCTCGGTGCTGGAACGCCGCCGCTCGCTGCGCCGGTACGGCCCGGCACCGCTGAGCATCCGTCAGATCGGCGAACTGCTGTTCCGGGCCTGCCGGATCCGCGAGGGCGCCGACCGGGACGGGCGGCCGTACCCGAGCATGGGCTCGGTGTACGCCCTGGAGCTGTACCTGGTGGCCGGCCCGGACACCGAACTGCCGCCCGGCGTCTACCACTACGACCCGCTCGGCCACCTGCTGGAGCCGCTGGACGCGCCCGCCGCCGAGACCGCCGAGCTGCGGGAGGCCGCCCAGGCCACGCTGTCCGCCGACGGGCCGCCGCCGCTGCTGCTGGTGATCACCGCCCGCTTCCGGCGCGCCACCCAGGCCTTCAGCGGCATCGCCTACACCAGCCTGATGAAGGACGTCGGCGTGCTGATGCAGAACCTCTACCTGGTGTCGACCGCGATGGGCCTGGCCCCGTGCGCGCTCGCCTCCGGCAACTCGGACACCGCGGCCCGCGCCTTCGGACTGGACTGGGCCGTCGAGTCGAGCGTCGGAGAGTTCGTGGTCGGTACGAGCCCGCCGGCAGCAGACCTGGGCTAGTCATGTCCCGTACGATCCGGGAGCAGCGGCAAGCGGGAAACGTACGAGTCCGAGGGGGAAATCGTGAACGATGAGGCTTCATGGCCGAAACCCGACCCGGGCGGCAACCAGCTGGCACCGAAGGCCGCGGTGACGATCACCGCCCTGGTGTTCCTCGGCTACACCGGAGTGGCGACCAGTTACGTCCTCGCACTGCACCCCAGCGGCCTGCTGCTGTCCGGCACGCTGGTCCTGCTGGCGCTGCTGCTGGGCATCCAACTGGTGCATTCCTTCCCGCGGTTGGTCCCCTCGCTGGCCAGGCGCTGGCCGGTGACGCTGGCCGTGCAGGCGGTGATCACCTACGTGCCGTTCTGCTGGCTGGGCCCGCTGTGGATCGGCATCCCGAGCTTCCTAGCCGGATCGATGCTGCTGCTGTTGCGGCCGGTGGTGGCCTGGCCCGGGTTCGTCGGCGTGGTGGTGGGCAGCAACGTGCTGATGCTGCTGATGGGCGACCCGGTCGGTGAGACCTTCTACATCTCGGTCGCCACGGTCACCAACGGCCTGGTGATCTTCGGGCTGTCCCGGCTGACCGACCTGGTGATCGAGGTGCACCGCTCGCGCGCCGAACTCGCCAACCTGGCGGTGGCGCAGGAGCGTCTGCGGTTCGCCCGCGACCTGCACGACCTGCTCGGCTACAGCCTCTCCGCGATCACCCTCAAGTGTGAACTCGCGTACCGGCTGGTGCCCGGCCAGCACGAGCTGGCACAGCAGGAGTTGACGGAAATTCTGCAGACGGCCCGTCAAGCCCTCTCGGACGTCCGGGCGGTGGCCCGCGGCTACCGGGAGATGTCGCTCAGCGCGGAGGTGGAGAGCGCCAAGGCGATGCTGGCCACGCTCGGGGTGCGCTGCACCGCCCGGTTGGACTTCGGGCTGCTGCCGCAGCAGGTGGAGACGGTGCTGGCGACGGTGCTGCGCGAGGGGCTGACCAACATGCTGCGGCACAGCAAGGTCGAGCAGTGCGAGATCTCGGCGGTCCGCGAGGGCCGGATCGTCCGGTTCCGGCTGGCCAACGACGGCGTCGGGCGCACCGTGCCCGGGCAGCCGCCGCTGGTGCGGGACACCGGCGGCGGCAGCGGCATCGGCAACCTCACCACCCGGGCGCGCGAGCTCGGCGGCACGCTGACCGCGGGCCCGCACGGCACCGGCTGGTTCGTGGTGGAGGCCGCGATCGACCTGGACGCGGCGACGCTGGCGCTGTCGGGCTCCGGCGGCACCGGCCGCCGGAACGCGCCCGCCCAGGCGGCCTGAGCGGGCGCGTTCCGGCGAACCGTCAGAGCCAGCCGGCGTCCCGGGCGATCCGGATCGCGTCCACCCGGTTGCGGGCGTTCAACTTGCCGACCACGGTGGTCAGATAGTTGCGGACGGTCCCGGCGGACAGGAACAGCCGGGCGGCGATCTGCCCGGCCTCCATGCCGTCCGCGGCGAGCCGGAGCACCTCCAGTTCGCGGCAGGTGAGCGGCGAGGGCTCGGAGTCGAGCGCGGCGACCGCCAGCGCCGGGTCGATCGCCCGCCCGCCGGCCGCCACCGTCCGGATGGCGGCGGCCAGTTGGCCCGGTTCGATGTCCTTCAGCAGGAACCCGGCGACGTGCGCGGCCATGGCCCGGCGCAGATTGCCGGGCCGGCCGAGACTGGTGAGGATCAGCGTCCGGCAGGCCGGCACCTCCCTGGCCAGTTCTCCGGCCGCGGTGATGCCGTCCATTCCCGGCAGGTCGATGTCGAGCACGGCGACGTCCGGCGCGCTCTCCTTCGCCCTGGCCACCACCTCCGCTCCGGACCCGGTCTCCGCCACCACGTCCAGGTCGGGTTCCAGCTGTAGTAGCGCGACCAGGGCTCTGCGCAGCACCTGCATGTCCTCCGCCAACAGCACGCGAATCATTGGCTTGCCCCCGTTATTTCCACAGACTTGACACACGATCAGGCTGAACAATAACGATCTCAGCGCAGCTTGTGATCTTCTGGGACAAACGGATTTCCAGGGTCCGCGGCTACCGGGCACCGGCCTTCAACAGGTTCACCACCTCCGCGAGGAAACCGCCGTCGAGCATGGTGGAGACCGCGGTGTCCGCCACCGCCTGATGCCCGGCGTCGTGACAGGCGATGCTCACCAGGTAGCCGCGTTTGAGGGCATACGTACCGAACGTCCACTCGCCGAACCCGGCCGCCGCACCGTCCGGGGTGTGCAGGGCCGTCCCCGGGCCGGAACCGAACTCGGCGAACCCGAACTCGGTGAAGCCCAGCCGCATGCCCTGCCCGAGCGCCTTCGTGTACGCCTCCTTCAGCGTCCACAGCCGCAGCAGCTGCTTCTCCTGCCGCCGCGCCGGCAGCCCGCCCAGCCAGCCCCGCTCGGCGGGCGTGCACAGCAGGCGCCGCATGTCCTGGTAGCGGACCTTGCGGTCGGCCAGTTCGGTGTCCACCCCGATCCGGCCGCGCCGGCTCAGCCCCACCACGATCAGGTCCCGGGTGTGGCTGATGCTGACGTCGATCTGGTCGCAGCCCCGCAGGTACGGCCGGCCGCCGGGCTTGTAGCCCAGCTCCACCGCGTCCGGCGGCACCTGCAACGCGGCCCCCGCCGCGTACCTGACGAGCAGCCGGGACGCCGCGAACCGCTCCCGGGTGCGGACCTGCTCCAGTGAACTGAGCCGCTGCCAGTCGCGGTTGCCGAGGAACTGCCGCAGGTCCGGCTCGGCCAGCACCGCGTCCTGCCACTGCTCGGTGTAGGCGTACACCACCGCGTGCCCGTGCCAGGCCATCGCCTGCCGCACCTGCAGCCACTTGGCGCCCGGCCCGGGCATCAGCAGTGGCGCGTTCACCGCCTCCTGATAGCTCGTCACTTCGCCCCTCCTCCGGCCGGCGGCGTGTCGTACAGGTCCAGGGAGCGCCCGCCGGCCACCCGTTCCAGCACCTCGTCGTGCACCCGCCGCACGCAGTCCGCGGACGGCGGCGGCACCGGCAGGCCGAGCCGGCGGGCCAGCCGGGACAGCGCCAGCGCCGGCCACGCCGGGTCGGCCGGGAAACCGCCCCCGCCCCGCCGGGCCTCCCAGCCGCCGAGCGCCGCCCCCGCCGCCGCCAGCAGCGCGTACCGCTCCACCAGCGCGCACCAGGACGGGCTGGCCAGGGCGGCGGCGCTGTCCGCGGGCAGCGCCAGCGCCCGCTCCCGCACCGCCGACAGCTCCTCGGCCAGCACCCCGGCCAGTTCGGCCAGGGCCGCCCCGTCCGGCCCCGCGGGCGGGCGGGCGCGCAGCCGGGCCGCCGCGCCCGTCAGCGTGGCCGCCAGGAAGTCGGTGCCGCCGGCCACCCCGAGCCCGCCCAGGTCGAGCGGCGGCAGCGGCTCCTCCCAGGCGTACAGCGCGGCCGGCGGCTCGTCCGCCCGCAGCCAGGACTCCCGGGCCAGCAGCGGCAGTTGCGGGATCAGCACGGCCTGGCAGGCGGCCGTCCCGACGTGCCCGAGGCTGGCCGCCGGCAGGTCCCGCAGCAGCTTCTGCAGGCTGCCGGGCCCGCCCGCCCGGTCGTACCCGGCCGCGCCGAGCACCGTGGACAGCTCCTCCACGTCCTCCTGCAACAGGTCGGGTACCAGGTACTTCACGGCCGCCGCCCCCAGGTGGGCGCTGTCCGGCAGCAGGTGCAGGGCCCGCAGCACGGCGGTGGCCATCGCGTCGCACACCAGCAGATCGGCGAACACCCCTGCCAGCAGCGCCCGGTGGCGCGGCCCGCTGGCCGCCCGGGCGGCGGCCCGCAACACCGTGTCGGCGGCGGCGACCACCACGGCCGGGATCAGCGTCCGGTTCAGCTGGAAGGTGCGCAGCGCCAGCCGGACGCCTTCGCCGTCCGGTCCGACCCGCGCGTCCTCGGGCACCGGGAGGTCGGTGAACTCCAGCCCCGCGAACCGGCAGCCGCGCAGGCCCGTACTGATCCGCCGCGGCAGCACCGTCAGCGCGCCGCCGGCCTCCGCCGGGTCCACCAGCAGCACCGAGTGACTGCCGCCCTGCTGCCCGGTGCGGGCGTACACCACCACCGCACCGGCCCGGTCGGCGTTGATCACCACGTCCTTGCGCCCGCGCAGCAGGTACCCGTCGCCGTCCGCGACGGCCCTGAACTCCCCCTGCCACATCGCGTTGCCGTGCGCCAGCGAGTGGTGCGCGATCGCCACCGGCCGCCCGTCCAGCAGCAGCCGGGCCAGCCGGCGCCGCTGCCCCGGGCTGCCGGCCGCCCACACCGGGGCGGCGGCGAACAGCGAGGTGATCCCGTGCCCGAATCCCAGCGAGACGTCCCGCCGGAACACCGGCCGCAGCACCCGCGCCAGCACGTCGGCCCGCTCGAAGCGCCCGCCGAGCTCCACCGGCACCAGCTCGGCCCCGAACCCGCCCTCGTGCAGCACGGCCACCGCACCCTCGGCGGGCTCGGCCCGCTCGTCGGCGGCCAGCAGCGCCCGGAACCCGGCCGGATTCTCCGGGTCGTCGGGATCCCCGAGCCGCCGCTCCCACTCCGCGACGCGCTCCCGGACCCGTTGCTCGGTGACGCCCACCGGGCCCGCGGCGACGGCGAGTTCGGCCCACTCGTCCTGCTGCTCGATCACGTTCACCGGACCACCTCCCGGGGCGGCGCGGGCAGCGTCTCGTCGAGTTCGGCGTACACCGGTCGCAGGTCTCCGCGCAGGAACAGTTGCCGCATCGTCGAGCGCCGGACCTTGCCGCTGGTGGTGCGACGCACCGAGCCGGGGCGGACCAGCAGCACGCCGGCCGGCCGGGCGCCGAACTCGTCGGCCAGGCAGCCGCGCACCCGCGCGGCCAGCGCCGCCAGCGCGGCCTGGTCGCGGCCGGGGTGCCGGACCTCCTGGACGACGACCAGCCGGTCGGGCTGGTCGGCGCCGAACACCACGGCGGAGGCCAGGCGTTCGCCGCAGTCGATCAGGCGGCGTTCCATCTCCTGGGGGTGGACGCTCTGCCCGGCCACCACCACGGTGTCCTTGAGCCGTCCGGTCAGGTACAGCTCGCCGTCGCTGAGGACGCCGAGGTCACCGGTGCGCAGGAAGCCGCGGGCGCCGTCGGCGGTGACGGCGCCGAACACCTCGGCGGTCTCCAGCGGCCGCTGCCAGTAGCCGGCGGCGACGGCCGCCCCGCGCACCCACACCTCGCCCTCGGCGCCGTCGGGCAACTCGGCCCGGGAAGCCGGGTCGACGATCCGCACCTCGCCACCGCGCGGACGGCCGCAGCTGACCACCCGCCGGCCGTCGCCCGCGCCCACCGGCAGCCCGGTCCGGACCGCGACCGGGCCGCCGCCGGTGGTGCTGACCAGCAGGGTGGCCTCGGCCAGCCCGTACCCGGCGACCATCGCCCCGGGCCGCAGCCCGGCCGCGGCGAACCGCCCGGCGAACGCCTCCACGGTGGCGGCGGACACCGGCTCGGCGGCGTTCACGGCGGTCTCCCAGCGCGACAGGTCGAGCCCGGCGAGTTCCGCGTCGGTGACCTCGGCGGCGCACCGGGCGTACGCCGAGTCGGGGGCCGCGGCCACCGTCACGCCGTACCGGTCGATCGCCTCCAGCCAGCGCGCCGGACGGCCCAGGAACAGCCGGGGCGGCATCAGCACGGCGGTCGCGCCCAGCCACAGCGGGTGCAGCAACTGCCCGATCAGGCCCAGGTCGTGGTAGCAGGGCAGCCAGCCGCCGATCCGCGAACCGGCGTGGGTGCCGAGCGCCTGCTGGATCTCCCGCATGGTGGCCAGCAGGTTGGCGTGGGTGACCTGGACGCCGCGCGGGGCGGCGGTGGTGCCGGAGGTGTACTGGATCAGCGCGACCGCCTCCGGGCCGAGCCGGGCCGGCTGCCACCCGTCCGCCGCCGGCAGCGCCGTGTCGACGGCCAGGCAGAGCACCGCGCCGCGCCCCGCGTCGGACAGCCGGCGCGAGACGTCCGCGGCGTGCCGGGCGACGGTGAGCACCACGGCCGCGCCGGTCTCCCGGGCGATCGCGGTGGTCCGCTCGGCGGCGGCCGCGGACGTCGACGGCGGCGGGACGGGCACCGCGACGGCGCCCGCGTACAGGCAGGCCACCACCGCGACGGCGAGGTCGACGCCGGTCTCCAGCGCCACCAGCACCGGCCGGCCGGCCACCTGGCGTTCCGTCAGCCACTGGCCCAACTCGCGGGCCCGACGGTCGAGTTCGCCGTAGCTCGCGGCGCGCGCACCGGGAGCGGGATCGTGTGGATCGCCCGGTTCGAGGACCGCAGGGTCGGCGGCCGCACGGGCGAACCGCTCGGCCAGGGCCTCGGTCAGAGTCGCCGGCTCCCGCATTCCGCACCTCCGGAGGTTCCGCGCCCGGCCCGCTCGTCGGGCGGCGCTGCGTCCAGTCTCCGGTGGGCCGCTCAACCGCCTCTTGAAGCCCGCTCTCCTCCGGCTCGGCCGCTCCCGCACGGTCATCGCCGCACCCCGTCACCGGGCAGCAGCCGCCTCAGGTGCAGCAGTTCGGACCGCAGCTCGAGTTCGACCGCGCTCAGCGGAACGTCCGGGATCAGCTGCTCGGGGTGCCCGGGCGGCGGCGGCAGCAGCGTGATCGGCGGCTCCAGCGGCCACGGCCGCTCCACCGGCCGCCCCAGCAGCATTGCCTCGTACCGGGACGCCGCCGTACAGAGATACATGTCGCCGAGCAGCGACAGTCCCCACAGCAGCCGTCTCACGGCCGCCCCCAGCAGCCTCCGTCCCGAGCGGGTCACCCCGGCCATTGCTCCACCTCGCTTCGTCTCCGGCGTATCGCGGTGGGCAGGATCCGGCCGACGGCTGGAGCGCCGCTCGAACCGCGCCGGAGAACGAACCGTGCCGAAAAACGACGGTGCCGGAAAACGACGATGCCCGCCCCCGGTTCGGGGACGGGCACCGTACGGAGCAGCAGCCTCAGGCCAGCTTCTCCAGGATCAGGTCCTTGACCTTCGCCGCGTCGGCCTGCCCGCGGGTGGCCTTCATGACGGCGCCGACCAGCGCGCCGACCGCCTGCACCTTGCCGTCGCGGATCTTCGCGGCGACGTCGGGGTTGTCGGCGATCGCCTGGTCGACGGCCGCGCCGAGCGCCGAGTCGTCGGAGACCACGGCCAGGCCGCGCTTCTCGACGACCTGGTCCGGCTCGCCCTCGCCGGCGAGGACGCCCTCGATGACCTGGCGGGCCAGCTTGTCGTTCAGCTTGCCCTCGGCGACCAGCGCGCAGACCCGGGCCACCTGCGCCGGGGTGATCGGCTGCTCGGACAGCTCGGTGCCGGTCTCGTTGGCGCGCCGCGCCAGCTCGCCCATCCACCACTTGCGGGCCTGGTCGGCGGGGGCGCCGGCCGCGATGGTCTCGGTGATCGGCTCGACCGCGCCGGCGTTCAGCACCGACTGCATGTCCTGGTCGTTCAGACCCCACTCGGCCTGCAGCCGGGCCCGGCGGACCCGCGGCAGCTCGGGCAGTTCGGCCCGCAGCTCCTCGACCCACTCGCGGGCCGGGGCGACGGGGACCAGGTCGGGCTCCGGGAAGTACCGGTAGTCCTCGGCGTTGTCCTTGATCCGGCCGGCCGTGGTGGAGCCGTCCTCCTCGTGGAAGTGCCGGGTCTCCTGGACGATCGTCCCGCCGTCGGTCAGCACGGTGGCGTGGCGCATGATCTCGAACCGGGCGGCCCGCTCCACGCTGCGCAGCGAGTTGACGTTCTTGGTCTCGCTGCGGGTGCCGAACTTCTCGGTGCCGTTGGGGCGCAGCGACAGGTTGACGTCGCAGCGCATCTGGCCCTTGTCCATCCGGGCCTCGGAGACGCCCAGCGCCTTGATCAGCTCGCGCAGCTCGGCGACGTACGCCTTCGCGACCTCGGGGGCCCGGTGGCCCGCGCCCTCGATCGGCTTGGTGACGATCTCGATCAGCGGGATGCCGGCCCGGTTGTAGTCGAGCAGCGAGTACTCGGCGCCGTGGATGCGGCCGGTCGCGCCACCGACGTGGGTGGACTTGCCGGTGTCCTCCTCCATGTGGGCGCGCTCGATCTCCACGCGGAAGACCTCGCCGTCCTCCAGCTGCACGTCGAGGTAGCCGTTGAAGGCGATCGGCTCGTCGTACTGGCTGGTCTGGAAGTTCTTCGGCATGTCCGGGTAGAAGTAGTTCTTCCGGGCGAACCGGCACCACTCCGCGATCTCGCAGTTCAGCGCGAGACCGATCCGGATCGCCGACTCCACACCGACCGCGTTGACCACCGGCAGCGAGCCGGGCAGGCCGAGGCAGGTCGGGCAGGTCTGCGAGTTCGGTTCCGCGCCCAGCTCGGTGGAGCAGCCGCAGAACATCTTGGTCTTGGTACCCAGCTCGACGTGGACCTCAAGGCCCATCACCGGGTCGTACGAGGCGAGTGCCTCCTCGTAGGAGACCAGGCTCATGACGCTCACAGCGTCCCTTCTTCAGTCATGGGAGGTTCAGCCGAGCAGGACGTCGTCGTCGCCGAGACGCTTGAGCTCGCGGACGAGGAGCGCGGTGCCGGTGATCAGGGCGGCGGCCCCGACCACGGCGTTGATCAGCTTGAGGGTGTCGTTGTCCTCACGGGCGTGGCGGATGTCCTTGACGATGGAGATCGCCCCGAACGCGCTTCCGCCGATGGACAGCCACAGGCCGGGCTTCGAGTGCTTCCAGCCCTTGGCCTTCTCGATCTTGCTCATAGTGCCGGTGCCTCCTCCAGCAGGGTGTGACCCCACTTGTCGTTGAGCGCGGCCTCGACGGCGCCGCCCACGCGGTAGAGGCGGTCGTCCGCCATCGCGGGGGCGATGATCTGCAGGCCGACCGGGAGATTGTCCTCCGGGGCGAGCCCGCAGGGCAGCGACATGGCCGCGTTGCCCGCCAGGTTCGAGGGGATGGTGCACAGGTCGGCGAGGTACATCGCCATCGGGTCGTCCGCCCGCTCGCCGATCGGGAACGCGGTGGTCGGCGTGGTCGGGGAGATCAGCACGTCCACACCGGCGAACGCGGCGTCGAAGTCCCGGGAGATCAGCGTCCGGACCTTCTGCGCCGAGCCGTAGTAGGCGTCGTAGTAGCCGGAGGACAGCGCGTAGGTGCCGAGGATGATGCGGCGCTTGACCTCGTCACCGAAGCCGGCCTCACGGGTCAGCGCGGTGACCTGCTCGGCGGAGCGGTTGCCGTCGTCACCGACCCGCAGGCCGTAGCGCATCGCGTCGAACCGGGCCAGGTTCGAGGAGCACTCGGACGGGGCGATCAGGTAGTACGCGGGCAGCGCCAGCGTGAACGACGGGCAGGACACCTCGACGACCTCGGCGCCCAGCTCGCGCAGCAGCTCCACCGACTCGTTGAAGCGCTGCATGACGCCGGGCTGGTAGCCCTCGCCGGCGAACTCCTTGACGATGCCGATCCGCATGCCGCGGATGTCACGCATCTTCGCGGCCTCGACGACGGCCGGCACCGGCGCGTCGATCGAGGTGGAGTCCAGCGGGTCGTGGCCGGCGATCGCCTCGTGCAGCAGCGCCGCGTCCAGCACGGTGCGGGCGCACGGGCCGCCCTGGTCCAGCGAGGACGAGAAGGCGACCAGGCCGTAGCGGGACACCGCGCCGTAGGTCGGCTTGACGCCGACGGTGCCGGTGACGGCGCCGGGCTGGCGGATCGAGCCGCCGGTGTCGGTGCCGATCGCCAGCGGCGCCTCGAACGCGGCGAGCGCCGCCGCGGAGCCGCCGCCGGAGCCGCCGGGGATCCGGGTCAGGTCCCACGGGTTGCCGGTCGGGCCGTACGCCGAGTTCTCGGTGGAGGAGCCCATCGCGAACTCGTCCATGTTGGTCTTGCCGAGGATGACGACGTCCGCGTCCTTCAGACGCCGCGTCAGCGTGGCGTCGTAGGGCGGGATCCAGCCCTCGAGCATCTTCGAACCGCAGGTGGTCGGGATGCCCTTGGTGGTGAAGACGTCCTTCAGCGCCAGCGGCACACCGGCCAGCGGGCTGAGCTGCTCGCCCTTGGCCCGCTTGTCGTCGACCTTGCGGGCGGCGGCCAGCGCGCCCTCGTTGTCGACGTGCAGGAAGGCGTTGACCTTCTTGTCGACGGCGTTGATGCGGTCCAGGTGGGCCTGCGCGACCTCGACGGCCGACACCTCGCCCTTGGCGATCGCGGAGGCCGTCTCGGCCGCCGTGTACTTGATCAGGTCGGTCATCTCGGTCAGTCCTCCCCGAGGATCTGCGGCACGCGGAAACGCTGGTCCTCACTCGCCGGGGCGCCGGACAGCGCCTGCTCCGGGGTCAGCGACTGTCGCACCTCGTCCGCCCGCATGACGTTGCTCAGCGGGAGCGGGTGGGAGGTCGGCGGGACGTCCTGCCCCGCGACCTCGGAAACGCGGGCGACCGCGCCGATGATCACGTCGAGCTGCTCGGCGAAGTGGTCCAACTCCTCCGCCTGCAACTCCAGACGCGACAGCCGGGCGAGGTGGGCGACCTCCTCGCGCGTGATGCCAGGCATGCAGCGATCCTCAAGGGTGAGTTCCGGTAGACCGGGCGGCCCTGGGCACACCCGTCCTTTTTGGTCTTGAGGGCCATCCTATGTGCCCCTTCAGGGGCGCGGGGAACTGCGCGAGGCGGAAGGGGACCAACAGCAAGGTCCGCCCGGGGGCAGAACTCCCTCCCCGGACGGACCTCGCGAACGAACGACTATCGCGGCAGCGAGGAAACCGCCCCCGTCCGCCGCACCTGCAGCCACGCCGTCGCCTGGTCGACCGGCAGCGCGGCCGACACCAGCCACCCCTGCACGGCGTCCACCCCGAGGTCGTGCAAGCGCTCCCAGGTCTCGTCGTCCTCGACGCCCTCGGCGACCACCGTCAGGCCCAGCGAGTGGGCGAGTTCGACGGAGCAGCGGACCACCGCCGCGTCGTGGTCGTCGGCGACCATCCGGGAGACGAACGAGCGGTCGATCTTCAGTTCGCCGACCGGGAGGCTGCGCAGCCGCACCAGTGAGGAGTGCCCGGTGCCGAAGTCGTCCAGCGACATCCGCACGCCGTAGCGGCGCAGTTCGGCCAGAGTGTCGGCGGCCCGCCGGCTGTCGTCGAGCAGCAGCCGTTCGGTGATCTCCAGTTGGAGCGCCTCGGCGGGGACCTGGTGCCGGGTGAGGTGTCCGGCGACCCGGGCGGCGAAACCCGGATTGAGGACGTCGCGCGGCGAGACGTTGACGGCGACCGGCACCATCAGGCCCTGGTGGCGCCAGCGGGCGATCTGCCCGACGGCGCTCTCCAGCACGTAGTCGGTGAGCCGGGGCATCAGGCCGGAGGACTCGGCGAGGCTGATGAACTCGTCGGGGGGCACCCGGCCCTGCCCGGGCCGCTCCCAGCGCACCAGCGCCTCCAGGCCGACCACCCGGCCGTCGAAGGCGACCTTCGGCTGGTAGTGCAGGGCGACCTCGTTCATCTCCAGCGCCCGCCGCAGGTCGCCGAGCAGGCCGATCCGGTACGGGGTCTCCAAGTCCCGTGCCTCGTCGTACAGTTCGACGCCGCTGCGGCTGTGCTGGGCGTGGCCCATCGCCACGTCGGCGCGCCGCAGAAGCGATTCTGCGTCCTGGGCGTGCGTCGGGTGCACACAGACCCCGGCACTGGCCTCCAGCACCAGCAGCAGCCCGTCCAGCCGGATCGGTGCGGCGAGTTCGGTGATCAGCCCCTTCGCGATCCGCTCCAGCAGTTCGGGACTGCCGACGCCGGGGAGCAGCACCGCGAACTCGTCGCCGCCCATCCGGGCCACCACCGGGCGTTCGCTGCGGCGGCGCACCTGCGGGGGCAGCACGGCGGTGTCCGGGCCCGGCGCGAAGCTGGGGCCGGAGCGCAGCGCCCGGTGCAGGCGGCGGGCGATGTGCACCAGCAGCCGGTCGCCGGCGGTATGCCCGAGCGCGTCGTTCAGCGACCGGAAGCGGTCCAGGTCGAGCAGGATCAGGCCGACGCTGTAGCCGTCCTCGCCCTCGTGCGCGGCCAGCGCCTCCTGGGTGGCGATCAGCAGGGCCTGCCGGTTGGGCAGGTCGGTCAGCGGGTCGGTGAGCTGGTCCCTGGCCCGGTCCCGGGCGATCCGCCAGGCGGCGACCAGTACGGCCAGCGGAACCGCGAACAGCGGGAGCAGTTCGGGTTCGTAGCGGTACACCAGGACGGCCAGCGGGATCAGCGGCGCGGCCCCGGCCAGCAGGACGCCGAGCAGCAGCACCGCCCCCGCCATCCCCTGCGGCGGGCGTGTGGGCGCGCCGCCGGTCGTACGATCCATAAGCCCAGTCCTCCGTCGGGCCCGCCCCCGCTGGGCCGCCTCACGGTGAGGCACCCCCTCCTCGGGATGCCGGTGGACGTCAGACGAGGGCGTGTCCCCGGGGCTCCGGCAGAACCGGTGCCACACACTCCTGCTGACAGTTCGTAGCGCCCAGGGTAAGCCGGGGTCCGCCGTACGGGCGCACTTTCCGGTCACCTCCGAGCGCGACGTCATATCCGCGCGCTGCTCGATGACACAATGCCCGATTTCGCTCCCGAACACCCGGCTGACGCGGCATCAGGACGGTAACGACCTGTCAGGAAACCTGCTCCTCCGGTACTTCTCCGGCATTTTCCCCACCGGCCTCGTCCTCCGCGCCGCCCCCTTCGACGTCCAGCCCGAGGTGCTTGCGGGCGGCGTCCGCGCCCTGCTCCAGCAGCACCGCGAACCCGGCGTCGTCCAGCACCGGGACGCCGAGCTGCACCGCCTTGTCGTACTTGGAGCCGGGGTTGTCGCCGACCACCACGAAGTGGGTCTTCTTCGACACCGATCCGGTCACCTTCGCGCCGCGCGAGGCCAGCGCCTCCTTCGCGCCGTCCCGGGTGTGCCCGGCGAGAGTGCCGGTGACCACCAACGTCAGCCCCTCCAGCGGGCGTTCGCCCTGCTCCTCGTCGGCCTCCTCGGTGAACCGCACGCCGGCGTCGCGCCACTTGCGGAGGATCTCGCGGTGCCACTCCTCCGCGTACCACTCCTTGATGGCCTTGGCGATGGTCGGCCCGACGCCCTCGACGGCGGCGAGTTCGGTCTCGTCGGCGGCGAAGATCCGGTCCAGGTCACGGAATTCGCGGGCCAGTTCCTGCGCGGCCACCGGGCCGACGTGGCGGATCGACAGTCCGTTCAGGAAGCGCCACAGCGGGCGGTCCTTGGCCTTGTCCAGGTTGTCCAGCAGAACACCGGTGTTCTTCTTCGGGGCGCCGGCGGTGGTGGCGAAGAAGGACGTCCGCTTCTCCTTGCCGGTCTTGTCGTCCGGCTTGGGCATGCCGGTCTTCGGGTCGCGCACCAGCACCTTGATCGGCAGCAGCTGCCCCTCGGTCAGGCCGAAGATGTCGCCCTCGTCCTTGACCGGCGGGTCGGCGGGCTCCAGCGGCTGGGTGAGCGCGGTGGCCGCGACGTAGCCGAGGCCCTCGATGTCCAGGCACTGGCGGCCGCCGAGGAACGCGATCCGCTCGCGGATCTGCGCCGGGCAGTGCTGCGCGTTCGGGCAGCGCAGGTCGATGTCGCCCTCGGACATCGGGCGCAGCTCGCCGCCGCACTCCGGGCAGTGCGTGGGCATCTCGAACGCCCGCTCGCTGCCGTCGCGCAGGTCGTAGACCGGGCCGAGGATCTCCGGGATCACGTCACCGGCCTTGCGCAGCACGATGGTGTCGCCGAGCAGCACGTCCTTGGCCTTGACGATCTGCTGGTTGTGCAGCGTCGCGTACTGCACCATCGAGCCGGCCACCTTCACCGGCTCGGCCAGCACCGCGTACGGGGTGGCCCGGCCGGTGCGGCCGATGCCGATCTTGATCTCGGCGAGCTTGCCGGTGACCTCCTCCGGCGGGTACTTCCAGGCGATCGCCCAGCGCGGCGACTTGGAGGTGGAGCCGAGCCGGCCCTGCAGGGCGATCTCGTCGACCTTGACCACCACGCCGTCGATCTCGTGCTCGACGGAGTGCCGCTGCTCGCCGAAGTACTTGATGAACGCCCGCACTTCCTCGAGCGAGCCGACCACCTTGTTGTGCTTCGCCGTCGGCAGGCCCCAGTCGTGCAGCAGCTGGTAGGCGTGCGACTGGTTGTCGATGTCGAAGCCGACCCGGGCGCCGATGCCGTGCACCACCATCCGCAGCGGGCGGGCGGCGGTGACCAGCGGGTCCTTCTGCCGCAGCGATCCGGCGGCGGCGTTGCGCGGGTTCATGAACAGCCGGATCATCGCCCGCGGCCGCTTGCCCTCCTTGGCGCGCTCCTCGTTCTCCTGCCGACGGCGCTCGTTCTCCTCGGCGAAGGAGGCGTTCAGCGCGTCGAACTCCTCGGTGGGGAAGTACACCTCGCCGCGGATCTCCACCAGCGCGGGGATGTTGTCGCCGCGCAGGCGGTGCGGGATCTCCTTGATGGTGCGGACGTTGGCGGTGATGTCCTCGCCGACCCGGCCGTCGCCGCGGGTCGCGGCCTGCACCAGCGCCCCGTTCTCGTACGTCAGGTTGACGGCCAGGCCGTCGACCTTCAGTTCGCACAGGTAGTGGTACTCGATGCCGGACAGTTCGGTGGCGACCCGCTCGGCCCAGGCCGCCAACTCCTCGGCGTCCATCGCGTTGTCGAGGCTGAGCAGCCGCTCCCGGTGCTCGACCGGCGCGAACAGCACGGCCGGCGCGCCACCAACCTTCTGGGTCGGCGAGTCGGGCGTCACCAGCGCCGGGTGCTCGGCCTCCAGCGACTCCAACTCGCGCATCAGCCGGTCGAATTCGGCGTCGCTGACGGTCGGCGCGTCCAACTCGTAGTACCGGGCCCGGTGCTCCTCGATCTCGGTCGCCAGTTCGGCGTGCCGGGTCCGCACCTCCGCCGGGATCTCCTCCCAGCCCTCCACAGCCGCCACCGCGCCGTCCTCCTCGCTCGTCACTCCGGGTTGTCCACCAGGCTCCGTGCCGCCCGCACCGCCGAGGCCAGCGCCCGCCGCGCGTACACCGGGGACGCCCCCGCGAGCCCGCACGTCGGCGTCACCACCACCCGGCGGCCCAACAGCTCCGGGGCCAGCCCGAGCCTGCGCCACAACGTCCTGACACCCTGGACACTACCGGCCGGGTCTGACGATTCGGCGTCGGTGGAGGGCACCACACCGGCGAGGATCAGCGTCCCGCCCTCGACCGCCTCGCCCAGGTCGTCGTCGTCACGCTCCGTCAGGAACGAGAAGTCCAGGCTGATCCCGGCCGCACCGGCCCGGCGCAGCAAGGGAATCGGCACCTTCGGCGCGCAACTGTGCACCAGCACCGGCGTTTCCACGCCCCGGATCACCTCGCGCAGCGCCTGCTCGGCGAGTTGGCGGTCGATCGCGCGCAGCCGCTGGAAGCCGCTGGCGGTCTTCACCGAACCGGCGAGGACGGCGGGCAGCAGCGGCTCGTCCAGCTGCAGCACGATCGTCGCGTCCGGCACCCGGCGGCGGACGTCCTCCAGGTGACGGCGCAGGCCCTCGGTCAGCGACTCCGCGATGTCCCGGCAGGCGCCGGGGTCGCTGAGCGCCTTCTCGCCGTGCCGCAGCTCGATCGACCCGGCCAGCGTCCACGGCCCGACCGCCTGGATCTTCAGCAGCCCCTGATAGCCCTGGGTGTACTCCTCCAGCGCGTCCAGGTCCTCGCCCAGCCAGGACCGGGCCCGCTTGGTGTCCCGCCCGGGGTGGTCGGTGAACCGCCACCCACTCGGCTCGGTCTGCACGAACAGCTCGGTCAGCAGGCCCGCCCCGCGCCCGATCATGTCGGCCCCGGGCCCGCGCCCGGGCAGCTCCGGCAGGTGCGGCAGCTGTTCCAGCTCGGCCATCACCCCCCGGACCATGTCCCGCACATCCCCGCCGGGCATCGACCCCACCCCGGTCGCGGCCCCGGCCAGCTCTCCGAAAACGTCCACGTCAGTCACGGGACAGAGCCTACGCAGCCTCGCCCTCAGACGGCATCGAGGAAGCCGGTCAGGCTGCGCAGGTAGTCCTCGGGGTGCGAGACGTGCGGGACGTGGCCGGTTCCCTCCAGCGTCCTGACCTCGGCCCGGGGCAGCGCCTCGCCGAGCCGGGAGATGATGGCCGGGAACCACGGCGGGCTCTCGGTGCCGTTGGTCAGCAGGGCGGGGCCGGTGTAGCCGGACAGCCCGGCGAGGTCGAGGAACAGCCAAGCGGGATCGGCCAGTTCGTCGAGAAAGGTGGGGGCGTTGGTGACCAGGGTGTCCCGGAGCCAGTCCGGGAGCTGCTCCCAGTTCCCGGGGCCGAGAGCGACCTCCTCGACGAACTGCTCGGCGCCCGCGAGGTTCTCGCCCGCACGCAGATGCTCCCGGACGGATTCCAGCTTCTCCCCCATGGCCCGCATCAGCGGCCCAAGCTCCGGGTCCTCCCCCACGATCCCCATCAGCGGGGGCTCATGCGCCACCAGGCTCCGGAACAGCTCAGGACGCCTCGCCGCCAGGCCCAGCGCCGTCGAGGCCCCGAAGGAGTTGCCGGCCACGTGCGCCGGTGCCAGGTCGAACGTCTCGATCAGCGCGGCGAGATCCTGCTCGTCCTCGGTCCGCGTCCCCTGCCCGGCGGGGCGTTCGCTCCGGCTGTGCCCCCGCCGGTCGTATGCCAGCACGCGGTACCGCTCGGCGAGGTCGGGCACCACAGCACCCCAGGTGCCGTGGTCGGTCCAGGACCCGTGCACCAGCACCAGCGGATCGCCGTCCCCCGCCAGCTCGTAGTACAGGCCGACACCGTTCACCCGGGCCAGAGGCATGCGACCGCTCCTCACCTGGTGGAGCCGCGACCACGGCCCCGCCCCTCCAGTGGACCCCAGCCGCGCTCCCCCGGCTACTGGCCGGGGCGCACCGTGATCTCGGTGATCGCCGCGTCGCGCGGCAGGTCGAGGGCGGCGGAGGCGCCGTCTGCTGGCCGTTCTGGTTGGACACCGTGCAGCGGCGTACTGTCGCACGCATGGCGAGCGATCACCTTGGGTGGCCGTCATCGAGGCCAGCGGCTTCGCCGTGGACGGCGAGCTGTGGGCCATGTCCGCCGACTGCTTCGAGGGCAGCGGGGGCGACGGCAGCGACACCAGCGGGAGCGGCAGTTGCAGCCAGTGCCATCGCGGTTGCCACAGCAGTTGGCGACCGACCAACCGGCCCGCTCCGCTCGCGACTTGACCGGGGCGGGCCGCACTCCGGAGGACTCCCGTGGGCTACGCCTGGCACCAACTGCCGTCCGAACTGCGAAGCGGAATCGAGGGACGGACCGGCCCGGTTGCCCGCGCGACGCCGCCGACCGCCGGGACCGTCTCCGACTTCTCCGCGCTACTGGACGCGGCCGGGGGGCCGGTGTTCTGCAAAGCGGTCCGGGAGGACAACGCCAAGGCGTGGATGCACCGCCTGGAATCGGCCGTCAACACCGTCCTCCCGCCCGGCACTGGCCCCCGCCTGCTGTGGACGGTCGAGGCCGCCGGGTGGCTGGCCCTCGGGTTCGAACGCGCGCCCGGGCGGCACGCAGACCTGTCCCCCGGATCGGCCGATCTGCCACTGATCGCCCGAACACTGGAGAACCTCGCCGAGACGCTGACCCCGGCTCCGCCGCTACGAACTCTGCGGCTCGCCGACCGGTGGTCCGGCCAGGACTTCTGGCACACGCTCGACGAGCGGCACCGGGACCGGCTCGACGCGTGGGCCGTGGAGCGGTTGAGCACGTTGATCGGGGCCGAACACGAAGCGCCGGCCCTGATCGACGGCGGGACTCTCGTCCACACCGACCTCACCGGCCCCAATCTCCTGGTGGACGGCGACACGGTCCGGGTCGTCGACTGGGCGTTCCCCGCACCCGGCGCGGCCTGGGTCGACACGGCGTACCTGGTCGTCCGGCTGATCCAGGCGGGGCACACACCCGAGAACGCGGAACGATGGGCCGACGGCGTGTCGATGTGGCGCGCAGCCTCACCGGGGGCCGTCACTGCGTTCGTCGCGACCCTCACCGGGCTGTGGACGCTGCGCGCCGACGCGCTCGGTGCCCACGGCCTGGCCTGGCTCCGCCACCGCCTGGGGTGACCGCCCTACTGGCCGGGGCGGACTGTGATCTCGGTGATCTCCGCGTCGCGCGGCAGGTCGAGGGCGGCGAGGATCGCGGTGGCGACCGACTCCGGCGCGATCCACTTCGAGGGGTCGTACTCCTTGCCCTCCTGCTGGTGCACCTTCACCTGCATCGCGGTGGCCGTCCGCCCGGGGTAGACGGTGGTGACCCGGACCCCGTTGGCGTGCTCCTCCTGCCGCAGCGCGTCGGCGACCGCGCGGACCGCGAACTTGCTGGCCGCGTACGAGCCCCAGGTGGGGTCGGCGCGCAGGCCGGCGCCGGAGTTGACGAACACCACGTGTCCGCGCGCGAGGCGCAGCGAGGGGAGCAGCAGGCGGGTGATCTCGGCGGGCGCGACGGTGTTGACGTTCAGCTGCTGCTGCCACGCCTTGACGGGGGTCTCGCCGACGGTGCCGAGTTCGACCACGCCGGCGATGTGCAGCAGCGAGTCGAGTTCGACGGGCAGCGCCTGGTGGCCGAACGCCCAGGACAGCTTGGCCGGGTCGTCGAGGTCGCCGACCAGCGTCCGCGCCTCGGGGTAGCGCTCGCGCAACTGGGCGGCGCGGCGCGCGTCCCGGGCGAGCAGCCAGACCTCTTCGCCGCGGGCGGTGAGCTTGTCGGCGACGGCGGAGCCGATGCCGGAGCCGGCGCCGGTGATCAGGTGGACACCCATGGGATTCCTCAGTTCTGCTTGGCGGTGGCGTGGGCGAGGGCTTCGGCGGGAGTCTGCGCGAAACTCACCAGCTCGGCGAGCGGACGCGGCAGGAACCCTTCGCTGTCCATCCGCTCGAGCTGGGTCCGCGTCCCGGCGTAGAACCCCTCGGTGTCGAGGAACACGATCGGCTTGTCGTGCCGCCCGTGCTTCTTCAGCTCCAGCACCTCGGTGACCTCGTCCAGCGTCCCGAGCCCGCCGACCAGCACCACCACCGCGTCCCCGCGCGCCAGCAACTCGGCCTTCCGCGTGGCCAGATCGGGCGTCACCACCAGCTCGTCGGCGCCTTCGTACGCCTTGTGCCGCAGGAACTCCACCGACACCCCGACCAGCCGACCCCCGGCCTGCTGTACCTCGTCGGCCAGCAGCCCCATCAGCCCGGTGTGCGACCCGCCCCACACCAGCGTGTGCCCACCGGCCCCGAGCAGCCGGGCGAACTCCGCCGCCGGAGCGGTGTACTTGGCATCGAGCAGGTTCGCCGAACAGAAGACCGTGATGTTCATAGTGCAACCAGGTCTATCACCGCCCGCCACGCCCGGGTCAACCCGGTTAACGACCGGCTAGGCCTCGACGGCCCGTTCGGTGCTCGCGATGGTCGCCGAGCCGACCACCCGGGTGCCGTCGTACAGCACCACGGCCTGCCCGGGCGCGATGCCGCGGGCGGGGGTGTCGAGGCGGACGTGCAGCTCGTCGCCGGTCATCACCGCCGTCACCGGCACCTCTTCGCCGTGGGCGCGGAGCTGCGCGGTATAGCGGCCTTCGCCGCTCGCGGGGGTGCCGCACCAGCGGGGGCGGATGGCGGTGAGGGCGTGCACGTCGAGGCCGCTGGCGGGGCCGACGGTGACGGTGTTGTTGACCGGCGAGATGTCGAGGACGTAGCGGGGCTTGCCGTCGGCGGCGGGGCGGCCGAGGCGGAGGCCCTTGCGCTGGCCGATGGTGAAGCCGTAGGCGCCGTCGTGTTCGCCGAGCTTGGTGCCGTCGGTGTCGAGGATGTCGCCGGTGGCGGTGCCGAGGCGTTCGGCGAGGAAGCCCTGGGTGTCGCCGTCGGTGATGAAGCAGATGTCGTGGCTGTCGGGCTTCTTGGCGACGGCGAGGCCGCGCCGGTCGGCCTCTTCGCGGATGACGTCCTTGGTGGTGTCGCCGAGCGGGAACAGCGAGTGGGCGAGCTGGTCGGCGTCGAGCACGCCGAGCACGTACGACTGGTCCTTGGCGCCGTCGACGGCCCGGTGGAGTTCGCGGGTGCCGTCGGGCAGGTCGACGATCCGGGCGTAGTGGCCGGTGCAGACGGCGTCGAAGCCGAGTGCGATCGCCTTGTCGAGCAGCGCGGCGAACTTGATCTTCTCGTTGCAGCGCAGGCACGGGTTGGGGGTGCGCCCGGCGGCGTACTCGGCGACGAAGTCCTCGATCACGTCCTCGCGGAAGCGTTCCGCCAAGTCCCAGACGTAGAACGGGATGCCGATCACGTCGGCGGCGCGGCGGGCGTCCCGGGAGTCCTCCAGGGTGCAGCAGCCGCGCGCGCCGGTGCGGAAGGACTGCGGGTTGCTGGCGAGCGCCAGGTGGACGCCGGTCACCTCGTGGCCGGCTTCGACGGCCCGGGCGGCGGCGACGGCGGAGTCGACGCCGCCGGACATCGCGGCGAGCACGCGCAGTCGGCCGGTGGACGGGGTGGTCGGGGCGCCGGGGAAGTCAGTCATAAGGAGTCCAGCCTAACGGTGGCCGGGCGGCTCGCCGGACGGTCAGTTCGACACCAGGACGGGCGGCTCGCCGGACGGTCAGTTCGACACCAGGACGGGCGGCTCGCCGGACGGTCGGCTCCACAGCAGATCGTTCCGCTACAGAACAGATCCGGTCAGCGACCGGCCCGCACCAGACCGGCCCGGCGGGCCCGCTCCACCGCTCCGGGCAGCGCGGCGGCCAGCGCCTCGACGTCCGCCCGGGTGGAGGTGTGGCCGAGCGAGAACCGCAGCGAGGCGCGGGCGAGTTCGGGGGCCACGCCCATCGCCAGCAGCACGTGGCTGGGCTGCGGGACGCCCGCCGAACAGGCCGAACCGGTGGAGCACTCCACACCGGCCGCGTCCAGCAGCATCAGCAGCGCGTCGCCCTCGCAGCCGGGGAAGGAGAAGTGCGCGTTCGCGGGCAGCCGGCCCGCCGGGTCCGGGTCGCCGTTCAGCAGCGCCTCGGGCGCGGCCGCCCGGACCACCGCGACCAGGTCGTCACGCAGCATGCCGACACCCGCCGCGTACTCGGGCTGCCGCTCGACGGCCAGCTCGGCCGCCACCGCGAACCCGGCCGCGCCGGGCACGTCCAGCGTCCCGGAGCGGACGTCGCGCTCCTGGCCGCCGCCGTGCAGCAGCGGAACGGGCGTCGCGGAGCGGGACAGCAGCAGCGCGCCGACCCCGTACGGGCCGCCGATCTTGTGGCTGGTGACGGTGAGCGCCGTCAGCCCGGAGTCGGCGAAGGACACCGGGACCTGGCCCAGCGCCTGCACCGCGTCCGCATGCATCGGGATCCCGAACTCCGCGGCGACGGCCGCGAGTTCGCGTACCGGCTGGACGGTGCCGACCTCGTTGTTGGCCCACATCACGGTGACCAGCGCGACCGTCTCCGGCGCCCGCTCGATCGCCTCGCGCAGCGCCTCCGGGCGCACCCGGCCGACCTCGTCCACCGGCAGGTACTCGACCTCGGCGCCCTCGTGCTCGGCCAGCCAGTGCACCGCGTCCAGCACCGCGTGGTGCTCGACCGGGCTGCTCAGCACCCGGCGGCGGGCCGGGTCGGCGGCCAGCCGGGCCCAGTACAGGCCCTTGACCGCCAGGTTGTCGGATTCGGTGCCGCCCGCGGTGAGCACGATCTCGCTGGGCCGCGCGCCCAGCGACTCGCCCAGCGACTCCCGGGACTCCTCGATCACCCGGCGGGCCCGCCGCCCGGCGGTGTGCAGGGAGGAAGCGTTGCCGACGGTCCCGAACTGCGCCGTCATCGCGGCGATCGCCTCGGGCAGCATCGGGGTGGTGGCGGCGTGGTCGAGGTAAGCCATAGCGGGTCCAGTGTAGGCGGCCCGCAGGTCACGATTTGGCCATTGCACCCTCTGCAACGCGCCGTTAGCGTTCCGGCCACGCCGCTGTGAGAGGGGGAGGGCCGTGTCCCAGACGGTCGACCGCGCGCTGACCATCCTGGCCTCGCTCGGCGAGGGCCCGGCCTCGCTGGAGCAGGCCGCCGCCCGGATCGGCGTGCACAAGTCCACCGCCCTGCGGCTGCTGCGCACCCTGCAGGAACACGGCTTCGTCACCCGGCAGTCCGACCACCGCTACCGGCTCGGCGGCCGGCTGTTCGCGCTCGCCCACCAGGCCCTCGAGGGCATCGACATCCGCCAGGTCGCCGCCCCCTACCTGGCGGTGCTCAACGAGCGCTACGGGCACACCGTCCACCTGTCGGTCCTGGAGGGCGACGAGGTGCTCTACCTGGACAAGGTGGACGCCAAGTACCCGGACCCCGGCCGCAGCTGGCTCGGCGAGGACAGCCGGATCGGCCGGCGCGCCCCCGCCGCGGCCACCGCGGCCGGCAAGGTGCTGCTGGCCGACCTGCCCGCCGACCGGCTCACCGCCTACCTCGCCGAGGCCGAATTCCCGGCCCGCACCCCGCAGTCGATCAGCGACCCGGAGCAACTGCGGGCCGAGCTGGTCGAGGTGCGGCGGCGCGGCTGGGCCGTCGACCAGGCCGAGTACCACCCGTCGGTGAACTGCATCGCCGCCCCGATCGCCGGCACCGAGGGCACCGCGATCGCCGCCTGCTCGATCTCCGCCCCGGTGCAGGTCGCCTCGGTCGTCGAACTCAGCAAACTGCTGCCGGAACTGCTCTGCACGGTCGAGGCGATCTCGCTGGCCTACGGCGGCTCCCCCACCCCCCGCTGGTGCGAGAACCGCTGCGGCGCCAAGCACGAGGTGCGCGCCGCACGCAGCTGAGGGCCTTACTCCTCACCGGCCCGCGAACCGTTGCGGTGCCAGGCCCGCGGCGCCCGCCAGCCGTACTTGAGCGCCAGCAGCCGCATCGTGAAGGCGGCCACCGCCGCCAGCGCGGCGTTCACCGGGGCGAGTTGGCCGACGGCGATCAGGATCGCCGTGATCGCCGCGCCGACCAGCGCCGGCACCGCGTAGATCTCCCGGTCCCAGCGCAGCAGCGAGGGCGGCTCCATCGCCAGCACGTCGCGCACCACGCCGCCGCCCGCCGCGGTCAGCATCCCGCAGGCCACCGAGGGGACCGCGCCCAGCCCGTAGTCGTGCGCCTTGATGGTGCCGGTGACGGCGAACAGTCCGAGGCCCGCCGCGTCCAGCACCATCACCGACCGGGTGATCCGCTCCACCTCCGGGTGCAGGAAGAACACCACCAGCCCCGCCACCAGCGGGGTCGCGAAATAACCGGCGTTGGTGAACGCGGCCACCGGCAGCGCCCCGATCATCAAGTCCCGCAGCACACCGCCGCCGAGCGCGGTGGCCTCGGCCAGGACACAGATGCCGAAGATGTCCATGTTCTTGCGGACCGCCATCAGGCCGCCGGACAGTGCGAAGACGAAGATGCCCACCAGGTCGAGGACCTGCTGGACGTCGTGCGGGAAGATCTCGGAGCTCACCTGGTCAGTGTCCATGCCGACCGACCGGCGCCGTTCGCCGGGCGGTCAGGCGAACGACTCGTGCGGCGCCGGCCCGCCCAGCGCGTTCAGCTTGGCCGGCATCCGCAGCGTGGTCATCCGCCGCCACCCGCCCGCCCGTTCGTACCCGTACACCGTGTGGATGCCCGCCGCCAGCGCCGCCGACTTCGCCCGCGGCCAGCGCAGCAGCTCCCCCATGTGCGCCATCACCGCAAGGCTGACGTCCCGGTAGGTGCGGATCTCCGCCCGCGCGGTGTCCTGCAGGGTGTCCAGGATCGACCGGCCGTGCCCGCGGTACGCGAGCCGCAGCAACTCCTCGTGGCAGAAGGCCAGGTGGTTGTCCTCGTCGTTGGAGATCATCCGCACCGCCCGGCCCACCTCGGGGTGCTCGCCGAAGATCCGCTTCAGCATCCGCATCTGCTCGGACGCCCGCTGCTCGGTCACCCGGCTGTGCGCCAGGTACGTGATCACGTCCTGCTCGGACAACGGCTCGTCCCGGCGCAGCCGGGCGTGCGCCAGGCCGATGCCCTGCCGTTCCAGGATCATCGTGTAGTCGGTCTCGTCCGGGACTTCGGCCGGATCCAGTCCCCGCTTGTGCATCAGCGCCTTGAAGATCCGCCCGTGCTTGTCCTCGTCCGCTCCGTGCCGGGCCACCTTCGGTGCCAACTCCTGGTCGGGCACCAGCCGGGCGATCCGGCCGTTCTCCCAGCCGCCCTGGTCCTCCCCCTTGGCCGCGATCGAGCAGAACAGCCGGAACGCCCGGTCGTCGTCGTGGATCTCCTGGAACAGACTGCGGGCCGACAGCATGGTGGACCTACCCCTCGCACGGGAGCCGGAACATTCCGGTCCAGCTCAAGGCACCCCCACCACCCGGGCAACAGCTCACGCCCCGCACTGCGCCGGACGAACGAAAGCCGTGCCGACTCGGACTACCCGACCAGCCGGCGCCGCCAGTCCAGGCCGGTGACCCGGATCGCGTCGTCCGGGCTGCCGTCCCAACTCACCCCCAGGCCGCACTCCTCCAGCGCCGCGACGACCTCCCGGCCGACCGCCGCCGTGGTGTCCGCCGAGTCGTCGAAACCGCCGTACAGCAGCCACAGGTCCCCACCGGACGCCACGCCCTCGGTGCACTGGGAGTGGAAGTACACGAAGCCGCGCGCCTCCGGGTTCTCCGCCCAGATCTCCCCGTTGCCGCAATTGCGGCAGCAGGTGAAGTTCTCCCGCGCCGTGATGCCGGTCGCTTCCAGCGCGGCGAACGCCTTGGCCACCCGCTCCGGGTCGGTCTCCCCCACCCACGACCGCTGCTCGGCGACCCGCTCCAGCCACATCCGGTCGACCAGCTGCTTCGCCTGCTCCTTCGTCACCGGACGGGAGTCCTTGTCGACCAGGCACTCCTCCGCGACCTCGGTCGCCTGCGCGCGGGTCGCATAGCCCGCCACCAGCAGCCGCCGGACCTCGTCGACCACGGTCGCCTCGTCCTGCGCGGACAGCTCCAGCGGCGCGGGCTCCGGGACTTCGAACTCGATCCGCTCCCATGCGACCCCGACCCCCCAGCCTTCGTCCTCCCGGGCCCACCCGAGCAGCAGCGCGGCGACCTGCTCCACGTCGCCCACCTGGGTCCCGTAGTGCCGCGCAGGGCTCCCCGCCCGGTACTCCACCGTCCACGCCCCGTACTCCGGACACGCCTGCGCATACGTGTGCGGCAGGTCGGGCACCCGTTGCAGCACCAGGACGGAGTCCGGCCATTCCCCCATGTCCCGCACCATGTCGAGGAGTTCGCCCTCCGACACCCGCACCCGGACCGCATCCGTCCGGTCCCGCACCGCAATCTCAAGCATGCCCGCCATCCTCCCAGCCGGCACCGTCAATTCCCGCGCCCCGCCAGGGGCGCCGGGGGTTCCCCCGGAACTGCGCGAACGCCCCCCGTAAACGGCAAGGTCCGCCCGCGGAGAGAACTCCCCTCCACGGGCGGACCTCGGACAGCGAACTACTCGGCGTTCTCCGGGAAGTGGCAAGCCACCTGGTGCCCGGCCCGCGCAGCACTGAGCGGGGGCTCCTGGCTCGCGCAGATGTCCTGCGCCTTCCAGCACCGGGTGCGGAACCGGCACCCCGACGGCGGGTTGAGCGGCGACGGGACGTCGCCGGTGAGCAGGATCCGCTCGCGCCGCTCCTTGCGCTTCGGGTCCGGAACCGGCACCGCGGACATCAGGGCGTTGGTGTAGGGGTGCATCGGCTTGGCGTACAGGGAGTCGCGGTCGGCGATCTCCACCACCTTGCCGAGGTACATCACGGCGACCCGGTCGGAGACGTGCCGGACCACCGAGAGGTCGTGCGCGATGATCAGGTAGGTCAGGCCGAGTTCCTTCTGGAGGTCGTCCAGCAGGTTGACCACCTGGGCCTGGATGGAGACGTCCAGCGCCGAGACCGGCTCGTCCGCGACGATCATCTTCGGGCGGAGGGCGAGCGCGCGGGCGATGCCGATGCGCTGGCGCTGGCCGCCGGAGAATTCGTGCGGGTAGCGGTTGTAGTGCTCGGGGCTGAGGCCGCACAGTTCCAGCAGGTCCTGGACGGCCTTCTTGACGCCGTGCTCGGTCTGGACGTTCTGGAGCCGGAACGGCGCACCGACGATGGTGCCGATGGTGTGCCGGGGGTTCAGCGAGGAGTACGGGTCCTGGAAGATCATCTGGATGTCGCGGCGGTAAGGCCGCATCGCCGAGACTCCCAGGTGGGTGATGTCGGCGCCCTCGAACTCGATCTTCCCGCCGGTGGGTTCGTCGAGTCGGGTGACCAGGCGTCCCATGGTGGACTTGCCGCAGCCGGACTCGCCGACCACGCCGAGCGTCTCGCCGGGCATGACCTCGAAGTCGATGCCGTCGACCGCGCGCACCGCGCCGACCTGACGCTTCAGCAGGCCCTTGGTGACCGGGAAGTGCCGGGTCAGTCCGGTGACCCGCAGCAGGGGTTCACGGTCCTGGCCGGGTGCCTGGGCGGGCACCTTCGCGGCCTGCGGGGCCGCCGTCTGGCTGTCCGTCATCGGTTGTCTCCAAGTGGGTGGTACGTGCTCACAGCCGGGGCGCGATCTCTTCGGTGAAGATCCGGTGGCGTTCGGCGACCGGCAGGTGGCAGGCGGCGAAGTGCCGGGGGGCGGCCTCGGCCAGCACGGGCACCTCGCTGGTGGAGCGGCCGCCGGTGAGCTCGGCGTACGGGCAGCGCGGGTGGAACGCGCAGCCGGACGGCACGTTGATCAGGCTCGGCGGGGTGCCCTTGACCGGGATCAGCCGGTCCTGGAGCTCCCGGTCGAGGCGGGGCATCGAGCCGAGCAGGCCCCAGGTGTAGGGGTGCTCGGGGGCTTCGAAGATGGTGTCGGCGGGGCCGCGCTCGACGGGCTTGCCGCCGTACATGACCAGGATGTCGTCGGCGATCTCGGCAACCACGCCCAGGTCGTGCGTGATGATGATGACGGCGGAGCCGAACTCCTTCTGCAGGTCCCGGATCAGGTCGAGGATCTGCGCCTGGACGGTGACGTCCAGGGCGGTGGTCGGCTCGTCGGCGATCAGCAGCGAGGGGTCGTTGACCAGGGCCATGGCGATCATGGCGCGCTGGCGCATACCGCCGGAGAACTCGTGCGGGTAGTTGTCGACCCGCTTGTCGGGCTGCGGGATGCCGACCCGGTCGAGCATCTCGATCGCCCGGGTGCGGGCCACCTTCTTGGAGGTGCCGGGGTGGTGGGCCCGGTAGCCCTCGATGATCTGGGCGCCGACCGAGTAGTACGGGTGCATCGCGGTCAGCGGGTCCTGGAAGATCATCGCCATCTTGTGGCCGCGGAGCTTGCGCACCTCGTCCGGGTCGGCGGAGACCAACTCCTGGCCGTCCAGCCAGATCTCGCCGGAGATCTGCGGGGCGCCGCGCTTGGTGCCGGTGCGGTGCAGGCCCATGATCGACAGCGAGGTGACGGACTTTCCGGAGCCGGACTCGCCGACGATGCCGAGGGTCTTCCCGCGCTCCAGGTCGAAGCTCAGGCCGTTGACGGACTTGACCAGTCCGTCGTCGGTCGGGAAGTGCACCTTCAGGTCGCGAACCGAAAGGAAGGGCTTGTCTGCCTGGAGGGGCTTGTCCATGTTGCTCATGCCAGCTTCACCCGGGGATCGACGACGGCGTACAGCAGGTCAACCAGGAGATTGGCCATCACGATGAAGAACGCGGCGAAGAGCGTCACGCCCATGATCACCGGCAGGTCGCTGGAGGAGATCGACTGGACCGCCTCGTAGCCGAGCCCGCGCAGGTTGAAGGTGTTCTCGGTGAGCACGGCGCCACCGAGCAGGCCGCCGAGGTCCATACCGAAGATGGTCAGGATCGGCGTCAGCGTGGAGCGCATGGCGTGCTTGCCGATGACCACGGGTTCCTTGAGGCCCTTGGCGCGCGCGGTGCGGATGTAGTCCTCGCCGAGCACGTCCAGCAGGGTGGCCCGACTGAGTCGCGCGTAGGTCGCCGCGAACAGGAAGGCCAGGGTGACCCAGGGCAGTACCAGCCCCTGGAACCAGGCCACCGGATCGGCCGTGAAGTCGGTGTACGTGCGTGGGAACCAGCCGAGTTGGCCGACGAAGATCGCGAGCGAGACCAGGCCGGTGAAGTACATCGGCAGCGAGACGCCGGCCAGCGCGACCGACATCGAGATGCGGTCCAGCGCGGTGCCGCGGCGCAGCGCTGAGACGACGCCGGTGGCCGTGCCGAACACCAGCCACAGGACCGAGGCGCCGGCGGCGAGCGAGAAGTCCACGCCGACCCGGTCGAGCAGTACCGGCCAGACTTCGCGCTCGGTCTTGAACGAGTAGCCCAGGCAGGGGGCGTAGCAGTGGGTCACGTCGGTACCCGCGTTGTAGTCGCGGCCGACGACGATGCCCTTCAGGAAGAGCCAGAACTGTTCGACGATCGACTTGTCGAGGCCCATCTTGTGGCGGATACCCTCGACGGCCACCTTGTCCGCGATCTTGCCCACGTAGAGCAGCGCGGGGTCGGTTCCGGTGAGCTTGGGCACCATGAAGAAGATGCCGAAGGTCACCGCAGCGACCACCAGCAGCATGAGGACGACGTTGATCAGTCGCCTGAAGAGATACACGAGCACTGCGGTCGGCCCTGCCACGGGCCGGCCGGGGTTCCCCTGTGGGGGTGCCCCCGGCCGGCCCGGGCAGGGCCTTCACCTGCCCTTCGGACTAGCGGTGCGAACTAAAGGGGGAAGGTCAGGTCACTTGCCGTCGGAGACGCCGAGGGCCTGGAAGTCCACCTCGCCGAACGCGTCGGTGATGTAGACGTTGGTCAGGCGCGGGTTGCGCCAGTTCAGGGCCTTGTCGGCGACGATCGGCAGGTAGTAGGCGCCGTCGACAACCTTGTGGTTGATCTTCTTGTACAGCTCGGCGGCCTTGGCCGGGTCGGTCATCGCGGCGGCCTGGTCGAACCAGCTGTTGATCTCCGGGTCGTTGATCTCGGAGTAGTTGCTGTTGCCGTTGCTCGGGATGAAGCGACCGTCCATCAGCGGCTGCAGGTAGCCGGAGCCGGTCGGGAAGTCGGCGCCCCAGCCCATCACGATCAGGCCGTAGCCCTTGGTCTTGACGACGTCGGGCGCGCCGATCTCGGAGGCGATCAGCTTGCCGTCGTACTGCTGGACCGTGACGTCGATGTTGACGGCCTTGAGGGCGGTCTGCAGCGCCACCGCGGAGTTGACCTCCTTCGGCTTGTTGCCACGGACCGCGATGTTGGTCTTGAAGCCTTCCGGCTTGCCGCAGGCCTTCAGCTCTTCCTTGGCCTTCTCGACATTCGGCTTGCCCTGGGTCAGCTTGAACGGGTCGTAGTCGTCCGAGCCGAGGATGTTCGGGGGCAGCATCGAGCCGTAGATCGAGCCGGCCACCGAGCCGCCGCGGGCGGTCTGCAGGGCGGTGGTGTCGGCCGCGTACAGCACCGCGTTGCGGCAGTGCTGGTTGTCGAACGGGGCGACCGCCGGGACGAGGCTGATGTAGCGGATGAAGCCGTTGTACGGGTCGTCCGTGTTGGCCTTGAGCGCCTGGTCCTGCAGGACCTTGACCTGCGCGGCCTGCGACAGGCCGGTCTGGGCCCAGTCGAGGTCGGCGGTGTTCGCCAGCAGCTGGGTGTCCATGTCGTCGGCGTTGGTGGTGACGGTCAGCTTGACGACGTCCGGCAGCGCCTTGCGGAACGGGTCGGAGGCCGGGTCCCAGTTCTCGTTGCGGACCAGCTCGTAGCTCTTGCCGGCCTCGGCCGACTTGAACTTGTAGGGGCCGGAGGAGACCGGCTTCTGGCCGTACTGCGAGCCGGTGTCCAGCTTCTGCGGGACCGGGGCTGCGGAGCCCATGGCCAGCAGGTACGGGAAGTCCGAGTTGGGCTTGGCCAGCGAGAAGACGATGGTGTTGTCGTCCGGGGTGGTGACCGACTTCAGGCCCAGCTTGTTCGGGTCCGAGTCGGTGTAGGGGCCCTTGTAGTTCTGGCCCTGGTCGAGCTCGTTGATCAGGTAGGTCGGGCCACCGGAGATGACGTCCTGCGCGAAGATGCGCTCGACGCCGTACTTGATGTCCTTCGAGGTGATGACCGAGCCGTCCTCGAACTTCAGGCCGGGCTTCATCTTGAAGGTGTAGGTCTTGCCGTCCGCGGAGATCTCCGGCTGGGCGGCGGCCAGGTCGGGGACCAGCTTCAGGCCTTCCTTGCCCGGCTTGCCGTCGAAGGCCAGCAGGGTGCGGGTGTAGAAGCGCTCGAAGTTCCACACCGAGGCGTAGTACGCGCGACCGGGGTCGAGCGAGTCCACGTCGGTGGTGGTCCACATGTTGAGGGTGCCGCCCTTCTTGTCCGAGGCGTTCACCACCTTGTCGACGGCCGCGTTGAAGCCCGCCGCAGCGTTGCCCTTGTTGTCGCCGCTGCCGCCGCCCTTGCTGCCGCCGCAGGCGGTGGCGGTGAGCGCGAGGGTGGCCGCGAGGGCTGCGACCGCGAGCGTCCTGTTTCGCTTCATGGGTTTGGGAACCTCCAGGGTTGCGGGCTCAGTTGCCCTTGGGGTCGAGCGCGTCGCGCAGGCCGTCGCCGAACAGGTTGAAGGCGAGCACGGTGATGAAGATGGCGATGCCGGGGACCACCATGTAGGTGGGATCCGCCTCGTAGATCCGGACCGCCTCGGAGAGCATCTGTCCCCAGGAGGCGGTGGGCGGGCGGACGCCGGCCCCGAGGAAGCTGAGCGCCGCCTCGTTCAGGATGTTGGTGGGGATGATCAGGGTCGCGTAGACCAGGATCGGCGCCACCAGGTTGGGCAGAAGTTCGCGGAACAGAATGTGGGTGCGGCCGGCACCGAGGCTGCGGGCGGCGTCCACGAACTCCCGCTCGCGCAGCGACATGGCCTGGCCTCTGACGATGCGTCCGATGTAGGGCCAGCCGAAGAAGCCGATGACGAAGACCAGGATGAGCGGGCGCAGCCACTCGTCCGGGATGCCGAACGCCGAGGTCGGCATCACCGACACCAGCGCGATGCTGAACAGCAGCTGCGGGAAGGCCAGCAGGATGTCCATGATCCGGCTGATGAACGCGTCCACCCAGCCGCCGAAGTAGCCGGCCGTGACGCCCATGACCACGCCGATGCCGACCGACAGCACGGCCGCGCCGAGCGCCACCAGCATGGAGATCCGCGCGCCGTAGAGGACGCGGGAGAACACGTCGCGGCCGAACACCGGGTCGACGCCCAGCAGGAAGTCGCTGCTCATGCCGCCGAACGCGCCCTTGGGCAGGCCGAGATCGGGGTTGATCTGGTCGGCGTGCGGCTCGTTCGGCGGGTGTCCGAACAGCGAGGTGAGCACCGGCGCGAAGATCGCCGCGAGCACCAGCAGGATCACCACGACACCGCCGGCCAGCGCGATCTTGTCGCGCTTGAGGCGGTCCCAGGCGATGCGGCCCGGCGAGCGACCCTCGATCTTCTTGGCCGGCTCGGAGTTTGACGCGCCGTCAGGCTGCGCGCCGGCCGGCGGACCCGAGGTCTCGGTGGGTGTGGTCATGAGTCAGTTCGTTCCCCTCGCCGACGGTGGCCGGCCCACGGAGTCGCGTTTGGTGCGGAAGGCAGAGCGGTTGCGGTGGTGCCGGGTGCCGTTGCGGCGGTGCAGAAGTGCGTTTGGCAAGCAGGGCGTTGCGGGGTGGTGCCGTTCGACGCCGGGCGGAGTGCCCCGGCGCGCATGGTGCTGCCGCACGGAGATGCGCATCGTGCGGTTCATGCTGTGGCGGCGGCACGTTCACCTTCGTGAGGATCGTCTCGCGCTCCGCATTGGGCAGCACTCTCTGTCATGGGATGTGCCGTACGGAAGACCCCCATGGCGAAGGATGCCTAACTGTGATCTGCTCGCATGCACTTTCGTTGCGCTGGCATATCGCTCTTCACACAGCCGTCACTCACACGTCAAGGGGCACACTGACGACACCCCGCCAGTGGCGGGGAAACGCCAGGTGACGCCGTGGTGGCGCGCGTAGAGGGCCGGACGGCGAAAAACCCCCGCCGACCTTCGAAAGAAGGTTCGTACGGGGGTCTTCCGGCGTTCTGTCGCGGTACGGTCAGCGGCCCGGATATCCCGGCCACTGGGGCTGCGGCCAGCCCGGCGCGGGCCCGGCCGGCGGTTGCGCTGCGTAACCGAAACCGGTGGTGTAGGACTGCGGCGGGCCCTGCCGGTCGAAGAACGGGCGGGCGTTGGCCCACAGCCACATCGCCACCGGGTCGAACTCGTCGGCCATCATCACGGTCGACACGGCCGGCCCCTCGGGGGCGTGCGCGGCGGCCCGCTGCACCAGCGCCCGGGCGGCCTCCACGGCCGGCGGCGAGGTGTCGTACAGGTCCAGACCGATCGCCAAGTACGGCTCGCCCAGCACCGGTTGCACCCAGGCCCGGCGCAGCGAGCGCAACGGGCGCACCTCGGCGGCCTGTTGCTCCAGCACGGCGAAGAACTGCGGTGCCTGCCCGGCCGGTTCGGAGATCCGCAGCGGCCCGGCCGGCAGCCGGTCCAGGCCGACGGCGATCCGCCGCAGGTCGGCCCACGGTACGCCGATGCCGCCGCCCGGGCGGTGCGGGTCCAGCCACAGGCCCCAGCGGGAGCGGTACAGCGAGCCGGCGATCTCCGGCCCCGACACCACCTCGTGGCCGCGCGCCCAGCCACTGGCCGTCAGCTGCCCCGGGGAGGTCACGCAGGGCGCGTAGCCGTGCCCGCCGACGTCCATGTTCCCGTACTGGGCGTCCGGGCTGCCCTGGCTGCCGTGCCACAGCAGCATCCAGACCTGACCGCCCGCGAGGGCGCGCAGCAGCCCCTCGTACGCGTCCCAGCGCTCCGGTGCGACCGCTGCGAGGGCACGCTCGATCGCGCCCGGGTCGTCGGCTGCTCCCGTCACGTCGTCGCCTCTTTCTCGACTTCCCTCGTCCACCCGTCCACCGCGCGGCGGTGTGCCGGGGCAACCCTATGGGGCGCGCCCGACAACCGTCATGCCGCCGTCCCGGACATCCGGTGGATTCACGGTCTGACGTAGAAGGGCTGTACCCGCCCCAGCATCCAGTCCACCACCGGGTCGGCGACCAGGTCGAGCAGCACCAGGTGGACGCCCCAGCTCGGCGCCGCGGTTCCGAGTGCCCGGCCGAGCGCCAGATTGACGTCGCCGGGGTCGGCGGGGGCCGCCGGGTCCAGCTGGACGCCGACGTACAGCAGGGTCGACTCGCCCTCCACCCGGGCCAGCGCCCGGCGGGCCGTCAACACGCCCGGCAGCGCGGCGAGTTCGCCGGTCGCGGCGGCCAGGAAGGCGAGCGGCTCCTGGTGCGGCTCGGGTTCCTTGAGCGCCACCCTGGCGCCCTCGGTGACGCCCTGCGCCTCCCACTGGTCGCCGCGCGGCCCGCGCCGCAGCTCACCCACGCCCTCCGGCGGCACCGGGATGCCCACCGGCGCCTCGGGGTTGACCGCGATGCCGATGCCCAGCGGCAGCCCCCGGGCGAACTCCCACATCGGAGCGATCGCGAACGGGATGCCCGGCACGTGCTGCAGGTACAGCTCCTGCGAGCTGTACACCGGCACGTAGGGCGCGCCCGCCAGTTCGAGGGTCGGCAGGTCGAGTTCGCCGGACTGCGGATCGGCGCCCGACGGCAGCGGGATCCACACCTGGCTGCGGGCCAGCACCTCGATCACCCGGGGTGTCGCCCCCGGATCGCCCAGGGCCGCCATCAGCACCTGCTCCAGCTCGTTGGCCGGCCAGCTCCCGCCTTCCGGAACCTGCCCCAGCGGGATGCTCATCTCGCCCCTCCACACTCACGGTTGCGATCAGGTTAGCGGCGCGCACGGGTCCCCCGCGGCGGCCGCCGCCGAACCCCACTCCCACCAGCGGGTCCCGGCATGCCATGATGGGCCCGCCCAAACTTCATACCGGCCGCTCGAACCCGCGCGGGAGAGCCGGAACGACCGTCACCAGGTCGCGACCGGCGCCGAAGGAGCAAGTCCTCCCCGGAATCTCTCAGGCCCCCTAACCGCCCGGGCGAGGCAGATCTGGAAAGTGGACACGGCCGCGCCGTGCGCCCACCCACGGTGCAAACCGCCATCCTTTCGGATGGCGGTGAAGCTCTCAGGTTCGACGACAGACGGGGAGGTTCGCCCCAGCCTGCCCGTTTCCAGATCCCGGGAGTCCTGCCGTGTCCCTCCGCCTCACCGCACTCGACGCGCTGCACCGCTCGCTCGGCGCCACCATGACCGACTTCGCGGGCTGGGACATGCCGCTGCGCTACGGCAGCGAGCGCGAGGAGCACCTCGCGGTCCGCACCAAGGCCGGCCTGTTCGACCTGTCGCACATGGGCGAGATCACCGTCTCCGGCCCGCAGGCCGGCGAGCTGCTCGACCACGCGCTGGTCGGCTTCATCTCCGCGCTCGGCGTGCTGCGCGCCCGCTACACCATGATCTGCCGCGAGGACGGCGGCATCCTGGACGACCTGATCGTCTACCGCACCGCGGAGAACGAGTACCTGGTCGTCGCCAACGCCTCCAACGCCCAGGTGGTGCTGGACGCCCTGACCGAGCGCGCGGCCGGCTTCGACGCCACCGTCCGCGACGACCGCGACGCCTACGCGCTGCTCGCCGTCCAGGGCCCGGAGGCCAACGGCATCCTGGCCAAGCTCACCGACGCCGACCTGCCCGGCCTCAAGTACTACGCGCTGCTGCCCGCCACCGTGGCGGACCGTCAGGTCTGGCTGGCCCGCACCGGCTACACCGGCGAGGACGGCTTCGAGGTCTTCTGCGCCCCCGCCGACGCCGAGCACCTGTGGACGGCGCTGACCGAGGCCGGCACCGCCGAGGGCCTGGTCCCGTGCGGCCTGTCCTGCCGCGACACGCTGCGCCTGGAGGCCGGCATGCCGCTGTACGGGCACGAGCTGTCCACCGAGCTGACCCCGTTCGACGCCGGCCTCGGCCGGGTGGTGCGCTTCGACAAGACCACCAACAACGGTGAGTTCGTCGGCCGCAAGGCGCTGGAGGAGGCCGCCGCCGCGGCCGAGGCCAAGGCGCCCCGCAAGCTGGTCGGCCTGGTCTCCGAGGGCCGCCGCGTCCCGCGCGCCGAGTACTCCGTGGTGGACGCCGAGGGCGCCGTGATCGGCCGGATCACCTCCGGTTCGCCGTCCCCGACCCTGGGCAAGCCGATCGCCATCGCGTACGTGGACGCCGCGCACGCCGAGCCGGGCAGCACCGTCGCGGTGGACGTGCGCGGCAAGGCCGAGCCGGTCCAGGTCGTCGCGCTGCCGTTCTACAAGCGCGCCCGCTGACCTTCGCTCAGCCCTTCACCTGCTGTCCCAGCAGTCGTTTCCGGTTCGTCCGCCCAGCGGACGGCCGCGCCCGCCCCTCTTGCGATCCTGGAGAATGACGTCATGAGCAACCCCACGCACCTGCAGTACACCAAGGAGCACGAGTGGCTGACCGCCGCCGTGGACGGGGTGTCGACGATCGGCATCACCGCGCACGCGGCCGACGCCCTCGGCGACATCGTCTACGTCCAGCTCCCCAATGTCGGTGACACCGTCACCGCCGGTGAGACCTGTGGCGAGCTCGAGTCCACCAAGTCGGTCAGCGACCTCTTCTCCCCCGCCACCGGCGAGGTCACCGAGGTCAACCAGGAGGTCATCGACGACCCGGCCCTGGTCAACTCGGAGCCCTTCGAGGGCGGTTGGCTGTTCAAGGTCCGGGTCGAGGCCACCGACGAGCTGCTCGACGCCGACGGCTACGACGCCCTCATCGGCGCCTGACCGGGAGATCCCCCTCATGACGGTTCTCAACCAGTCCCTCCACGCGCTCGACCCGGAGATCGCCGCCGCGGTCGACGCCGAGCTGCACCGCCAGCAGACCACCCTGGAAATGATCGCCTCCGAGAACTTCGCCCCGGTGGCGGTCATGGAGGCCCAGGGCTCGGTGCTCACCAACAAGTACGCCGAGGGCTACCCCGGCCGCCGCTACTACGGCGGCTGCGAGCACGTCGACGTGGTCGAGCAGCTCGCCATCGACCGGGTCAAGGAGCTGTTCGGCGCCGAGCACGCCAACGTGCAGCCGCACTCCGGCGCGCAGGCGAACGCCGCGGCGATGTTCGCGCTGATCCAGCCGGGCGACACCATCCTGGGCCTGAACCTGGCCCACGGCGGTCACCTGACCCACGGCATGAAGATCAACTTCTCCGGCAAGCTCTACAACGTGGCCGCGTACCACGTCGACGAGAAGACCGGCCGGGTCGACATGGCCGAGGTCGAGCGCCTCGCCAAGGAGCACCAGCCCAAGCTGATCATCGCCGGCTGGTCCGCCTACCCCCGCCAGCTGGACTTCGCCGAGTTCCGCCGCATCGCGGACGAGGTCGGCGCCCTGCTGATGGTCGACATGGCGCACTTCGCCGGCCTGGTCGCCGCCGGACTGCACCCCTCCCCGGTGCCGTACGCGGACGTGGTCACCACCACCACCCACAAGACCCTGGGCGGCCCGCGCGGCGGTGTCATCCTGTCCAAGGCCGAGTTCGCCAAGAAGATCAACTCGGCGGTCTTCCCCGGCCAGCAGGGCGGCCCGCTGGAGCACGTGATCGCCGGCAAGGCGGTGGCCTTCAAGGTCGCGGCCACCGACGAGTTCAAGGACCGCCAGCGCCGCACCCTGGAAGGCGCGAAGATCCTCGCCGAGCGCCTGCTCCAGGACGACGTGACCGCCTCCGGCGTCTCCGTCCTGTCCGGCGGCACCGACGTGCACCTGGTGCTCGTCGACCTGCGCAACAGCGAGCTCAACGGCCAGGACGCCGAGGACCGCCTGCACGAGGTCGGCATCACCGTCAACCGCAACGCCGTCCCGAACGACCCTCGCCCGCCGATGGTCACCTCGGGTCTGCGCATCGGCACCCCGGCGCTCGCCACCCGCGGCTTCGACACCGAGGACTTCCGCGAGGTCGCCGACATCATCGGCGAGACCCTCAAGCCGGGCTTCGACGCCGCCAAGGCCGAGTCGCTGAAGGCCCGGGTCGCCGCGCTCGCCGCCAAGCACCCGCTGTACCCCGAGCTGTAACCCCTCCCTGTGACCGCCGACACCTGGCGGTCGCCCGGAACCCCCGGGGCACCGCGCACACTGGAACGTGCGCGCGGTGCCCCGTTCCATGCGCAGCCCCCGTCCCACCGGACGAACCACTCCACGAGACCAGACAAGGACGTCACCCCGTGGCCATCAGCGTCTTCGACCTCTTCTCCATCGGCATCGGACCGTCCTCCTCGCACACCGTCGGCCCGATGCGGGCCGCCCGGATGTTCGCCCGTCGGCTCGCCACCGAAGGACTCCTCGACCAGGTCGCCTCGCTCCGCGCCGAGCTGTACGGCTCGCTCGGCGCCACCGGCCACGGCCACGGCACCCCCAAGGCCGTCCTGCTCGGCCTCGAGAACAACTCCCCCCGCACCGTCGACGTCGACCAGGCCGACGTGGACGTCGAACGGATCCGGGCCGCCAAGCGGCTCAACCTGCTGGGCCGCCACGAGATCGCCTTCGACCCCGACACCGAGCTGATCCTGCACCGCCGCAAGGCCCTGCCCTACCACGCCAACGGCATGGCCCTCTGGGCCTACGACGCCGCCGGCGAGGTCCTCCTCGAGAAGACCTACTACTCCGTCGGCGGCGGATTCGTGGTCGACGAGGACGCGATCGGCGAGGCCCGGGTCAAGCCCGACGACACCGTGCTGCGCCACCCCTTCCGCACCGGCGAGGAACTGCTCCGCCTCACCCGGGAGACCGGCCTGTCCATCTCCGGCCTGATGCTGGAGAACGAGAAGGCCTGGCGCACCGAGGCCGAGATCCGGGCCGGGCTGCTCGAGATCTGGGAGGTCATGAAGGAGTGCGTCGCCGCCGGCATGTCCCGCGAGGGCATCCTCCCGGGCGGCCTCAAGGTCCGCCGCCGCGCCGCGTCCGCGGCCCGCGCCATGCGCGCGGAAGGCATCGGCCCCGGCAACGCGATGGAATGGGTCACCCTCTACGCGATGGCCGTCAACGAGGAGAACGCCTCCGGCCGCCGCGTCGTCACCGCCCCCACCAACGGCGCCGCCGGCATCATCCCCGCCGTCCTGCACTACTACCTGAACTTCATCCCGGGCGCGGACGAAGACGGCATCGTCCGCTTCCTCCTCGCCGCCGGCGCGATCGGCATGCTCTTCAAGGAGAACGCCTCCATCTCCGGCGCCGAGGTCGGCTGCCAGGGCGAGGTCGGCTCCGCCTGCTCGATGGCCGCCGGCGGCCTCGCCGAGGTCCTCGGCGGCACCCCCGAACAGGTCGAGAACGCCGCCGAGATCGGCATCGAACACAACCTCGGCCTCACCTGCGACCCCGTCGGCGGCCTCGTCCAGATCCCCTGCATCGAACGCAACGGCATGGCCTCCGTCAAGGCCGTCACCGCCGCCCGCATGGCCCTCCGCGGCGACGGCCGCCACCACGTCTCCCTCGACAAGGCCATCAAGACCATGAAGGAGACCGGCGCCGACATGAAGATCAAGTACAAGGAAACCTCCCGCGGCGGCCTCGCGGTCAACGTCATCGAGTGCTAGAGAAATTGGCCCTGACCTGTGGGTTTGATCCTTTCTGAGCCGTCGCAGGCCTCCCAGCTTGCACAGCAGAAAGTCCCTGAAAAGCCCCTCGGACAGCTCTGAAAGTCCCCGAAAAGCCCCTGGCGAATCCCTGGTCGGCAGAGCACTGACCAGGGACTCCAGGGCTGGCGGTGGAGCGGCGAGACAACCCAGCAGGGCCATCTCCGCCTGGTCTCCCGGTCCATGTGGCGGCTGGCGGTCGGAATCAACGCCTGCCGTACCGAGTTCTCCCGCTGCTCGGTCGGTAGGCGTCCTTCACAATCTGCTCGAGGTCCTCCTCGCTGAACATCCGGTGGCTACCGATCAGCCGGTACGGGACCCTTCCGGCGGAGGACTCGGTGCGCAGCCACGACGCCGCTACTCCCAGGCGCTCCGCCGCCTCAGCGATGGAGTAGAGCAGTGGCCCCTTCTTCAGCGGCGACTTATCAGCCTGCTTCGTCGCGGGGTTCCTCACCGGCAGGCCGACCGCAGCAGCGTCGGCCGCAGCCAGCAGAACTCCGAGCCCCCGGAGGCGAGCAGCATCGCCGATGCCGTCGTTGGGGCCAGGGAGACCCAGCGCACGACGCCCCTGAGTGGCCGGGTCCGGCGAAGGCAGGATCAGTGCGGCAAGACGGTAGTCCTCTTCTGCTCAGCGGCGTTGGTCAGCCCCTCCTTGGGGACTCCCCATGCCTTCGCCGCTTCACGTGGACTGAGATGATCCAGCGCCCGCATGCGCTCGATCGGTGTGCCTACGCCTTCCACCGGATGCTCCCCCTTCGGTCTCCTGCGGGCATCCTGACCGAACGCGGGGGGCGGGCGAGCCATCCGACCAATCTCGACTGACAGTGGCCCGAACTGGTTCCGGTCAGTCCGCAAGGCGAGCGAGCAAGAGCCAGTACTGCGCCTACAGGTCCACCCAGGACACAACCAGCTCAGAAGCCCTCGGGGTAATCGTCCGTGCGCACGACCCTGGCAACGTAGAACCCTGGTCCATCCGGGGTCTCGGTCGCGTGGTACTGAACCAGCCCGAGATCCCTCACCAGCGGGGCCAAGTAGCCACCCGGCAGACCCGGGATCTCCTCAGCATGCTCCGGGTGCCGCCCACCGTCCAACGTCTCGCGCAGACCAACCAGGAGCGCGGCGATCGCAGAGACCACGTCCGGCGGCGTCACCGCGTAGTCGAACACTGCCTCGACCTGCGGCGACAGGGTGATCGGGTCGTGCTCCTCGTCGCCGTCGTAGGGGTCGTCCCAGTCACTCACCGCGCCCGAGCTCCCTCAGGACTGCCGACAAGGCCCGCCCTGAGACCGTCCCCTGCTGGACCGCGGTGTGGACTCGAGCCGTGGCGGGGTCGTTGTAGACCTCCAGTCGCAGCCGCCAACGACGCAACACACCCGCGATCTCGTCCTCATCGGCCGAACCCATGTCGCGGTAGAAGGCCATCCGCTGGTGCGGCGGCAGCGCGGCCCCGATCTCGTCCTGCGTCCGGGGACGCGCGCCATACGCCTCGGTGGGCTGTGCGCTCATCGACTCCTCCTACTCCTCGCCGTGGCCAGTAACTCGACTGAGGCCCCTGGCAAGCCAGAGCTCCACTCTAGCGAGCAGCACGCACCGCCTTCCGAGCGCCTGCACCCCGCCGCGCGGGCTTCTCCTGCCGGCGGGGGTTTGGGTATAGCTAGAAGGTCCCTGTTCGCGGGACCTTCGGGGCTGTTAGTGCGTGTCCGGATTATGAGATGATTTACGAGTGGCCTGAGATCCTAAGGTTTAACGGGATGCAGACCTTGGTTTCGACTTGTTTTTGGCACCACGGCGTGCGATAGTTATGGGTGTCGGGCGTTACGGCCCGGCCACTTCCATCCGGCGGCACGCACCCCCTTGGCTGCCGGATGACGCGCAGGGGCCCCGGACCGCGAACAACCGCGGACAGGGGCCCCGCATCGTTTTTGCAGAGGGTGAAAAAACTAGGGGGCCATGCGGTCCCGGGTCCTCATCTCGAACCAGACGCCCTTGCCACGTGGCAGCAGGTCCGCTCCCCAGCGGTCGGCGAGGTCGTTGACCACTTGGAGGCCGTGGCCGTTCTGGTAGCCGATCTCGGGGGCGACTATCAGGCAGGGCATCGCCCGCGAGGAGTCTCGGACTTCGATCCGTAGCCACCCTGGTCGCCGGACGAGTTTGAGTCCGATCATCCGCCCGCCGGCATGTCGCACGGCGTTGGCGACCAGCTCGCCGGTGAGCAACTCCCCGACTTCCAGCAGGTGGTGGAGTTTCCAGGAGTCCAGGACCGAGAGCACCAGCCGCCGCGCGACCCCGGCCGACTCCGGCCGGGAGGGCAGTCGCACCTCTTCCGCGGTCTCGGTGTCGCGGAGCACGCCCAGGAAGGCGTGCTCCATCTCGTCCGCGGTCATCCGTTCCAGTTCGGCGAGCACGACCGCGGTGCCGGCCCCTGGCGGGCCGTCACCGCGGGTGTCGACCAATGGAAGTGATGCCTGTTCCGCTTCGCCCCATCCCGCCATGGCGCCCATCATTGCGGAACGTGGGCAGCCGCGTACGGACAATGAGCAAACGATCACCGCGCATTTGGCATATGCCGTCAGCAACCGAACAGGCGCCCGACGATCACCACTTCGCCCAGTCGACGTTCCAGCCGCCGAGTCCGTTGACCGGGTCGACCACCGCGCCCTTGGAGTTGACCACCGTGATCACGTCTCCGACCAGCGTGGAGGCGTAGAACTTGCCCGCCGGGCTGCTCGCGCTGCCGGCCTTGGTGTCGGTGAGGCCGATGCAGCCGTGGCTGCCGTTGGAGTAGCCGATGACGCCGTCGCTCCAGGAGTTTCCGTGCACGTAGGTGCCGGTGTCGGTCAACCGGATGGCGTGCGGGACCACCAGATCGTATTCGTCCCCGGAACCCGCCTTGGTGACGCCGGCGGAGGTCATCCGGGTGGTGCCCTCCATGGCCTCGACCACCATGGTGCCGTTCCAGGTGTCGTAGCCGGGCTTGCCCGCGGTGAACGCGATGGAGTCGGTCTGCTGGCCGTCGCGGACGACCGCCATGCGGTGGGTCTTGACGTCGACGGTGGAGATCTGGGAGCGGCCGATGGTGAACGGCTCGTCCTTGTCGACGCCGCCGTACACGCCGGGGGCGGTCTCCACGTCCTTGAGCTTGTAGTGGATGGTGACCTTGGTGTTGGGGTTCCAGTACTTCTCGGGGCGGAAGTCCAGCCGCTTGTCGTTGAACCAGTGGCCCTTGACCACGGTGCCGTCGGAGGCCTCGAAGGTGATGCCGGCCAGCACGGCGTCCTTGTTCTTCACCGCCCGGTTGAACCGGACCGAGACGATCATGCCGACGCCGTACTGCTCGTTGTCGGCGACGTTGTCGTTGACGCCGGCGTCCTTCTCCGGGGTGAGGGTGGTGAAGGTGGAACGCGCGTTGGCGACCACGCCCTGGGAGTCCTCGGCGAGCGCGTCCACCGTGTAGGCGGTGGATATCTTGAGGTTGCCGGACGGCGCCCACCCGGCGCCGTCGGAGGTGAGCGCGCCGGGCACCTCGACGCCGTCGGGGCCGGTGACCTTGACGGAGGTCAGCTTGCCGCCGGTGGCCGACACCTTGACGGTGCCGTTGGTCTTGACGTCGGTGGCGCCGCTGGCGGGCTCGATCGCGATGGTCGCGGCCGACACGCTCGGCTTGGCCGAACTCGCGGCCGCCGCCGGGCTGTCGGCCTTGGCCGGGTTCGTGCTGCAGCCGGCCGTGGCCATCAGCACCAGGGCTCCTGCGAGTGCCCCCACCGCGTAACCCCCGCGTATAGCCTTCACGTTCCGCTCTCCCCAACACCCTGCCTGTCGGCTGACAGGTCTTTCGGTTGATATGACGGGTCGGCAACGGGAAACGTTGCGCGCCAAGTGTCCCGGTACGGTCACGAACGGTCGACGGCCCGGCGATCGCACGATCGCCGGGCCGTCCCACTGCCGGTTGAACCGATCGGCTACCACTGGCTCCACGGGATGGTCCAGCCGCTCAGACCGTTGTCCCCGGAGACGGTCTTGCCGTTCTTGGAGTTCACGATCTTGACCACGTCGCCGACCATCGACGTGTTGAAGAACTTGCCGGCGTTCGAACCGTCGCTGCCGCCCTTGACGTCGGCGATGCCGACACACCCGTGGCTGGCGTTCGACTTGCCGAACGCGTCGCCCCAGTAGTTGCCGTGCACGTAGGTGCCGGAGGTGGTCAGACGCATCGCGTGCGGCACGTCCGGGACGTCGTACTCCTTGCCCTTGATGTTGGACACCGTGGCGGAGTTCATCCGGGTGACCTTCTCCTTGGTGGCGATCACCATGGTGCCGTTCCAGGACGGGTTCTGGTCGTCGCCCGCCGTGATCGGAATGGTCTGGTTGTCGCCGCCGCCGCGCGAGACCGTCATCTGGTGGGTCGCGGCGTCCACCGTCGAGACCTGGTAGCGGCCGATGGTGAAGGGCTCGTCCTTGTCGACGTCGCCGTACACGTCGGGCGCGATCTCGACGTTCTTCAGCCGGTACTTCACCGTCACCTTGGTGCCCGGCTTCCAGTACTGCTCCGGCCGGAAGTCCAGCCGGGAGGTGCCGAACCAGTGGCCCTTGGCCACCGTGCCGTCCGAGCCCACCACGGTGATGCCGGCCAGCACCGCGTCCTTGTTCTTGACGGCCTTGCTGAAGTTCACCGAGACGATCATGCCGACGCCGTACTGGCCGTTGTCGGCGATGTTGTCGTTGGTGGCGACCTTCTTGGCCGGCGTCAACGTGGTGAACGTGGTGGTGGAGGCGGCCACCAGGCCGGCCGAGTCCGTCGCCTGCGCGTTCACCGTGTACGTGGTGCCGACCGTCAGCTGCTCGGTGGGCTTCCAGCTCAGGCCGTCGGCGGCGATCTCGCCGGCCACCGCCTTGCCGTTCTTGTCGGTCACCGCGACCGTGGTCAGCTTGCCGCTGGCCACCGTCACCTGCAGACCGTCCTTGGGCGCCACGTCGTTCGCCCCGTCGGCCGGAGTGACCGTCAGCTGAGCGGTCGACACCTTCGGCGTCGCGTCCGAGGCGGACGAGGAACCGCCGCCGCCGCCCTTGGCGTCGCTCGAGCCGCCGCCGCCGCTGCTGCAGGCCGTGCCGAGCAGCAGGACACCGCCCACCAGCACGGCTGTCGCGGCCTGCCGCGCCCGCCGTCCGCCCCCGACTATTCCGCCCTCGGCCTTCTGAACCGCCTTCACCGCGCTGCTCCCCTCCGGTATGCACAGCCACCGCACTCCCGACCGTGTCGGGCGCGCGGGCAACAATAACCGTCAAAGCTGAGTGAATCTTCCGAGGTAGCCGAGTGCCCGTTCAGTGAACCGGCGCCGACCGCCCGACCGTCCACTGCGACCAGGAGAGGTTCCAGCCGTTCAGGCCGTTGTCGGGCGAGACCCTGTCGCCGTGCGAGCCGCGCACCTCCATCACGTCGCCGACCTGGATGTGCTGGTAGAGCCAGCCGGCCGGGGTGTTGGGGCTGCCGTCGTTGGTGTCGGCCAGGCCGATGCAGCCGTGGCTGGTATTGGCGGCCCCGAACACCTCGCGGTCGGTCCAGTAGTTGCCGTGCACGAAGGTGCCGGAGGTGGTGAGCCGCAGCGCGTGCGGGACGTCCTTGATGTCGTACTCGTCGCCGAGGCCGACGGTCTGCGAGTTCATCCTGGTCACCTGGTAGCGCTCGGAGACCACCATGGTGCCGAGGTAGGTGGAGTGCTCGGGGCTGCCGCCGCTGACCTCCAGGGTGCGCAGCAGGCGGCCGTCCTGGCGGACCGTCATGGTGTGCCGGTCGAGGTCCACGGTGGCGATCAGTGAGCGGCCGACGGTGAAGTGGATGTCCTTGTTCTGGGTGCCGAGGAAGCCGGGCGCGCCCTCCACGTCCTTGAGCCGCAGCCCCAGGGTGACCTTGGTGCCGGTCGGCCAGAACGCGTGCGGGCGGAAGTCGAGCCGCTGGTCGCCGAACCAGTGGCCGGCGATCTCCTCCGGCGGGTCGGCGGTGACGGAGACGGCCCGTTCGACGGCGGCCCGGTTCTCGGCCGGGACGGGGCGGGAGAAGCGCAGCGAGACGGGCATGCCGACGCCGACGGTGGAGCCGTCCTCGGGGGTGAAGAAGGCGACGAAGGTGCGGTCGGGCGGCACCGTGGCGAACCGGGCGTGCTGGACGGCGCGCAGGCCGCCGGCGTCCTCGGCGGTCACGTCCAGGGTGTAGGCGGTGCCGGCGGCCAGCCGGTCGTCGGGCGTCCAGCCGGTGGCGTCACCGGTGAACGTGCCGGGCACCCGGGCGCCCTTGTCGTCGGTCAGTTCGACGTCCAGCAGGCGGCCCTGGGTGACGTTCACCCTGACCGCGCCGTCCACCGCGACGCCCTGCGCGCCGTCGGCGGGGCCGATCGTGAGCTGGGCGCGGGAGACCGGCGGCCCGGCGTCACCCGACGAGAACACGCCCGAGCAGCCGGTCAGCAGGACCAGTCCGGCCGCGGCCGCCCACCGAGCCCAGAGCCGTACCGCGGCGTGCATGCCGTCCTCCAGTTGTCGCGCGAACCACCCGATGCCGGGGACAACGACCGATCGCACTCCCCGGACACGACCGGATGGTTTCCCCACCCGGCCGCGCTGGGCACAGGATTGATCACGGTGCGTCACGCATTCCGACCCGGGGTGACGAGCGCCGTCGCACAGGGAACAACCGGAAGAACGGGGACAGGCCCCCGGATGGCTGGGAGGGTCGCCATGACGGCGTGGCAGGAGCTGGGCAGGAGCACGTCCCGGGAGGCACGACCGGCCGCCGGGCCGAACGGCTCGGCGCCCCGGCCGGCCCCGGCGCCGCCCTGGCCGGGCAGCTGGCAGCCGCTCGGCGCCCGGTTCCGCACCGACGGCGAGGGCGGCCGGGGCACCAACTTCGCGCTCTGGTCACCGGGCGCGGAGGCGGTCGAGCTGTGCCTGTTCGACGACCGCGGCAGGGAGAGCCGGCACTGGCTGACCGAGCAGACCTACCAGACCTGGCACGGCTACCTGCCGGGAGTGCTGCCCGGCACCCGCTACGGCTTCCGGGTGCACGGCCGGTGGGACCCGTGGACGGGCGCCCGGCACAACCCGGCGAAGCTGCTGCTCGACCCGTACGCCCGCGCCATCGACGGCGGCTGCGTGACGCACGACGCGGTGAGCTCGGCCGTCCGCAACTGGCCGGAGCGGGACGTCGCGGACACCGTCCGGGACGACCGGGACTCGGCGCCGTACGTGCCCCGGGCGGTGGTGGTGCACGACGCCGACGACTGGTACGACGACCACCGCCCGAAGACGCCGTGGGCCGAGACGGTGCTGTACGAACTGCACGTGCGCGGCTTCACCAAGCGCCATCCCGACATCCCGCCCGAGCTGCGCGGCACCTACGCGGGCCTGGCGCACCCGGCGGCGATCGCCCACCTGACGGGGCTGGGCGTGACGGCGGTGGAGCTGCTGCCGGTCCACCACCACGTCAGCGAAAACCACCTCCAGGAGCGCGGCCTGGTCAACTACTGGGGCTACAACACGCTCGGCTTCTTCGCCCCGCACGCGGGCTACTCGTCCTCCGGCAGCCGGGGCCAGCAGGTCGGCGAGTTCAAGCGGATGGTGCGGGCGCTGCACGCGGCGGGCATCGAGGTGATCCTCGACGTGGTGTACAACCACACCGCCGAGTCGGGCGTGATGGGCCCGGCGCTGTCCTTCCGCGGCATCGACAACGCCGGCTACTACCGGCTCGACCGCTCCCGCCGCGGCTACGCCGACTACACCGGCTGCGGCAACACCCTGGACACCCGCCGCCCGCAGGTGATCCGGCTGATCACCGACTCGCTGCGCTACTGGGTGCAGGAGATGGGCGTGGACGGCTTCCGCTTCGACCTGGCGGCGGCGCTGGCCCGCGGCAGCGACGCGGTGGAGATGGAGCACCCGTTCCTGGCCGCGGTGTCGCAGGACCCGGTGCTCAGCCGGGTCAAGCTGATCGCCGAGCCGTGGGACGTCGGCCCGGGCGGCTACCAGCTGGGCGGCTTCCCCCCGCTGTGGGGCGAGTGGAACGACCGCTACCGGGACACCGTGCGCGACTTCTGGCGCGGCGTCCGGCCGGACGTGCGCGAGCTGGCCACCCGGATCGCCGGCTCCTCCGACCTGTACCAGCGCGGCGGGCGGCGCCCCTACGCCTCCGTCAACTTCATCACCTCGCACGACGGTTTCACCCTGCGCGACCTGGTCTCCTACGACCGCAAGCACAACCTGGCCAACGGCGAGGACAACCGGGACGGCACCGACGACAACCGGTCCTGGAACCACGGCGCGGAGGGCGACACCGACGACCCGGCGATCCGCGAACTGCGTGTGCGCCAGCTGCGCAACCTGCTGACCACCCTGCTGCTGTCCAGCGGCGTGCCGATGCTGACGGCGGGCGACGAACTCGGCCGCACCCAGCGCGGCAACAACAACGCCTACTGCCAGGACAACGAGACCGGCTGGCTGGACTGGTCGCTGCTGGACGACCCGCAGTGGCGCTCGCTGGCCGAGCTGACGGCCCGGCTGATCCGGCTGCGCCGGGCCCACCCGGTGCTGCGGCAGCGGGCGTTCTTCTCCGGCCGCCCGGCCGGGCCCGACGGCCCGCGGGACTTGAGCTGGCTCACCCCGGACGGGCGGGAGATGACCGAGGCGGACTGGTTCGCCCCGGGCCACGCGCTGGCGATGCGGCTGTCCGGCACCGCGATGGCCGAACGCGACCAGCACGGCCGCGCGGTGCACGACGCCGACTTCCTGCTGCTGCTGAACGCCGGTCCCGAGCCCCGGCACTTCACCCTGCCCGGCCCGCACCGCCCGCTGGTCGACACCGCGCTGGCCGGCCCGCCGGCGCCCGGGCCGGTCGCCGAGGTCACCCTGGCCGCCCGCTCGGCCGTGCTGCTGACGGCATGACGGAAGGCCCGGGCACCGGCCCGGGCCTCCCGCCGAGGCGGCCGTCAGACCCGGTCGGCGACGATCATCAGGTAGTGGAAGCTGCCTTCCTTGTACGCCGTCAGGAACGGGTCCTCGATGCCGGTGGCCACCGAGGACTGCGCGCGCAGCTCCCAGTACGGGATGGTGTCGGCGGTCAGGTCGACCACGCTGATCGGCACCAGGTTGTTGGCGGCCAGCGCCTTGAAGTACTGGCTGCGCGGGTGGATGTTGCAGATGTAGTGCTCGTCGATCCGGCTGACGGCCTTCGAGCGCAGGCCCATCACGTCGTTGGAGCAGCCGGTGATGCAGACGTAGCGGCCGCCGGGGGCGAGCAGCCGGGAGAACTCGCCGAACGCCTCGAACAGGTCCACGTACATGGTGGTCTCGTTGGTCCAGATCGCCCGGCGGGAGGCGGTCTCGAAGCCGGTGTCCAGCATGTTGCGGAAGTGGAACCGGACCCGGTCGGCGATGCCGCGCTCGTGCGCCTGCCCGTTGGCGAACGCCACCTGCTGCTCGGAGATGGAGACGCCGTCCACCTCGCAGCCGAACCGCTGGTTGGCCATGATGCTGGTGCCGCCGCGGCCGGAGCCGGCGTCCAGCAGCGCGTCGGTGGGCGCGATGTCGCCGAGGTGGTCGAGCAGCACGTCGGCCTGGGCGGTCTCCAGCCGGTGCATCTCCTTGATCATGCGCTCGTCGCGGGTCTCGTCCGGGCCCTCGAACACCGAGGGGTCGACCGGGCCGAGGCCGTAGTGGTGGTGGTAGAGGCCGTCGACCTCACCGAGCTTGATGTTGACCGGGTCCTTCTCCAGGTTCCAGTAGTTGGCGACCGACTTCTGGAACGCGGTGCGCAGCACGTTGGTGGCGCTCGGGACGGCGGTGGTGGTCATGTACGGCGTGCTCCTCAACTGGCGGTGGACGGTGGGATCAGTCGGTCTGGTAGCGGGCGCTGCCCGCATGCCACTCGCGGTTGCCGCCGACCCAGGCCCAGGTGCCGGCCAGGAAGCGGCGCAGCTCGGGCGAGCCGGTCAGGGCGAGGGCGGAGGCCTCGGCCTCGAAGGTGTGCATCAGTTCGTCGTGGATCGCCACGCTCTGCCGGACGGCCTCGTCCAGCGAGCAGCCCTCCTCGGTGGCGATCAGCATCGGCAGGCTGAAGTCGCCGGGGTCTTCCTTGCCCATCGAGTACAGGTCGTTCATCAGCACGGTGGCGGTGCCGGCCAGGTTGAACGTGCGGCGCACGGCGGGGTCGGCGAACTCGGCCTGTGGCACCTCGTAGCCGGCGATCGCGTCGACCAGCACCATGCACGGGATGAAGGAGTTCTCGTGGCGGTGCATCAGGTACTCCCACACCGGCGGGCGGTGCCCGGTGGTGTGCCACATGCCTTCCTGGCCGTACGCGACGAACATGATCGCCAGCTCGTGCCGCAGCCGCCGGACCTGGTTCCAGCTGGCGTACGCGGCCAGGTCTCCGAGGGAGGAGCGGAGTGCCATGGCGACCGGGTCGCGCTGGACGTTCTCCTCCAGCTGGGGGGCGTAGCGCAGCGGCAGTTGGGCCTGGTCGATGACGGAGTGGCAGATCGCCAGGCGCTGGCCGATCACCTCGTGCCGGGGTTCCTCGACCTCGGCGTCCACGATGTGGTCGTCCACCGACCATTCGGCCAGGCCGCACTTGGCGGCGGCGAGCAGCCGGTCGGGGTCGTCGGTCTCGGGGTGGCCGAGCATCATCAGCCGGCCGAAGTTGGCCTTGCGCAGCATGTCGGTGCGGCCGGGGTAGATGCCGATCCCCTCGGCCCATTCGATCAGCCGCTCGTTGACCAGGTCGCCGAGCGCGGGGTCGTCGCGCACCGCGGGCGGGCAGTACAGCGCGGGCGCCTTGCCGTTGGTGATCGGCCGGGCCCTGGGGGCGTCCCGGACGATGTCGTCGGTCGCCCCGGTGGCCTGGTTCGGGACGGTCGGGCGGTGGGTCAGCAGGCCGCTGGTGCCGAGTCCGGTGGGGCCGGGGGCGTGCCAGGTGAGCCGGCCGGGGGCGGGACGCTCGGGGTGGGTGAGGATGGCGGAGACCAGCGCCGCCAGCTCGTGGGTGCCGTGCGGGGCGAGCGTCCGGGTGAGCAGTGAGGGCATGTCGGTCGTCTTTCGGCGTGGGGGCGGTCAGGACCGGGGGTGGTCGACCTCGACGTTCTCCAGCACGCCCAGCGCGTCGGGGACCAGGATCGCGGCGGAGTAGTACGTCGAGACCAGGTAGTTGACGACGGCCTTCTCGTCGATGCCCATGAAGCGGACATTCAGGCCGGGTTCGACCTCGTCGGGGATGCCGACCTGGGTGAGGCCGACCACGCCCTGGTTGTGCTCGCCGGTGCGCATCGCGAGGATCGAGGTGGTGCCGCCGCGGACCGGGATCTTGCCGCAGGGCAGCAGCGGGACGCCGCGCCAGGCGGGCACCCGGTGGCCGTGCACCTCGGCGGTGGAGAAGTAGACGCCGCGCCGGTTGGCCTCCCGGCCGAACGCGGCGATCGCCTTCGGGTGGGCGAACAGGTAGTCGGTGTCGCGGCGCATCGCGAGCAGTTCGTCCAGGTCGTCGGGGGTGGGTGCGCCGCTGTGGGTCTGGATCCGCTGGTCGAAGGCGCAGTTGGAGAGCAGCCCGAAGTCGGGGTTGTTGACGATCTCGTGCTCCTGGCGCTCGCGCAGCGCCTCGATGGTGAGCTGGAGCTGTTCCTGGGTCTGGTCCATCGGCTTGCTGTACAGGTCGCTGACCCGGCTGTGCACCCGCAGCACCGTCTGGGCGACGCTCAACTCGTACTCGCGGGGGCCGAGTTCGTAGTCGACGAAGGCGGTGGGCAGGGCGTACTCGCCCTCGTGGCCGGCCGACATGCCGATCTCGGCCTCGCCGTGCTCGTTCTGCCCGGCGGCCTGTCCGGCGAGGAAGAGCGCGATCTGTGCCTGGAGGCCCGGGGAGCGGTCCACGACCTCCTGGAAGGCCGGCCAGGCCAGCGACATGGCGGTGCCCGCGGTGGCGGCCTTCACGGTGTACGGCCAGTGGCCGCCGGGGACGTTGAGCGCCTCGTCGCCGAGGTGGTCGCCGTCGGCGTGCACGGCGAGCACGGTGTCGTCGCCGTACTTGCCGGTGCCGATCCGCTCGACCTTGCCGTGCGCGATCAGGAAGACCTCGGTGATCGGGGTGCCCTCCTGGACCAGTACCTCACCGGCGCTGAAGCCGCGCTGGACGAAGCGCCCGGCGAGCTCGTTCAGTACCGCGTGGTCCTCGAAGCCGCGCAGCACCGGGACCTCGCGCAGGCTGGGCGCCAGCACCTTCACCTCCCGGCCGGTCTGCACGAAGCTCACCCGGCCGCGGCCGACCGCGTAGGAGAGCCGCCGGTTGACCCGGTAGGTGCCGGCCGAGACGTGGACCCAGGGCAGCTTGCGCAGCAGCCAGCGCGAGCTGATCTCCTGCATCTGCGGCTTGGACTTGGTCGTGGTGGCGAGGTTGCGCGCCGCCGCGGTGCTCAGGCTCTGCTGTGCCGGGGCCTGGACTTCGGGGGCGTGCTCGGTCTCGACCGACATGCGGGTCTCCTGGCTGCTCCGGTGATCCACCGCGATCACTCGGGCCAGATCACACACCCCGGTGCCCGGGGGCCTGCAAGGAGGCGCTCGCTGCGTGTTGTTGGCCGGTCCACGCCCCCTCACGCCGGTCTCCGATGGTTGCGCGCCCCCTGCGCCCGGAGGCGGCGCACACCGTTCCGAGCGACCCGAACGGCGCAATGGGGAGCGCCTTCGGCCGGCCTGACGCCCCGTCCGGCCTGGCCGGATCTCGCCGACAGGGGCAAAAAACCGGATGAGAAATGTCGGTGGCAGCGCCTACCCTCTCGGCGATGGCCGAGAACCAGAACCCCGCTCCGCCCACCCCCGCGGATTCGAACACTCCGTCAACGGACGACACCGGAATTTCGCCCGAATCGGTACCCCGATCACCGGTGCGATCCCTGCTGCGCCTGTGGCCGTACGCCCGGGAGGCCCGTTGGCGGATCTTCGGCTCGATGGCCGCCGCCGGGCTCGCCTCGCTCAGCGTGCTGGCCGTGCCGATCGTGCTGCGCAAGATCGTGGACGGGCCGGTCGCCCACCACGACCTGGCCGGGCTGTGGCCGCTGGCCGTCGCCCTGCTGCTGCTCGGCCTCGCCGAGGCCGGCCTGTTCGGCATCCGCCGGATCATCGTGGCCCGCCCGCTGGCCAAGGTGGAGACCAAGCTCCGCGGCGACCTGTTCGCCAAGCTCCAGCGGCTGCCGATCTCCTTCCACGACCGCTGGCCGTCCGGGCAGCTGCTCTCCCGGGCCACCTCGGACCTGTTCGTGATGCGGCTGTTCCTGGCCTTCCCGCTGGTCTTCCTGGTGGTCAACTCCACCGTCTTCCTGACCGGCACCGCGCTGATGTTCGCGCTGGACTGGCGGCTCGCCCTGATCACCCTGATCCCGGCCATCCCGCTGATGATCTTCACCCGCCGCTTCGAGGCCGGGTACTCGGCCGCCTCCCGGCTCGCCCAGGACCAGAACGGCGACCTCGCGACCGTGGTCGAGGAGTCGGTGCTCGGCATCCGCATCCTCAAGGCCTTCGGCCGGCACCGCACCATGGCCGAGGAGTTCCGCCGGCACAGCGCCGACCTGCGCGACACCGAACTCCGCAAGGCCGGCCTGCTCGGCGACCTGTGGGCGGTCATCGTCGGCCTGCCCGAACTCGCCCTCGGCGGCGCCCTCGCCACCGGCGTCTACCTGGTCGCCCACGACGAACTCTCGGCCGGCACCCTGGTCGCCTTCCTGTCCACCGCGCTCGCCCTGCGCTGGCCGGTCGAGTCGATCGGCTGGCTGCTCGGCTTCGCCGCCGAGGCCGCCAGCGCCACCAACCGCTACTTCGAGGTGATGGACGAGCCGGAGCCCACCGACCCGCCCTCCGGCGAAAGCCCCACCGACGACCGCGGCATCCGCTTCACCGGCGTCCGCTTCCGCTACCCCGACGCCCCGGCCGGCACCCCCGACCTGCTGTCCGGCATCGACCTGCACATCCGCCCCGGCGAGACCCTCGCCCTGGTCGGCGCCACCGGCAGCGGCAAGACCACCCTCACCGCACTGCTCCCCCGCCTGTACGAGCCCACCGCCGGCTCGATCACGCTGGACGGCACCGACATCCGCGACCTGTCCCGCGAGGAACTCCGCCGCGAGGTCGCCGTCGCCTTCGAGGAGCCCACCCTGTTCTCCGCCACCGTCCGGGAGAACGTGCTGATGGGCGCCCCGAACGCCGACCAGCAGCGGCTCGCCCGCGCCCTCGACACCGCGCAGGCCGGCTTCGTCGACCGGCTCCCCGAGGGCCTGAACACCGAGGTCGGCGAGCAGGGCCTGAGCCTGTCCGGCGGCCAGCGCCAGCGCCTCGCGCTGGCCCGCGCCGTGGTCGGCGAACCCCGCTTCCTGGTCCTCGACGACCCGCTGTCCGCGCTCGACGTGCACACCGAGGCACTGGTGGAGCGCGCCCTGCGGCAGGTCCTCGCCGACACCACCGCGCTGGTCGTCGCGCACCGCCCGTCCACCGTGCTGCTGGCCGACCGAGTCGCGCTGCTCGCCGACGGACGGATCACCGCCGTCGGCACCCACCAGGAACTCCTGCAGTCCTGTCCCGCCTACCGGGCCCTGATGTCCGGCGAATCCGACCTGGAAGGGGCGCTGGCCCGATGACCACCGCCGTCGCCGAACCCGCCGTCGAAGAGGACGACCTGGTTCCCGCGGCCACCGACGACCAGGACATCCCCGTCCCGCCCGGCGCCCCGCGCGCCCTGCTCGGTTCGCTGCTCGCCCCGCACCGCCGCCGGATCGCCGTCGCCGTGCTCGCCGTCCTGGTCCAGCAGGCCGCCCTGCAGGCCGGGCCGCTCCTGGTCGCCTACGCCATCGACCGCGGCATCCCCGCGCTGCGCGACCACGACTCCGGCCCGCTGATCGCCGTCACCGCCGCGTACCTGGGCTGCGCGCTGGTCGCCACCCTGCTGCAACGAGCGTTCATCCGGGTCGCCGCCCGGATCAACCAGGACATCCTGCTCGACCTGCGCGGCCGGATCTTCAAGCACGCGCAGCGCCTCAGCCTGGACTTCCACGAGCGCTACACCTCCGGCCGGATCATCTCCCGCGCCACCAGCGACGTGGACACCCTGCGCGAACTGCTCGCCGAGGGCCTCCAGGAACTCCTGATGGTCTGCCTGTCGGTCGGCTACATCACCGTGGTGCTGATCCTGATGGACTGGCGCCTGGGCCTCGCCGCCCTGGTGTCCTTCCTGCCGATGTACCTGATCATCCGGTCCTTCCGGCGCCGCTCCCAGCAGGTCTACCGCCGCTCCCGCACCGTCACCGCCGGACTGATCGTCCGCTTCACCGAGACCATGAACGGCATCCGCCCGGTCCAGGCCTTCCGCCGCGAGTCCGCCAACAACAAGGCCTTCGACACCGTCAACCAGCAGTCCGCCACCGCCACCGCGGACGGTCTGCTGGAGATGGCCCGGTACGTCTTCCTGTCCCGGGTCACCGCCAACACCTGGATCACCGGCGTGGTCGTCCTCGGCGCGCTGCTGGTCAGCGACGGCAGCCTCGAGCTCGGCGTCCTCACCGCCTTCGTGCTGTACCTGCGCCGGCTCTACGACCCGATCGACCAGCTGGCGATGTTCCTGAACAGCTACCAGTCGGCCGCCGCCGCCCTGGAGAAGATGGCCGGCCTGCTCGCCCACGAGCCCTCCGTCCCCGAGCCCACCGAGCCCACCCCGCTGCCCGCCGCCACCGGCAAGGGCCGCGAAGTCGCCTTCCGCGACACCCGGTTCGCGTACGCCAACGGCAAGGAGATCCTCCCCGAGTTCGACCTCGTCCTCCCCGCCGGACAGACCACCGCCGTGGTCGGCGCGACCGGCGCCGGCAAGTCCACCCTCGCCAAACTGCTCGCCCGCTTCTACGACCCCACCGCCGGCGCCGTCACCCTCGACGGCGTCGACCTCCGCGACCTCACCACCACCGACCTGCGGGCCGCCGTCGTGATGGTCACCCAGGAGTCCTTCCTGTTCTCCGGCACCGTCGCCGAGAACATCGCGGTCGGCAAGCCGGACGCCACCCGGGCCGAGATCGAAGCCGCGGCCCGGGCCATCGGCGCCCACGAGTTCATCACCGCCCTCCCCGACGGCTACGACACCGACGTCCGCAAGCGCGGCGGCCGCATCTCCGCCGGCCAGCGCCAACTCGTCGCCTTCGCCCGCGCCCTGCTCGCCGACCCCGCCGTCCTCATCCTCGACGAAGCCACCTCCTCCCTCGACGTCCCCGGCGAACAGGCCGTCCAGCACGCCATGCAAACCGTCCTGGCTGGCCGCACCGCCGTGATCATCGCCCACCGCCTCTCCACCGTCGAGATCGCCGACCGCGTCCTCGTCATGGACCAGGGCCGCATCGTCGAAGACGGCACCCCCGCCACCCTCATCGCCGGCGAAGGCCGCTTCGCGACGCTCCACCAGACCTGGAAGGACAGCCTGGTGTAGGGAGCGCGAAACCAGGGGCTCGTGGGGGGTACCTCCCAGCCCCCAAGGGCTGGGGGAGAACGGCGAGGCCGGGACTGCGGATGGTCGGGGACGGCCAATGATCGTGTTGCGGCGGGCCGAAGACAGGAACCAGAAACTTGGGAACCCTTTTGCCCCTCATTGACCCTCCGCAGACTCACCCTTGCAGTTCCCAGAGCCCCTGAAGGTGCACAGAGTCGGAATATTCCTTTCCGTCAGATCGATTGCACACCATACAATTCCCCCCACCTGCGGGGTCACCCGTTTCCGCAGGTCGTCGCAGGAGGGGAATCCCGATGTCGCACACTCCGGGCAGGCGCGCCCGTCTCGCCCTGACCGCTGCCGCCGCCGTCTCATTGGCGCTGCTGGTACCCGGTTCCGCAGGAGCCGTCACCGGCGCTCCGACCGTTCCGACCGATCTCCACAACAACCATCGGGCCTGCTCGACCGACCCGAACGCCCCGATGTTCGTCCCCAACGGCATCGACCTGGACGGCATCACCCATCACACCGACCCGTCGGTCACCCGCGTGACCGCGCAGTTCCGGTATTGGCCGGTCGCCGACCCGACGCAGGTCACCACCGTGGACCGGCCTTACGCGATATCCGGCAACAGGGCGAGCATCTCGCTCTCCTCGCTGGCCGACGGCACCGCGTACGCCTGGCAGATGCGAACGGTCGACCCGGCGAACGGCGCAGGCTCCGACTGGACAGCCTCCTGCTACCTCGCCGTCGACAGCACCCCGCCGTCGGCCGCTCCCACCGTCACCACCCCCGGCTACCCCGACCAGCAGTGGTACCCGGGCGGCGCGCCGATCGAGCTCCGCATGGATCCGAACGGCGTGACCGATGTCGCCGGGTACCAGTACGGCTGGAACGGCGGCTTCACGAAGTCGACCACGACCGCCGGCCTCGGCGCCGCGGCCACCGTGTACCTGACGCCGCCGGCCGGATTCAACAGCGGCCCGGTCCAGCTCATGGTGCGCAGTCTGGACCGGGCCGGGAACGCCTCGCCGATCACCAACCACCTGATCTTCGTGCTGTCGACCTCGCCGACCGTCACCCCGCTGACCACGCCGCAGTTCGGCCAGCCCGTCACGCTCAAGCTCACCCCGGACGCGGGCACCCTGGCGAAGAGCCCGATCGTCTCCTACACCGTCCACAACGCCAGGACGTACCAGGACACGGTCGTCCCGGCCGGACCGGACGGCACCGCCGAGACCACGCTGCTGTTGAAGGACCCGAACGGTGAGCAGCTCGACATCACCTCCACCAGCGCCAACGGCTGGATCAGCTCGAAGGCGAACTGGAGCGCCCGGGTCGACACCACCCCGACCATCACCTCCACCGACTACCCGGAGTTCCAGCCCGCGGGCGGCGTCGGCGTGGCCGGCACCTTCCACCTCGCCCCGAAGGTGGACGGCTCGCTGATCGCCAGTTACACCTACTCCTTCGGCTGGAACACCGACCAGACCGTCCCGGCCGGCCCGAACGGCGAGGCCGACTTCACCTACACCCCCACCGACAGCGGCTGGACCGACATGGAGGTCTGGGCGACCACCAAGGACGGCATCCGACTGACCAGCAGCTACTACACCTTCGTCGTCAACTGACGCCCCGTCGGGCCCCGGCACACCACCGGGGCCCGGCACCGGAATAAATCCCTCCCGAACAACTGATCGTGTGCCGTACGATTCCCGCGCCCGCCCTGCCGATACGGCACGCGGGCGGTCCTACGGAGGGGAATCACCGCATGAAGGCTTCACCGAGAGCGCACGCCCGCGTCGCCCTGGCCGCCGGCGCCGGACTCACTCTGGCGCTGCTCGTCCCGGGCACGGCCGGTGCCGCCACGGGCACGCCGAACGTGCCGACCGACCTGTACAACGCGTACCGGCCCTGCGCCACCGACCCGGGCGCGCCGCTGGTGCTGGCCGGCCGCACCGGCGTCGTGGTCGAGGGCATTCCGAGCCACACCGACCCGGAAGTCTCCAACCTGACCGAGCAGTTCCGCTACTGGCCGGTCGCCGACCCGGCGCAGGTGGGCGCCGTCGAGCGCACCTGGGCCCAGCCCGGCTACGAGGCGTCGACCCGTCTGCCCGTCCTCACCGACGGGCAGACGTACGCCTGGCAGGCCCGCACCGTGGACCCGTCGAACAGCGCGGCGTCCGACTGGTCGGCCGCCTGCTACATCACCGCCGACGACACCTTCCCGGACCAGCCGCCGACCGTGGTCTCCCCCAACTACCCGGAGGACCAGGCCAGTCAGGGCGGGGCGCCGATCCACTTCGAGTTCGGGGCGAACGGCGTCCCCGACATCCTCGGCTACCAGTTCTCCTGGGACGGCACCTTCTCGGTCTCCGGCGCCGAGATCGGCGAGCACGGCATCCCGCACGCCAGTGACCCGTTCGCCGACCCGCGCTATGCGGTTCGCGCCAACGGCCTCGGCGGCGGCGCCTCCGTCGACCTGATTCCCCCGGCGAACAGCGCCAACTGGATCCAGGACCTCTACGTCCGCAGCGTCGACCGCGCGATGAACCCGTCGTCGACGTACCACTACCGGATCCGGATCAAGCCGGACGCCCCGAAGATCACCGTCCTGTCGCACGCCCCCTACGGCAAGCCGGTCACCCTCAAGCTCACCCCCGACGCGGGCGTACAGGCGGCCAGTCCGGTGGTCGGCTACAGCATCCGGCGGTCCGGCAGCTGGGAGCCGATCACCGTCCCGGCCGAGGCGAGCGGCGTTGCCACCGTCACCCTCGCCCTGGAGCCGCGCGAGACCCTGCTGGTCTCCTCCACCAGCGCCAACGGCTGGACCAGCCAGCGCAATTGGTGGCGCGACGAGACGGACACCACCGTCACCGTGACCTCCGCCCAGTACCCGGCGGGCACCGCGAGCGCCGGCGTCCCCGGCACCTTCCACTTCGCCCCGAAGACCGAGGGCTCGCAGATCGCCAGCTACACGTACAGCTTCGGCTGGGGCGACCAGCCCACCACCGTCGCCGCCGGCAAGAAGGGCGAGCTGGACCTCTCCTGGACGCCGCAGCACAGCGGCTGGTACTACCTGCGGGTGCACGCCACCACCAAGGACGGCCTCGAACTCGCCGACTCGTACTACTTCTTCGGCGTCAGCAGCTGACTCCTTCCGGGCCTCGGCACACCACCGGGGCCCGGCCCCCGGGTGCACCGGAAACCGATCGACCCGCTCCGGCCACCGCCACTAGCCTCGGTCCGTGGACGACCCGACCGCCGGCCGAGCCGGCCCCCCTGACGCCCGCAGCCCGCTCCGTTTCCTGTGGTGGCTGGTCCGCAGCCAGCGCCGCCGCTCGCTGGCGGGCACCTGCTACGGCACCGCCTGGATGCTCGGCCTGACCGTCCAGCCCTATCTGCTCTCCCGCGCCGTCGACGACGGCCTGCGCCCGGGCCGGACGGCGGCGGTGCTCGGCTGGTCGGCGGCGATGCTCGGCTTCGGCCTGCTGAACCTGGTGCTGGCCTGGTGCCGGCACCGCACCATGACGATGGTCCGCAACGACGCATCCTTCCGCACCATCACCGTGGTGCTGCGGCACGGCGTGCGGCTCGGCGCGGCGCTGCCCCGCCAGGTGACGGCCGGCGAGGTGGTCACCATCGGCATCTCCGACGTGTCCAAGATCGCCATGGCGCTCACCTTCATCGGGCCCGGCGTGGGCGCGGTGATCTGCTACCTGACGACCGCCGCGATCCTGTTCACCCTCTCCCCGCTGCTGGCCCTGATCGTGCTGCTCGGACTGCCCTCCCTCGCCCTGGCACTGCGGCCCTTGATGTCCCGTCAGCAGCTTGCCGAGAGCCGCTTCCGCGACCACCAGGGCCGCCTGACCGCCCGGTTCGAGGACCTGGCGGGCGGCCTGCGGGTGCTGAACGGCCTGGGCGGCAAGGACGTGTACGCGGCCCGCTACCGGTCCGACTCCCAGGCGCTGCGCGCCGAGGGCTACCGGGTCGGCGCGGCCGTCAGCTGGATCCAGGCACTGGGCGGCGGCCTCCCGACGCTGCTGCTGGCCGCCGTCACCTGGCTCGGCGCCCGGCTCGCCGTCGAGGGCGATCTGACGCCCGGCCAGCTGACGGCGGTGTTCGCGTACGCCGCGGTGCTGGTCGCCCCGGTGTACTTCCTGATCGAGAACAGCCAGGACATCGGCCGCGCCCTGGTCTGCGCCCGCCGGGTCACCGACTTCCTCAACCTGGCCCCCGACCCGGATCACGGCTCCTCCCAACTCCCGGCCTCCGCTGCCGAGTTGATCGACCGCGAGTCAGGCGTCCGAATAGCCCCCGGCGAACTCACGGTGCTCGCCGCGGCCCGCCCGGCCGACACCGCCGCCGTCGCTGAACGCCTCGCCCGGCTCGCCCCGGCCACCACCGCCGACTGGGGCGACACCCCGCTCACCGACCTGCCGCTGGCCGACGTCCGGGCCCGGATCACCCTCGCCGAGAACGAGGCGACCCTGTTCGCCGGCACCCTCCGCGAAACCGTCCGCGGCCGCACCGACGCCCCCGACGACACCCTGCTGGCCGCGCTGGAGGCCGCCGCCGCCCTCGACGTGCTCGGCTCCCTGGGCGGCAGGCTCGACGCCCCGATCGCCCCCGACGGCCGCAACCTGTCCGGCGGGCAGCGCCAACGCCTGCGCCTCGCCCGCGCGTTGACCGCCGCACCGGACGTCCTGCTGGCCGTCGAACCGACCTCCGCGGTGGACGCCCACACCGAGGCCGCGATGGCCGCCGGACTGCGCGCCGCCCGCGCCGGCCGCACCACCGCCCTCACCAGCACCTCCCCGCTGCTGCTCGACCAGGCCGACACCGTCCACTACCTGGTGGACGGCAAGGTCGCCGCCAGCGGCACCCACCGCGAACTGCTCCGCACCCAGCCCGGCTACCGCGCCCTGGTCACCCGAGGCTCCGACTCCCCCGCCGAGGTGGCCGAATGAGCACCCTGCCGATCGCCACCGCCCGCCAGGTCCGGCAGGCCGCCACCCGGCTGGTCCGCGAGGACGGCCGGGCATTCGCCACCGTCCTCGCCCTCAACGGCCTCGCCGCCCTGCTCGGCCTGGCCGGGCCCTGGCTGCTCGGCCGGATCATCGACCGGGTCACCCACGGCGCCACCACCGCCGACATCGACCGCCTCGGCCTGCTGCTGCTCGGCTGCGCCACCGCGCAGGTCCTGATGAACCGCCAGGCCCGCTACCTGGCCCACCGGTTCGGCGAACGGGCCGCCGCCCGCATCCGCGAACAGCTCCTCGACCGGGTCCTCGCACTGCCCGCCGCCACCGCCGAACGGGCGGGAACCGGCGACCTCACCTCACGCGGCACCACCGACGCCACCTCCGTCGGCGAAACCCTCCGGGACGTCGCGCCCGAACTCTTCGTGGCCGCCGCCCAGGCCCTGTTCATCCTCGTCGCGATCCTCACCGTCAGCCCCCTGCTGGGCAGTTGCGGCCTGCTCGGGGTCGTCGGCGTCGTCCTCGGCGCCCGCTGGTACCTGCGCCGCGCCCGTCCCGCCTACCTCGCCGACCGGGCCGCCAACGCCGGCCTCGCCGAGACCCTCTCCGCCACCGCGAACGGCGCCCGCACCATCGACGCCCTCGGCCTCCAGCAGCAGCGCCTCGACGCCGGCCGCCACGCCGTCGACACCGCCAACCTCGCCCGGCTGCGCACCCTGAACCTGCGGCTGCGCTTCTTCGCCGTCATCAACCTCTCGTACACCGTCCCCGTCGTCCTGGTCCTCCCCCTCGGCGCCCTGCTGGTCGCCCACCACACCGTCACCCTCGGCGCCGCGATCTCCGCCGTCCTGTACCTGCGACGCGTCGAAGAACCCCTCGACACCATCGTCGTCCTGCTCGAATCCGTGCAGAGCAGCACCGCCGCGTACGCCCGCGTCGAAGGCCTCGCCGCCGCCCCCACGCCCACCCCGACCGCCGACCGCGAACCCACCGACGACCGCATCCGGGTCACCGACGTCCGCTACGCGTACCCGGACGGGCCCGACGTGCTGCACGGCCTCGACCTCGACCTGCGCCCCGGCGAACGCCTCGCCGTGGTCGGCCCGTCCGGCTCCGGCAAGACCACCCTCGGCCGCCTGCTCGCCGGCATCGACCGGCCCCGCACCGGCGCCATCACCGTCGGCGGCGTCCCGATCGCCGACCTCTCCCCCGAGAGGCTGCGCCGCCAGGTCGTCCTGGTCACCCAGGAACACCACGTCTTCCTCGGCACCCTCCGCGACAACCTGCGGATCGCCGCCCCCGACGCCGACGACCCCGCCCTCACCGCCGCACTCGACGCCGTCGGCTGGCACCACGACCTGCCCCACGGCCTCGACACCGACCTCGGCCCCACCCACCGCCTCGACGGCGCCCAGGCCCAACAACTCGCCCTCGCCCGCGTCATCCTGGCCGACCCCCACACCCTGATCCTCGACGAGGCCACCGCCCTCCTCGACCCCACCGCCGCCCGCAACACCGAACGCGCCCTCGCCGCCACCCTCACCGGCCGCACCGTCATAGCCATCGCCCACCGCCTCCACACCGCCCACGACGCCGACCGCGTAGCCGTCCTCACCCAGGGCCACCTCACCGACCTCGGCCCCCACGAGAAGCTCGTCACAACGGACGGCCCGTACGCCCGCCTCTGGCACTCCTGGCAGGGCTAGCACTCGCAGGTGCGCACCCAGGGGCCCGGGGAACGGCGGGGCCGAGTCTTCGGGTGATCAACAGGGCGCGAGAAGGTCCCGTAGTTTCGGGTCCCCTTCTCCGACCCTCCGCAGACTCGACCCCTCGCCGTCCCCGACCACCCGCAACTCGGCCCGCCGTTCCCCGGGCCCCTCAATGCACTTACCTGAGCACCCCCGCCTCCAGTCCCCCCAACTCCACCGGCACCGCCACCAGCCCCAGCTCCGCGATCGACGCGAGCCTGGCGTGCGCGGGAAGCACTCGCACCGTGTACCCGAACGGCCCGGTCCGTGCCAGCTCGAGGTGCCCCTCGTACCGCAGCCGCCCGTCCAGGTCCGGCCCGCCCACCGCCGGCTTCAGCGCCAGCGTCGTCGCCTCAGAGATCCGGTCACTCTCGTCCACCCGCCCGGAAACCACCTGCACCTCGACGTCCTCCGGCCCGAGCCGCCCGAGCGCCACCTGCACCCGAAGCGCCAACGTCGCCCCGAGCTCCTGCGCCTCGCCAACCCCGTCCGCCTCGACGTGCTCGACCCGCACCGAGGGCCACGCGTCACGGACCGTCGCTTTCCAGCCCGCAAGCGCCTTCGCCCCGGCATAGTCCGAAGCCGAACCCGCCAGCCGCCGTCGCGCGCCCGCAGCCGGAACATAGAGCCGTTCGACGTACTCCCGGACCATCCGCCCGGCCAGCACCTTCGGCCCCAGGGTGACCAGCGTGTGCCGGACCATCGAGATCCACCGGTGCGGCAGCCCGTCCGCGCCGCGGTCGTAGAAGCGGGCGGCGACCTGGTGCTCGATCAGGTCGTAGAGCGCGGCGGCCTCGATGTCGTCGCGCCGTTCGGCCTCCCGGCTCTCCGGGTCGAGCACGCCCTCGCCGGTGCCGCCGTCGGCGGTGGGGATGGCCCAGCCGTTCTGGCCGTCGTACCACTCGTCCCACCAGCCGTCGAGGATGGACAGGTTGAGGCAGCCGTTCAGCGCGGCCTTCATCCCGGAGGTGCCGCAAGCCTCCAACGGGCGCAGCGGATTGTTCAGCCAGACGTCGCAGCCGGGGTAGAGCGCCTTGGCCATCGCCATGTCGTAGTCCGGCAGGAAGACGATCCGGTGCCGCACCGCGGGGTCGTCCGCGAAGGCCACGAGTTGCTGGATGAGCCGCTTGCCCCCGTCGTCGGCGGGGTGCGCCTTGCCGGCGACGACGATCTGCACGGGCCGTTCGGGGTGCAGCAGTATGGCGCGCAGCCGGGCGGGGTCGCGGAGCATCAGGGTGAGCCGCTTGTAGGAGGGGACGCGCCGGGCGAAGCCGATGGTGAGGACGTCTGCGTCGAGCACGGTGCCGGTCCAGCCGAGTTCGGCGTCGCCGGCGCCGCGCTGTTGCCAGGAGGCGCGCAGCCGTCGGCGGGCTTCGTCGACGAGTTGGGCGCGCAGGGTGCGGCGCAGTTCCCAGACTTCGGCGTTGCCGATGCGTTCCAGGCCGGTCCACTGTCCGGTGGTGCCGACGGCCATGGCTTCGTCGGCGCGTTCCTGGCCGATCTCGGTGGCGCCGAGCCGGACCACGGCGGGGTCGATCCAGGTGGGGGCGTGGACGCCGTTGGTGATCGAGGTGATGGGGACTTCGGGGGCGTCGAAGCCGGGCCACAGGCCGCTGAACATTTCCCGGCTGACGGCGCCGTGCAGGGTGGAGACGCCGTTGGCGCGCTGGGCGAGCCGCAGGCCCATGGCGGCCATGTTGAACAGCTTGGGGTCGCCGCCGGCCCAGCTCTCGGCACCGAGCGCGAGCACCTGGTCGACGGGGACGCCGGGCAGTGCGGCGTCGCCGCCGAAGTGGCGGGCGACCAGGTCCCGGTCGAAGCGGTCGATGCCGGCGGGGACGGGGGTGTGGGTGGTGAACACGGTGCCGGCCCGGACGGCTTCCAGCGCGTCGGCGAAGCCGAGGCCGGGGTGTTCGGTGGTGAGTTCGGCGATGCGTTCCAGGCCGAGGAAGCCGGCGTGGCCCTCGTTGGTGTGGAACACCTCGGGTGCGGGGTGGCCGGTGAGCCGGGCGTAGGTGCGGACGGCGCGGACGCCGCCGATGCCGAGCAGTATTTCCTGCAGCAGCCGGTGTTCGCTGCCGCCGCCGTAGAGGCGGTCGGTGACGTTGCGTTCGGCGGGGCTGTTGGCCTCGATGTCGGAGTCGAGCAGCAGCAGCGGGACCCGGCCGACCTGGGCGCGCCAGACCTGGGCGGCGAGGGTGCGGCCGCCGGGCAGGGCGAGGTCGATCCGGCAGGGGGTGCCGTCGGTTTCGCGGAGCAGGGTGACGGCGAGCGCGTCGGGGTCGAGCAGGGGGTAGCGCTCCTGCTGCCAGCCGTCCCGGCTGAGCGACTGCCGGAAGTAGCCGTGCCGGTAGAAGAGTCCGACGCCGATGATCGGGACGCCGAGGTCGGAGGCGGCCTTGAGGTGGTCTCCGGCCAGGATGCCGAGGCCGCCGGAGTACTGCGGGAGAGCGGCGGCGATGCCGTATTCGGGCGAGAAGTAGGCGACGCCGGCGGGGAGCTCGCTCTCGGCGTCGTTCGCCGACTGGTACCAGCGCGGGCCGGTGAGGTAGTCGCGCAGGTCGTCGGCGAGGTCGCCGAGCCGGCGCAGGAATCGCCGGTCGCCCGCGAGGGCGGCGAGCCGGGCCGCGGGGACTTCGCCGAGCAGTCGGACCGGGTCCTCTCCGACGGCGGCCCAGACGTCCGGGTCGACGGAGCGGAACAGCTCTCTGGTCTCGGGGTGCCAGGACCAGCGGAGGTTCAGCGCGAGCTCGTGCAGTGGCTGCAGTTGTTCGGGCAGGACGGTGCGGACGGTGAACCTGCGGATTGCCTTCACGGCTTGAAGGGTAGTCCCGACCTTTCGCCTGACTGGGCGTCAACTTGCGGGCGCCACACCCGTTCGGAGCAGCGTTGAGATCGTTCCGGGCGCGTGGTGGCAAATCACGGCGCACGTAGGGCGCAAGCAGGTAAAACATGCGCCGTCGGGTGTGAACTCCTGGGATCCGAGGTGTTGCGGGGGCCTGTTTCACCCTTGCATACCGGCTGAAACCACGCGCTTGCCCGCCCGGTCCTCTTGCCCGTGGTGCGAGGATGCAACAAGGTCGTGGGTGCCGCTGGTGCACGATCGGACGGTCGTCCCCCCGCTGCCTCCGGCTGGTGCAGGTCCGGTTTTGACGTGCCCTCACTTCCCCTTAGCCCATTCGGCCTCAGTAGGCGTGTCTTTGCGTGTCCTCGTTCCCCGACCGGTCGTTTTCCGGTGGGCTGGGTCACGCGGGGGCGCGCACCGAGCGACGCGCGCCGGGACACGTGCGTTCGCCGCGGCGGGTCCCGCTGCGGCGGTCGGCGGGCGGGGTGGCCGGGTCCGTCGGCGCGGGGCCGGCTCCGGCCGCGCGTCCTTCCTCACCCAGCAGTCCTCCCGGTACTCTCCCGGCGTCGCCCGCCGGGCAGAGCTGCCGCCGATCTCGGGCAGGAGCTTGGCATGCACGGCGACACGCGGGACCAGTCCACGGTACCGACGGACCACACCCCTGACGGACCGTCGACCGGGGAACCCCCGGTGCCGGCCCCGCGCACCGCGGCGGCCCGCAAGCGGGCGGCCGCACCGGCGACGAAACGTGCGGGCACCCCGCGCAAGGCCGCGTCGAAACGGACCACCACCGTCAGGTCCGCCGCGGCCCCGCCCTCCGGCGCCCCATCGGCCACCGCCGTCACCGCACCCACTGCGCCTGCCCCCGGCACCACCTCGTCCCCGCGTAAATCACCGACCCGCCCCACCCGCACCACGACAGAGAGCGACACCGTGATCGGCCGCATCCCCGTGCTTGACGTCACCCCGCTCGTCGACGCCGGTCGGCGTCCGGCCAAGGCCGTGGAGGGCGAACGTTTCCTGGTCTCCGCCACGGTGTTCCGCGAGGGCCACGACGCGGTGGGGGCCAATGTGGTGCTGCGCGACCCGCGCGGCCGTTCCGGTCCGTGGACGCCGATGCACGAGCTGTCCGAGGGCAGCGACCGCTGGGGCGCGTACGTGACGCCGACCGCGCCGGGCCGCTGGTCGTACCTGGTGGAGGCGTGGGGCGACCCGGTGGCGACCTGGCGCAAGCGCGCGGCGGTGAAGCTCCCGGCCGGGATCGACACCGCGCTGGTGCTGGAGGAGGGCGCCCAGCTGCTGGAGCGGGCGGCGGCCGGGGTGCCGAAGAAGGAGGGCCGGGCCCAGGTGCTGGCCGCGGTGGACGCGCTGCGCGACTCCGGCCTGCCGCCGTTGAGCCGCTACGCGGCGGCGCTGGTGCCGGAGGTGACGGCGCTGCTGGCCCGTTTCCCGCTGCGCGAGCTGCTCTCGGCGACCCGTCCGCAGCCGCTCCAGGTGGACCGCAAGCGGGCGCTGTTCGGTTCCTGGTACGAGTTCTTCCCGCGCTCGGAGGGCGCGGTGGTGGACCCGAACGGTGTGGAGGCGCCGGTCTCCGGCACCTTCCGGACGGCCGCCGAGCGGCTTCCCGCGGTGGCCGCGATGGGCTTCGACGTGGTGTACCTGCCGCCGATCCACCCGATCGGCCGGGCCCACCGCAAGGGTCCGGACAACTCGCTGGAGGCCGGCCCGCAGGACGTCGGCTCGCCGTGGGCGATCGGCTCCCCCGAGGGCGGCCACGACGCCGTCCATCCGGACCTGGGCACCCTGGAGGACTTCGACCACTTCGTCGCGGAGGCGGGCGCGCTGGGCCTGGAGGTGGCGCTGGACTTCGCGCTCCAGTGCTCGCCGGACCACCCGTGGGTGCACAAGCACCCGGAGTGGTTCAGCCACCGCGCGGACGGCACCATCGCGTACGCCGAGAACCCGCCGAAGAAGTACCAGGACATCTACCCCGTCAACTTCGACCAGGACTTCGACGGGATCGTCCGCGAGACGGTGCGGATCCTGCGGTTCTGGATGGGCCACGGGGTGCGGATCTTCCGCGTCGACAACCCGCACACCAAGCCGGTGAACTTCTGGGAGAAGGTGCTCTCGGACATCGCCCGCACCGACCCGGACGTGCTGTTCCTGGCGGAGGCGTTCACCCGTCCGGCGATGATGCACACCCTGGCCAAGGTCGGCTTCCACCAGTCCTACACGTACTTCACCTGGCGCGACTCCAAGGCCGAGCTGACGGAGTACCTGACCGAGCTGACCGGCGAGGCCGCCGCCTGGATGCGCCCGAACTTCTTCGCCAACACTCCGGACATCCTGCCCGAGTACCTCCAGCAGGGCGGCCCGGCGGCGTTCGCGGTGAGAGCGGTGCTGGCGGCGGCGCTGTCGCCGACCTTCGGGATCTACGCGGGCTTCGAGCTGTTCGAGAACGAGCCCGCGAAGCCCGGCTCGGAGGAGTACCTGCACTCGGAGAAGTACGAGCTGCGGCCGCGCGACTGGACCCGGCAGGACTCCCTCGCGCCGCTGCTGACCGCCCTGAACCGGCTGCGCCGCCGGCATCCCGCCCTCCAGCAGCTGCGGGACCTGCGCTTCCACCCCGTCGACAACGAGCGGATCATCGCGTTCTCCAAGTGCGCCGTCACCGAGGACGGGCTGGAGGACCAGGTGATCTGCGTGGTCAACCTGGACCCGCACCACGTCCAGGAGGCCACCGTCACGCTCGACGTGCCGGGGCCGCTGACGGTGCACGACGAGCTGACCGGCGCGACGTACGCCTGGGGCCGTCACAACTACGTCCGGCTCGATCCCTCTTCCGGGCCGGCCCACCTCCTCACGGTTCGGAGGAACCCGCAGTGACAGTCAACGAGCCCGTCCCCGACACCTTCGCCGACACCCCCGCCCGGGACCGCGACCCCGAGTGGTTCAAACGCGCGGTCTTCTACGAGGTCCTGGTGCGTTCGTTCCAGGACAGCAACGGCGACGGCGTCGGAGACCTCAAGGGGCTCACCTCGCGGCTCGACTACCTCCAGTGGCTGGGTGTGGACTGCCTCTGGCTCCCCCCGTTCATGAACTCCCCGCTGCGGGACGGCGGTTACGACGTCTCGGACTACCAGTCGGTGCTCCCGGAGTTCGGCAACCTGGCCGACTTCGTGGAGTTCGTCGACGCGGCGCACGCCCGCGGCATGCGGGTGATCATCGACTTCGTGGTGAACCACACCAGCGACCAGCACGCGTGGTTCCAGGCCTCCCGGAGCGACCCGGAGGGCCCGTACGGCGACTTCTACATGTGGGCCGACGACGACAAGCAGTACCCGGACGCCCGGATCATCTTCGTCGACACCGAGACCTCCAACTGGACGTACGACCCGGTCCGCAAGCAGTACTACTGGCACCGCTTCTTCAGTCACCAGCCGGATCTCAACTACGACAATCCGCGGGTGCAGGAGGAGGTGATGGCGGCGCTCCGGTTCTGGCTGGACCTCGGCATCGACGGCTTCCGGCTGGACGCGGTGCCGTACCTGTACGCCCGCGAGGGCACCAACTGCGAGAACCTGCCGGAGACCCACGACTTCCTGCGCCGGGTCCGCAAGGAGATCGACGCCAACTACCCGGACACCGTGCTGCTGGCGGAGGCCAACCAGTGGCCGGAGGACGTGGTCGACTACTTCGGCGACTTCGGCTCCGGCGGCGACGAGTGCCACATGGCGTTCCACTTCCCGGTGATGCCGCGGATCTTCATGGCGGTCCGCCGGGAGTCCCGCCACCCGGTCTCCGAGATCCTGGCGAAGACCCCGGAGATCCCCTCGGGCTGTCAGTGGGGCATCTTCCTGCGCAACCACGACGAGCTGACCCTGGAGATGGTCACCGACGAGGAGCGCGACTACATGTACGCGGAGTACGCGAAGGACCCGCGGATGCGGGCCAACGTGGGCATCCGCCGCCGGCTCTCCCCGCTGCTGGAGAACGACCGCAACCAGGTCGAGCTGTTCACCGCGCTGCTGCTCTCGCTGCCGGGCAGCCCGGTGCTGTACTACGGCGACGAGATCGGCATGGGCGACAACATCTGGCTCGGCGACCGGGACGGCGTACGCACCCCCATGCAGTGGACGCCGGACCGCAATGCGGGTTTCTCCTCCGCCGACCCGGGCAGGCTCAGTCTGCCGCCCATCATGGACCCGGTGTACGGCTTTCAGGTGACCAACGTCGAAGCGCAGCAAAGCAGTTCGAGTTCGCTGCTGCACTGGACGCGTCGCATGATCGAGATCCGCAAGCTCAATCCCGCGTTCGGCCTCGGCAGTTACACCGAGCTGCCCTCCAGCAATCCCGCGGTGCTGGCCTTCGTGCGCGAGTACGAGGGCGACCTGGTCATGTGCGTGAACAACTTCTCGCGGTTCGCGCAGCCGACCGAACTGGACCTGCGGCAGTACGGGGGGCGGTACCCGGTCGAGCTGATCGGCGGCGTGCGCTTCCCCACCATCGGCGAATGGCCGTACCTGCTGACGCTGGCCGGCCACGGCTTCTACTGGTTCCAGCTGCGCCAGTCCCCGGCGAAGGCGTCCGCGAAGTAGCACGCGGGGGCCGACACGCCCACGCACCAGCGATTCACCGGGCCCCGATCCGGGACACCTCTTCCGCGGGCGCGCGAGTTGCTCCGCGCGCCCCCGGAGGTCTTCGCACCACCGCGTACGGAGAACAGCCCAACGGCCATCCACACGAAGGCGTGACACCGGGCCCCGGCTCGCGTGCCGTCGCCGACGCGCCGTCGAAATCCGGAAGAGTGAAGGGCCCGGCCACGATCCCGTCGGGCAGTCGCCCGCTTCCGGGGAAAGGGAGTCATGTCCGAAACCTCCCGTTCTCAAGCCCACCTGCACCGTGATCCGTCCGCCGCCCCAGCGCCGGTCGGGACGCGGACGCCGGGGGTCCGGAGAACCGCCGCGGGAGTCAGCGAGCTGGTCCATGCGGCCCTGCCGCTGATCGCCGAATGGCTTCCCACCCAGCGCTGGTACGCCGGCAAGGGCCGGCCGATCGCCGCCCTCACCCCCGTGATCGGCACGCCGCTCCAGGTCGGCGACCCCGCGCTGCTGCACCTGCTGCTGCGGGTGGAGCACGGCGGGGCGGCCACCGGCCCCGGTGACGTGTACCAACTGCTGCTGGGCATCCGCTCGGACCGGCCCGCGGCGGTCGGGCAGCGGGCGGTGCTGGGCCGATTGGCGGGTGGCACCTACGACGGCGCGGTGCTCTACGACGCGGTGCACGACCCCGAGCTGACGGGCCGCCTGCTGGAACACCTGGCCACCGGCGACCGGTTCGGCTCGCTGTGCTTCCGCCGCACCCCGGGCCCGGGCCTGCCGGGCAACCTGCCGGGGCGGGCGTCCACCGCCGAGCAGTCCAACTCCTCGGTGATCTACGACACCGCGTTCATCCTGAAGCTGTTCCGCCGGATCAGTCCCGGGACCAACCCCGACCTGGAACTGTCGCTGGCGCTGTCCCGGGCCGGCTCGACCCGCATTCCCCGGGTCGCCGCCTGGTTCGAATGTCGCCTGGAACGCTCCGAGCCCGCCACCCTGGGCCTGCTGCAGCGCTACCTGCCGGACGCCGAGGACGGCTGGGAACTGGCACTCGACCAGGTCGCCCGGCTGAAGGGCGATCCGTCGCCCGGCAACTTCGCGATCGAGGCGCACCGGCTGGGCCGGGCCACCGCCGAGGTGCACCGGGTGCTGGCCCGCTCGATGCCCACCACCCGGCTGGACCGGCCGCGGATCGCCGAACTGGCCGGCGCGATGGCCGACCGGCTGGACTCCGCCGTCACCGCCGTCCCCGGCCTGCTGCGCTACCGCTCCGCACTGCGCTCCGCCTTCCAGCAGCTGACGGCCGCCCACCTGGACGGGCTGCTGGTCCAGCGCATCCACGGCGACCTGCACCTCGGCCAGGCGATGCGCACCCCGCAGGGCTGGGTGCTGCTGGACTTCGAGGGCGAGCCCGCCAAACCGCTGGCCGAACGCCGCCTGCCGCAGCCCGCGCTGCGGGACGTCGCCGCGATGCTGCGCTCCTTCGACTACGCGGCCGCCCACCTGCTGGCCGGCGCCCCCGCCCAGGACCCCGAACTGGCCCACCTGGCCTCCGCCTGGGCGGCCCGCAACCGGGCCGCGTACTGCGCCGGCTACACGGCGGGCGGCGGCTGCGACCCGTCCGAGTCGCCCGAGCTGATGCGCGCCCTGGAGATCGACAAGGCCGTGTACGAGGTGGTGTACGAGGCCCGGCACCGGCCCAGCTGGCTGCCGATCCCGCTGGCCGCGATCAACCGGCTGGCCGACTCCGTCTGACCCTCCGCCCGGCCGGGCACCCCGGCCGGGCGGTCCGTTCTCCCGGCACTAACCCCGACCCGTTCGCAGGAATCCTGGAGGCCTCCGCCGTGACCCCGCTCGGTCCGCTCGACCCGCCCCTTCCGGCCGACCGCCAACCGGCCGTCCCGGCCACCTTCCGGAACGGCGAGCGCGGCAGGGGGGCCGGCTGGCAGCCCCCGGCGAAGCCCGCACGGCCGTCCGGCGCGACGCCCCGTCCGGCGGCGACCAAGAACCCGGTGGCCAAGAAGCCGGTGGCCAAGAACCCGGCGGCCAAGCCGGCGAACGCCCCCGCTTCCGGGAAGGCCGGGCGCCCGGCGAAGTCCCGCCCCGCGCCCGTCCGGCCCGCACCGGGCGCGGCGCTGCGGCTGCCGGAGGCTCCGCTGCCGCCCGCCGAGGTGGAGCGCCTGGTCTCCGGCGCGCACCACGACCCGCACGCCCTGCTGGGTGCGCACGCGCTGCCGACGGGCACCGCGATCCGGGTGCTGCGCCCGTTCGCCGAGCGGGTGGTGGTGGAGACCGCGCTCGGCCCGGCCGAACTGACCCACCAGCAGGCGGGACTGTTCACCGGCCTGCTGACCGGCCAGCGGTTCCCGGACTACACACTGAGGGTGACGTACCCGGGCGGGACACCGCTGGAGCAGCACGACGGCTACCGGTTCGCCCCGACGCTCGGCGAGCTGGACCTGCACCTGATCTCGGAGGGCCGGCACGAGCAGCTGTGGCACGCGCTCGGCTCGCACGTGCGCACCGTGGACGGGGTGGCCGGCACGTCGTTCGCGGTGTGGGCGCCGAACGCGGTCGGGGTGCGGCTGATCGGCTCGTTCAACCACTGGAACGGCACCGCGCACCCGATGCGCTCGCTGGGCTCGTCCGGCGTGTGGGAGCTGTTCGTGCCGGGCCTCGGCGAGGGCGCGCAGTACAAGTACCAGATCCTGACCCGCTCCGGCCGGGTGGTGGAGAAGGCCGACCCGCTGGCCCGGGCCGCGCAGTGCCCGCCGGACACCGCCTCGGTGGTGACGGTCTCCCGGCACGAGTGGCAGGACGCCGAGTGGATGGCGGCGCGCGCGCGGACCGTCCACCACCGCGCCCCGATGTCGGTCTACGAGCTGCACCTGGCCTCCTGGCGGCCCGACCTGACGTCCTACCGGCAGATCGCCGGGGTGCTGCCCGGCTACTTGAGCGAACTCGGCTTCACCCACGTCGAGTTCATGCCGGTGATGGAGCACCCGTTCGGCGGTTCCTGGGGCTACCAGGTGTCCGGTTTCTACGCCCCGACGGCCCGCCTCGGCACCCCCGACGACTTCCGGTACCTGGTGGACACGCTGCACCGGCACGGCATCGGCGTGCTGGTCGACTGGGTGCCCGCGCACTTCCCGAAGGACGACTTCGCGCTGGCCCGGTTCGACGGCGAGCCGCTGTACGAGCCGGCCGACCCGCAGCGCGCCGAGCACCCGGACTGGGGGACGCTGGAGTTCGACTACGGCCGTACCGAGGTGCGCAACTTCCTGGTCGCCAACGCGGTGTACTGGTGCGAGGAGTTCCACGTGGACGGCCTACGGGTGGACGCGGTCGCCTCGATGCTCTACCTCGACTACTCCCGCGAGGGCGGCGACTGGTCGCCCAACCAGTTCGGCGGCCGGGAGAACCTGGACGCGGCGTCCTTCCTCCAGGAGATGAACGCCACCGTCTACCGGCGTTGCCCGGGCGTGCTGACGGTCGCCGAGGAGTCCACCGCCTGGGACGGCGTCACCCGGCCCACCGACTCCGGGGGCCTGGGCTTCGGCCTGAAGTGGAACATGGGCTGGATGCACGACTCGCTGGTCTACATGTCCAAGGAGCCGGTGCACCGCAGGTACCACCACAACGAGATGACCTTCTCGATGGTGTACGCCTGGTCGGAGAACTACATCCTGCCGATCTCGCACGACGAGGTGGTGCACGGCAAGCAGGCGCTGGTCTCCAAGATGCCCGGCGACTGGTGGCAGCAGCGCGCCAACCACCGCGCCTACCTGGGCTTCATGTGGGCCCACCCGGGCAAGCAACTGCTGTTCATGGGGCAGGAGTTCGCCCAGGGCGCGGAGTGGGAGCACGAGAGCGGCCCGCAGTGGTGGGTGCTCGACGAGGCGTGGGCGGCGCACGCCGACCACCGCGGCGTGCAGCGCCTGGTCGGCGACCTGAACCGGGTCTACCGCGCCACCCCCGCGCTGTACGAGCAGGACACCGTCCCGGCGGGCTTCCGCTGGCTGGACGGCGGCGCGGCCGACGACAACGCGTTCTCCTTCGTCCGGTTCGCCGCCGACGGCAGCCCGCTGGTCGCGGTCAGCAACTTCTCCCCCGTGGTCCGGCGCGGGTTCCGGGTCGGTCTGCCCCGGCTGGAGGGCCGCGAGCAGCTCTGGGAGGAGGCGCTGAACACCGACGCCGAGCGGTACGGCGGCAGCGGGATCGCCAACTCCCGGCCGGTGAAGGCGGAGGGCACGCAGTGGAACGGCCAGCCGCGCTCGGCCGAACTGGTGCTGCCGCCGCTGGCCACCGTCTGGCTGCGCCCGGCCCGCACCACCTGATCGAACCGAGGACCTCCGGCCCCCCGAGCAGCCCGAACGGCAGTGCCGCAGCCCAGTCCGAATGTCATACGAAGGTATGGTCAAGATGACCGCAGCCTGAGAAAGACGGACGGAGAGTTCCACTGTGGCGAGCAGCGTGTACGTGACCGGGATCGATCGGGGGGACGGCCGGCAGGCCGTGGAACTCGGGGTCATGGAACTGCTCACCCGTCAGGTGGACCGGGTCGGGGTGTTCCGCCCGCTGGTGCACGCACCCGACGGGGCGGCGCCGGCCACCGACCACATGGTGGAACTGCTGCGCAGCCGGTACCGGCTGGACCTGCCGACCGCCGAACTGTACGGGCTGACGTACGACGAGGCGGCGGCCCTGCAGGCGGCCCGCGGCCAGGACGAGCTGGTCTCCGTCCTGGTCGACCGGTTCCACCAGCTGGCGCGCCGCTGCCAGGCGGTGCTGGTGCTGGGCACCGACTACGCGGACACCAACATCCCGGACGAGCTGGCCTTCAACGCGCGGCTGGCGAACGAGTTCGGGGCGGCCGTGCTGCCGGTGGTCGGCGGCCAGCACGACGACCCGCAGACGGTGATCGCGGAGGTCCGCAACGCGCACCGGGCGTACCGGGACCTGGGCTGCTCGATCCTGGCGATGATCGCCAACCGGGTCGCGCCGGGCGCCAAGCAGCAGGTGCAGCGGGCGCTGACCGAGAAGCTGCCGGTGCCGGTGTACGTCGTCCCGGAGGAACCGGCGCTGGCCGCGCCGACCGTGGCACAGCTGGTGGAGGCGACCGGCGCGCAGGTGCTGCTGGGCGACGCGGCGGGCCTGGCCCGGGACGTGCGGGGCTTCGTGTTCGGCGGCGCGATGCTGCCGACCTTCCTGAACGCACTGACCGAGGGCGCGCTGGTGGTGACCCCGGGCGACCGGGCGGACCTGCTGATCGGCTCGCTGGCCGCGCACGCCGCGGGCTCCCCGCCGATCGCGGGCGTGCTGCTGACACTCGGTCAGCACCCGGGCCCGGACGTGATGGCGCTGGCGTCCCGGCTCGCGCCCGGCACGCCGGTGGCGGAGGTGACGGAGGGCTCCTGGCTGACCGCCGCGGCGCTCACCCACCTGGAGGGACGGATCGGCCCGGACAGCCCGCGGAAGGCGGAGATCGCCCTCGGCCTGTTCGAACTGCACGTCGACACCGCCGAGTTGACCAGCCGGATCGAGCTGACCCGCTCCGAGCGGGTGACCCCGATGATGTTCGAGCACGCGCTGCTGGAGCGGGCCCGCGCCGACCGCCGGCACATCGTGCTGCCGGAGGGCACCGAGGAGCGGGTGCTGCGCGCCGCCGAGGTGCTGCTGCGCCGCAACATCTGCGACCTGACCCTGCTCGGCGAGCCGGAGGCGGTGCACCGCCGGGCCGCCGCGCTGGGCATCGAGTTCCCGCAGGCCGGCGAGTCCGGCGCGCAGCTGCGGATCGTCGACCCGGCGGCCAGCCCGCTGCGCCAGCAGTTCGCCGAGCTGTACGCGAAGGCCCGGGCGCACAAGGGCATGACGGTGGAGCGGGCGCTCGACGTGGTCACCGACGTCTCGTACTTCGGCACCCTGATGGTGCAGGAGGGCATCGCGGACGGCATGGTGTCCGGCGCGGTGCACTCGACGGCGGCGACCATCCGCCCGGCGTTCGAGGTGATCAAGACCTCGCCGGGGGCGTCGATCGTCTCCTCGGTGTTCTTCATGTGCCTGGCCGACAAGGTGCTGGTGTACGGCGACTGCGCGGTCAACCCGGACCCGGACGCCCAGCAGCTGGCCGACATCGCGATCCAGTCGGCGGAGACGGCCGCCCAGTTCGGGGTGGAGCCGCGGGTGGCGATGCTGTCGTACTCGACCGGCACCTCGGGCTCCGGCGCGGACGTCGACAAGGTCCGCAAGGCCACCGAGCTGGTCCGCGCGCTGCGTCCGGACCTGCTGGTGGAGGGGCCGATCCAGTACGACGCGGCGGTGGACGCGCACGTCGCGGCGACCAAGCTGCCGGGCTCCCCGGTGGCGGGCCGGGCGACCGTGCTGGTCTTCCCGGACCTGAACACCGGTAACAACACCTACAAGGCGGTACAGCGCTCGGCCGGCGCGATCGCGGTCGGCCCGGTGCTCCAGGGTCTGAACAAGCCGGTCAACGACCTGTCCCGGGGCGCCCTGATCGAGGACATCGTCAACACCGTGGCGATCACCGCGATCCAGTCCCAGACCCAGTCCGCCGAGGGAGACGCGCAGTGAGCACCGGTACCCGTGTCCTGGTGCTGAACGCCGGGTCGTCCTCGGTGAAGTACCAGCTGATCGACATGCTGGACGGCGCCCGGCTGGCGTCCGGCCTGGTGGAGCGGATCGGCGAGACCGAGGGGCGGCTGCTGCACCTGCCGCCGGCCGGGGAGCCGCGCGAGTCGGTGCGGCGGTTCGCCGACCACGACGGGGCGCTGCGGGCGGTCGCCGACGAGCTGGCCGCGGACCTGATGGGCCTGGACTCGCCCGAGCTGGCGGCGATCGGCCACCGGGTGGTGCACGGCGGGCTGCGCTTCACCCGGCCGACGCTGATCAACGACGCGGTGGTGGCGGAGATCCGCCGGCTGATCCCGGTGGCGCCGCTGCACAACCCGGCGAACATCACCGGCATCGAGGTGGCCCGCTCGATCCGCCCGGACCTGCCGCAGGTCGCGGTGTTCGACACCGCCTTCCACGCCACTCTGCCGGAGTACGCGGCCCGGTACGCGATCGACCGGCGGACCGCCGACGAGCACCGGGTGCGCCGTTACGGCTTCCACGGCACCTCGCACCAGTACGTCTCCCGGGCCACCGCCCGGCTGCTGGGCCGCGACCCGGCCGAGCTGAACGTGATCGTGCTGCACCTGGGCAACGGCGCGTCGGTGTCGGCGGTGGCCGGCGGCGTCTGCGTGGAGACCTCCATGGGCCTCACCCCGCTGGAGGGCCTGGTGATGGGCACCCGCTCCGGCGACGTGGACCCGGGCCTGGTGTTCCACCTGCACCGGGTGGGCGGTCTGAGCATCGATCAGATCGACGACCTGCTGAACCGCCGCAGCGGCCTGCTCGGCATGTGCGGCGACAACGACATGCGCGAGGTGGTGCGGCGCGCCCAGGGCGGCGACGAGGATGCCAAGCTGGCCTTCGACTCGTACGTGCACCGGATCCGCCGCTACCTGGGCGGCTACTACGCGGTACTGGGCCGGGTGGACGCGGTGGCATTCACGGCGGGTGTCGGGGAGAACTCCGCGGAGGTCCGGGCGGCGGTCTGTGCCAATCTGGAGGAACTCGGTATTTCGGTGGAGCCGGAGCTGAACGCGACGCGTTCGCGCCGGGCCCGGACGATCTCGCCGTCCTACGGCCGGGTGACCGTCGCCGTGGTGCCCACCGACGAGGAACTGGAGATCGCCCAGCAGACGTTCGCGCTGGTCCACGAGGTATAGGGCCGACGCGGGATGACTACCCGTCAGTATCCCATCCCTCGGAATGTTCGTTGGCGATATCTGACGATTCGAGTCGAATACACCGATAACACGAACGGATAGACTGACGGATATGCGCCGAGCGAAAATTGTCTGCACCCTGGGTCCTGCCACGGACTCCTACGAACAGCTGAAGGCCATCGTCGAAGCGGGCATGAACGTCGCCCGACTGAACATGAGCCACGGCTCCCACGCCGAGCACGAGGACCGGTACCGCCGCGTCCGCCAGGTGTCGGAGGACACCGGCCGCACCATCGGCGTGCTGGCCGACCTGCAGGGCCCCAAGATCCGTCTGGCGACTTTCGCCAACGGCCCGGTGACCGTTGACAACGGCGACACGTTCACCATCACCACCGAGGACGTCCCCGGTGACCAGCACATCTGCGGCACCACCTACAAGGGCCTGCCCGGCGACGTGAAGCCCGGCGACCCGATCCTGATCAACGACGGCGTCATCGCCCTGGAGGTCGTCAGCGTCGACGGCCCGCGGGTGAAGACCGTGGTCGTCGAGGGCGGCGTGCTCTCCAACAACAAGGGCATCAACCTGCCCGGCGCGGCGGTCAACGTGCCCGCGCTGTCCGAGAAGGACAAGGACGACCTGCGCTTCGCCCTGCGACTGGGCGTCGACATGATCGCGCTGTCCTTCGTCCGCAACGCCGCGGACATCGAGGACGTCCACAAGGTCATGGACGAGGTCGGCATTCGTGTGCCGGTCATCGCCAAGATCGAGAAGCCGCAGGCCGTCGAGGCGATGGAGGAGATCGTCCTCGCCTTCGACGCGATCATGGTGGCCCGCGGCGACCTGGCGGTCGAGTACCCGCTGGAGAAGGTGCCGCTGGTCCAGAAGCAGCTGGTCACCCTGGCCCGCCGGAACGCCAAGCCGGTGATCGTCGCCACCCAGATGATGGAGTCGATGATCCACGCCTCGCGCCCGACCCGCGCCGAGGTCTCCGACGTCGCCAACGCGATCCTGGACGGCGCGGACGCGGTGATGCTGTCCGCCGAGTCCAGCGTCGGCAAGTACCCGGTCGAGACCGTCAAGACCATGAGCAAGATCGCCGAGAAGGCCGAGGAGGAAATGCTCTCGCAGGGCCTCCAGCCGCTCAACCCGGGCCGCAAGCCGCGCACCCAGGGCGGCTCGGTCGCCCGCGCCGCGACCGAGCTGGGCGACTTCCTCGACGGCAAGGCGCTGATCGCCTTCACCAAGTCCGGTGACACCGCCCGCCGGCTGTCCCGCTACCGCTCGCCGATCCCGGTGATCGCGTTCACCCCGGACGTCGCCACCCGCAACCAGCTCTCGCTGAGCTGGGGCGTCGAGGCGTACGTCACCGAGCAGGTGGCCACCACCGACGCGATGGTCGAGCAGGTCGACCGCGAGCTGGTGAAGCTCGGCCGCCTCGCCGAGGGTGACACCGTGATCGTCACCGCCGGCGTGCCGGTCGGCGTCCCCGGCACCACCAACATGGTCCAGGTCCACCACCTGGGCACCCGCGGCCGCTGAGCCGCAGCGCGGAAAACCCGCAGGGGCGGGACCCGGGAGACCGGGTCCCGCCCCTGCGGGCGTCCGCGCGACAACTGTGACGACGGCTCAACCGTCGTACGGCTCCTTGTCGTTGAAGAGCCGCATGCCCGGAATCTTCAGGTCGCCGCCGAACTGGCCGGCCTGCACCGTCTTGGCGCCGGTGAGGGTCAGGTCCAACGGGATCGGCACCGCGCCCAGCAGGTCCCACAGCCACTTCGGCAGGGTGTCCGGGGTCAGCGTGATCTGGCCCAGGTCGATCGGTATCGGCAGGCCGTAGATCTCCGCCAGGTGGCCGGACAGGCTCTCCACGTACATGGTGATCGGGCCGTTGCGCATGGTGGAGGTCGATCCCTGACGGCTCTTCACATGGAAGGTCAGGCCCGGGATCTGGATGGTCGACATGTCCAGGTTCTCGATGTCGACGCTGTCGGTGGTGAACTTCAGCACCCGCTTGGTGCCGCTCTCCGTGGTGACGTCGTAGACGCCGTTGAACACCGAGCCGTGCAGCGCCAGCCGGGTCGAGTGCAGCACCCAGTTCTGGTCCGGCACCACGTGGCCCTTGGGCGCGGCCTTCGCGGCCAGGCCGCGGGTGCTCACCAGGCAGTTCGGGTCGTCCGAGGCCGAGGCCGAGCTGGACGGCTTCGGCGCCTTGGTGGACGGCGCATTGGTCGACGGCGTCTTGGTCGGCGCCTTCGAACCTTCGGTGGCCGGGGCCTCCGGCGTGCCGGGCGTCTCGGCGGCCGGCTGCCCGGTCGCCGAGGGGCTCGGCTCGGCGGACGGCTTCGCGCTGGGGCTCGGGGTGGCGGGCGCGGTGGTCGCGGCCCCGGGCGTGGCCGACGGGGCGGTGCTCGGGTGGGTCAGCTTGTTCCACCAGTCGTCGATCACGCCGGCCTGCTGCACCCCGCCGCCGGTCGCGTTACCGGTGCTGGGCGTCACGTAGGCGGCGGACTGCACGCCGGTCGAGCCGGTGAACACCGCCGGCACCGCGGCGGCGCTGCCCGCGGGCGCCTGCCCGGACTGCACGGCCGCCGCCTCGCTCACCGAGGAGTCCGGCTGCACCTTGATCTCGCTCTTCGGGACGGGCGTCTCCTTGAGCACGGTGTCCGGGCTGCTCGCGCAGGCGCCGGACTGCGGGTCGGCCGCGACCGCCAGGGTCGGCGTGTAGGCGGCGCCGACCAGCAGCGCGGTCGGCACGGCGGCGATCGCCAGCGCCCGCCCGCGCAGCCGGGACCGCACGCCCTCCCGTGGCACCGCGTGCCGCGGGCCGGGAACCGCCGGCTTCTCCGAGTCGGTCACGGCCGCTCCCCCTCCGGACTCGCTGTCGGTGTGGCGCCGTGCTCCATCGGCTGCTCGGCGACGGCCTGCGCGGGCAGCTGCGCGGTCGGTGCGGCGTCCCCGGCGGTCGTCTCGGCCGCCATCTCGGCGGTCTCCGGCCCGGCGGCCGGCTCCGGCAGCGGCGCCCAGGAGGCCAGCAGGCCACCGGCGATCAGGCCGGGCACCACGCCGAAGCCGAAGCCGCCCAGGTTGGAGACCGGGATGGAGATCAGCGCCAGGATGGTGGTCGCCACCCCGCAGAAGATCCGCACCACCGGCTGGAACCAGACGGTGATGCCGAGCACCATCATCAGGATGCCGATCAGCAGCGAGCCGGCGCCGGCGGTGGTGGCCATCGCCACCGTCAGGCCGTTCAGGCTGAGGTGGGCGTACGGGAAGTACAGGATCGGGACGCCGGCGAACACGGCCAGCAGGCCACCCCAGAACGGCCGGGTGCGCCGCCAGGCGCGGAACCCTCGCCGGCCTCGGCTGGCCAAGCCGGCCGGGCCCTCGGGCCAGGCCTCGACGGTTGCGCTGGACATGGTGCGACTCCTCGATGGTGGGTCCGAGGGGGGAAATACGGATGGCCCCGGGTATGCCGGGGTGCGGCCCGAGGGAGCGGCGTGGTGCCGCTCCCTCGGACCGGGGGTCCGCCGTCCGGCCCGGCTGACGGGCCGTCAGTCACGGACTAGTAGCACTCGTTGACACCCTGGTTGATGTTCAGGTGCAGGTTCGGCAGCGTGAAGGTGCCCGCCGAGGTGGCCCAGGCGGTCTGCTGGACCTTGGACAGGTCAGCGGACTTGGCGGACTGGGCGAAGCCCTGCGCGCCGGACGGCAGGGAGCCGCCGTCCTTCTTCAGCTTGTCGATGGCCGTACCCTGCAGGGTGCTGGCGTCCTGGCCGATGTTGATGCTGTGGAACTCGGCGTCGGCGTTCAGCTGGTTCATGTCGATCAGCAGCTGCTGGGCGTCGACCGGCTTCTGGTCGCCGGCCTTGAGGACCAGGGTCCACTTGCCGAGCGGGCCGAGGTCGGTGACGACCGACTGGCACAGGTTCTGCAGGGTCGCGTGGTCGAACGCCGAGATGGCGACCGGGTGCGGCGTGTGGTTGGCCTCCATGTCGACGCCACCGAACTGCGAGAAGTTCTCGCCGTGCAGCTGGTCGACGGTGACCTTGAACTGCTGGCCGGAGACCGCGAACGAGGCCGCCAGCGCGGAGTTGGCCAGGGAGATGCCGATCGCGGCGGTGGCCGCGACACTCGGCACCATCACCAGGGCGAAGCGCTTCCAGCGGGTCTTGCCGTAAGACGTGGACATGCGAGTCCTCCTTCTAGGACGTACATCTCCGGCCGGTCCGGTGCGTCCCGCACATGGTTCGGCCCGAAATGGGAGAGAGCTACGTCCTCGGTAGCGGAGAGCGCCTGATGCCGTGGGGACGGCGTCGGCGATCACCCCCGAGCGACAACCGTGCGAACGCGCGGGCTGCGCGACCGCCGAGGCCAGGAACCGCCGCGTGGGATCTGCGGTTACCCCCCTGCCCTCACCCGGTGGGGACCCTTCGTGACGAAGGGACCGGGCGTCGCCGATCGTGCTCGAATACCGGGCGGAGCACAAGGGGTGCGTTACTGACGGGTAATCCAACAGTGAACGCGTTCGCTCAGGGGATCGAAGGCGCGACTGCGAAGAGTGACGGAAGACACAGGCCGCCAGAGCCGTGACCCTGGCAAACGAAGGCAAAACACCCCTCCTTCATCACTCGCCGTGACGAAGGAGGGGTGTTATCAAGATTTGGTAAACCTGCCCGGATTACCCGTGAAAGTCGTCAAATCACCGACGACACCGCAGGTCACCGAACGTGTCACCCAGTGCCGTCGGAACGGCTGTCAGAACAGCACCCGGGCCAGCGCCTGACGGGCCGCCACGGTGCGCGGGTCGTCCGGGCCGATCACCTCGAACAGCTCCAGCAGGCGCAGCCGCGCGGCGTCCCGGTCGTCGCCGAAGGTCTTCGCGACGGTGGACACGAGGCGGCCGAAGGCGTCCTCGACGTGCCCGCCGACCAAGTCCAGGTCGGCCGCCCGCAGTTGGGCCTGCACGTCCTTCGGGTCGGCTGCCGCGTCCGCGCGCACCTGCTGCGGGTCGAGCTTCTCCACCCGCTGCAGCAGCTGCGCCTGGGCCAGGCCGAGCTTGGCCTCGACGTGGCCGGGCCGCTCGCTCAGCACGTTCCGGTACGCCTGCACCGCGCCGCCCAGGTCGCCCCGGTCCAGCGCGTCGTGCGCGGCCTCCAGCGCCGGGTCGGCCGGCACCCGCGGGGCGGCTTCGGCGTCCGAAGCGCCCGCACCGGAGCCGCCGACGATGCCGAAGCGCTGCTCGGCGACCGCGATCAGCTGGTCGATCACCTTGCGGACGTTCGACTCGTTCTCGGCGCCCTGGAACAGCGGCACCAGCTGGCCCGCCACCACGGCCATCACGGCCGGAATGCCCTGGATGCCGAACTGCTGGGCGATCAGCGGGTTGGCGTCCACGTCGATCTTGGCGAGCACGATCCGGCCGGCGTACTCCTCGGCGAGGCGCTCCAGGATCGGGCTGAGCTGCTTGCACGGGCCGCACCACTCGGCCCAGAAGTCCACCACCACGGGGACCTCGGCCGAGCGCTGGACCACCTCCGACTCGAAGGTGTCCTCGGTGACGTCCAGCACCAGGGGGTAGTCCGCGAGCGCCGGGCCGTCGCCCGCCGCCGCCTGCCGGGCCCGCTCGGCCCGGGTCTGCTCCGCCTTCTGGGCGGCCTCTCCGGCCGCCTTCACCGCGGCGAGGTCCACCGCACCGCGCAGGGCGGAGCTGTTGAGACGCGAATTCCGTGACTGCATGGCTCTATCCTCCCCCGCCGGAGCCGGTACCGGACGCCATCCGCCCGGAAATGCCGAAACCGGGACGCCCGCCTCTCCCCGCGGAGCCCGGTCCGTTCGGGCGCGGATCCCCATCCGCGCCCCGCGCCGGCCCGATCCCAGAGGGCAGGGCGCGTTGGTCGTCGCTCTTTCGCTACTGGTCGTAGCGTATCTGCCGGACGGGCTCCCCCCGCAAGCCCCAACCGCCCTCCCGGAGCGTGAGCTGCCCCACTTTCCGGCCCGGGGCGGGTATCGGGCAGCGCCGCAGGTCGCTACCGTGGGGCCACCAAGTTACTTCTGAGTAAATTCGCTGAGGAGGCGCGGTGGCCCCCACCACCCGGCAGCCCGCCGAGCAGCCGGACCCACCGGCCGTCACCCCGCCGCCCACCCGCGGCAAGGGCCGCCCCCGCAGCGCCGCCGCCGACCAGGCCATCCTGGACGCCACCCGCGAGGCACTCGCCGAACTCGGCTGGGGCGGACTCACCATGGGCGACGTCGCCCAGCGCGCCGGCGTCGCCAAGACCACCCTCTACCGCCGCTGGCCGTCCAAGAGCGAACTCGTCGTCGACGCCATCGCCAGCCTCTTCGACCAGCTCGAATGCGCCGACCTCGGCAGCCTGCAGGCCGACATCGAGGCCGTGGTCGCCCGGTTCGCCGAACTCCTCAACCGCCCCGAGACCCAGGCCGCCCTGCTCGCCCTGTTCGCCGAGGGCTCCCGCGACCTCCAACTGCGCCGCCGCATCCGGGAACGGATCGTCCAGCCGCAGAAGGTCCTCGTCCAGCTCGGCCGGGCCAACGCCCAGGCCCGCGGCGAGATGGATCCCGACCGGGACCCGGCCAGCGCCGACGAGGAGACCGACATCGTCTTCGACATCATCGCCGGCACCGTCGAACACCGGCTGCTGGTCAGCGGCGAACCCGTCACCGAGGACTGGATCCGCCGCTTCACCACCCTGCTGCTCAACCCCTTCCCGGGGCTGCTGCGTTGACGTCCGCTCAGCCCGGCAGCTCCAGGGACGCCAGCCGCTCCGGGTCGTTCAGCACGTCGATCCGCGCCACCCGGCCGCCCACCACGGTGAACGCCATCACCGACACCGGACGCCCCTCCCGGACCGTCAGCACGCCGTAGGCGCCGTTCACCAGCACCAGCCGCGCGAACGGCGCCAGCTTCCGGAACCCCACCGCGGAGGCGGCGATCGCCGCGCCACCGCGCAGCACCCTGGTCAGCTCCGCCAGCGCGCCGCCGTCCGAACGCAGCACCGCGTCCGGCGCCAACACCCGCACCAGGCCGTCGAAATCACCCTCCCGGGCCGCCGCCAGGAACGCCTCCACGGCGCCGCGCTGGGCCGCCGGGTCGCGGTCCGGCTCCGGCGCCTGCTCCTTCACCTTCTTGCGCGCCCGACTCGCGAGCTGCCGCACCGCCGCCGGGGACTTCTCCAACAGCGCCGCGATCTCCTCGAACGGCACCGCGAACAGGTCGTGCAGCACGAACGCGAGCCGCTCCGACGGGCCCAGCGTCCCCAGCACCACCTGCAACGCCAACCCGACCTGGTCCCCCAGCAGCGCCGCCGCCTCCGGATCGTCCCGCTCCGGCGCGGCCAGCACCGGATCCGGCACCTGGGTGTCCAGCTCCTCCTCCCGCCGCCGCGAGCGGCTGCGCAGCTCGTTCAGGCACACCCGTGACACCACCGTGGTCAGCCAGCCGCCGAGGTTCTCCACCTCTTCCGCATGGCGGTCCAGCCGCAACCACGCCTCCTGCACGGCGTCCTCGGCCTCCCCCAGCGACCCCAGCATCCGGTACGCGACGGCCCGCAACCTGGGCCGGTGCGACTCGAAACGCGCGGCGAGAAGTGCTGCGCCGGCCATCTGCCATATCCCTTCCGCGGATGGGTGCAAAAACAGGGGCGCGTGGGGGTACCTCCCGGCCCGCTAGGGCTGGGGGAGAACTGCGCGACAAGCGCAAGTCACGTCCGCAAGGTCGCGATCGAGTGCAGGTCATTGTCCTGCGTCGCGATCTTGCGGTGGGGTGCCTTCCGCTGCGCGCAGTTCCGCCCCCTCGCTTCGCTGGGGGTACCCCCAGCGCCCCTGTCTGCTCTCTCGCTCAGAACGAGGCGTTCTCGCGGTACGTGCCCCACTCGTCGCGCAGGGCGTGGCAGATCTCGCCGAGGGTGGCTTCGGCGCGGACGGCCTGGAGCATCGGTTCGATCATGTTGGTGCCGGAGCGGGCAGCGTCGAGCATCGCGTCGAGGCCGGCCCGGACGGCGGATTCGTCGCGCTGCGACTTGCGGGCGCCGAGGACGCGGACCTGCTCGCGTTCGACCTCGTGGCTGACGCGGAGAATTTCGAGTTCGGGGGTGACGCTGCGGGGGTGGCAGTTGACGCCGACCACGCGCTTGTCGCCCTTCTCGACGCCCTGCTGGTAGCGGAAGGCGGCCTCGGCGATCTCGCCGGTGAACCAGCCCTCCTCGATGCCGCGCAGGATGCCGGAGGTCATCGGGCCGATCGGGTGCTCGGCGCTGCCCTTGTCCAGGATGCGCTGGAAGATCTCCTCGACCTGCGCCTCGATCTTGTCGGTGAGCGCCTCGACGTACCAGGAGCCGCCGAGCGGGTCGGCGACGTTGGTGACGCCGGTCTCCTCCATGATCACCTGCTGGGTGCGCAGCGCGATCTCGGCGGCCTGCTCGCTGGGGAGAGCGAGGGTCTCGTCGAGGGCGTTGGTGTGCAGCGAGTTGGTGCCGCCGAGGACGGCGGAGAGGGCCTCGACCGCGGTGCGGACCACGTTGTTGTACGGCTGCTGGGCGGTGAGCGAGACGCCGGCGGTCTGGGTGTGGAAGCGCAGCCACTGCGCCTTGTCGGTCTTGGCGCCGAAGTGGTCGCGCATCCAGCGGGCCCAGATCCGGCGGGCCGCGCGGAACTTGGCGATCTCCTCGAAGAAGTCGAGGTGGGCGTCGAAGAAGAACGACAGGCCGGGGGCGAAGACGTCCACGTCGAGGCCGCGGGAGAGGCCGAGTTCGACGTAGGCGAGGCCGTCGGCGAGGGTGTAGGCGAGTTCCTGGGCGGCCGTGGCTCCGGCTTCGCGGATGTGGTAGCCGGAGACGGAGAGCGGCTTGTAGGCGGGGATGCCCTTGGCGCAGTGCTCCATCAGGTCGCCGATCAGGCGCAGGTGGGGCTCGGGGGCGAAGAGCCACTCCTTCTGCGCGATGTACTCCTTGAAGATGTCGGTCTGCAGGGTGCCGTTGAGGACGGCGGGGTCGACGCCCTGGCGTTCGGCGGCGACCAGGTACATGCAGAAGATCGGGACGGCGGGGCCGGAGATGGTCATCGAGGTGGTGACCTCGCCGAGCGGGATGCCGGCGAACAGCACCTCCATGTCGGCGGCGCTGTCGATGGCGACGCCGCAGTGGCCGACCTCGCCGAGCGACTTGGCGTCGTCGGAGTCGTAGCCCATCAGGGTCGGCATGTCGAAGGCGACGGAGAGGCCGCCGCCGCCGGCGTCGAGGATCATCCGGTAGCGCTCGTTGGTCTGCTGCGCGTTGCCGAAGCCGGCGAACTGGCGGATGGTCCAGGCGCGGCCGCGGTAGCCGGTGGGGTGCAGGCCGCGGGTGTAGGGGTATTCGCCGGGCCAGCCGATCCGCTCGAAGCCCTCGACCTCCTGACCGGCGGGCGGGCCGTAGACGGGTTCGACGGTCTCGCCGCTCAGCGTGGTGAAGTCGGCGTCGCGCTTGCGCGCCTTGTCGTACCGCTGCTGCCAGCGCTGCCGGCCGGCTTCGATCTGCTCGGCGTCCATCGGCTCCGACTCCGCTCCGTGCGGCCGCCCCGGTGGGTGGGCGGCACAACTACTTGGATGTCCTACTAATTTACTCGGACGTCCTACTACCTGTCGATGCCCGTCCTCCGAACGGCAGTCCGAAACACGAAAGGGCGCCCCTCCCGGTGTGGGGAGGGGCGCCCGGCAGAGCTGGTGCGCGCGGTGGCGGTCAGGCGGCGGCGGGCTCCGGCGCGGCGATCAGCGGGGCGACCTCGCGGCTGACCTTGCGCTCGACGAAGAACACGGCGGTGGGGATGGTGCCGGCCAGCAGGACCCAGGCGAGCTTGCCGATCGGCCACTTGGCCTTGGTGCCGAGGTCGAAGGCGAGCACCAGGTAGATCACGTACAGCCAGCCGTGCGCGATGCCGACGGCGGTGGTGAAGCCGGCGGCGCCCGACATGTCCAGGGCGTACTTGGCGATCACGCCGATGGTGAGCAGGATCAGGAGGACGCCGGTGATGTAGGCCATGGCACGGTAGCGGGTGAGCACACTCTGCTTCATGCCATCGAGGGTAACCGGCCCTACGGGTGCTCCCGGTCGTGGCCCTGCGGCTGCGGCAGGTCGAAGTCGCCGGCCGCCACCCGCAGCGGGCGGAGCAGTTCGAACACCTCGCGGCAGTCGCCCTCGTCGTAGCCCTCCAGGCCGAACTCGACGGCCATCAGGTCGCGGGTGGCGCGTTCGACGACCTGGCGGCCGCGCTCGGTGATGGCCGCGAGGACGCCGCGGCCGTCGAGCGGGTTGGGGCGGCGGGCGACGAGTCCGGCGCGCTCCAGGCGGTCGACGGTGTTGGTGACGCTGGTGGGGTGCACCATCAGCCGCTCGCCGATCTTGGACAGCGGGAGTTCGCCGGAGCGGCTGAAGGTGAGCAGCACCAGGGCCTCGTAGCGGGCGAAGGTCAGGCCGTAGGGCTTGACCACCGCGTCGACCCGGGCCAGCAGGATCTGGTGGGCGCGCATCACCGAGGTGATCGCCGCCATCGCCGGCACCTTGCCCCAGCGGCGGGTCCAGAGTTCGTCGGCGCGGGCGATCGGGTCGAAGTCGAGAGCGAGGGGCTTGGGCACGACCCCACCGTACCTGTGGTCCGGGGCGCGGGTAGCAGGTGTCCACGATGCTGAACAAGGCCACCAGTTGGCGGGATCACGCCAAACAGACAACCCCCACCGTACTCCCGCAATTAACACCGGATAATCCGTCACTATTCAGTGAAAACACGGGAGTTGGGCCGAGTCCCAGCCCGCACCGCATGGTTCGCGGCGAAACCTCCGATTTCCTGACCGTTCCATTGCCGGGGGTCTGGCGAGAGTTTGCCAATTGTTGCCGGGGTCCTGTTCCGGGATTTGAACGATTGTCATGCTTCTGGCCAGCCCCGTTCGACAAGCCGGCCCCACCCCACCGGCGACGTCGCCAGACCGCACGGAGCTGCACGTCAGCACCCGCCTCCGCCCCAGCAGGCACTACCCCCAGTGCCCCGGAACGTGGTGCGACCGCACATGCGGTTCATCCCGGAAGGAACCCGTACGTGAAGCGAAAGCTCGCTGTCGGAGCCGTTCTCTCTGCCTCTGCCCTGCTGGCCGGTGCGATCCAGGTGAGTGCCGGGATCGCCCAGGCCGCCCCCAACCCGGCCGCGCAGAACGCCCCGGGCCAGCAGCGCGCCGAACTGCTGGCGATGGCCGCCGGGCAGGCCCCCTCCGCCGCCAAGGCCCTCGGCCTCGGCGCCCAGGAGAAGCTGGTGGTCAAGGACGCCATCGTCGACGCCGACGGCACCCGCCACCTCCGCTACGAGCGCACCTTCAACGGGCTGCCCGTGCTCGGCGGCGACCTGGTCGTGCACCAGGACGCCAAGGGCCAGGTCCGTTCCTCCGACAAGGCCGTCTCCGGCAGCCTGGCCCCCGCCTCGCTGAGCCCGAAGCTGACGGCCGCCCAGGCCGCCGGCAAGGCGACCGGCGCGGTGCAGTCCACCGTCGGCATCACCAAGGACGCCGACGAGGCCGCCCTGACCTCGGTCTCCGGCGCCACCGGCAACTCCGAGCTGGTGGTCTGGGCCGCCGACGGCGCCCCGCGCCTGGCCTACCGCACCACCGTCGAGGGCATGCGGGCCGACGGCACCCCGAGCCGCCAGAAGCTGGTCACCGACGCGAACACCGGCGAGATCCTCTCCACCCACGAGGAGATCCAGACCGCCAACGCGACCGGCACCGGCAACGGCGTCTTCGTCGGCAACGTCTCGCTGACCACCACGCTGACCGGCAGCACCTACACGCTGAAGGACGCCACCCGCGGCAACCAGTACACGACCACGCTGGCCGGCAAGACCTCCGGCAGCGGCACCCTGTACTCGAAGACCACCAACTCCTGGGGCAACGGCCTGGCCTCCAACAAGGAGTCCGCGGCGGTGGACGCCCAGTACGGCGCGGCCGTCACCTGGGACTTCTACAAGAACACCTTCGGCCGCAACGGCATCCGCAACGACGGTGTCGGCGCGTACAGCCGGGTCCACTACGGCAGCAACTACGTCAACGCCTTCTGGGACGACAGCTGCTTCTGCATGACCTACGGCGACGGCGCGTCCAACACCCACCCGCTGACCGAACTGGACGTCTCCGGCCACGAGATGAGCCACGGCGTCACCTCCAACACCGCCGGCCTGAACTACTCGGGCGAGTCCGGCGGCCTGAACGAGGCGACCTCCGACATCTTCGGCTCCATGGTGGAGTTCTACGCCAACCTGTCGAAGGACGTGCCGGACTACCTGATCGGCGAGCTGATCAACATCAACGGCAACGGCACGCCGCTGCGCTACATGGACAAGCCCTCCAAGGACGGCGCGTCCGCCGACTACTGGTCCTCCACGGTCGGCAGCAAGGACGTCCACTACTCCTCGGGCGTCGCCAACCACTTCTTCTACCTGCTGGCCGAGGGCAGCGGCGCCAAGACCATCAACGGCGTCAGCTACAACTCGCCCACCTACAACGGCGCCACCGTCACCGGCATCGGCCGGGACCAGGCCTCGCAGATCTGGTACCGGGCGCTGACCGTCTACATGACCTCCACCACCAACTACAAGGCCGCGCGCACCGCGACCCTGAACGCGGCGAAGGACCTGTACGGCGCCACCTCCACCCAGTACAACGCGGTGGCGGCGGCCTGGACCGGCGTCAACGTGAACTGACCCCCACCGGGTAGCACAAAAGCTCGCGGCGGGGGGGGGGGGGGGGGGGGGGGGGGGGGGCGCCCCCCGCCCCCCCCGCGGGGGGCGGGGGGGGGGGGGGGGGGGGGGGGGGCGGGGGCCGCCCGGGCCGGGGCCGGGAGCCACGCCGCGCCCCCCCGGGCGCGCCCAGGGGGGGGGGGGCCGCGGGGCCCCGCCCCGCCCTCGGGGGGCCCCCCCCCCCCCGGCGGCCCCCCCCGGGGGGGGGGGGGGGCCCCCCCCCCCCCCCCCCCCCCCCGCCGCGCACCACGTTGTGGAGTCAGGCAGTGGCCGGCTTCGCCGCGTCCAGCTCGCCGCGCTCCTCCTTGGCGAGCATCCGCTCGGCGAAGAAGCCGCCGGTGGGCAGCACCGACAGCACGAACATCAGCAGCGCGCGCTTCGGCTCCCAGCGGCGGGCCTGGTACGCCTGCACCAGGAAGACCACGTACAGCACGAACAGCACGCCGTGCACCATGCCCATCACCGGCACCGCGTTGAAGCTGGTGGTGCGCTTCAGCACCGAGCAGATCAGCAGCAGGATGAAGGACAGCCCCTCGGGGCCGGAGACCAGGCGCAGGCGGTGGACGGCGGCGATGCTCTTCACGGGGATTCCTCACAGGCACGTCGGGCGGCTGGGTTTGTGAACGGATGCACAAACCAGACCTATTATCACCGACCCGCCGTCGCGGCCGACCCCGGACCCCCTATCCTGCTGTGCTGCGCGCGGCCTGAACAGCAGGCCCGCAGAGCAACGGGGGAAGCACACACCATGCTGAGACGAGACTGGGACCGGCACACCTGTGCCCGGCGCGGCCACATCACCTACGCGCCCGACGAGACCGACCTGCGCGAGCGGCTGCACGCCACCACCGCCCTCGGCACCGCCTGGCGCTGCCTGCGCTGCGGTGACTTCGCGCTCGGCGAGCCGCACGGCTCCGGCCCCGCCGACGAGGCGCCGCTGGTGCCCCGCGGCAAGGCCCTGCGCGACCTGTTCATCCTGCGCTTCCTGGCCGTCGAACGGCTGCTGCGCGGCGTGCTGATCGTGGTCGCCGCCTGGGCGGTGTGGAAGTTCTCCAACAGCCAGGACGCGGTGCGCCGGATCTTCGACGAGAACCTCACCGTCTTCAAGCCGGTCACCGACCACTTCCACTACGACCTCGACCACTCGCCGATCGTCGACACCATCCGCAAGACCTTCGACTACCAGCACAACACCCTGATCTACGTCGCCGCCGCGCTCGTGGTCTACGCGCTGGTCGAGATCGTCGAGGCGTTCGGCCTGTGGTGGGGGCAGCGCTGGGCCGAGTACCTGACCGTGGTCGCCACCGCCGCGTTCCTGCCGCTGGAGGTCTACGAACTCACCGAGCACGTCAGCGTGCTGAAGATCTGCACGCTGCTGCTGAACATCGCCGCGGTGCTCTGGATCATGCTCTCCAAGCGGCTGTTCGGCCTGCGCGGCGGCGTCGTCGCGTTCGAGGCCGAGCGGCACTCCGCCTCGCTGCTGGAGGTCGAGACCTCCGCCGGGGCGCTGCCGCAGGCCGCCTGACGGCGCGTCCGATGTGCCGGTTCCGTACCGGCTCGCCCGGCCCTCTCCCCACACCGGGGCGGGGGCCGCTACATTCCCCAACGTGGCACAGTTCCGACTCCAGGGGTCAAAGGTCCTCGCCGTCGATCTCGCCGGGGACACCGTCAAGGCACGCAACGGCTCGATGGTCGCCTACACCGGGCAGATGGGCTTCAAGAAGCTCACCGGCGGCGGCGACGGCCTGCGCGGCATGGTCACCCGCCGGCTCACCGGCGAGCGCATGGAGGTCATGGAGGTGAAGGGGCAGGGCACCTGCTACTTCGCCGACAAGGCCACCGAGATCAATCTGGTCCGGCTGAACGGCGAGACGCTGTTCGTCGAGTCCGACAACCTGCTCTGCACCGAGGCGTCACTGCGCACCGGCACCTCCTTCACCGGCCTGAACGGGATGGCGAGCGGCAACGGCCTGTTCACCACCAAGGTCGAGGGCCACGGCTGGGCCGCCGTCACCTCGCACGGCCCCGCAGTGATACTCCGGGTCGCCCAGGGCCTGCCGCTGCGGGTCGACCCCGGCGCGTACGTCGCGCACACCGGCAACCTGAACCGCGCCCTCAAGTCCGGCGCCGGCTGGACCACGCTGATCGGCGAGGGCGGCGGCGAGGCCATGCAGGTCGAGTTCACCGGCGACGGGCTGGTCTACGTCCAGCCCTCCGAGCGCCTGACCTTCGGAGGCGACGCCTGATGGCCTTCACCCTGATCAACCACAAGATGGTCTCTGCCCAGGTCTTCCCGGGCCAGCGGATCCTCTCCCAGCGCGGCGCGATGCTCGGCTACACCGGAGAAGTCACCTTCAAGCCCAACCTGATGGGCGGCCAGGGCGGCGTCATGTCGATGATCGGACGCCGGGTGGCCAACGAGGACACCCCACTGATGACCGTCGAGGGCCACGGCACCGTGATGTTCGGCCACGGCGGCCACCACGTGCACGTCGTCGACCTGGCCGGCGACACCATGTACGTCGAGGCCGACCGGCTGCTCGCCTTCGAGGGCAGCCTCCAGCAGTCCACCATGTTCATGGGACAGCAGGGCGGCCTGATGGGCGTGGTCCGCGGCCAGGTCACCGGGCAAGGGCTGTTCACCACCCAGCTCAGCGGCAAGGGCGCGGTCGCCATGCTCGCCCACGGCGGCGTCGTCGAACTCCCCATCTCCCCCGGAGCACCCGTCCACGTCGACCCGCAGGCCTACGTCGCACACCGCGGCCAGGTCACCAACAAGCTCTCCAGCGCGCTCGGTTGGCGCGACATGATCGGCCGCGGCTCCGGCGAGGCCTTCCAGCTCGAACTCTCCGGACACGGCATGGTGTACGTGCAGGCCAGCGAGGTGAAGCTCTGATGTCCTACCCCCCTCCCCCGTCCCACGCCCCGCTGATGCAGCCCCCCGGCGCCGACGGCCCGCAGGTCTGGGACCCGCACTCCCTGCCTGTCAACGACAACGTCAACCCGTACTGCTTCTCGGTGGACCTGAACGGCGCGTACTACCTGCAGAAGGGCAAGATGATCGCCTACTACGGCGAGATGCGCTTCTCCGGGATCGGCCGCGGAGTCCTCGACCGGGTCCTCGAACAGAACTTCAACTCCCCACTGCACGCGTCGGACTGGGTCGTCGCCGAGGGACGCGGCAAGCTGCTGCTCGCCGACCGCGCGTACGACCTCAACTCCTACGACCTGGAGGACGGCAACCTGACCGTCCGCTCCGGCAACCTGCTGGCTTTCGAGCCGACGTTGCGACTCAAGCAGTCGATCATCCCCGGGTTCCTCACCCTGATCGGCACCGGCAAGTTCGTCGCCGCGTCCAACGGCCCCGTGCACTTCGTCGAACCCCCGCTACGGGTCGACCCCGAGGCCCTGGTCGGCTGGGCCGACTGCCCCGCCCCCTGCCACCACTACGACCACAGCTACCTGCACGGCGTCCTCGGCGGCATCCGGCACCTGACCGGGATCGGCGGCGCGAGCGGCGAGGAGCACCAGTTCGAGTTCATCGGGGCCGGGCAGGTGCTGATGCAATCGTCGGAGACGGTGATGGCCGAGAAGCCGGTCGGCGTCGTCGGCGAACAGTCGGCGGTCCCGCACCAGCAACCGACGCAGGCGATTCCGGGGCTCGGGGAGCTCGGCCGGCGATTCGGGCTGTGAGGGATGCAACACCAGGGGCGCGGGGAACTGCGCGCAGCGGAAGGCACCCGACCGCAAGATCGCGACGCAGGGCAATGACTTGCACTTGATCGCGACCTTGCGGACGTGGTGTGCGCTTGTCGCGCAGTTCCCCGCGCCCCTGTCTTCGCGCCCGTCTGCGTTCTTACAGGGCTGTGAACTCGACTGGCAAAGAGACCAGTGCGCGGTGGACCGGGCCCTGGCGCCAGAGGATCTGGTCGGCGGGGACGGCGAGCCGGAGGTCGGTGAGGCGGCTGATGAGGTGTTCGATCGCGGTGACGGCCATCAGGACCGCGGGCTGGCGGGCGGGGCAGCGGTGCGGGCCGGCGCCCCAGGCGAGGTGGGCGTAGGAGCCGCCGAGGGACTCGCTCTCCGAGGGAGGGAGCGCGGCCTGCGCGTTCGCGGAGGCGTAGGAGATCAGCACGGGCTGGTCGGGGGCGATCGGCGTGCCGTGGAAGACGATGTTGCGCCGGGTGTAGTGCGGGGCGAAGTTCGAGAGCGGGGGGTCGGTCCAGAGGACTTCGTTGACCGCGTCGTGCGCGCTGAGCGCGCCGCTGTGCAGGGAACCGGCGTAGCGGTCGTCGGAGAGCATGCGGAGCAGCGCGTTGGCGGTGAGGTTGGCGGTGGGTTCGTGGCCGGCCATCAGGGTGAGGGTGATGTGCCGGACGACCTCGTCGTCGCCGAGCCGCGCGGGGTGGTTGATGAAGGCGGAGATCAGGTCGTGCCGGGGTGCGGTGCGGCGTTCGGCGACCAGGCCGGTGATGACGGCGACCAGGTCCGCGTACGCGGCGGCGGCGCCGGTGGAGGATTCGAAGGAGCCGTTCATCGCGGCGCTGATCCGGTCGAGGTCCTGGTCGGGGATGCCGTACCAGGAGCAGAGGATGAGCAGCGGGAGGCGGTAGGCGTACTGGGCGAGGATGTCGGCCTTGCCGGTGTGCGCGAATTCGGAGATGAGCTGTTCGGCGACGGCGGTGGTGTCGCGTTGCAGCAGGTGGGGTTCGATGATGCCGACGCTGTCGGTGATGACCTGCCGGTAGCGGGCGTGGGTGGCGCCGTCGTTGAACAGTGCGGTGGGGCGCCAGCCGAGCATCGGCATGATCGGGGAGTCGGCGGGCTGGGTGGCCTGCCAGACGCGGGAGTCGCGGGTCCAGGTGTCGGTGTCGCGGAGGACTTCCAGGGCGACGTGGTAGTCGGTGACCAGCCAGGCGTCGATGCCGGGGGCGAGTTCGACGGGCGCGAGCGGGCCGCGGTCGCGCAGCCGGGCGTAGTGGGCGTGCGGCTGGGCGGCGAACTGTGGCCCGTAGAGGGCGGTGCGGGTCATGGGGCGGTCTCCTGCGGGAGGCGGTCCAGGACGTGCTCGGTGAGGGCGATCAGGGCGTCCAGGCAGCCTGCGCGTTCCCGGGCGTCGCATTCGATCAGCGGGGTGGCCGGGTCGAGGTCGAGCGCGGCGCGGATCTTGTCGAGTTCGATCGGTGGGGTGTCGGGGAAGCGGTTGACGGCGACCGCGTAGGGCAGGCCGGCCTCCTCGATGAGGTCCATGGCGTCGAAGGCGTCGGCGAGGCGGCGGGTGTCGGCGAGGATCAGTGCGCCGAGGGCGCCGCGGGCGAGGTCTTCCCAGAGCGGCAGGAAGCGGCGCTGGCCGGGGGTGCCGAACAGGTAGAGGACGAGGTCGCCGCCGGGCAGGGTGAGCCGTCCGAAGTCGACGGCGACGGTGGTGGCGGTCTTGCCGGGGATCCGGGCGGTGTCGTCGACCGGGATGCCCTGGGCTGTCATGGTCTCCTCGGTGTGCAGCGTCGGGATCTCCGACAGCGAGCGCACGAAGGTGGTCTTCCCGACCCCGAACGGCCCGGTGACCATGAGTTTCATCAGGATCGGGTCGGTGGCGGGGAGGTACACGGGGCTGCTGCCCGTGCTACTTGAGGGCGCGAAGTCCACTGAGGAGCCTTTCGGCGAGGTCCCGGTTGACCGGCTGGGCGGAGGGAATCGGCGCGCGCACCTTGAGGGCGCCGCGCTCGGCCAGGTCGGCGACGATGAAGACGGTCGCGCTGACCGGGAGCCGGAGGTGGGCGGCCGCCTCGGCGACGGTCAGCGCGCCGGGGCGGACCAGTTCCCATAACTGGCGGTGTTCGCCGCCGAGTCCGGCGGGGAGGTCGGCGGCGGCGTGCAGGATGCTGAGCCGGTCCAGGCTGTGCTTGCCGGGCGCGAGGTCGCGGCCCTGGGTGGCGAGGTAGGCGGGGACGAGTCGGCGGTGCGGTCCGCTGGGTGTGGTCATGTCCCGCTCGCCTCCCGGGCGGGGCTGGCGAGGGCTCTGGCGAGCGCGGCGACCTGGACCTGCATCTGGTAGGCGATGGTGCCGAGGTCGGCGCCGGGGACGGCGAACACCGCGAGCGAGGAGTTGGCGCCGGCCGGGGTGACGACGGCGTAGCCGAGGTCGGACTCGACCACGGTCTGGGTGAGCCGGACCTGGTCGGCCTCGGTGAAGGCGACGGTGAAGGCGCGGGCGGCGGCGTGCAGCGAGGCGGTCATCGCGGCGACCCGGTCGGCGCTGTCCCGGCCGAGGTCGGCGGAGTGGCCGGTGACCAGGCCGTCCCCGGTGGCGATGACGGCGTTCTGCACGCCGGGCAGGTCGAGCAGCGGGGTGAGGACCCAGGAGAGGTCCTCGGTGTGGCGGCGGAGCTGGGTGGTCACGGGGCTTCGACTCCTTCGGGTGCGGCGGGTCCGTCGGGGCCCGGGTTGTGGTGGACGGCGCTGCGGCCGGCGAGGGTGCCGGACTGCAGGGCCGACCACGCGGATCGGGCCCGGTCTGGGGTGCTGCCCGCCGGGGACGGGAGGGGGGACGGCGCGTCCTGCTGCGGGACGCGCGGGCTGCGGCGCTTGCGGGTGGGCAGCGCGTCGCCCGCGTCGAACACCGGTGTGGTCTGGGTGATCGGGCGGGGGGCGAGCGCGGAGAGCGGGGCGGCCGGGTCGGTCAGGGTGAGCAGGTCGGCGGGCAGTCGCAGGATGGCGCGCACGCCGCCGTACGGGGACGGTTCGACCCGGCAGCCGAAGCCGAACTGTCGGCAGAGCAGGCCGATCACGGCGAAGCCGGCCTGCGGCGGGTCGCCGAGTTCGGTGAGCAGGACCTCGGCCTGGCCGTCCAGCAGGTCGCCGGACCGCTCCAGTTGGTCGGGTTCCATGCCGACGCCCATGTCGTCGACCACCACCAGGGCGCCGGAGCTGCCCTGTTCGATGGAGACCACCACCCGGGTCTCGGGGTGGGAGTAGGCGGTGGCGTTGCCGAGGATCTCGGCGAGCGCGATCGCGACGGGTTCGGCGGCCCGCGCGGCCACCGCGAGGCGGGGTTCGCGCAGGTGGTTGGTGATCTCGATGCGGGCGTAGCCGGCCACCCGGGACTGCGCGCCGACGCAGAGTTCGGCGAGCGGCGAGGCCTCCCGGGTCATGCCGGGCCAGGCGCCGGAGAGCACCGCGAGGGACTGGACCCGGCGCAGCGTCAGTTCGTTGCGGAAGTCGAGCGCCAGCAGTCGCGGGTCGTCGACGCTGAGCTGGATCTCCTCCAGCAGCGAGCGGACCTGGATCAGCAGGGCCTGGATCTTGGACGCGGCGCCGCGCAGCGCGGCCCGGGCGGCGGCGTCGGTGCGGTCGCGTTCGGCGAGCACGGCCCGGACGGCGGCGGTGAGCGCGGTGTCCAGGGCGTGGTGGAGTTCCTCGGTGCCGCCGGTGGTGTCGAGCGGCCCGGGGACGGGCGTCCGGGGGTGGGTGAGCGCGGTGGTGGCGGCGGGCAGCCGCTCGTGCGCGAGGTGGCCGAGTTCGCGCAGAGCGGCGGCGTACCGGGTCTCGGCGACGGTGCGCTGGGCCTCCGCGGTGCGGGCCGAGGTGTCGGCGGCGCGGGCGCGTTCCTCGGCCGCCTCGGCGCGGGCCTCGGCGGCCGAGGCGGCGGCGTCGGCGGCGCGGGCGGTGCTGTCCGCGGCGCGGGCGCGCTGTTCGGCGGTCTCGGTGCGGGCGGTGGCCGCGCGGGCCGAGGTGTCGGCTTCGGTGGCGCGCCGTTCGGCGGCCTGGGTGTCCTGGGCGGCGCGGCGGAGGAGCCAGAGCAGGGGTCCTGCGGCCAGGGCGGCGCCGGCCAGGACGTACAGGATCACGACCATCGGGTCCTCGGGGGGTGTCGTCGGCGCGGGTCGGGGGTCAGGCGGTGCTGGCGGCGGTTTCGGCGCCGCGCTGCCGGGCGAAGCCGGCCATCCGGCCGAAGACCTCCATCATGGCGGGCGGTTCGCTGCCGTCGAGGTGCCGGTATTCGGTGGCGATGGTGATCAGCAGCCGTTCGGGCAGGCCGAGTTCGGGGTAGCGGCGTTCGTCGATGACGGTGCGCGCGGCCTCGCCGGCCGGGATGCCGGCGGCGTGCAGGGCGTGTGCGCGGTCGCGGACGTGGCCGAGGTATTCGGCGTGCGCGCGCAGGTCGTAGCGGGTGAGCAGCGGGCCGTGGCCGGGGACGATGGTCTCGGCGCCGGTGGCGAGGACGCGTTCGACGGCGTCGATGACGTTGCCGAGCGGGCCGGCCCAGTGCACGGGGTGGTCGCCGGGGCGGTCGGCGGTTGAGCCGAACACGATGTCGCCGGTGAACACGGTGGAGCGGGTGGGCAGGTGGACGATCAGGTCGCCGCTGGTGTGGGCCGGCGGGAGGCTGCTGATCTGCACCGGGATGTCGCCGACGCGCAGTTCGAGTTCGCCGGTGAAGACGGTGTCGGGCTGGATCGGCGGGGTGTCGGCCCAGTCGAAGCACCCGAAGTGCTCGTGCAGGTAGGAGCCGGTGTCGGTGGCCGGGTCGAGGCTCTGCAGCAGGGCGTGCTGCTGCTCGGGGCTCGGCTCGTAGGCGATGTGGTGCAGCGCCTCGTGGGTGGTGATGAGTTCGGCGTCGGGCAGGACGCCGGCGCCCCACATGTGGTCGCCGTTGGCGTGGGTGACGACGATCCGGTCGACGGTGACACCCTTGGGCAGGACGCCGCGGGTGCGGTCCAGGAACTGGCCGGCGAGCTTGCGGTCGTACGGGGTGTCGATCCACAGCGCGGTGCGGCCGGAGGCGACCAGGCCGCAGTTGGCCAGGCCCCATCCACGCTGCTCGGGCTGCCAGGCGTACACGCCGTCGGCTATCGAATGGAAGTTCGCGCTCCGCGTCGTCATGGGCGCGATTATGCCTAACATGCCGTCACCGGCCGAGTGCACCCCGGTAATTGAGCATGTTCGTTTCAACCCTGGCCAGGCGGCAGGGCGGTGGTGCGGGTACGTATCAGTCCGCCCGCAGCACACCGTCCTTACACGCTTCCGCCACGGGTGAATTTGTACAACATTGAACAATGTCGGCTATACTCGATCACATGAATACTCCTGTGACCGAAGCGCCGGCGGTCCCCGCCTCCCCCACGGAGGAGGACGCGCCCTGGCTGGACGCGCGTGAGCAGCGGTTCTGGCGCGCCCACCTGGAGGTCGGCAAGCTGCTGGAACACCAGCTGAGCCGGGAACTGCAGGCCCACAACCTCGCCATCAACGACTACGAGATCCTCGTCGTCCTCTCCGAGTCCCCCGAGCGCCGGATGCGGATGACCGACCTGGCCACCTCCACCATGCAGTCCAAGAGCCGCCTCTCCCACCAGATCACCAGGATGGAGACGGCCGGCCTGGTACTGCGCCAGGAATGCCCCGGCGACCGCCGCGGTCTTTACGCACACCTGACCGAGCACGGCTGGGAGACGCTGCGCAAGGTCGCCCCCGACCATGTGCGCAGCGTCCGCGAGCACTTCGTCGACCGGCTCACCGACGAGCAGCTGGACACGATGTACGCCGCCCTCGCCCCGATCGCCGAGCACCTGCGGGCGCTGCGCGGCCGGAGCTGAACAGCCTCGCTCAGCCGGTCAGTTCGGCGACCAGCCGGTCGGCGGCGGTGTACGGGTCGAGCGTGCCGTCGGCGACCTGACCGGCCAGCGCGTCCAGGTGGCGGTCGCCGCGCAGGTCGCCGATCCGGGCCCGCAGCGCGGCCAGCGTGATCGCCTCGACCTCCTGGGCGGCCCGGCGCCGGCGACGGGCCGCCAGCTCACCGGTCTCGGCCAGCCAGCCGTGGTGCTTCTCCAGCGCCTCGACCAGCTCGTCCACGCCCTCGCCGCGGGCGGCCACGGTCTTCACGATCGGCGGCCGCCAGTCCCCGGCCTGCCGGGACTCGCCCAGGCCCAGCATGTGGTTGAGCTCCCGGGCGGTGGCGTCCGCGCCGTCCCGGTCGGCCTTGTTGACCACGAACACGTCGCCGATCTCCAGGATGCCCGCCTTGGCGGCCTGGATCCCGTCGCCCATCCCGGGCGCCAGCAGCACCACCGAGGTGTCGGCCTGCGCGGCGATCTCCACCTCGGACTGGCCGACGCCGACGGTCTCCACCAGGATCACGTCGCAGCCCGCCCCGTCCAGCACCCGCAGCGCCTGCGGGGCGGCCCAGGACAGGCCGCCGAGGTGGCCGCGGGTGGCCATCGAGCGGATGAACACCTCCGGGTCGGTGGCGTGCTCCTGCATCCGCACCCGGTCGCCGAGCAGCGCACCGCCGGAGAACGGCGAGGACGGGTCGACGGCGAGCACCCCGACCCGCTTGCCGAGCTTGCGGTAGGCGGTCACCAGCGCGGACGTCGAGGTGGACTTGCCCACGCCGGGCGAGCCGGTCAGGCCCACCGTGTACGCCCGCCCGCTGTACGGGGCCAGCGCGGCCATCACCTCGCGCAGCTCGGGGGCGGCGTTCTCCACCAGGGTGATCAGCCGGGCCACCGCCCGGGGGCGGCCCTGCCGGGCCTGCTCGACCAGCGTCGCCACATCGGCCATCGGGTTGCTCCTCGCAGCACAAAAGACGGGAGCCCCGTGAAGCGGCAGGCGCCGCCTCACGGGGACTTGAGGATCGGTCAGCCCTGCGCGGGGACCTTGACGATCAGGGCGTCGCCCTGGCCGCCGCCGCCGCACAGCGCGGCCGCGCCGACGCCGCCGCCGCGGCGCTGCAGCTCCAGCGCCAGGTGCAGCACCACGCGGGCGCCGGACATGCCGATCGGGTGGCCGAGCGCGATCGCGCCGCCGTTGACGTTGACGATCTCGTCGCTGACGCCCAGGTCCTTCATCGACTGGTGGGCGACGGCGGCGAACGCCTCGTTGATCTCGATCAGGTCGAGGTCGGCGACCTCCAGGCCCTCCTTGGCGAGGGCGTGCTTGATCGCGTTGGACGGCTGCGACTGCAGCGAGTTGTCCGGGCCCGCGACGTTGCCGTGCGCGCCGATCTCGGCGATCCAGGTCAGGCCCAGCTCCTCGGCCTTGGCCTTGCTCATCACCACGACGGCGGCGGCGCCGTCGGAGATCTGCGAGGAGGTGCCGGCCGTGATCGTGCCGTCTTTGGTGAACGCCGGGCGCAGCTTGGCCAGGCCCTCGACGGTGGTGTCGGCGCGGATGCCCTCGTCCTGGCTGAACAGCACCGGGTCGCCCTTGCGCTGTGGGATCGCGACGGGGACGATCTCGGCCTCGAACACGCCGTCGGCCTGCGCCTTGGCGGCGCGCTGGTGGGAGGCGGCGGCGATGGCGTCCTGCACCTCGCGGCCGATGCCCAGACGGGTGTTGTGCTTCTCGGTGGACTCGCCCATCGGGATGTTCTCGTAGGCGTCGGTCAGGCCGTCGTGGGCCATCGCGTCGAGCATCTCGATGGCGCCGTACTTGAAGCCCTCGCGGGACTTCGGCAGCAGGTGCGGGGCGTTGGTCATCGACTCCTGGCCGCCGGCCACCACGATGTCGAACTCGCCGGCCCGGATCAGCTGGTCGGCCAGTGCGATGGCGTCCAGGCCGGACAGACAGACCTTGTTGATGCTGAGCGCGGGCACGCTCATCGGAATGCCGGCCTTCACGGCGGCCTGGCGGGCGGGCATCTGGCCGACGCCGGCCTGCAGCACCTGGCCCATGATCACGTACTGGACCTGCTCGCCGGAGACACCGGCCCGCTCCAGCGCCGCCTTGATCGCGAAGGCGCCCAGTTCGGCGCCGGAGAAACCCTTGAGCGAGCCGAGCAGGCGGCCCATTGGAGTGCGCGCACCTGCGACGATCACAGAAGTAGTCATGGACGAGCCCCTTCGCGCGTCGGACCAGAGGGTATGGGGATGCGGTCAATGTACTGATCCGTTACCGCCGCGTCACCGCCGCGAGGATGTGATCAGCGCTACTGGCACCTTCCAGTGAACACCGTGCCAGGCCCGGGAAGTTCCACCACGGGAAACTCCGATGTGAGCAGACTCGCAAGGCGTGCTGCTGGCGTGCGGTCGCCGCCATGCGCTGCACTGAGTGCCACCCCTCAACGCCTTCGGAGGCCCCCGTGCTGACCCGCATCGACCACATCGGCATCGCCTGCTTCGACCTGGACCGGACCGTCGAGTTCTACCGCAACACCTACGGCTTCGAGGTGTTCCACTCCGAGGTCAACGAGGAGCAGGGCGTCCGCGAGGCCATGCTGAAGATCAACGACACCGGGGACGGCGGCGCCTCCTACCTGCAGCTGCTGGAACCCACCCGGGACGACTCCACGGTCGCCAAGTGGCTGGCCAAGAACGGTGAGGGCGTGCACCACATCGCCTTCGGGACGGCGGATGTCGACGGGGATGCCGCCGACATCAAGTCCAAGGGCGTGCGGGTGCTGTACGACGAGCCCCGGCGCGGTTCGATGGGCTCGCGGATCACCTTCCTGCACCCCAAGGACTGCGGCGGCGTGCTGACCGAGCTGGTCACCAGTGCGGAGCCGGGCGAGCACTGAACGGGCAGACGGGCTCTGAGCCGTACGACCCCGAACGGGGCCGGCACAGGGCCCGGCCGACGCCCGTACGGAACCTGACGGGGCGGTAACGAACTGGGCGGTAACTTCCGAAAAGGACCTCGCCCCCATTCCCCCCGCCACCGCTCCCACTACAATGCCCAGGTGCGCAGGTACCTCCGGTCCGCGCACCGCAGGGGAGTCCACGACGCGGGCACGGCCGAACGGTCGCCGTTCGGATCTGTCACCATTCTCCAGAGGCAACAGATCGCTCAGGAGTCCACCCGGACGGCGGAGCGATGGCAAGGACCGAGCCGGTCCGGCCCCGGCAAGGCCAGGGGGCGGAACGGAGCGGTCGAGGACGCGACCAGGAGATGGGCGGGACCGCGGAGTGCGGGGCTACGACCGCGTTGAAGATCACCTCTCCAAGTTCGAGGCCGAGCTGGAGAAGGCCCGCAAGGAGCGGGACAAGACGATCGAGCACGCCGACGACCTCGCCTACCAGGTCGAAGTGCTCCGGGCCAAGCTCCACGAGGCCCGCCGGCAGCTCGCCCAGCCGCGTGCCTTCGACTCCGTCTCCGGCCAGGCCGAACAACTCCTGCGCAACGCCGAGATGCAGGCCGAGGCGCTGCGCGCGGACGCCGAACGCCAGCTCCGCGAATCCCAGGCCGCGACCCAGCGGATGATGGCCGAGGCCGCCGAACGCACCTCCCAGCTGGAGGCCGAGTTCAACGCCCGGCGCCGCCGGCTGGAGGAGGAACTCGCCGAGTTCCGGGCCGCCGCCGAACGCCACGTCAACGAAAACGTCAACTGGGCGGAGCAGACCCGCGCCGGTACCGAGCAGGAGGCCCAGCGCCTGCTCCAGGAGGCCCGCGCCGAGGCCGACCGGATGATGGCCGCCGTCCGCGCCGAGGCCGCCGCCCTCGCCGACCAGGCCCGCGCGCAGACCGCCGCCGACGTCGACGCCGCCCGCGGCGAGGCCCAGGCCCGCGCCGAAGCCGCCCTGATGCGCGCCCAGTCCGACGCCGAACGCCTGCTGCGCGCCGCCTCCGAGCAGGCCCAGCAGACCGGCGCCCAGGCCGAAGAACAACGCGTCGCCGCCGCCACCGCCGCCCAGCAGCAGCTGGCCGAGGCGCACGCCGCCGCCAAACAGAAGCTCGCCGCCGCCGAAGCCGAGATCACCGCCCTCAAGCGGCAGGCCCTCGCCGACCAGGAGCGCGCCGAAGCCGCCCTGGTCGGCGCCCAGACCGAGATAGAGCGGCTGCGCGCCGAGGCCCTCGCCGAGGCCGAACGGGCCCGCACCGAGGCCGCCCGGATGCGCGAGGAGGCCCTCGCCGCCGCCGAACGCCTGCAGGCCGAAGCCGCCGCCGAAGCCGAACGCAAGGTCGCCGACGGCGACGCCGCCAGCGAACAGCGCTCGCAGACCGCCAAGGCCGAGATCGCCAAGATGGTGGCCGCCGCCACCCGCGAAGCCGTACTGATCAAGGCCGCCGCCTCCACCGCCCAGGCCGAGGCCGACGCCGCCAAGGCCGCCGCCTCCGAGGAGAGCGAACGCCTGCGCGGCGCCGCCGAGTCCGTCGCCAACGAGCTGCGCGCCGACGCCGAGAAGGAGATCGCCGAGCACTGGGCCACCGCCGAGCGCAACGCCTCCGAACTGCGCGAACAGGCCGCCGCCGAAGCCGAACGCCTGCACGCCGAAGCCGCCGAGTCCGGCCGCGCCGAGGGCGCCAAGGACGCCGCGCTGCGCCTGGCCCAGGCCGCCGAGCAGGCCGAGGAGGTGCTCGCCCGCGCGAACACCGCCGCCGAGGACACCCGCAGCGAGGCCGCCACCGAGGCCGAACGGCTGGTCCAGCACGCCAAGTCCGAGGCCACGACACTGCTGGAGCAGGCCCGCGAGGCCGTCGAGCAGGCGCAGAACGCCGCCATGGAGGACGCCGCCTCCATCCGCGAGCAGCTGGAACGGATGCAGGCCGACGCGGCCAAGGCCCGCGAGCAGGCCGAGGAACACCGCTCCGCCTCCGAGGCCGAGGCCGGCCGGGTCCGCGCCGAGGCCCGCCGGCAGGCCGCCGTCCAGATCGAGGAGTCCGCCAAGCAGGCCGAGGAACTGCTGACCGGCGCCAAGACCGACGCGGACGCGCTGCGCGCCGGCGCCGCCGCCGAGGTCGAACGGCTGCGCACCGAGACCCGCGAACAGGCCGCCGCCATCCAGGGCCGCGCCGAGCAGACCCTCACCCGGGCCCGCGCCGAGGCCGAGAAGCTCACCACCACCGCCGCGCAGGCCCGCGACGAACTGCTCGCCGCCGCGAACACCGCCGCCGAGGAGCAGCGGGCCACCGCCGAACGCGACGCCGCCCGGACCCGCGAGCAGGCCGAGGCCGCCGCCCAGACCGTCCGCGCCGAGGCCGACGCCATCGCCGAAGCCACCCGCGCCGACGCCGCCCAGTGGGCCGAGCAGCACCGCGAGCAGGCCGAGGAGGCCGGCCGGGCCGTCCGCGCCGCCGCCGAGGACGCCGCCCGCACCCTCGCCGAACAGGCCGAGGCCGCCGCCCAGGCGCTCCGCGACGAGGCCACCGCCGCCCGCGAGGCAGCTCGCGCCGACCTGGAGAGCGAGCAGGCGCAGACCGCCGAGAAGCTGGCCGAGGCCACCGCGATCCGCGAGGCCGCCGACGGTGAGGCCGCCGCCGTCCGCAAGGCCGCCGCCCAGGACGCCCAGCGGGTCCGTGCCGAAGCCGACCAGCAGCTCGCCGCCGCCCGCGGCGAGGCCGAGACGCTGGCCGCCGAAGCCGCCGCCGACCGGTCCGAGGCCGCGCAGTTGCGCGCCGACGCCGAGACCTACGACAGCGAGCTGCGCGCCACGGCCGAGCAGGAGACGGCCGAACTCCGCGCCGTCGCCGACCGGGAGACCGCCGAGCTGCGCGCCGTCGCCGAGCGCGAGGTGGCGGAGCTCCGGGCCGTGGCGGACCGCGAGACCACCGAACTCCGCGAAGCCGCAACCGCGTTCGACCAGGAGCTGCGCGAGAGCGCCGCCACCTACGACCGCGAGCTGCGCGCCACCACCGACCGCGAGACCGCCGAACTCCGCGCCGACGCCGAACAGGACGCCGCCCAGCTCCGCGCCGTCGCCGAACGCGAGACCGCCGAACTCCGCGCCGACGCCGAACAGGACGCCGCCGAGCTGCGCGCCGTCGCCGAGCGCGAGGTGGCCGAACTCCGCGCCGTCGCCGAACGCGAGACCACCGAACTCCGCGAAGCCGCAACCGCGTTCGACCAGGAGCTGCGCGAGAGCGCCGCCACCTACGACCGCGAGCTGCGCGCCACCACCGACCGCGAGACCGCCGAACTCCGCGCCGACGCCGAACAGGACGCCGCCCAGCTCCGCGCCGTCGCCGAACGCGAGACCGCCGAACTCCGGGCGAGCGCCGAACGCGCCGCCGAGGAGCTGCGGGCGCAGGCCGAGGCACAGGCCGCCGAGCTGGTCGCGCAGGCCGAGCAGGAGGCCGCCGAGGTCCGGCAGTCGGTGGCGGGCATGCACGAGGCCGCGACCAAGCAGATCACCGAGAAGCGGGCCGCCGCCGAGCAGGAGGTCGCCGAACTCCGCGCCGTCGCCGAACGCGAGACCACCGAGCTGCGTGCCCTCACCGACCTCGAGACCACCGAGCTCCGCGAGACCGCCGCGCGCGACGCGGCCGAGCTCCGGGCCGTCGCGGAGCAGGAGACGTCCGAGCTGCGCGCCGTCGCCGACCGCGAGGTGGCCGAACTCCGCGCCGTCGCCGAACGCGAGACCACCGAACTCCGCGAAGCCGCAACCGCGTTCGACCAGGAGCTGCGCGAGAGCGCCGCCACCTACGACCGCGAACTGCGCGCCGCCGCCGAGCGGGACGTCGCCGAACTCCGCGCCGCCGCCGAGCAGGAGGTGGCCGAACTCCGTGCCGTCGCCGAGCGCGAGACCGCCGAGCTGCGCGCCCTCACCGACCTCGAGACCACCGAGCTCCGCGAGGCCACCGCGCAGAAGATCGCCGAGCTGCGAGCCACCACCGACCGCGAGATCGCCGAACTGAGCACCTCGGCGGCCGAGTTCGCCGAGCAGCAGCGGGCCGCCGCGGAGGCCGCGGCCCAGCGCACCCTCGCCGAGGCGGACGAGCTGGCGGCCGCGGCCCTGATGGACGCCGAGGAGCGGGCGACGGCGACGCGCACGGAGGCCGAGGAGTACGCGCTGGCGACCCGCACCCTGGCGGAGGAGTTCGACGCGGACACCCGGGCCCGCGCGGAGGCCTTCGACGCGGAGCTGCGCAAGTCCGCGGAGTCGTACGACAAGTCGACCCGCGATCAGGCCAGGTCGGTGCTGAAGAAGGCGTTCACGGACGCCGAGCAGCTCGCCGAGCAGGCCCAGGCGGAGGCGCTGGCGGCGGCCGCGGCGGCCGAGGAGCAGGCCGACGCGCTGGTCACGGCGGCCCGCAAGGAGGCCGAGCGGCTGGTCGCGACCGCCGAGGCGCAGGGCCGGGCCGAGGTCGAGAAGGCCCGTTCGGACGCGGACGCGATGCTGAAGGAGGCCCGCCGGGACTCCACCGCGATCCGGAACCGGGCGGAGGAGCTGCGCGAGCGCACCGATTCCGAGATCGAGGCACTGCACGAGCGGGCCCGCAAGGAGAACGCGCAGGCGATGAAGTCCGCCGGCGAGCGGGTGGACGCGCTGGTGACGGCGGCCCAGGAGCAGCTGACCGAGGCCGAGGAGCAGGCGCAGGCCCAGGTCGCGGAGGCCGAGGAGCGGGCGGCGGAGCTGATCGCCGCGGCCGAGACGCGGGCGTCCGACCTGACGTCGGAGGCGTCGGCGGAGGCCGGCCGGGTGCGGATCTCGGCGGTGCGCAAGGCCGAGGGTCTGCTGAAGGAGGCGGAGAACAAGCTCGCCGACTCCACCACCCGGGCCGAGGCGCTGATCATCAAGGCCGAGGCCAAGCTGAAGGCCGCCGAGATGGAGTCCGAGGAGAAGCTGGAGGCGGCTGCCGACGCGGCAGCGTCCCGGCTCAAGCGCGCCGACGACGAGTCGGAGAAGCGGCTCCGGCGGGCCGGCTCGGATGCCGAGGAGCAGCTGCGGCTGGCCGCCGAGGAGGCGGAGCGGCTGCTCGCCGAGGCAAAGGCCGAGGCGAAGCGCGTGACCGACGAGGGCCAGCGGGAGTTGGACGAGTTGGTGCGCCGCCGGAAGGACATCAACACCGAGATCTCTCGGGTCCAGGACGTGCTGTCGGCGTTGGAGGCGTTCGAGGCGCCCGCGCCGGTGGTCCACAGCAACGGGGGCAACAAGAAGGACGGAGGACCCAAGGCCGGTGCCGGGGTGGGCTCTCCGCGATCGGGAGGCAATCGCTCCGGGGGCGCGCCACCCGATTGAGCGGACATTGTCCGCGAACCAACGGCGTTTCGTCGTTGACACTCCGGTACCGTGTCAGGATTCCCTCAACCATCTCAGCGGTTTGACGACAGGAAGCCCAGAAATCCCATGAGCGACAGTCACTCCCCGCACGGCTTCGACCTGGTACGCCGTGGGTACGAGCGCGCCCAGGTCGACGAGCGGATCGCCAAGCTGGTGGCCGACCGAGACAGCGCGCTTTCCCGGATCAGCGCGCTGGAGAAGCGCATCGAGGAACTCCACCTGGAGACCCAGACCGCGCAGGCCGCGGTCACCGAGGCGGAGCCCTCCTACGCCGGTCTCGGCGCCCGCGTCGAGAAGATCCTCCGTCTCGCCGAGGAGGAGGCGAAGGACCTGCGCGACGAGGCGCACCGCGCCGCCGAGCAGCACCGCGAGCTGGCCGAGGCCGCGGCGCAGCAGGTCCGCACCGAGGCCGAGAACTACGCCAAGGACCGCAAGGCCAAGGCGGAGGACGAGGGCCTGCGCATCGTCGACAAGGCGAAGTCGGACGCGGCGCAGCTGCGCGCCGAGGCCAACAAGGACGCGCAGAACAAGCGCGAGGAGGCGGACGCCCTCTTCGAGGAGACCCGCACCAAGGCCGCGCAGGCCGCCCTGGAGTTCGAGACCAACCTGGCCAAGCGCCGGGAGCAGTCCGAGCGCGACCTGGCGGCCCGTCAGGCCAAGGCGGAGAAGCGCCTCGCCGAGATCGAGCACCGCGCCGAGCAGCTCCGCCTGGAGGCGGAGAAGCTGCGCACCGACGCCGAGCGCCGCTCCCGTCAGACCATCGAGACGGCGCAGCGCCAGGCCGAGGACATCGTGGCCGACGCCAACGCGAAGGCCGACCGGGTCCGCAGCGAGTCGGAGCGCGAGCTGGCGGCGCTCACCAACCGCCGCGACTCGATCAACGCGCAGCTGACCAACGTCCGCGAGATGCTGGCCACCCTGACCGGTGCGGCGGTCGCCGCGGCCACGATGCCGAACGACGACTCGCTGGGCGTTCCGGCGCAGCAGTCGCGCTGACGGCGGCCCCGCGAGGGGCAGCCCGCTGAGAACAGTCGCAAAGGGCCCGGAGGAGCTTGCCTCCTCCGGGCCCTTTCGGCGTGTCAGGAGCCGTGCAGCTTGAGGCGCTTGAGGAAGGAGCGGACGGCGGCGTTGAAGGTCTCGGGGGCCTCCAGCGAGGACAGGTGGCCGACCGCCGGAATGACCGTCAGTTCGGCGTCGTGCAGGGCGTCCGCCATCATCCGGGCCTCGGCGAGCGGGGTGACGGTGTCGAGTTCGCCGACGATGACGGCGGCGGGCACCTCCAGCGCGGCCAGCACCTCCAGCGAGTCGGGGCGGGCGGCCATCGCGCGCTGCGCCCAGGCGATCGCGGCCGGGTCGGCCTCGGCGATCATCTGCCGGACGGCGTCGGTGAGTTCGGGGTCGGTGCCGGGGGCGAGCAGGTTCTCCGCGGTGTTCTCCTCGTTCAGCAGGTCGACGCTGCCGCGTTCGAGGACGGTGGTGGCGATGCGTTCGCGGTTGGCGCGGGCGGCGTCGGTGTCGGGGGTGGCCTTGGTGTCGGCGAGGATCAGGCCGGCCAGCCGTTCGGGGTGGCGGCGGGCGAAGGCCATCGCCACGTAGCCGCCCATGGACAGGCCACCGAGCACGGCCTGGTCGATGCCGAGTTCGTCCAGCAGGTGCACCAGGTCGTCGGCGGCGGTGTCCAGCGACGGCGGTTCCTCGCCGAGCGGGGCGGTGCCGAAGCCGCGCTGGTCCGGCGCGACCACCCACGCATCGTCCCCGGCCGGACCGGGTACGCGTTCCAGTTGTCCTTCCCACATGCGCGCGGAGAGCGGGAAGGCGTGCAGTAGGACGAGCGGGGTGCCGGTGCCGTTCGCGCGAACGACCGGCGCGCTGGGGGAGGTCATGGCTCCACCGTAGGCCCCGGGCGCCGCGCCCCGGACGACGATCGCCCGATTAATCCACTTCTGCCCTACCCTGGCCCCAGACCAAGGAGTGGCACATGATCGAGTTGCACCACCTGACGAAGCGTTATGGCGACAAGTTGGCCGTGGACGATCTGAGCTTCCGGATCCCGGAGGGCGTGGTCACCGGATTCCTCGGCCCGAACGGCGCCGGCAAGTCCACCACGATGCGGATGATCCTCGACCTGGACCGGCCCACCGCCGGCGAAGTCACCATCGACGGCCGCAGTTACGCCTCCGTCCAGGACCCGCTGCGCGAGATCGGCGCGCTGCTGGAGGCGAAGGGCGCGCACCCCGGGCGGACCGCCTACAACCACCTGCTGTGGATGGCGCAGTCGAACCGGATCCCGCGCGAACGCGTGGACCAGGTGCTCGAACTGGTCGGCCTGACCGCCGTCGCGAAGAAGCGCGCCCGGGGGTTCTCGCTGGGCATGGGCCAGCGCCTGGGCATCGCCTCGGCACTGCTCGGCGACCCGAAGATCCTGATGTTCGACGAACCGGTGAACGGGCTCGACCCCGAGGGCATCGTGTGGATCCGCCGGCTGATGAAGTCGCTGGCCGCCGAGGGCCGCACGGTGTTCGTCTCCTCGCACCTGATGAGCGAGATGGCGCTGACCGCCGACCACCTGGTGGTGATCGGCCGCGGCCGGCTGCTGGCGGACCTGCCGATGGCCGAGTTCATCAAGCGGAACTCGCGCTCCTCGGTGCGCCTGCGCACCCCGCAGCCGGAGCAGCTGCTGGACGCGCTGCGCGGCGCCGGCCTGACCGCCGAGCCGGGCCCGGACGGGGCCTGGGAGGTGGTCGACGGCGACCCGGTGTTCCTCGGCGACCTGGCCGCCGCGCACGGCGTCACGCTGCACGAGCTGAGCCCCCAACAGGCCTCGCTGGAAGAGGCGTTCATGCAGATGACCGCGGACTCCGTGGAGTACCGCACCGACGTCCCCGAGGCCGGCACCACCCCGCCCCCGCCGCAGCAACAGCAGCCCGCGTGGGGCGCCGACTGGGATGCCCGCCGGGCCGGAAAGGAGAGTTGAGATGGCCGCGTTCCCCGCCGTCCTGCAGTCCGAGTGGACCAAGGTCCGCACCATCCGCTCCACCGTGTGGACGCTGGTCGCCACGTTCCTGGTGGTGGTCGTGATGGGCTTCGTGATCTCGCTGCTCACCCGACTGAACTTCGTCCAGTTCACCGAGCACAACCGGAACCCGTTCGACCCGACGACCACCTCGCTCGCCGGGATCACGCTCGGCGCGCTGGCGATCGTGGTGTTCGGCGTGCTGGCGGTCGGCAACGAGTACGCCAGCGGCATGATCCGGGTGTCGCTGGCGGCCGTCCCGCAGCGCGGCCCCCTGATGGGGGCGAAGACGGCGGTGCTGGGCGTCCTCGCGCTGCTGGTCTCGCTGGCGACGGTGTTCGCCGCCTTCTTCCTCGGCCAGGCGGCGCTCGGCCAGTACAACACCGATCTCGGCCAACCCGACGTGCTGCGGGCGGTGTTCGGCGCGGCCTGCTACCTGACGCTGCTGTGCCTGTTCTCGATCGGCGTCACCATGATGCTGCGCAACCAGGTGCTGTCGCTGGGCATCCTGGTCCCGTTCCTGCTGCTGGTCTCGCCGATCCTGTCGATCGTCCCCAAGGTGGAGAACGTGGCCCGGTACTTCCCGGACCGCGCGGGCTCGGCGGCCTTCCAGGTCCACCAGACCTCCGACCACCCGTACGGCCCGTGGACGGGCCTGGCGATCTGCGCGGCCTGGGCGGCGGCCGCCCTGCTCGGCGGCTACCTGGTGCTGAAGCGGCGCGACGCCTGACCCGCCGTCAGTACCTCGGAGCGCCGCGGCCCCGCAACAGGTTGGAGCCGCGGCGCTCCCGCGCTCCCCAGCACGCCCGGTGCCAGTGCCGCCGGTCGTCCACCCCACTGCCGTGATCCGGCCACGCCACCACGTGCCCGACGCCCGGCGGGATCTCCTGATCGCACCCCGGGCACCGGTAGAACCGCCCCGCCGTCCCGGCCACGGTCTGCACGATCCAGTCCTCGCCCCGGTACGACTCCACCCGCCGCAGCCCACCGCCCATCGGTGCGGCGCTCTCGCCGCCCTCGGGCTTCTGGATCCGATTGCGTCGCGGTGACACGTGACTACCCCTCGTTCCGGCGCGTTGTCCTCCAAGGGTACGGGCCACCGCGCCGGCGCCGGACGGACAGGCTCCCATCCGCTGTCTCCCGGGGGTCTCGGCGGCCACACCGGCCCCTCGTGCGCCACTAGCATGGATCCCCGTCCGGCTTCAGCGATTCGACGGTAATCCACCCTTCCCTTGGGCAAATTGAGGGTTCGGCGTGCCATTGGCACATGACATGGGTTACTCACGAGGTGACACGGCGGGGCCCGCGAACCCTGCGCGCACCGAGGAGGCACACCGCATGACGAAGACCACCGCCCGCCGCCACTCCCGATCCGCCGAGCAGCAGCGGCGGGCCGGCCGAGGGGTGGCACCGGCCGCGCAGCCGGCCCCGGAGCCCTCGCGGGGCGCCGATACGGACGCGATCCGGGTCGGCGCGTTCCTGCTGTCCGCACAGTTCCCGGGGCAGAGCCACGGCGAGGCGCTGGACCGGACCGTCTCGGCGGCGCTGGCCGCGGAACGGGTGGGCCTGGACGCGGTGTGGCTGGCCGAGCACCATTTCGTGCCGTACGGGGTCTGCCCGGACGCTGCGACGCTCGCGGCGATGCTGCTGGGCCGCACCCGGCGGATCGGGGTGGGCACCGCCGTCAGCGTGCTGAGCACCAAGCACCCGGTGGCGCTGGGCGAGCAGGCGGCGCTGCTGCACCTGACGTCCGGCGGCCGGTTCACGCTGGGCGTGGGCCGGGGCGGGCCGTGGATCGACCTGGCGGTGTTCGGCGGCGGCCTGGAGGCGTACGAGCAGGGCTACCCGGAGCGGCTGGACCTGTTGCTGCGCTGGCTGCGCGGGGCCCGGGTGGGCGGCTCGGGGCCGCACTTCGACTTCCCCGAGGTGGCGGTGGTGCCGCGGGCCGCCGAACCGGCCCGGCGGTCGGACCTGACGGGCTGGCTGGGCCTGGACGGGGCCGCCACCACCACCGCGGTGATTCCGCGGCAGCGCCAGGAGCCCGCACAGCAGGCGCAGTCGGGCCCGCCGGTGGTGATGGCGTGCACCTCCCCGGCGGGGGTGCGGACGGCCGCCGAGCGGGGTCTGCCGATGCTGCTGGGCATGCACTCGGGCGACGAGGACAAGCGGGACATGCTGGCCGCCTACCGGGCGGCCTGGCGGGCCGCGGGGCGCGGCGAGGAGGGCCTGTCCCGGGTGGAGCGGGAGCACGTCGCGGCGGGCGTGGTGCAGGTCGACGACCGGGCGGGCGCGGCCCGGGCCAGCCTGCTGCGGGCGATGCCGGACTTCTTCGCGTACGGGCTGGGCGCGCACCGCACGGTGGACGGCCGGGAGCGCTCGATGCGCGACCCTCGGGCGTACACCGAGCTGCTGTGCGACCTGCACGCGGTGGGCACGCCCCGGCAGTGCGCGGACCGGCTGAAGGCGACGGCGGAGAGCACCGGAATCCGGCGTTTCGCGCTGCTCGCCGAGGGCTCCGGGGACACCGCGGCGACGCTGCACAACCTGGACCGGATCGGCGACGAGGTGCTGCCGCAGCTGCGCTGAGACCGCACCCGCGGGCCGCCCCGTCCGATGGGGACCGGGGCGACCCGCGCTCGGGCGTGTCGGGGCTCAGCAGTCGCGCAACTCCGGCGACTGGTTGAGCAGTTGGGCGCGGACCGAGGTGAAGCGGGCGAGCCGCTCGTCGGTGTCGGGGCCGGGGGCGAAGACCGCGACCCGGTGGCAGTTCTGGAAGGCCAGCTGGACGCCGAAGTGGCGCTGCAGGGCTCCGCGGATGGCATCGCTGGCCAGCGCCCGGAGCAGCTGTCCGCGCTCCTGCTCGCTCGGCGGGGGGACCTCGTTGTCGGCGAAGTCGGTTCCGTCGACCTTGAGTTGGGCCACCAGCGAGCTGATCATGTCCCAGGCGTAGGGCAGCGAGGTGCGGACACAGTCGACGAACTCCCGCTCGTCGACCTCGCCTCGTTCGGCCTTCTCCAACAGGGCCGGTGAGACGTCGAGCGACATGGGTTCTCCTCTCACGGTCCGCCCCGGCGGATTCGACGGGGCGGTCGTACCGGTGTGCTGAGGGTGCATTGGACGGACGTGCGGTGAACCGCGCGCGATGTTCGAATACCGACGGCGCGGCGGGCTGGGGGTGACGCCGCGTACGTCGAGGTCCTGGCCAGGGGTTCAACCAGCGTGTCAGTCCTTCCCGGACCCGGCTGGAGAATCCGGGGATTGCCGCCCGAATCGCCGTGCCGAGGCCGAGATTGGCCGGAATCAGTTGTGCACCGACCCTCTGTGCCGAGCTGGCACGGCTCACCGCCGGTGGCCGTGCGGTCACCATGTTTCGCCCCTCCCGCCCGGCCCACACCCACTGTGCGGACACTCGCTTCAAACGGCCCCCGAGGGCCCCTCCGGACAGCCGCCTGTCTCAGGAATCACGCCCCCTCGACCCACTGCACGCCGGCGCACCTCCCCCACCGCACGCCCCGTCCCCGCGCCCCTCCAAAATCGAACAGGGACGGGGGCACTCCCGGCGGGCCGTAGGCTTGTCCCCATGCGTCTTGTAATCGCCAAGTGCACCGTGGACTACGCGGGCCGCCTCGCTGCACATCTGCCCTCCGCCGTGCGCCTGGTGATCGTGAAGGCCGACGGGAGCGTCAGCATCCACGCCGACGACCGGGCCTACAAGCCGCTGAACTGGATGTCCCCGCCGTGCTCCCTGAAGGAGACCGAGGGGGTGTGGACGGTCACCAACAAGGCCGGCGAGAAGCTGATCATCACGCTGGAGGACGTCCACCACGACTCCAGCCACGAGCTCGGCGTCGACCCCGGCCTGGTCAAGGACGGCGTCGAGGCCCACCTGCAGGAACTGCTCGCCGACCGGATGGAGGTCCTCGGCACCGGCTGGCAGCTGATCCGCCGCGAGTACCCCACCGCGATCGGTCCCGTCGACATCCTCTGCCGCGACTCCGACGGCGCCACCGTCGCCGTCGAGATCAAGCGCCGCGGCGAGATCGACGGCGTCGAGCAGCTCACCCGCTACCTCGACCTGCTCAACCGCGACCCGCTGCTGGCCCCGGTCAAGGGCATCTTCGCCGCCCAGGAGATCAAGCCGCAGGCCCGCGTCCTCGCCACCGACCGCGGCATCGGCTGCGTCGTCCTCGACTACGACGAGCTGCGCGGCATCGACGACGACAAGCTCAAGCTGTTCTGACCCCGACGGGCCCCGGCGGACCCCGGCGGGCCGCCCTCCGCGCCCGCCTGCCAAGATCACCGCATGCCCGTTCGAAGCGCTGACCAGGTCGGCCGGTACGAGACCCATCTCACGCTGGCCCCGGCCGAGGCCGAGGCGCTCGCCGACTGGGCGGCCGCGAACGGCCTGGAGTTCACCCACATCCTGCTGGCCCGCGGCCGGCACCCCTCGCAGCCGATGCTGTCCTGGCAGAGCGACGGCACCCTGGCCGCCCAGCACCACCGCGCCGCCGCCGAAGCGGCCCGGCTGCGGGCCGCCGGGTTCACCCCGGTCCGGGTGAAGATCGAGGCCGCCCCCTGGACCCCGGGCGTCCCCGGCACCGACGCGGAAGCCGAACAGGCCGACCCCGCCCGCTACTTCGAGCACCACGTGAAGGTCCGGCTGGCCCCGGACGTCCCCCGCGACGCCCTGGCCCGGGCCGCCGACGGCCACCACGCCCACGTCTCCTGGAACGCCCGTCGCACCGAACCCGGCGGCCACCGCCAGTACTTCGTCACCCAGCGCTGCCACCGCCTCGGCCTGACCACCGCCGGCCGGCACCTCGACCGCCTCACCGCCGCCCTGACCGCCGCCGGCTTCCCGCCGCTGAAGGTCACCCGCGAGTACGTGGTCCACGACTCGGCGCTCGCGCTGGACTCCGGCTGGCTCGACGACGCCCCGACCACCGCCTGACCGAGGAGGACCCATGTCCGACCCCCGCATGCTGCCGCAGGCCCGTGACAACTGGCCCCGCACATTCCTGCCGATCGACGACCCGCGGGCCACCCAGGCCGAGATCTACGACCCGGCCCTGATCCAGTTCGCCAACGCCTACCGCGCCGGCGACCCGCAGTTCACCGACCCGGCCCTCTCCGCCGCCTGGTACGCGGCCCGCCGCACCGCGATGGACACCGTCCTGGCCGCCGTCGCCGCCTCCGGCCGGTCCGACCACCTGGTGCTGCGCGGCTCGGTGGTGCTGAAGGCCTGGTTCGGCGACGCCGCCCGCGAGCCCGGCGACCTCGACTTCGTCATCACCCCCGCCGACTGGATGCTCGACGACCCGCGCACCGAGGACCTGTTCGACGACCTCACCCGCACCGTCGCCGCCTCGACCGGCCCGGTCCGCTTCCTGCCCGAGCGGACCGTCAGCGAGGACATCTGGACGTACGAGCGGGCCCCCGGCCGCCGCCTGCTGTTCAGCTGGGAGACCGACGGCCTGCCCGGCGGCACCGTCCAGCTCGACTTCGTCTTCAACGAGGAGCTGCCCGTCCCCGCCGAGCCCCTGGAGGTCGCCCCCGGCACGGTGCTGAACGTCGCCGGGCGGGAGCTCTCGCTCGCCTGGAAACTCCTCTGGCTCGCCACCGACAGCGACCCGCAGGGCAAGGATCTGTACGACGCGGCCCTGCTGGCCGGTTCCACCCGCCTGCGCTACCAGGTACTGCGGGATGTCTTCGCGACCGACATCGCCCACTACGCCGAGCACCCGATCGGCCTGGACGACGTGCTCACCGAGACCGACTGGCCGAACTTCGCCACCGAGTACCCGCGGCTGGCCGGCGAGGAGTCCGACCACACCCGACGCCTGGCCGACGCCCTCGCCCCGACCTTCGCCGAAGTCCCCGCCGCCGAGCTCGCCACCTGGTGGCGCGAGGGCTGGCTCGTGCCCCTGCGCCGCCTGCACGCCGAACAGGGCCTCGCCGCCACCCAGGCTTGGCTGGCCGACCGCCGGGCGACGCTCCCGCTCGCCTACCGCCTCACCGCCGAGGCCCTCGGCGCGGCCGCCCCCGAACACCTCGGCGCGGCCATGCTCGGCTGCCCGACCTGGGCCGGGCACGCCGGATCGGCGGCTCGCGGCAACCTGGACCCGGAAACTGTCGAGGCTTGGCTCCGGGGCTAGCCCACCGCGCTGTTCGACGGGGACGGGCTGTCCGACGGCGAGGCGCTGGACGAGGTACTGGGCGACGGGGAGGACGACTGGGTGGACGACTTGGTGGGCTGCGGGGACGAACTCGTCGGCGGGGACGACGACTTGGTGGTGCTCGTCGTGGCGCTCGGCTTCGTACTGCTCGCGCTGCCGCTCGGCCGGTGACTGCTGGAGGGACTGCCGCTCGCCGTCTCCGACGGGCTGTCGGACGGCGTCGCGCTGTCGCTCGCCGACGGCCGCGGGCTGGTGCTGGGCCGGGGGCTGGTGGTGGCGCCCGGGTCCGGGACGATGTCGTCCGCGGAGTTGCCGGGCTGCTTGCCTGCGGGGCTGTCCTCGCTGCTGACGGCGACGCCGATCGCGGTGCCGAGCACGCCGAGCGCCATCACAGCGGCACTCGCGGCCAGAACGGTCTTCCGGGCCCCGGCGGGAGCCCGCTTGCGCAGCCGGGCCGGCACCTGGGCGATCGCGCGGATGGTGCGCCGGCCGCGGTCCGACGGGGTTTCGCCGGTGCCGGCGGTGATCGCCGCGGTCTCCTCCAGCCGGATCAGGTCGAGCATCCGCCGCCCGACCGCGCCACCGCGCTGGTCGCCGCCGGCGACGCGCAGCGCGAGCGCGGCCTCCAGTTCGGCGACGGCCCGCTGCGAGTTGCCGACGCACAGCGCGTACACGCCCAACTCGTGGTGGAACCAGCCCTGTTCGGCGTCCGCCCCGAGCATCCGGGCGGCCTCCAGGCCGAGTTGCAGGGCCCGCTCCCAGGCGCCCCAGCGCAGCGACAGGGCGAGCGCGGGCGCGGCGGCCCGGGCCAGCCGCAGCACCTGCTCTGGGCGGTCGGCGTCCCGTTCGGCCGCCAGTACCGCGAGGATCACCTCGGCCTCGGCGGCGACCTGGCGGGTCGTCACCGAGGCGTGCCCGACCCACCAGGACAGGTGTTCGGCCGCGCCGTGCGCGACGCCGCCGGGGGCGAACGGGGCGGGCTGCCCGTGCGCGTCGGCCTCGAGTTCGGGCAGCAGCGCGGCGAGCACGCCTTCGGTGAGCCGGTGGTGTCCGCCCACCGACACCGCCAGGCCGTTGTCCACCAGTTCCTGCAGCGCGCTCTCGCCGAGACCGACGTCGATCAGCGCGGGCAGGTGCGGCGCGGTCGGGCACTCCCCGTTCAGCGCCAGCGCCAGCCGCAGCACCCGCCGGGCCGGTTCGCTCAGGCCCTGCACCAGCAGCCGGGCCGGCGCGGCACTCTCACCGACCGACGGCAACGGCACCCCGGCCCGCAGCTCGGCCTCCAACTCGGCCGGATCGCTGGGGAGTTCGTACTCCTTCACGAAGCCGAAGACGCTCCGCCGGTCCTCCTGCGCGGCGACCAGCGCGTCCACCGCGACGTCCCGCTGCCGCACCAGCGCCGCCGCCCGGACGAACCGCAGTGGCAGGCCCTCCGACTCGAACCACAGGTCCACCGCCCAGGCCCGCTCGGCCTCGTCCAGCTGACGGCCCGCCAGCCGCGCCGCGAGCGTCAGACACGCCGGCCGGGACAGACCCGCCACCAGGTGGTCCCGCAACCGCGAACCGGGCGGCGACGGCGGCGCGTCCGGCGCCGTACTGACCAGGAACGCGCACTCGGGGGCCAGCGCCAGCAGCTCCTCCAACTCCTCGCCGGACGGTTCCAGATCGTCGATCACCACCACCGCGGCGACCCCGGCCAGCAGTTCGACCAACTGCTCCCGGTCCGGACGGAAGTCCGGCGCCTGATGCGTCGTCGCGAACAGGTCCTGCAACAGATCGGCGGACGTCCTGCGGTAGCCGCTCAGCCGCACCACGCCGTCCGGCGCCAACTCCCCCGCCGCCTCGGCGACCGCCGCCAGCAACGCGGAACGGCCCGAGCCGGACTGCCCGACCAGCCGCACCGAACGCCCCTCCCGGAGCTGCCCGATCACGGCCTCGATGTCACCGTCGCGGTCCAGCAGCGGCAGATCCCCCGGCCCGGCCCCCAACGCGAGCGGCCCCACCGCCGGACTCGGCCCCAACTCCGGCCGCGCCTGCACCAACCCGCGTATGCGCCGCGGCTGCGGCAACCACTCGTCCGGACAGCGCCGCGCCTCCGACCCCTCCGGCCCCCCGACCACCACCAGCCGCTCACCGCTGACCAGTTCCCCACCCCGCGGGCGTACCCCGTCCCCCCGGAATTCCCCGCTCGGCTGACCCACGTCGTTGCTCCCCGCCACTCGGACACCTGACCGGAGACTGTCCCACATGACCGAACCGGGTCAACACACCGGGTAGCGATGGGAAACCAGGGGCGCTGGGGGTACCCCCGGGCGAAGCCGAGGGGGTGGAACCGCGCGAGGGGGAACGCACCCCACCACAAGATCGCGCCACCGCACAATGACTTGCCCGTACTCGCGCCCCAGCGGTCGGGCCCGCCACTACCCCATCGCGGGAAGCGCCGCCCCCTCCACCGCCAGAATCCGGTGCAGCCGCGTAGCCACCAGCAGCCGCTGGAGCTGCACCGGCACCTCCCGCAGGACGAGCCGTCGCCCGGCCCGCCCGGCCCGGCGGTGGGTGCCCATGATGACGCCGAGTCCGGTCGCGTCCCAGGACTCGAGCCGGCAGAGGTCGAGGACGAAGTCGCCCTCTCCGCCGTCGACCGCCGCGTGCAACCGCGCCTTGGCGTCGGCGGCGCTGCGCACGTCGAGCCGCCCTTCGATGGCCAGTCCGGTGTGGTCGCCGGTGATGCGCACGCTGTCCTCCTCCTCGGCCGTGTGCCGTTGCTCGTCCGCCGCGTTGCGCCCTGCCGCCCGTCCCGTTCCCCAAGGACCGACCGCGACATGTTTCGGGCCGGTTGTGCACCGGCCCTTGCTGAATCTGACGGCCAACCAGTTCCGCAGGTTGCTGTCACCCGGCGGACTGTCCCTCAACTTCACCCGTCCGAGGGAATATACGCAGGTACACCTGGTACTTACGCTCGATAACCGCCCAAATCACCCGTCTGCGGGGTGCTCCGTGAGCAAACTCACCCGGCGGGTGCGGGCGCCGCTAGAGAGCTGGTCGTACGGTCATCTGGTCCTCCCGGGGGCACGCCGAGGGCCGCCCGTGCCGGGGCGGCACCGACCGCCCGGCGGGAGCCACATCGCTCTGCGCCGGACTCTAGTAGGAGCACGCGTTCCGTGGTGCGTTCCGGCAGTGTGATCTGCACCGGAACAGGTGTGATCTGCGCCCCTCCCACGGAACCGCTCCGCCACACAGACCCCGCCGGACGAACTCCGTCACACCGGCCCCGTCACCGCTCCCCGGGAACGGGCACTCCCCGCTCCTGCGCGAGGATCGCCGCCTGCACCCGGCTGCGCAGCCCGAGCTTCGCGAGGATCCGGCTGACGTGCGTCTTGGTGGTGGCCTCCGCCGTCCCGAGCCGGTGCGCGATCTCCGCGTTGGACAGGCCGGCCCCGAGGCAGCCGAGCACCTCCCGCTCCTTCGGCGTCAGCCCGTCCAGCAGCGCACCGGAGTCCGGCGCCGGAGCCGGCGACTTGGCGAAGGACGTGATCAGCCGCCGGGTGACGGACGGCGCGAGCATGCCGTCGCCGCGGGCGACCGTGCGGATGCCCTCGACCAGGGTGTCCGCCTCCAGGTCCTTGAGCAGGAACCCGGCGGCGCCGGCCCGCAGCGCGCCCCACACGTACTCGTCCAGGTCGAAGGTGGTGAGGACCAGCACCTGCGCCGCCCCGGCCTCCACCACCTGCCGGGTCGCGGCGACGCCGTCCAGCCGGGGCATCTGGACGTCCATCAGGACGACGTCCGGCCGCAGCTCCAGCGCCATCCGGACGGCCTGTTCGCCGTCCGCGGCCTCGCCGACCACCTGGAGGTCGGCCTCGGCCCGCAGGATCATCACCAGCGCGGCCCGGACGGCCGCCTGGTCCTCCGCCACCAGTACCCGGATCATTCCCGCTCCCCGCTCGCCGTCCGCGGCAGCACCGCCCGGACCCGCCACGTCCGCCCGTCCGGCCCGGCGTCGAACGCGCCGCCGAGCAGTTGCGCCCGCTCGCCCATGCCGACCAGCCCGGCCTTCGCCCCGGGCACCGCCCGGCCCTCGCCCTCCCGGTACGCGGACTCCACGGTGATCTCCAACTCCCGCTCCCCGTACCGGATACAGAGCCGGACGGAGCCGGGTGCGGCGTGCTTGACGGCGTTGGTCAGCGACTCCTGGACGATCCGGTACGCGGCCAGTTCGACCGGCGCGGGCAGCTCGACCGCCTCGCCCTGCTGCTCGGCCTCGAACCGCAGCCCGGCCGACCGCCCGGCCGCCCCGGCCTGCTCCAGCAGCACGTCGACGGCGGTCAACCGCGGTGCGGCGTAGGGCTCTTCGGGTGTGGCCTCGCGCAGCAGTCCGATCATCCGACGCATCTCGGCGAGGCCCTGCACGCTGTTCTCCCGGATCACCGCGAGCGCCTCCACCAACGGCTCGTCCGCCTCCCGTGCCTGACGGCGCGCCACCGCCTGCGCGCCGGTGGCGTGGATGGCGATCGCCGACAGGTGGTTGGCGATCACGTCGTGCAACTCGCGGGCCATCCGGGCCCGTTCGGAGACCACCGCGCCGCGCCGGTCCAACTCGGCCAGCAGCGCGGTCTGCTCGGCCCGCAGCCGCTCCGTCTCGGCGACCTCCCGGTGCCGCCGCAGCAGGTCGGCCGTCCACACCGGGGAGAGGAAGATCAGCCCGCAGAACACGGCGACCAGCAGCGCCTCGGGCAGCGAGGCGTACTGCCACGTCAGCCCCGTCAGCACCACGGTGGTGGCGGCGCCGGACAGCTGCAGGACCCGGCTCATCCGGGGCGGGCCGTACAGCACCGCCGCGTACAGCAGGTCGGTGTACAGCAGCATCGTCGGCACCAGCGAGCCGAGGTACACGGCGACGCCGAACACCACGCCGCCGACGCTGACCGTCCACACCGTCCACCGGCGCCGCACCAGCGACAGCCCGGCCATCGCCACCAACGGCAGCACCGACACCCACGCCGACCACTCGGGCCGCCGGTCGTACGCGCCGACCGAGATCAACAGCAGGCCGCCCAGCAGCCCGGCCAGGGCGATGGCCATGTCCTGCCCGCGTTCGGAGAGTCTCACCCGACCCATCCCAGCACTCCTCCCCACCGGCCGGAACGACCCCTCGGAGGACCCGCCGTCCGACGAACGGCTGACACGCCACTCCACTGGCCGGACGATGACGGCCCGCCCGGGTGCGGGAAGGATCGAAGCATGGTTTCCCTGATCGTGGCCGGCGAGGCCGGCTTCTGGGTCGTACTGGCGGCGGGGCTGCTGGCCCGCTACGCGCTGCGCCTGCGCCGCACCGGCCTGGCGCTGCTGGCGCTGCTGCCGGTGGTCGATCTGGTGATTCTCGGCGCCACCGTCGCCGACCTGCGCGGCGGCGCCACCGCCGACTGGACGCACGGCCTGGCCGCCGCCTACGTCGGCTTCTCGATCGCCTACGGCCACCGCATGGTCCGCTGGGCCGACGGCCACGCCGCGCACCGGCTGGCCGGCGGCCCCAAGCCGCCCGGCGCGCCCAAGTACGGTGCGCCGAGGGCCCGTTACGAGTGGGGCGTGTTCCTGCTGACGCTGCTGGCCTCGGCCGTCACGGTGGCGCTGATCGCCGCCGTCCAGTGGCTGGTCGGCGACGCCGCGCGCACCGCGCGGCTGGATTCCTGGTACCCGCGGATGGCGCTGGTGGTCGGCATCAACCTCGTCATCGCCGCCAGCTACACGGTCTTCCCCAAGCGGCCCGAGCAGACCGGATGACCAGGCGTCAGCGGTTCTCGCCGGGCACCCACAGCACGTCGCCGCGCTCCTTGTTGGCGGTGCGGGCCAGGATGAACAGCAGGTCGGACAGCCGGTTCAGGTACTTCGCGGTCAGCGGGTTGATGTTGTCCCCGTGCGCCTCGATCGCCGCCCAGGTGGCCCGCTCGGCCCGCCGCACCACGGTGCACGCCAGGTGCAGGTACGCGGCGCCGGGGGTGCCGCCGGGCAGGATGAAGCTGCGCAGCTTCTCCAGCTCCTCCAGGAACCGGTCGCAGTCCCCCTCCAGCCGGTCGATGTACGACTGCTCGACCCGCAGCGGCGGGTACTTGGGGTCCTCGACGATCGGCGTCGCCAGGTCCGCGCCCACGTCGAACAGGTCGTTCTGGATCCGGGTCAGCACCGTCACCAGCTCGCCGTCCAGCGCCCCGGCGGCCAGCGCCACGCCGATCGCGGCATTGGCCTCGTTGGTGTCGGCGTACGCGATCAGTCGCGGGTCGGTCTTGGTGGTCCGGCTCATGTCGCCGAGCGCGGTCGTGCCGTCGTCCCCGGTGCGGGTGTAGATGCGCGTCAGGTTCACCATGCCCGCAGCCTAGCGCGCACGTCGGAGCGGGTGGACGCGAGCCGCGTCACGCTCTCCTGACGCCGAATCAGGCATCCGGGAGATCAAGCACCCGGGAGATCAAGCACCCGGGAAATCAGGCGACGTTGACCCTCTGCCCGGGCGGGGCGGCCTCCAGCCAGGCCAGGAAGCCGGTCAGCGCGTCGTCGCTCATCGCGAGCTCCAGCGGCGCGCCCCGGTGCAGGCAGCGCAGCACCACGGAGCCGGAGAGCAGGGCGAGTTCTTCCTGCCCCTGCGGGTAGCGGCGGCCCAGCACCTCGATCTCGGTGCGCGGGAGGACCCGTCGCGGCCGGGGCGCGTAGGAGAACACCCGGAACCACTCGATGGAGTCGCCGCTGTACCGGCCGATACCAAAAACCCACCCCTTGCCGTCGGTCTGTGGGACCGGGGCCGAGGTGGGTTGGCCGTTCTCGTCGAGATCCGGCTGCGTGGAGGCGTCCGCCGGCATTTTCAAGCGGTAGGAGCAGTCGAAGGTGCCGCCCACCCGCTGGATGAGGCGGCGGCGTACCGCGAAGCCGACCAGGCCCGCGAGGGCGAGGACCACTACCGACGCGCACACCACAAGGGCGAGGACCACGCTCACCTACCTCCTCGCTGCCTTCATCCCCGTTGGCGGCCTTGCGCGGCCACCCATTCCTACCAACTGATACGACAGTCCCGAGGACACGCTACAAGCGTCCCCGGGACCGTCGCTGAGACCAGGCTCAGTGGTGCGCCTTCAGGCCGCCGGCGGCGACCAGCCGGACCTCGGCGCGACGCTCGGCGTGCGCGTCGGCCTCGTTCCGGGCGTTCTCCAGCGCGCGCTCGGCGCGGGCGACGTCGATCTCGTCGGCCAGCTCGGCGATCTCGGCGAGGATCGACAGCTTGTTGTCGGCGAACGAGATAAAGCCACCGTGCACCGCGGCGACGATCGTGCCCTCGGAGACGGTGCGGATGGTGACCGGGCCGGTCTCCAGCACGCTCAGCACCGGGGTGTGACCCGGCATGATGCCGGTGTCGCCGGAGGCCGTACGGGCAACAACGATGGTGGCCGCACCGGACCACACCTTGCGGTCGGCTGCGACCAGCTCGACGTGCAGCTCAGCCAACGTGGGCTCCTTGGCTCTCGCCGGGGCCCGGCCACCCGGGCGAACGGGCGGCTGAGCTCTCGGCAGTTTCGGTAAGAATAACGGTCACGCGCCCCCGGAACGAAACCAAGGGCCCGTAAATGACCGGGATCACAGCACTTCCAGCGTTGAGGGGTGGCCCCCGACGAGAGCCGGGAACCACCCCTCAACGGTTGGGTCTGCCGTGCGACCGGTCTGCGGTTACTTCTTCAGCAGCTCGGCGGCGTTGCGCTCGAGGTCATCGATGCCACCGCACATGAAGAAGGCCTGCTCCGGGACGTGGTCGTACTTGCCGTCCGCGATGGCGTTGAAGGCCTCGATGGTCTCCGACAGCGGGACGGTCGAGCCCTCGACACCGGTGAACTGCTTCGCCACGTAGGTGTTCTGCGAGAGGAAGCGCTCGATGCGGCGGGCACGCTGCACCGTGATCTTGTCTTCCTCGGACAGCTCGTCGATACCGAGGATCGCGATGATGTCCTGCAGGTCCTTGTACTTCTGCAGGATCCCCTTGATACGGATGGCCGTGTCGTAGTGGGTCTGCGCGATGTACCGCGGGTCGAGGATGCGGGACGTGGAGTCCAGCGGGTCGACGGCCGGGTAGATGCCCTTCTCCGAGATCGGGCGCGACAGAACGGTGGTCGCGTCCAGGTGGGCGAAGGTGGTGGCCGGCGCCGGGTCGGTCAGGTCGTCCGCGGGGACGTAGATCGCCTGCATCGAGGTGATCGAGTGACCGCGGGTCGAGGTGATGCGCTCCTGCAGGAGGCCCATCTCGTCGGCCAGGTTCGGCTGGTAACCCACCGCGGAGGGCATACGGCCGAGCAGGGTCGACACCTCGGAACCGGCCTGGGTGAACCGGAAGATGTTGTCGATGAAGAGGAGCACGTCCTGCTTCTCGACGTCGCGGAAGTACTCCGCCATGGTCAGCGCGGAGAGCGCGACGCGCAGACGGGTGCCCGGCGGCTCGTCCATCTGGCCGAAGACCAGCGCGGTCTTGTCCAGAACGCCCGAGTCGACCATCTCGTCGATGAGGTCGTTGCCCTCACGGGTGCGCTCACCGACACCGGCGAACACCGACACACCACCGAAGTTCTCGGCGACGCGGTAGATCATCTCCTGGATCAGAACGGTCTTGCCGACACCGGCACCACCGAACAGACCGATCTTGCCACCCTGGACGTACGGGGTGAGCAGGTCGATGACCTTGATGCCGGTCTCGAACATCTCGGTCTTCGACTCGAGCTCGGAGAAGTTCGGGGCCTTGCGGTGGATCGGCCACTTGACCTCGACGGAGGCCTCGAACTCGGCCTTGTCGACGTTCAGCACCTCACCGAGGGCGTTGAAGACCTTGCCCTTGGTGATCTGGCCGACCGGGACGGAGATCGCCGAACCGGTGTCGGTGACCTGCGAGCCGCGGACCAGGCCGTCGGTCGGCTGCATCGAGATGCCGCGGACCAGGCCGTCGCCGAGGTGCTGGGCAACCTCGAGGGTCAGGGTCTTCTTGCCGGTGCCGTCGGGGTTGTCCACCTCGACGTGCAGGGCGTTGTACATGTCCGGAATAGCGTCGACGGGGAACTCCACGTCGACGACCGGGCCGATGACCCGCGCGACGCGGCCCGTCGCCGTGGTCTCAACAGTGGTGGTCATATCATTCGCTCCCCGCGCTAGCGTCGGCCAGCGCGTTCGCGCCGCCCACGATCTCGCTGATTTCCTGGGTGATCTCGGCCTGACGGGCCGAGTTGGCAAGCCGCGTGAGCGACTTGATGAGCTCGCCGGCGTTGTCCGTCGCGCTCTTCATCGCACGCCGGCGGGCGGCGTGCTCGGAGGCGGCCGACTGCAGGAGAGCGTTGTAGATCCGGCTCTCGACGTACCGCGGCAGCAGGGCGTCGAGGACGCCTTCGGCCGACGGTTCGAAGTCGTACAGCGGGAAGATCTGGTTCTTCGCCGGCGACTTGTCGCTGAGCTCGACCTCGTCGAGCTTCAGCGGCAGCAGGCGCCGGTCCACGGCCGTCTGCGTCAGCATCGACACGAACTCGGTCGACACCAGGTGCAGCTCGTCCACGCCACCGGTCTCCGCGGTGAAGGCCTCGATGAGGTCCGCCGCGACGGTCTTCGCGTCCCCGTAGGTCGGCTTGTCCGAGAAGCCCGTCCACGAGTTCGCGACCGCGAGGTTGCGGAACCCGTAGTACCCGACGCCCTTGCGGCCGACGATGTACGTGACCACTTCCTTGCCTTCTTCGCGGAGGCGGGCGGCGAGCGCCAGCGACTGCTTGATGGCGTTGGTCGAGTAGCCGCCCGCCAGACCGCGGTCCGCCGTGATCACAAGCACGGCGGCGCGGGTGGCGTTCGGGTTCTCGGTGGTCAGCGGGTGCTTCGCGTTGGACCGGGTGGCCACCGCGGTCACCGCACGGGTGAGCTCATCGGCGTACGGGGTGGAGGCGGCCACCGCGCGCTGCGCCTTGACGATGCGCGACGCGGAGATCATCTCCATCGCCTTGGTGATCTTCTTCGTCGCGGTGACGGAGCGGATGCGGCGCTTGTAGACCCGAAGCTGTGCTCCCATGGGTCGTTACGTCCTTTCCCTCGCTACCGGACTCAGGCCTGCTCGGAGAGCAGCTTGCCGTCCGCCGTGGTGTAACCCTGCTTGAACGAGGTGATCGCCGCGGTCAGCGCGTCGATGGTGCCGTCCTCGAGCTTCTGGGTCTCGGCGATGCCGGTCAGGATGCCCTTGTGCTCCAGGCGCAGGTGGTCGAGGAACTCGCGCTCGAAGCGACGGATCTCGGCGACCGGGACGTCGTCCAGCTTGCCGGTGGTGCCGGCCCAGATCGAGACGACCTGGTCCTCGACCGCGAACGGCTGGTACTGGCCCTGCTTCAGCAGCTCGACCATGCGCGCACCGCGCTCCAGCTGGGCCTTGGAGGCCGCGTCCAGGTCGGAACCGAAGGCGGCGAACGCCTCCAGCTCGCGGTACTGGGCCAGGTCCAGGCGCAGGCGGCCGGCGACCGACTTCATGGCCTTGATCTGGGCGGAGCCACCGACGCGGGAGACCGAGATACCGACGTTCACGGCCGGGCGGATGCCGGCGTTGAACAGGTCGGACTCCAGGAAGCACTGGCCGTCGGTGATGGAGATGACGTTGGTCGGGATGTACGCCGAGACGTCGTTGGCCTTGGTCTCGATGATCGGCAGACCGGTCATCGAGCCGCCGCCGAGGGCGTCGTTCAGCTTGGCGCAGCGCTCCAGCAGGCGGGAGTGCAGGTAGAAGACGTCACCCGGGTAGGCCTCGCGGCCCGGCGGGCGGCGCAGCAGCAGGGAGACGGAGCGGTAGGCCTCGGCCTGCTTCGACAGGTCGTCGAAGACGATGAGGACGTGCTTGCCGTCGTACATCCACTCCTGGCCGATGGCCGAACCGGTGTACGGGGCGAGGTACTTGAAGCCGGCCGGGTCGGAGGCGGGAGCAGCCACGATCGTGGTGTACTCCAGCGCGCCGGCCTCCTCCAGGGCGCCGCGGACGGACGCGATGGTGGAGCCCTTCTGGCCAACGGCGACGTAGATGCAGCGGACCTGCTTCTCCGGGTCGCCCGAGCGCCAGTTGTCGCGCTGGTTGATGATGGTGTCGACGGCGACCGCGGTCTTGCCGGTCTGACGGTCACCAATGATCAGCTGGCGCTGGCCGCGGCCGATCGGGGTCATCGCGTCGATGGCCTTGATGCCGGTCTGCAGCGGCTGCTTGACCGACTTGCGGGCCATGACGCCGGGGGCCTGCAGCTCCAGGGCACGGCGGCCGGTGGAGGCGATGTCGCCCAGGCCGTCGATCGGGTTGCCCAGCGGGTCCACGACGCGGCCGAGGTAGCCGTCGCCGACCGGAACCGAGAGGACCTCGCCGGTGCGGCGCACGGTCTGGCCCTCTTCGATGCCGCCGAACTCACCGAGGATGACGACACCGATCTCGCGGGTGTCGAGGTTCAGCGCGAGGCCGAGCGTGCCGTCCTCGAACTTCAGCAGCTCGTTCGCCATGACCGAGGGCAGGCCCTCGACATGCGCGATGCCGTCCGCCGCGTCAGTGACCTTGCCGACCTCTTCCACAGAAGCGGCGTCCGGCTGGTACGACTGGACAAAGTCGGCCAGCGCGTCCCGGATCTCCTCCGGACGGATCGTAAGCTCCGCCATCAGGCTTCCCTGCTCTCCTAGTTTGCGATCCTCGGCCCGCCATTGAGGGCCGCAAGTGCTCGACTCTCGGCCGGGTCGGGTGAACCGGCCGTACGTTTTGCCGGCCCACCTGGTGTGGACCGACGCCCGACCGAGGGTCGGATAGTGCTGGTGCTCAGCCTTCGAGGCCCTGGCGAGCGCCTTCGAGGCGGCTCGCGACGGTGCCGTCGATGATCTCGTCGCCGATCTGCACCCGGACACCGCCCTGGACCTCGGGGTCCACGTCGATGTTCAGGTGCACCGGACGGCCGTGCAGGCCGGCCAGCGCAGCGGCGAGCCGCTCCTTCTGGCGGTCCGACAGCGGCACAGCGCTGGTGACCAGGGCCACCACGCGGCCACGCCGGGAGGCGGCGAGCTTGGAGTAGGACTCCAGGCCGCCTTCCAGGCTACGGCCCCGGGGGGCGGTGACCAGGCTGGTGACCAGGCGGACGGTGCCCGCGTTGGCCTTGCCGCCGAGCAGCTTGCGGATCAGCGCCGTCTTGGCGGCCTTGTCGGCCTTCGGCTCGGTCAGCGCGGCGCGCAGCTCGTGCGAGCCCGCCACCACCCGGCCGAACCGGAACAGCTCGTCCTCGACATCGTCCAGCGCGCCCGCCTTGTCGGCGGCGATGACCTCGGCGTACGCGGTCAACTGCTCGGCCGCGTCGGCCAGGTCACGCGAACCGGACCAGCGCGAGCGGACCAGGCCGGAGACCAGGTCGACGGTCTCGCCGGAGACCTGACCGGCCAGCAGCGAGGCGACCAGCTGGGCCTTGTCCTCACCGGACCGCGACGGGTCGGTCAGCACGCGGCGCAGCGAGACCTCACGGTCCAGCAGCACGGTGACGGCGGCGAGTTCCTCGGCGAGCTTGGCCGCGTCCACCGAAGTGTTGTCGGTCAGGCTCTCGAGGTTCCCGCGACCGGCGGCGAGGGCCTCACGGCTCGCGCCGATCACTTGGACGCACCCTGGGCAGCGGCGGCCTTGGACTCCAGCTCGTCCAGGAAGCGGTCGATGACACCGCTCTGGCGGGCGTGGTCCTCCAGGGACTCACCGACGATGCGGGAGGCCAGCTGGGAGGCCAGCGAGCCCACGTCCTGGCGCAGGGCGGCGGTCGCCTGCTTCTTGTCGGCGTCGATCTGCGCGTGGCCGGCGGCGACGATGGCCTCGCGCTGACGCTGGCCCTCCTCGCGCATCTCGGCGATCAGGACAGCGCCCTGCTCACGGGCGTGCTCGGTGATCCGAGCGGCCTCGTGACGCGCCTCGGCCAGCTCGGCACGGTACTGCTCCAGCAGGGCCTGGGCCTCGGCCTGAGCGGTCTCCGCGCGCTTCATGCCGCCTTCGATGGAGTCGCGGCGCTCCTCCAGCACCTTCTCGATGCTGGGGAGGAGCTTCTTGCCGAGAAGACCGAAGACGATGAAGAAGCAGAGCAGGCCGATGATGACCTCGGGCCACGCGGGGAGAAGAGGGTTCATCTTCTCTTCAGCCGCGAGGAGAACCTCGGGGGTCATATCAGAACCTTTCGTCGGAATTGACTACCGGTGCGCCTGGCTCACTGGCCGTAGACGAACGGCATGACGATGCCGATCAGGGCGAGGGCCTCGGTCAGGGCGAAGCCGATGAACATGTTGGAGCGGATCAGGCCGGCAGCCTCGGGCTGACGGGCCATCGCCTGCACGCCGTTACCGAAGATCAGACCGACACCGATGCCGGGGCCGATCGCAGCGAGGCCGTAGCCGATGGAAGCAACGGAACCGGACACACCAGCGGCGAGAGCGGACATCTCAGCTAATCCTTTGCGGGGATGGGATACCGGTGGGTGTTGGCCACCGGGAGTTCAGGGGCGCGGCCGGGGCCGCGGGGCTCAGTGCGCCTCTTCCAGGGCACCGGCGATGTAGCTGCTGGCGAGCATCACGAAGATGTACGCCTGCAGGAACTGCACCAGCAGCTCGAAACCGGTCAGACCGACGGCCACCACGAAGGACACCGAGCCGTACAGGGCGCCGATGCTGGGGCTCAGCAGGTACCACGAGGCCACCGAGAAGACGACGATCAGCAGGTGACCGGCGAACATGTTCGCGAAGGCTCGGACCGCGAGGGTGAAGGGGCGCACGAAGATGTTCGAGAAGAACTCGATCGGCACCAGGATGAACATGACCCAGCCGGGGATGCCCGACGGCCAGCAGAGGTTCTTCATACCGCCGACGAAGCCGTGCTTCTTGAAGGTCAGCGTCATGTAGGTGATCCACACGATCGCCGCGAGCCCGACCGGGAACGCGATGCGCGACATCACCGGGAACTGGGCGAACGGGATGATGGACATGATGTTCATGATCCACACGAAGAAGAACATCGAGACCAGCATCGGGACGTACTTCTCGCCCTTTTTGCCGATCGTCTCGAGCACGATGCTCCGCTTGACGAAGTCGTACCCGATCTCGCCGACCAGCTGGAGCTTGCCCGGGAGCAGCTTCGGCTTGGCGAACGCGGCCCAGAAGAAGCCGACCACCAGGAGTGCGCAGATGATCGACAGCAGCATCGGCTTGGTGAAGTCGACGCTACCGATCGAGAAGATCGGCTTGAAGTCGAACTCGTTCAGGCCGGGGGCCGGGAAGCCGCAGCCGGAGTTCAGGTGGCAACCGGCCTCGGAGGCGAGCTGGACGTCAGCACCCACCACAGACTCCTTCGTTCTGACGCATGGTTACGGCAACCTCGGTGTGTCGGCGTGGCCTGCGGCCACGGTGCGGCACTGGAACTAGTTGGATTTCTCGCGGACCCTGCGCGGCGCATATCCACGCCACGGGATCTTCGAAAGCTTCGTGGAGTTGGGGGGCGATCCGTCCGATTCCCGGAGGGACCTGGCCGCATCCCGCACTCCGCCGTTGGGACGGACGATAGCAGCCCGTCAGGAGGGCATAAACACCGCCCCCCTCGCGAGGGGGACGGTGTGCCCCACTCACGGTTGACGCCCGGATTTCGACTTGCCGTCGGGTTCCACGTAGAAGGTCTTCGCCCTGAGCCAGCCGCGCACCTGGAACGCCGTCCAGATGATCGCGAGCCCGAGCAGGGTGAAACCGAAGACCTTGTGGTCGAAGAACGAGAGGTGCTTGGCGACTGCCAGCAGAATGCCGATCAGCAGGATCTGCGTGGTGTAGACCAGCAGCGCTGCCGCCATCATCATCTGCGGATTGTTCCGGGTCAGCCGGTCGAGTGCGACCTGGCCGAATCCGAAGAAACCGATCACCACCACCGTTGCCAGCAGGGCGCCGAGCAGGCCCTTCCCCTGGGCAACGGCGAAGGAGATCGCCATGGCGATCACTCCGGCGGCCGCAGTGGGGATTGCGGCGCCACGGAGGATCCGGGCGTCGTGGGACGGCATGTCGGCAGCTCCGGCGGCATGTCGGTGGCAAGGGGCAGAGGTACAAGGACGAGAACCACGCCGCGGACCACCACTGAGTGCGGAGCCCGTCGAGGGAGACCGACCAGGGACGGAAGTCCTCCATGTCAGGTCTTTCGGCGTGTTCTCGGTACTCGTGAACGGTATCACAAACTATTTGATGAGAGCTTTACCATGAACGTGTGGCACCTGTCACACCATCGGCCCACGAGTGCCGCCGAACGGGTGTATCCGAACGGCCCAACGGGAGTTGACACCGCGTCAGGACTGCCGCTCGTCCCGCCGGCCGGACGCCGTCGCCCCCGTTCCGATCCGCCCCAGCAGGGCCTTGTCCTCGGCCGACAGCTCGGCCATCGCGGGCACCTCGGAGGCGTCCTCGGCGGCGTCCTTAGCACCCTCCACGGAATCCGGCCCGGCGGCCCGCTCGCTGCTGCGGTAGCGGGGCGGCACGAACGGCTGAACGGCCTTCGGGGCGCGCGGCTTGAAGCGCGGCATCAGCAGCACCGCGAGGCCCACCAGGCACAGGCCCGCCATGGTCAGGACGACCGTGCGGCCGGTGTTGGTGATCGAGACCGCGACGGTACCGAAGGCGATCAGCGCGGCCCAGAAGTACATGATCAGCACGGCCCGGCTGTGCGAGTGCCCGACCTCCAGCAGCCGGTGGTGCAGGTGCTGCTTGTCCGCCGCGAACGGCGACTTGCCCGCCCAGGTGCGGCGCACCACGGCCAGCAGCAGGTCCGCCAGCGGCAGCGCGATCACCGTCAGCGGCAGGATCAGCGGGATGTAGATCGGCACCAGGGCGTGCACGGCGCTGGTCTGCGAACCGGTCCGGGCCGAGATCAGGTCGGGGTCGACGCGGCCGGTGATGGAGATCGCGGCGACGGCCAGCATCAGGCCCAGCATCATCGAGCCGGAGTCGCCCATGAAGATCCGCGCCGGGTGCAGGTTGTGCGGCAGGAAGCCCAGGCACATGCCGATCAGCACGGCGGTGAACAGCGCGGCGGGAGCGGCGTCGTTGATCCCGTAGCCCAGCCAGAGCCGGTACGAGTACAGGAAGAACGCGATCGCGGCGATGCACACCATGCCCGCCGCCAGGCCGTCCAGGCCGTCGATGAAGTTCACCGCGTTCACCATCACGACCACCAGCGTGACGGAGATCAGCATGCCCTGGGTGGGGGTGAAGGTGACCGTGCCGTAGCCGGGCACCGGGATGGAGATCACCGTGACGCCCTGCCACACCATCACGCCGGCCGCGATCATCTGACCGCCGAGCTTCACCAGCGCGTCCACGCCCCACTTGTCGTCCAGGACGCCCAGCACGAACATGATCCCGGCCCCGGACAGCAGCGCCTTGACGTCCGCGCTCTGTACGAACAGCCGCCCCAGGTTGGTGAGTTGGGACGCCGCCAGCAGGCCGGCCAGCAGGCCGCCGAACATCGCGATGCCGCCGAGCCGCGGGGTCGGTTCGCGGTGCACGTCACGCGCCCGCACCGCGGGCATGGCGCCGGCGGCGATCGCGAACTTCCGCACCGGGGCCACCAGCAGGTAGGTCACTGCCGCCGAGACGAACAGGACCAGCAGATACTCACGCACCACTGGCCTCCAGGGTCACGGTCCGACGGACGAGTACGCAGGGTACTCCCGCGCAGGTTCGGGGTTCGAGGTGCGTCGCCACGGTGCACACCTTATTGACTCCGACGCCCAGCCCCCGCATCGCGGTTCGCCTCCGCGGCCACCGGATGCTCAGCGGCGCCCGGCGAAGGCCCGCGCCAGCTCCCGGACCCGGCCCCGCACCGACGCCGGCTCGGCCCCGCGCAGCACCTGTCCGAGCAGCTCACCGACCTCGCCGAGCTCGCTCTCCCCCATCCCCTGGGCCGCGCAGGTGCCGGTGCCGAGCCGGATCCCGGAGGTCTCGGTGGGCGGCGCCGGGTCGTACGGGACGGCGCACCTCCCGAGCATCAACCCCGCTGCGGCGCAACGGCGTTCGGCCTCCACGCCGGTCAGGCCGAGGCCGCCGACCTCCGCGGTCACCAGGTGGGTGTCGGTGCCGCCGGTGAGCGGCGCGGCCCCGGCGGCGGCCAGCGCGGCGGCCAGCGCCCGGGCTCCGGCCACGGCCCGACGGGCGTACTCGGCGAAGGCGGGGGTGGCGGCCTGGGCCAGCGCCACCGCCTTGGCGGCCACCTCGTTCATCGCCGCCCCGCCCTGGCAGAACGGGAACACCGCGCGGTCGATCCGGTCCGCCAGTTCGTCGGTGCACAGCAGCAGGCCGCCGCGCGGGCCGCGCAGCAGCTTGTGGGTGGCCACGGCGGTGACGTCCGCGTACGGCACCGGGGACGGCGCTAGGCCGGCCGCGACCAGGCCGGCGCTCTGCCCGGCGGTGGCGATCAGGTAGGCGTCCACCTCGTCGGCGATCTCCCGGAAGGCCGCCCAGTCCAGGTGCCGGGGGTAGGAGATGCCGCCCGCGACGATCGCCTTGGGACGGTGCTCGTGGGCCAGCCGGCGGACCTGGTCGAGGTCGATCAGGCCGTCCTCCTCGCGCACCCCGTAGCCGTGGAACTGGAACCAGCGGCCGGAGAAGTTGGCCCGCGAACCGGCGCTCAGGTGGCCGCCGTGCTCCAGCGACATCGCCAGCACCGCGTCGCCCGGCCGCAGCAGCGCCGCGTAGGCCGCCAGCACGGCCGAAGTCGCCGACCGGGGCTGGACGTTGGCGTGCGGGGCGGCGAACAGTTCGCGGGCCCGGTCGACCGCCAGCAGCTCGACGGTGTCGGCGGGCGCGCAGCCGGTGTGGTGGCGGCGGCCGGGGTAGCCCTCGGCGTACTTGTCGATCAGCGGGCCGGTCAGCGCCGCCAGCACGGCGGGGGTGGCCAGGTTCTCGCCGGCCAGCAACTGCACGGAATCGGCCCGGCGTTCGTCCTCGGCGGCGAGCAGGTCGGCGGTCAGCGGGTCCGCCGCGCGCAGGGCCTCGGCGGCCTGCCAGTGGGTCTGTCGGGCATCGGCGACCGTCATGCTGGCTCCCGGGTGGGGGGTCCCCCAGCCGAAGGCGAGGGGGCCGGTGCGGGCGGAGATCTCTCCAGCCTAGGTCGGCCCCTGTCACCGGGCCCGCCCCCACGCGCGGGACTGGGCCTTTCGGCCGCGCCTCGGTCACCTGCATCGCCTGCGCACGCAGGCTTCACAACTTCTCCACCGAAACTTTAGTGGAGGGCGCTCAACTCACCGGTCCACGCCGGTCAGTGCGGTCACCACCGGGTCCAGCGCGTCGAATATCTCCTCGCCGCAGTTGCGGAACATGCCGATCGGCGCCCCGTACGGGTCCCTCAGCTCATCCGATTCCGGTGCGGCGGCCAGCAGCCAGCCGCGCAGGGCGGCGGCCGAGCGGACCAGCGCGCGGGCGCGTTCGGTCAGCCGCGCGCCGTCCCTGGGGTCGGGCAGGGTCCGCGGATCGACCCTTTGCACCAACCGGGTGAACTCCTTCAGCGTGAAGGTGCGCAGACCCGCCGCGTGTCCCATCGAGATCACCTGCGCGCGGTGGTCCAGGGTCGCGGTCAGCACCAGGTCGGCGTCGATCACGTGTTCGTCGAGCAGCTCCCGCCCGGCGAAGCCGGCGCTGTCCGCGCCGTACTCACCCAGCACGGTGGCCGCGTGCGCCTCCATCGGGGCGCCCTCGTGGCCCCAGGTCCCGGCGCTCTCCACGACGATCCGGCCGCCCACCCGGGCGCCCAGCCGGGAGTCCAGCTCCAACCGCGCCAGGCGCTCGGCGATCGGGGAGCGGCAGATGTTGCCGGTGCAGACGAACAGGATCTTGAAGGTGTCCAGCGGGAGCGGCCCGGACGCCGGGAACGGCGCCAGGGCACTCCCCGCTCCGTACAACGGGGCGGCGGTCAACTGCCGGCCTCGACGTCCGGAGCGACCTCCCTCAGCTGCTCGACGCTGATCGCGCCCGCCCGCAGCACCACCGGCACCTTGCCGGTGACGTCGACGATGGTGGAGGCCGTGGCGTAGTCGGCCGTCCCGCCGTCGAGGTAGATCGACACCGCGTCACCGAGTTGCGCCTCGGCCGCGTCGCAGGTGGACGGGGACGGGCCGCCGGTCTTGTTGGCGGAGGACACCGCGAGCGGGCCGGTGGCGTTCAGCAGTTCCAGCGCGACCGGGTGCAGCGGCATCCGGACGGCGACGGTGCCCCGGGTCTCGCCCAGGTCCCAGCGCAGCGACGGCTGGTGCCGGGCCACCAGGGTCAGGCCGCCCGGCCAGAACGCGTCCACCAGCTCCCAGGCCTGCTCGGAGAAGTCGGTGACCAGCCCGTGCAGCGTGGTCGGCGAGCCGACCAGCACCGGCGAGGGCATGTTCCGCCCGCGCCCCTTGGCCGCCAGCAGCGCGCCGACCGCCTCCGGCGAGAACGCGTCCGCCGCGATCCCGTACAGCGTGTCGGTCGGCACCACCACCAGCTCCCCGCGGCGGATCGCCGTGGCGGCCTCACGCAGCCCGCTGGCGCGATCCTGGGCGTCGGAGCAGTCGTATCGGCGGCTCATCGGAGCAATCCCCTTCCGGTGAATTCAGTGGTGGTCTACAGCGAAGCGCGGCGCGCCGTTGTGCTGTGCCTGATGTTCACAACGAAGCCCTCCGGGCCGTTGTGAAGCGCGGCCGGTTGTTCAGGTCCCGGTGGTCGGCGGCGTCCGTCCAGCCGCCCTCCTCGCGGAAGATCCACGGAACCTGGCCGCCCTGGGTGTCCGCGTGTTCGATCACCACCGCGCCGCCGGGCCGCAGCAGCCGGGCGGCGACCCGCTCGATGCCGCGGATGGTGTCCAGGCCGTCCTCGCCGGAGAACAGCGACATCTGCGGGTCGTGGTCGCGGGCCTCGGGGGCGACGTACTCCCACTCGGTGAGCGGGATGTACGGCGGATTGCTGATCACCAGGTCGAACCGGCCGTCCCAGGCCCGGTCGTCGGCGAACGCCTTGGTGGCGTCGCCCTGGTGCAGGTGGACCCGGGCCCGGTCGGGGCTGGCCTCGATGTTGCGGCGGGTGTAGGCGATCGCGCCCTCGTCGAGCTCGAACGCGTGCACCGTGGAACGCGGCAGCTCCTGGGCGAGCGCCAGCGCGATCGCCCCGGAGCCGGTGCACAGGTCGACCACCAGCGGCTCGGCGACGTCCATCGCGCGGACCGCCTCTATCGCCCACTCGACCACTGTCTCGGTCTCCGGCCGGGGCACGAACACCCCGGGGCCGACCTCCAGTTCGAGGTAGCGGAAGAACGCCCGCCCGGTGATGTGCTGCAGCGGCTCGCGCTGCTCACGGCGGGAGATCGCCTCCCAGTAGCGGGCGTCGAAGTCCCCGTCCGGCACGGTATGCAGCTGGCTGCGCTTCACGCCGTGGATGTGCGCGGCCAGCTCCTCGGCGTCGAAACGCGGCGAGGGTACGCCGGCCGCGGCGAGGCGCTGGGTGGCCTGGGCCACCTCGGCGAGCAGCAGGTTCATCCCTCGGGCCCCTTAGGCTCAGTTCTCCTGCGCGGCGGCCAGCTTGGCCGCGGCGTCGGCGTCCACACAGGACTGGATCACCGCGTTCAGGTCGCCGTCCAGCACCTGGTCCAGGTTGTACGACTTGAACCCGGTGCGGTGGTCGGAGATGCGGTTCTCCGGGAAGTTGTACGTCCGGATCCGTTCGGAGCGGTCGACCGTGCGGACCTGGCTGCGGCGGGCGTCGGACGCCTCCCGCTCGGCCTCCTCCTGCGCGGCGGCCAGCAGCCGCGAACGCAGGATGCGCATCGCCTGCTCCTTGTTCTGCAGCTGGCTCTTCTCGTTCTGGCAGGACGCGACGATACCGGTCGGCAGGTGGGTGATCCGGACCGCGGAGTCGGTGGTGTTGACCGACTGCCCGCCCGGGCCGGAGGAGCGGTAGACGTCGATCCGCAGGTCGTTGGCGTGGATCTCCACCTCGACCTCCTCGGCCTCCGGGGTGACCAGCACGCCCGCGGCGGAGGTGTGGATGCGGCCCTGCGACTCGGTCGCGGGCACCCGCTGCACCCGGTGCACGCCACCCTCGTACTTCAGCTGCGCCCAGACGCCGTGGCCGGGCTCGGCGTTCCCCTTGGTCTTCACGGCCACCGAGACGTCCTTGTAGCCGCCGAGGTCGGACTCGTTGGCGTCGATGATCTCGGTCTTCCAGCCGACCCGCTCCGCGTACCGCAGGTACATCCGCAGCAGGTCACCGGCGAACAGCGCGGACTCCTCGCCGCCCTCACCCGCCTTGACCTCCAGGATGACGTCCTTGTCGTCGTTGGGGTCGCGCGGCACCAGCAGCAGCCGCAGCTCCTCGGTGAGCTCCGCCTGCTGCGCCTCGGACGCCTTCGCCTCGGCGATGAAGTCCGGGTCCTCGGCGGCGAGTTCACGCGCGGCGACGATGTCCTCGCCGGCCTGCCTCCAGGCCAGGTAGGTCCGGGTGATGGGGGTCAGCTCGGCGTACCGCTTGGCCAGCTTGCGCGCGTTCGCCTGGTCGGCGTGCACGGACGGATCGGCCAGCCTCTTCTCGAGGTCGGCGTGCTCGACGAGGAGCTCTTCGACTGCCTCGAACATCGGGTGGTCCTACTTCCGTGAGTGCCGAACAGGGGGTGCCCAACCTGGGTGCTGGGCAGGAGAGACGCGAACGGCGCCGGCCCGAACGCCCCCGTGCAGTACACGAGGGCGCCCGAGACCGGCGCCGTGGAAGCGCTAGGCCGACTTGTTGCCGGAAAGCTTCTTGCCGAAGCGCGCCTCGAAGCGGGCCACGCGGCCACCGGTGTCCAGAATCTTCTGCTTGCCGGTGTAGAACGGGTGGCAGTTCGAGCAGACCTCGGCGCGGATCTCACCGCTGGTCTCGGTCGAGCGAGTGGTGAACTCGTTGCCGCAGGTGCAGGTCACCTTGGTGACCACGTACTCCGGGTGAACGTTGGACTTCAACGGATTCTCCTAGCTGATCGGGAGGGCACCGGGTCGGCGAACATGGACATCCGCACGTGAACCGGGACCGACGGACCAGTGTGCCAGCACTGCCCGCTTCTTCCCAAACCGGGAGGGGGGTTGCGCTATTCCGCGCCCCGGTACGGGGCCGCCGCGCCGGGGCTGATCGACGCCCGGGCGGACGGGGAGGCCTCCGCCGGGTTGCTGGGCTGCTCGGAGACCACCGGGGTCGGCACCGGCTGGTCGACCCGCAGCGCCGCCCAGAGCTGCTGGGCGTCCGGGTTCTTCGGGGCCACCCGGTTCGGGTCGCTGGGGGCGTACGTCACGGGCAGTGTGACCATGGTCAGCTGATCCGGGCCGATCCGCTTCAGGGTCTGCGCCAGGCCCACCAGCGAGCTCACCGAGGCCAGGTCGGAGTCGGTGGTGAGCGACTTGGTGAGCTTGTCGCCGAGGCTCCACACCGCCATCGGATCGGTGGCCAGGCCCTGCGCGTCGATCCGGCCGAGCATGGCCTTCACCATCTCCTTCTGGAGCTCGATCCGCCCCAGGTCGCTGCCGTCGCCGACGCCGTGCCGGGTGCGGACGAACGCCAGCGCCTGTTGCCCGCCCAGGTGGTGGGTGCCGGCCGGCAGCTGGAGCCCGCTGTCCTGGTCGCTTATCGGCACGGTGGTGGTGACGTCCACCCCGCCGATCGCGTCGATCACCGAGGCGAAGCCGGCGAAGTCCAGCTCGACGAAGTGGTCCATCCGCATCCCGGTGAGCTGCTCGGTGGTCTTCACCGCGCAGACCGGTCCGCCGACCTCGAACGCCGAGTTGTACATCGCGCTGCGGACCGCCGGGACGGGCTTGCCGTCCGGACCGGTACAGGCGGGCCGGGCGACCAGGGTGTCGCGCGGTATGGAGACCACCGAGGCGGCCGTGTGCGTCTGGTTGACGTGCACCACCATGGCGGTGTCGGAGCGGGCGGTGTTCCCGGTGTCACCACCGGCCAGGTCGCCGTTGGCGCCGGCCCGGGAGTCCGAGCCGAGCACCAGCAGGTTGAACGAGCCGTCGGTGGAGGCGGGCGGCCGGGCACTGCCCAGTTGCCCGGAGATGTCGACGCCGTGCAGGTTCCGGTTCAGCTTCCAGTAGGCGAGCCCACCCAGTCCTGCGACCAGCAACAGCACGGCGACCAGCGCGAACAGCGCGATCCGCAGTCCGCGTCGACCCGTGAAGCGGGTCTTCCGGTGTTCGGCCATATCGCCTCATTTCACCTGGAGTGCGACCTTTCGAGCATAAGTGACGCACCGGTAGGGCGAGCGGGTTGCGAACCCCGCCTGAGAAAAGCCTGAGACCCCGCACCGCGCGCGGCGGTACGGGGTCTCAGCAGGGCGTAACCGGATCAGTCGCCGGAACCCGGGGTGTTCTTGGCGATCTGCATCAGGAACTCGGCGTTCGTCTTGGTCTGCTTCATCTTGTCCAGCAGCAGCTCGATCGCCTGCTGCGAGTCCAGAGCGTGCAGCACCCGGCGGAGCTTCCAGACGATGGAGAGCTCCTCGTGGCCGAGCAGGATCTCCTCCTTGCGGGTGCCGGAGGCGTCCACGTCGACGGACGGGAAGATGCGCTTGTCCGAGAGCTTCCGGTCGAGCTTGAGCTCCATGTTGCCGGTGCCCTTGAACTCCTCGAAGATCACCTCGTCCATCCGCGAGCCGGTCTCGACCAGCGCGGTGGCCAGGATGGTCAGCGAGCCGCCGTTCTCGATGTTGCGCGCGGCACCGAAGAACTTCTTCGGCGGGTACAGCGCGGTCGAGTCGACACCACCGGACAGGATGCGGCCGGAGGCGGGCGCGGCCAGGTTGTAGGCGCGGCCCAGACGGGTGATGGAGTCCAGCAGGATCACCACGTCGTGGCCCAGCTCCACCAGGCGCTTGGCACGCTCGATGGCGAGCTCGGCGACGGTGGTGTGGTCCTCGGCCGGGCGGTCGAAGGTCGAGGAGATGACCTCGCCCTTCACCGACCGCTGCATGTCGGTGACCTCTTCCGGACGCTCGTCGACCAGGACGACCATCAGGTGGCACTCGGGGTTGTTGTGGGTGATCGCGTTGGCGATCGCCTGCATGATCATGGTCTTACCGGTCTTCGGCGGGGCCACGATCAGACCACGCTGGCCCTTGCCGATCGGCGACACCAGGTCGATGATCCGGGTGGTCAGCACGCCCGGGTCGGTCTCCAGGCGCAGCCGCTCCTGCGGGTACAGCGGGGTCAGCTTGCCGAACTCGGGGCGGCCGCGGCCGCTGTCCGGGTCCATGCCGTTGACGGAGTCCAGGCGCACCATGGCGTTGAACTTCTCGCGGCGCTCGCCGTCCTTCGGCTGCCGGACGGCGCCGGTGATGGCGTCACCCTTGCGCAGGCCGTGCTTGCGGACCTGGGCCAGCGAGACGTAGACGTCGTTCTGGCCGGGCAGGTAGCCGGAGGTCCGGACGAACGCGTAGTTGTCGAGGATGTCCAGGATGCCCGCGACCGGGATCAGGACGTCGTCGTCGCTCAGCGGGACCTCGGGGCCGGTCGTGCCCTCGAAGCCGTCGCGGCGACGGCCCCGGCGGTCGCGGTAGCGGCCACGGCGGCCGCGGCGGCCGTCGCCGAACTCGTCGTCGTCGTAGCCGCCCTGCTGCTGGGCGCCGCCGCCCTGCTGCTGGCCCTGGCTCTGGCCCTGCTGCTGGCCCTGCTGGCGGGACTGGCCGCCGTCCTGCTGCTGGCCGCCGCCCTGCTGCCGGTCGGCGCGGTCGCGCTCACGGCGGTTGCGGCGGTCCCGGCGGGACTCGCGCAGTTCGCCGTCGCTGTCGGCCGCGGCGGTCTCGGTGCGCTCGGCACGCTCGGTGCGCTCGCCGCCCTCGCGGCGGTCGCGGCGGTCCCGGCGCTCGCGGCGCTCGGAACGGCCCTCGCCCTCGGCGGCCTGGCGCTGGCCCTCGGCCTTGGCCTCGGCGGCCGGCTGGGCCTGCTCGGTGGTGGTGGTGGCCGCGGCCTCGGCGGTCGGCGCACCGGCGGCGGCGGTGGCGCGGCGGCGCGGACGCTCGGTCCGGGTGGTGGCGGCCGCGGTGTCGGCGGCGGCCTGCACCGGGATCTCGATCTGCGCCTGCGGCTGCGGCTCGGTGGCGGCGGCGGTGCGGGCGCGGCGGGCCGGCTTCTCCTTCTCCTCCGCGGCGGCCGGAGCGGCCTCGGCGGCGGGAGCAGCCGACTTGGCGGCCTTCTTGGCGGCCGGAGCGGCGGGGGCGGAGCCGCCCGCGAGCAGCGGGTCTCCGCCGCTCTTCTCCTTGATGGCCTCGATCAGCTGGCTCTTGCGCATCCGTCCGGTACCGCTGATCCCGAGGGTCGAGGCGAGCTTCTGGAGCTCGGCCAGGACCAGGCCGTCCAGGCCGGCGGCAGCGGTACGACGGCGTCGCGCCGGAGCCGCGGGGGCGGCGGCTGCGTCCGACGCCTCGGCGTCCGGGCGCGCGCCCATCAGATCGGTGGTGTCGCTCACTAAGGGTCCTTCCCTGGAGCGGACGTCGGCCTGTCTGGCACGGCGACCGGTTGTGCTGTCCTGTCCAACGTCTCTGTGCGCTGGTCAGGGGCTGGATTCCCGCGGAAGGCTGGTCCTTCCGGGGAGCTGCGAAGTGCGGTGCACTGTGGTGCGAAGGTGGCGCGGACGGCCGGTACCGACCTCGCTGCGCCTTGTTGATGCCCGGGCCCCCGTCGCGCGGCGGCAGTTCGGGCCCCGCCCGGCCAGGCCTCAGTGCAGAGGCTGCGGGTGGGAGTCTGGTGCCGTCACGGCTTCGGGATGGGCCGCAGTTGCGCAGGCAGGCTGCGTACGCAGTGTGGCGGGCTCCCGGAGAATCGTGATCCCGAGCTTCCGGCCCCCGTGCGGACGGGGGAACGGGATCGGGATGCGTCGCACCGGGCCCCGGAGGGCATCTGGTGCAGCAATGAGGTTAACACTACCGACCCCCTGACACATTCCCCAGCCCTTTGTTTGTCAATCGTGTCCGTCTCACATGTCGAGCGGCAGAACCGTCGCGCCGGTGCGGTCGAGCTCCAGCCGGTGCGCCGCGAACTGCGGCCCCGCGAAGTTGAGCAGCTTCTCCGCGCCGGCCTCGTCGGCGAGGGCGAGCACCGTCGGTCCGGCACCCGAGATGACGGCCGGCACGCCCTCGGCGCGCAGCGTGGCGACCAGGGCGGCGCTGTCGGGCATGGCGGAGGCCCGGTAGTCCTGGTGCAGGCGGTCCTCGGTGGCGGTGAGCAGCAGTTCGGGGCGGCGGGTGAGCGCCTCGACCAGCAGTGCGGCGCGGCCGGCGTTGACGGCGGCGTCGGAGAGCGGAACGGTCTTGGGGAGGAGACCGCGCGCCGTTTCGGTGAGCACCTCGGTCGAGGGCACGAACACGACCGGAACCACTCGGTCGGAGGGGTCGAGCGTGATGGTGCGGGCGGTGCCGTCCTCGGTCCAGGCGACGGTGAAGTTACCGCGCAGGCAGGCCGCGACGTTGTCGGGGTGGCCCTCCAGCTCGGAGGCGAGGGCGAGCAGCGCGTCGTCGTCGAGGGCGGAAGCGCCGCCGATGGTGACCGCGCGGGCGGCGACGATGCCGGCGCAGATCGCCGCGGACGAGGAGCCCAGGCCGCGGCCGTGCGGTATGCGGTTGGCGCAGACCACTTCGAGGCCGCGGGGCTGTCCGCCGAGCCGGTCGAAGGCGGCGCGCAGCGAGCGGACCAGCAGGTGGCGCTCGTCGCGGGGCAGGGTGTCGGCGCCCTCGCCGGCGATGTCCACGCTCAGGCCGGAGTCGGCGACCCGGACCACCACGTCGTCGTAGAGCCCGAGGGCGAGGCCGAAAGCGTCGAAGCCGGGGCCGAGGTTGGCGCTGGTCGCGGGAACGCGGACCCGGACGGCGGCGGCGCGGAACGCGGGACCGGCCATGCGGTGGACACTCCTGAAAAGTGGGGGCGGCCCGGACGACGGGGCCTGCGGTGGTACGACGGCGGGTTGGTCGAAGGGAGCGCGCAGCATGGCGCGGCCCGCCGGGGTCCAGCGTATCGAAGAGAGGTTCCAGAGCGGTACACCCTGCCCGGCCCGGATCTTCCGTGTTGCCACAAGAAGCGGAAAAGCGCCGGTCGGATGACCTGAAAGCAGCGCAGATGCGGTTGAGCGGCGGGCCCGATCAGGCCCGCCACTCAAGGGCGTTGACGCAGGATCAGTCGAGCAGGCCGAGGCTGCGGGCGGCCGTCTCGGGGTCGATCGGGACGATCTGCGGCTGCGGCGCGCCGGCCACCGCCCAGTCCGGGTCCTTGAGGCCGTTGCCGGTGACGGTGCAGACGATCCGCTGGCCGGGGTCGACCAGTCCGGCCTCGGCCTTGGCGAGCAGGCCGGCCACCGAGGCGGCCGAGGCGGGCTCCACGAAGACGCCCTCCCGCGCGGCCAACAGGCGGTAGGCGGACAGGATCTGGCGGTCCGTCACCTTGTCGATCAGGCCGCCGGACTCGTCCCGGGCGGCCAGCGCGAAGTCCCAGGAGGCGGGGTTGCCGATCCGGATCGCGGTGGCGATGGTCTGCGGCTTGAGCACCGGGGCGCCGTCCACGATGGGTGCGGAGCCGGCCGCCTGGAAGCCCCACATCCGCGGGGTCTTGGTGGAAAGGCCGTCGGCCGCATATTCGCGGTAACCCCGCCAGTAGGCGGTGATGTTGCCGGCGTTGCCGACCGGGAGGACGTGGATGTCGGGGGCGTCGCCGAGCATGTCGACGATCTCGAAGGCGGCGGTCTTCTGGCCCTCGATGCGCACCGGGTTGACCGAGTTGACCAGGGCGACCGGGTACTTCTCGGAGAGTTCGCGGGCGAGGGTCAGGCAGTCGTCGAAGTTGCCGTCCACCTGGAGGATCTTCGCGCCGTGCACCAGCGCCTGGCCCATCTTGCCGAGGGCGATCTTGCCCTGCGGGACGAGCACGGCGGACACCATGCCGGCCCGGACCGCGTAGGCGGCGGCGGAGGCGGAGGTGTTGCCGGTGGAGGCGCAGATGACGGCCTGGGCGCCGTCCTCCTTGGCCTTGGAGATGGCCATGGTCATCCCGCGGTCCTTGAAGGAGCCGGTCGGGTTGGCGCCTTCGACCTTGAGGTAGACCTCGCAGCCGGTGCGCTCGGAGAGCACCTGGGCGGGGACGAGGGGCGTGCCGCCCTCGAGCAGGGTGACCACGGGGGTGGAGTCGGTGACCGGGAGGCGGTCGCGGTACTCCTCGATGAGGCCGCGCCACTGGTGGGTGTGGGTGCCTCGGGCAGCGTTTTCGGCGTTCATGGTTCTTCCTACTCCCCTTCGACCCGCATGATGCTGGCCACGTCGCGCACGCTGTCCAGTGCGCGGAGCTTGTCGACCGTCGCCGACAGGGCGGCGTCGGTGGCGCGGTGGGTGACCACGACGAGTGCGGCGTCGCCGTCGCGGCCCTGCTGGCGCACGGTGTCGATGGAGACGCCGTGCTCGGCGAAGACCGAGGCGACCTGGGCGAGCACGCCGGCCCGGTCGTCCACGTCGAGGCTGACGTGGTAGCGGGTGACCACCTGGTCCATCGGCTTGGCGGGCAGCTGGGTGTAGACCGAGTCGCCGGGGCCGGTGGTGCCGTTGACCTTGTTGCGGCAGACCGCGACCAGGTCGCCGAGGACCGCGGAGGCGGTCGGCGAGCCGCCCGCGCCGGGGCCGTAGAACATCAGCCGGCCGGCCGCCTCGGCCTCGACGAACACCGCGTTGTACGCCTCGCGGACGGAGGCCAGCGGGTGGCTGAGCGGGATCATCGCCGGGTGCACCCGGGCGGTGACCGAGCTGCCGTCGGCGGAGCGCTCGCAGATCGCCAGCAGCTTGACCACGCAGCCCATCTCCTTGGCGGAGGCGATGTCGGCGGCGGAGACCTCGGTGATGCCCTCGCGGTAGACGTCCGCGGCGGTCACCTTGGTGTGGAAGGCGATGCCGGCCAGGATGGCGGCCTTCGCGGCGGCGTCGAAGCCCTCCACGTCGGCGGTCGGGTCGGCCTCGGCGTAGCCCAGTGCGGTGGCCTCCTCCAGCGCTTCGGAGTACCCGGCGCCGGTGGAGTCCATCTTGTCGAGGATGAAGTTGGTGGTGCCGTTGACGATGCCCAGCACCCGGTTCACCTTGTCGCCGGCCAGCGACTCGCGCAGCGGGCGCAGCAGCGGGATGGCGCCGGCCACGGCGGCCTCGTAGTAGAGGTCGACGCCGGCCTCGGCGGCCGCGGCGTGCAGTTCGGCGCCGTCCTTGGCGAGCAGTGCCTTGTTGGCGGAGACCACCGAGGCGCCGCCCTGGAAGGCTTTCAGGATCAGCGATTTGGACGGCTCGATGCCGCCCACGACCTCGATCACCACGTCGATGTCGTCGCGGCCGACCAGGGCCTCGGCGTCGGTGGTGAGCAGGTGCTCGGGCACCCCGGGACGGGGGCGCCCGGCCCGCCGTACCGCGATGCCGGCGAGCTCCACCGGGGCGCCGATGCGCGCGGCGAGGTCGTCGGCTGTCGTCGTCATGATGCGCGCCACCTCGGAGCCCACCACACCACAGCCCAGCAACGCCACCTTCAGCGGGCGCGTACGCATCATCCGACTCCGCTCTGCATTCTTCGGTCCCCGCCGGGGCGATTCGGTTTCCCCGGGGGCTTTCCTGTCCCCACCAGTCTCCGGGACTTTCCGCACGGATCTACGGCTGGTCCACGTTCTGAGACGAAAATTTCGTCAGCCGATATCGAGCCGCAGGAGATCCTCCTCCGTTTCGCGGCGGACGATCACTCGGGCCGCACCGTCCGCGACGGCCAGCACGGGGGGCTTGAGGGCGTGGTTGTAGTTGCTCGCCATCGACCGGCAGTAGGCGCCGGTGGCGGGCACCGCGATCAGGTCGCCGGGCGCCAGGTCGGCGGGCAGGAAGGCGTCCCGGACCACGATGTCGCCGGACTCGCAGTGCTTGCCGACCACCCTGACCAGCATCGGTTCGGCCTCGCTGGTGCGGGAGACCAGCGCCACCGAGTACTCGGCGTCGTACAGCGCGGTGCGGATGTTGTCGGACATGCCGCCGTCCACGCTGACGTAGGTGCGCAGGCCCTCCAGGTGCTTGACGGTGCCGACCTCGTACAGCGTGAAAGCGGTCGGGCCGACGATCGCCCGGCCGGGCTCCACCGAGATCCGAGGGGCCGTCAACTGTGCTGCCGTGCACTCGCGTCGGACGATCTCACCGAGCGAGACGGCGATCTCAGCGGGCTCGCGCGGATCGTCGTCGGGGGTGTACGCGATGCCGAGGCCGCCGCCGAGGTCGATCTCCGGCAGTTCGACGCCGTGCTCGTCGCGGACCTCGGCGAGCAGGCCGACCACCCGGCGGGCGGCGACCTCGAAACCGGCGAAGTCGAAGATCTGCGAGCCGATGTGCGAGTGGATGCCGCGCAGCTCCAGCGAGGGCTTGGCCAGCACCCGGCGGACCGCCTCGGCGGCCAGGCCGCCGGAGAGCGAGAGGCCGAACTTCTGGTCCTCGTGCGCGGTGGCGATGAACTCATGGGTGTGCGCCTCGACGCCGACGGTGATCCGGATCAGCACCGGCTGGCGGACGCCCCGCGCCGCGGCGATCTCCGCCAGGCGGTCGATCTCCTGGAACGAGTCGACCACGATGTGCCCGACGCCGGCCCGCACGGCCTGCTCCAGCTCCCGCACCGACTTGTTGTTGCCGTGCAGCGCGATCCGCTCCCCCGGCATGCCGGCCGCCAGCGCGACCTGCAGCTCGCCCGAGGAGCACACGTCGACGTTGAGGCCCTCCTCGTGCAGCCAGCGCACCACGGCCTTGGACAGGAACGCCTTGCCCGCGTAGTACACGTCCGCGTCGTCGCCGAACGCGTCCCGCCAGGCCCGGGCGCGGGCCCGGAAGTCGGCCTCGTCCAGCACGTACGCGGGGGTGCCGAACTCGGCGGCCAGGGTGCGGACATCGACGCCGCCGACGGTGGCGACGCCGTCCGCGTCACGGGTGACGGTGCGCGACCAGATCTTCGGGTCGAGGGCGTTCAGGTCGGCGGGCGGGGCCTGGTAGTGGCCCTCGGGCAGCACGTCGCCGTGCCGGGGACCTGCGGGGTGTGCGGAGCGAGACATGTGCGGAACTTCCTCGACCTATGGCGAGGGGCGGCGACCGGTCTCCGTCGACCGGTCCGCCGCCCCCGCTGTGCTGCGCTTGGGGGTTGTGGTGCTTTACATCCGCTCGGGCGCGGATACGCCGAGCAGACCGAGGCCGTTGGCGAGCGTCGTTCGCGTGGCGTCGGCGAGCCAGAGGCGGGCGTGCGTGAGGTCGGTGACCTGCTCGTCGCCCTTCGGCAGAATCTGGCAGTTGTCGTAGAACCGGTGGTAGGAGCGGGCCAGTTCGGTCAGGTAGGTGGCCACGTGGTGCGGGGCGCGCTCCTCACCGGACCGGGCCACCACCCGCGGGAACTCGCCGAGCCGGCCGAGCAGGTCGTTCTCCCACTCGGTGTCCAGCAGCTCCGGTTTGAAGTCCGCGCTGCGGATGACGCCCTTGTCCACCGCGTTGCGCTGCACGGAACACATCCGGGCGTGCGCGTACTGCACGTAGAAGACCGGGTTGTCGTTGCTCTGGCGGGTGACCAGGTCGATGTCGATGGTGATGGTGGAGTCGGTGGACTGCCGCACCAGCATGAAGCGGGCGGCGTCCACGCCGATCCAGTCGACCACGTCGTCGATCGTGATGATGTTGCCCGCGCGCTTGGAGAGTCGGACCTCCTTGCCGTCGCGCAGCATCTTCACGAACTGGCCGATCATCACCTCGATGTTGCGGTCCATGTCGTCGCCGGCGCAGGCCGCGATGGCCTTCAGGCGGTTGACGTAGCCGTGGTGGTCGGCGCCGAGCATGTAGACCGAGACCTCCGCGCCGCGGTCCCGCTTGCTCAGGTAGTAGGCGGCGTCGGCGGCGAAGTAGGTGGTCTCGCCGTCGGCCTTGATCAGGACGCGGTCCTTGTCGTCGCCGAAGTCGGTGGTGCGCAGCCAGATCGCGCCGTCCCGGTCGAAGACGTGGCCCTGCTCGCGCAGCCGCTCCATGGCCTGCTGAACGGCGCCGGAGTCGTGCAGCGTCTTCTCGGAGAACCAGGTGTCGAAGTGCACGCCGAACTCGGCCATCGACCGCTGGATCTCGGCGACCATCAGCTTCAGGCCCTCGGTGCGGAAGGCCAGCAGCTGCTCGTCCTCGGGCAGCTCCAGGATGCCGGGCACGCCGTCGGTGACGGCCTTGGCGATGTCGGCGATGTACTCGCCGACGTAGCCGTCCTCCGGAACGGGCTGTCCGTTCGCGGCGGCCTTCAGCGACTTGGCGAACTTGGTGATCTGCACGCCGGCGTCGTTGAGGTAGTACTCGGTGGCCACCTCGGCGCCGGACGCCTTGAGGACGCGGGCCAGCGAGTCGCCGACGGCCGCCCAGCGGACGCCGCCGATGTGGATCGGGCCGGTCGGGTTCGCCGAGACGAACTCCAGGTTGATGTTCAGGCCCTTGAGCGCGTCGTTGCGGCCGTACGCCTCGCCCGCCTCGACGATGGTGCGCGCCAGCTCGCCCTGAGTGGCCGCGTCCAGCGTGATGTTCAAGAAGCCGGGACCGGCGATGTCGACCTTCGCGACGCCGGCGATCTCTCGCAGGCGGGCGGACAGGATCTCCGCGACGGCTCGCGGCGGCTTGCCGGCCGGCTTCGCGAGCTGGAGGGCCACGTTGGTGGCGTAATCGCCGTGGTCCCTGTTCTTGGGCCGCTCGACCGTCACGTGCGCGGGCACGTCGACGGTCAGCTCGCCGGCCTGGATGGCGGCGCTGACGGCGGCCTGGACTGCCTGGGAGAGTTCTGCGGGTGTCACGGGCCCAAGCCTAGGCGAGAGGGGGTGGTCGCCCGCCACTCGGTTTGCCGAGTGGGACGCGCGTCGTGCCGCCCGGTGTGCTTCGTCTCGTCGAACAGCGCCGCAGACCGGCACATCTCACGGGCGTGACTCGTCCGGCGGAACAAGTTCCTGCGACTGTTCGCTCAGGGCGAAATCTCGTACGGTTTGAACGGGCGGGACGGGTATCGAGGGCGCGGTGCTGCCGAAGTCGTACGCGAAACGGCGCCCCGCCGCGGGCCGGCGGTCCATCGCCCGCAGGCGGCGCACCAGTTCGATCAGGTCCGCCGGGTCGAACGGCTTCGCCAGATAGCCGTCCACCCCCACCGAGGCACCCCGCTCCAGATCCGCCGGGGTGCAGGCGCTCACGATCGCGATCGGCAGGTGCGCGGTCTCCCAGGCGGCGCGCAGCCGGGCCGCCGTGCGCAGCCCGTCCAGCCGGGGCATCACCACGTCCAGCGTCACCACGTCCGGCGCGACCCGGCGGACCACCTCCAGGCATTCGGCACCGTCGGCGGCGGTCACCACCTCGAAGCCCTCCAGCTCCAGGTTGACCGTGATCAGCCGACGGATCGCCTCGCTGTCGTCCACCACGAGGACCCGCCCCGACGCCGCCGCCACCTCACCGAGGGTAGCCGCGCCCCACCCCGCCCGTCCGGCCTTTGCCCGACTTGCCGATCGCCCCCTGACGGCCCGTCCGGCCCCGCTGCCGGAAACCCGTGCACGGACCACGGAGTTTCCCTGGTAGTGTTTTCCCCGCAAGGCCGGGCGATCACAGATCACCCAGGCCCCCGTAGCTCAGGGGATAGAGCACCGCCCTCCGGAGGCGGGTGCGTAGGTTCGAATCCTACCGGGGGCACTTCGCAGCAAGTGCGTGAACGAGGCTCAAGTCCAAGGGACTTGGGCCTTTTTCGTTGTCCTTCGCGCTCCCCCGACCGGTACGCTCCCCCGACACCTGCACGAGGGGGGAACCACCATGACCAACACCGTTCCGAACCTGTCGGACGACCGACTGGCCTGGCTGGCGGTCCGCGACCAGCTGAACAAGAAGGCCCGCCGGCCCGGGGCGTTCGGCTGGTTCACCGCGATCTTCGCCTTCCGCGGCGGATCGGCCGGACGGCAGGCGGCCGGGATGGCCGGGGACATGCGGCGCGACGCGGCCTCGGCGAAGCTGCACGAATACGCCTTCGCCGTGGACATCGCGGCCGAGTCACTCACCGCCGCCGAACGCGCGCACCTGCGGGCCACCGGCGAAGTCCCGCCGCATTTCCTGGCCGAGGTCGAACGCCGGGTGGCCGAGCGCAAGAAGCGCTGAGGCAGCGTCAACTCGGCTTCCGCTTGCGGTGATCGCCGCGCAGCACCAGGGCCGGGGTGGCCGGGTCGTAGGCTCCGCAGGCGGTGGTGGACCAGGGGGACCACTGGCGGGGGACGGCGAAGTACGGGACCAGCACGGGGCCCTTGCGACCGGGGGCGGCCTTGGCGGGGAGCAGCGCGGGCAGCACGTCGGGGGTCTGGCCGGCCAGGATCGCGGTGCGGCAGGAGCGGCAGGCGGGGCGCCGGTCCGCGGCGGCCTCCCGGACGGTGGTGTGGGCCCGTTGCCGGGTCTTGCGGTTCTTCGGCGCTTCCGCCGCGCTCTCGGCGGGGCCGTGCAGCGGGTTGTAGTAGCAGCGGACGACGAGCGGGCCTGGGCGCTGTCCGGCGTGCAACAGGTGGGCGGCGGCCAGGCGTTCGACGGCCTGCTCGGCCAGCACCACGGCGGCGGCCAGGTCGGGCAGGTCGGTGTCGCGGTGCTCGGCGGCGTCGAGCAGCCGGCCGGCCGCCTCGTACGCCTCCAACGCCCACTGGTAGGCCCGGCGGGCGGCGGACTCCTCGGTGGGGAGCTGGAGTTCGGCGGCCCGGAAGACCGCGCCGGCGGTGGTGACCCGCTCGGCGGCGAGGTCGCGCAGCCGGTCCCGGAGGGCTTCCCACTCCCCCAGCACCAGGGCGTTGTGCTCGCGGATCTCCCGGCGGCTCGGGTGGTGTTCGGATGTCGGGGCGGGCCCCGCGGCTTTCAGGAACCACCAGCGGCGGAACACCGCGCCTCCCCCTCGTCTGCGTCGTCGCCCCATTGTGGGTGACGGCCCCGAGGGATTCCAGGGTTGGTCAGCTCGCGCGGGTGACCAGGTCGGCGACGGTGTGGTCGAAGTAGGCGCTGTAGGAGGTGCCGTCGGTGTCGCCGCCCTGCTGGTAGCCGCCGATGACGCCGATCACCTGCCCGGTGGCCGCGTCGATGAACGGGCCGCCACTGGTGCCGCCGGGGAAGGACGGGCCGTCGATGCGCCGCTGGAAGGTGTCCTCGCGGCTGGTGACGTTGGTGCACAGTATCGGCTTCTCGGCGCCGTCCGGGTAGCCGTACAGGCGGGTCTGCACCGTCCAGGCGGCGTTGATGCCGAGCGGGTTGCCGCCGACCACGTCCTCGATCCGCTGCCCGTTGCTGGGGGCGACGGCAAGGACGGCGAAGTCCTCGTCGGGGTCGTTGCCGTTCTGCCAGCCGTCCGCGGTGAACACCTTGCTGACTTGCCAACTCCCGAACGGGGCCTGGCCGTCGTGGTAGCCGGGGACGAAGGTGATGCTGCTGACGCCGGACAGGCAGTGCGCGGCGGTGAGGATCAGGTTGCGCCCGGGGCTGTCGATGACGCTGGCCGTGCAGAAGTGGTTGCCCGGCCCGATGTCGCCGGTGAACAGCGCGCCGACCCGGACCGACTCGGTGTTGACGGCGGCGTCGGCGGTGACGCCGAGCTTCACGTCCGGCGGCGCGAAGGGCGGGATCTGCCGGCTGAGACCCGCGCTGGGGTCGGCGGACCCTGCGGCGGCGCCGGGCTGCTCGCTCGCACCGGTCTCCTCACCGGCACTCGGGCTCGGGCTCGCGTCGACCGTGGCGCCCGTGACGGGGACGGGCGCCGGGGCCGAGGCGGCCATCGCGACGCTGTCGGCGCTGGTCCGCTGCCGCGGGTCGCGCACGTGGACGGAGAACAGCCCGGCGACGGCTATCACGCCGACCACGCCGACGGCGAGGACCGAGCTGAGGACGACCGGGCGTAGCGAACGGCGCTTGCGCTGCTTGGCGTGCCGTCCCATGGTGCCCCGTTCCTGCCGACCGGAGGATCGTAGCGGTGTCCGCGTCGTTGTCGACGCGGACACCGGTGACCCGAGCTGTCTCGAATATGCGTCGCCGAGCTGGAAATGCCGTGATTCCTGGCTGGGAGACTCGTGAGATTTCCGGTGGCGGACAGCAGGGTCTCACGGCCGGGGCCGGGTGCGGGGTCGGCGACACCCGGCGGGCGGGTCAGGCCACCGTTCAGGCCACCGCTCTGGCCTCGGGCTGGGTGGCCCGGCCTCTGGCCTCGCCGGGCGCGGGCCGGTGGGTGATCATCAGGAACGCGACCACCGCGGCGGCCAGCAGGATGCCCATCGCAACAACGGTGGCGACCGTGTAGCCGTGCACCGCGCCCTGGGCCTGGACCAGCGGGTCGGTCGGGTTGCGGGTGGCGAGGTAGGTGGCGGTGGCGCTGGCGGCGATGGTGTTCAGCAGCGCGGTGCCGATCGAACCGCCCACCTGCTGGGCGCTGTTGATGATGGCGGAGGCGGCGCCGGTCTCCTGCGGGGCGACGCCGAGGGTGGACAGGTTGATGGCCGGCATGAAGACCAGGCCGAGGCCGATGCCGAGCAGCAGTTCGGCGGGCAGCACCAGTCCGGCGTAGGAGCTGTCCACCCGCAGCTGGGTGAGCCAGGCCATGCCGCCCGCGCCGATCAGCAGTCCGGGGACGATCAGGGCGCGGGTGGGGATGCGGGTCATCAGGCGGGAGCCGATGCCGGCCGAGCTGAGGATGATCGCGCCGGTCATCGGCAGGAACGAGACGCCGGCCCGGATCGGCGAGTACCCCTTGACCACCTGCATGTAGTACGTCAGGAACAGGAACAGCCCGTACATGGCGATCACGGCGAGGCCGACCGAGAGCGCGCTGCCGGCCCGGTTGCGGTCGCGGACCAGGTGCATCGGCAGCAGTGCGTGCGGGGTGCGCCGCTCGACCAGGGCGAACACGGCGAGCAGCGCGACACCGGTGCACAGCGCGGTGAGCACCAGCCAGTCGCCCCAGCCGCGGTCGACGGCCTCGGAGGTGCCGTAGACGATCAGCAGCAGTCCGCCGCAGCCGAGCACCGCGCCCGGCAGGTCGAGCCGGACCCGGTGGGAGCGGTCGATGTGGTCGCGGCGCAGCAGGTAGTAGGCGCCGAGCGCGGTGGCCGCGGCGATCGGGCCGTTGACGTACAGGCACCAGCGCCAGCTGAGGTATTCGGTGAGCAGGCCACCGGTGATCAGGCCGATCGCGGCGCCGCCACCGGCCAGCGCGCCGAAGACGCCGAACGCGGTGGCCCGTTCACGTGCGTCGCGGAAGGTGATCGACAGCAGCGACAGTGCGGACGGGGCGAGCAGCGCGCCGAAGCTGCCCTGCAACGCGCGGGCGGCGAACAGCATGCCGCCGCTGGTGGCGAAGCCGCCGAGGCAGGACGCGGCCGCGAAGCCGAGCAGGCCGATGATGAAGGTGCGCTTGCGTCCGTAGAGGTCGCCGATCCGGCCGCCGAGCAGCAGCAGACCGCCGAAGGCCAGCGTGTAGGCGGTGATCACCCACTGCCGGTTGGCGTTGGAGATGCCCAGGTCGTGCTGGGCGGACGGGAGGGCGATGTTCACGATCGTCGCGTCCAGGACGATCATCAGCTGGGCGATGGCGATGACCGCCAGGGCCCACCAGCGGCGCGGGTCAACCGTCTGGGTGTCGGGGGCGTGCTGGGAGGTCACCGGAGGACCGCCTTCCGCCGAATCGGGAATGGGCCTGGTCGCGCGCACGGCGCTCTCTCCAGCCAAACGCCCGATCCGGTCATCGGCAAGGCGGTCTGTGTTCTTTTGTCATGATTTGTGACGCGGGACCCGGGTGCCCGGCCGCATCGGCCACCCGGGACACTCCCCCGGCTACAGCGCGCCCAGCTCCGTCACCAGGTCGTCCAGGCCCAGCGAGCCCTGCGACAGCGCCGCCATGTGCCACGCCTTCAGGTCGAACTCCTCGCCGCGCGCCTCGGCCGCCGCCCGGGCCGCCGCCCGGCCGCTCAGCCAGGCCCGCTCGCCGAGCTTGTAGCCGATCGCCTGGCCGGGCAGGCCCAGGTAGCGGACCAGCTCGCTGTCCAGGAAATCGGCGGACAGGCCGCAGTACGCGCCGAAGAACTCGCGGGCGCGCTCCGGCAGCATCGGCTCGCCTGCGGCGAACGGCGAGTCGGCCGGGAACTCCAGCTCGGCGTGCATGCCGATGTCCACGATCACCCGCAGCGCGCGCATCATCTGCGCGTTCAGGTAGCCCAGGCGGTGGCCCGGGTCGGTGAGGTAGCCCAGCTCGTCCATCAGGCGCTCGGCGTACAGCGCCCAGCCCTCCATGTTGGCGCTGACGCCGCCCAGGGTGACCTGGTAGGTGGACAGCCGGTCCGCCATGTACGTCCACTGCGCGAGCTGCAGGTGGTGGCCCGGGACGCCCTCGTGGTACCAGGTGGAGACCAGGTCCCACTCCGGGAACGCCTCCCGGCCCAGGGTCGGCAGCCAGGTCCGGCCGGGGCGGGAGAAGTCCAGCGACGGCTGGGTGTAGTACGGGGCGGCGGCGCTGCCGGGCGGCGCGATCCGCGACTCCACCTTCAGCAGCGGCTCGGCCAGGTCGAAGTGCACGCCCTGCAGGTCGTTGATCGCCCGGTCCATCAGGCCCTGCAGGTACTCCTGCACCTCCTGCTCGCCGCGGATCGCCGGGCCGTCGGTCTCCAGCCACTTCATCGCCTGCATCGGGGTCGACCCCGGCAGCACCTTCTCCGCCTCGACCCGCATCTGCGCGTCCAGGTCGTGGAACTGCTCCCACGCCCAGCGGTACGCCTCGTCCAGGTCCAGGTCGGCGCCCGTCCAGAACCGCACCCAGCGGGCGTAGCGCTCGCGGCCCATCGCGTCGGGGGTGCCCTGGGCGGCGGGGCCGTACACGTCGCGCATCCAGTCGCGCAGCTCGGCGAGGGCCGCCGTGGCCGCGACCGCAGTGGCGGTCAGCTGCTCGCGCAGGTGCTCCGGCGCGGGGGCGACCAGGTCGCCGAACCAGCCGCCGGGCCGCTCCGACTCGATCCACTCCTCGAACTGGCCGACCACGGTGGTCACCTGGCGCGGCGCCGACAGCAGGCCGCGCCGCACGCCCTCCTCCAGGGTCTGCCGGTACTGGGCGAGCGCCTCCGGGAAGCGGGCCAGCCGGCGGCCCAGCCGCAGCCAGTCCTCGTCGGTGTCGGTGGGCAGCAGGGTGAAGATCTCCCGGGTGTTGTGCACCGGCGAGCCCAGGTTGCGGACCGACCGGAACTCCTCGCCCGCGTCGTGCACCGCGAGTTCCGCGATCAGCCGCTCGCGCAGCAGCCGGGCGCAGCGGCGCTCCGCCTCGTCCTCGATCGGGCCGGACGCCTCCAGCGCGTCCAGCTCGGCAAGGGTGCGGCGGGCCAGCTCGTCGAGGGCGGCGGTGCCCGCCGGGGACAGGTCGGTGAGCCGGTCGTCCTCCGGGTTGAGGCCGAGGTAGACCGCGGTCAGCGGGTCCAGCTCGGCGAGGGCGTGGACGTAGGAGTCGGCGATGCGGCGCGGAGTGGGGCCGCCGACGTGACGATCGTTCAGTTCATGAGCCATTCGGCCATCCTGTCGCAGCGGCGGACGAATTCAAGCCCCAACTGGAAGTGATCGCGTCAACTGCGTACCGGCCACCGGCGCCGCACCGCCTGCCACGGATCCCACACCGGCCGGCCCCGGGTGATCGGACGGAACGCCAGCCCGATCAGCACCGCGCAGAAGTGCCCCAGGTCGGTGAAGGTGTGCGAGATCAGCAGCGGCACCAGGTAGAACACCACCAGCCCGCAGCCGTACACCCACCGCCACCAGCCCGCCAGCCCCCACGTCAGGACGCCCTGCACCCCCGCCAGCGCGTACGACACCCCGACGTCCACGGTGTTCGCCATGTTCATCGGCAGCACCTGGTGGTGGACGCCCCACGCCACCACCCCCTGGCTGATGTACGTCGCCAGGACGTGCGCGGTCAGCGCCACCGTCAGCCAGCGCCGGGTGCCCAGCCAGCGCTCGGCCGGGACGTGGAAGATGTGGAACATCACGAAGTAGAACCAGAAGTTCGCCTGCTCCGTCCAGATCAGGCTGGCCACCAGGACATGCACCGGGTGCGAAGTCAGCTGATCGATATTGGTGGACCGTTTCTGCAGGAAATAGTGCAGCGCGGCCGGATCCTTCTGACCCACCACAAAACTCGTGACCGCGAGCAGCAGCAGCCACACGTACGTCCCCGGAGACCTGCCGATCCACCGACCGACCGCCCGAACCCACCGCACCGGCCGCTCCTCGTCGCACTCCACCGACACCTGCTCACAGTCTGCGGTCGGCGGCAACGACCCGCCCGACGATTACGCTGGCACCCATGGCAGCGACCCCCTCCCGCACCGAGGCCCAGCGCCCCCGGCGCGCCACCTACCGCCGACTGCCCGTCCAGCAACGGCGCGAACAACTCATCGCCGTCGCCCTCGAACTCTTCGCCGCCCGCCCGCCCGAGGACGTCTCACTCGACGACGTCGCCGAGGCCGCCGGCGCGTCCCGCCCCCTCGTCTACCGCTACTTCGCCGGCGGCAAGCAGCAGCTCTACGAAGCCGCCCTGCGCAGCGCCGCCACCGAACTCACCCAGCGCTTCACGGTCTCCGCGACCCCCGGCACCCCCACCCAGCAACTCGGCGCCGTCCTCCACCGCTACTTCGCGTTCGTCGACGAACACGCCGCCGGCTACGCCGCACTCCTCCGCGGCGGCTCCGTGGTCGAGACCGCCCGCACCTCCGCCATCGTCGACGACGTCCGCAGGGCGGCGATCCGCCGCACCCTGCGCCACCTGGGCGTCCGCGAGGCCGGCCCGCGACTCACCCTGCTGGTCCGCTCCTGGATCTCGGTGGTCGAAGCCTCCGCGATCAGCTGGCTCGACGAGGGCCACCAGATCCCCCTCGACTCCCTCTGCGACTGGCTGGTCGACCAGTTCGTCGTGATGGCCGCCGCAACGGCCGTCCGCGACGAACAGACGGCCGAAGTCCTGCGCAACTGGCTCCGCTTGGAGACGGAGGACAGCCCGGCGGGGGTGCTCATGGAACACCTGCGGCGAACAACCAGGGGCGCTGGGGGTACCCCCAGCGAAGCGAGGGGGCGGAACTGCGCGAAGGGGAACGCGACACGTCCGCAAGATCGCGACGCAGGACAATGACTTGCACGTGAGAGCGACCTTGCGGACGTGACTTGCGCTTGTCGCGTAGTTCCGCCCCCTCGGCTTCGCCTGGGGGTACCCCCAGCGCCCCTGGTTTCGCACCCGCCCGCGGTCAGGTTTCCCGCTGGGGGCGGTACTCCGCCTCCTCGACCCCGAACGTCCAGGCCACGCCCGCCCTCGCGGTGCGGACGGACGGGGGGACGCGCAGGTAGTACGTGCGGTAGGTGCCGTCCGGTTCGGGGGTGGAGTTGACCACCTCGACCATCACCACCGGTTCGTCGTCGGGGAGTTGGATCCGCCAGAGCACGCCCGTCTCGTCCCGGTGCAGCGGCTTCGCGCCGCTCTCCGCCAGGTACCTCTCGTAGCCGAAGTGCTCCAGCATGACGCGGCGCAGTTCGGCGTTCTCCTCCGCGCGGATCCGCTCCGCGGTGAGGCCGGTCAGCTGCTCCAGGAAGTCCGCGGGGACGGGCATGCCGCGCCACGCGTGCAGCGCGAAGCCGTCGGCGTAGGCGAGGGCGGGGCCGTCGGCGCGGTCGAGGCGGCCGGCCTCGTCGCGGTGCAGGGCGGTGGGGCGTTCGCTGAGCAGCACGGTGTTCTCGAAGGGCCACCACCAGCCGGTCTGCCGGGCGACGCCGGCCAGCGCGGCGAGCGCCTCGTCGCCGGTGCCCGCGGTGTCGAACGCCGCGAACCAGGCGGCGTCGTGCTGCCCGGCGACGGCGTCGACCAGGGCGAGCCGGACCTTGGCGCGGGCTTCGCCGGCCACCCGGCGGCGTTCCTTGTTCTCGGGCTTGCGGGATTCCTCCCAGTCGAGCGGTTCGGGCTCGGGCGCGAAGTGGTCGAGCAGCGCGGCGCGGACGCGTTCGGCGGGGAGCGTGGTGGTGGCGGCGAGTTCGGCGCCGGTCGCGCCCCAGATCTCGGCCCAGCCGCCCGGGCCGTGTGCGGTGAACGCGGCGGTGCGGGCGCGCTCCCAGGCGGCGGTGCGCACCTGTTCGCGAACGTTGGCGCCGAACTCCTCGCGGTGGTCGAGCAGTTCGGTGACGGCGGCGAGCGGCGAGGGGTACCAGCGGAACGCGGTGGGCTCGGCCAGCCCGGCGGCCCGGTAGGCGGCGCGGACGGCGTGTTCGGCGGTGGCCCGGTCGGCCGGCCCGGTGGCGGCGGCGACGGCCCGCCAGTGCGCCACCGAGGCGTCGGCGGGACGGCCGGTCAGCTGCGTGCTCATCAGTTCTGTCCTCAATCCTTAAGGGGTGCTCAGTCCGCGACGATCCGGACCGCGCCGGGCGCGTACTCGCGCTGCCGGACCACCCGGAACCAGCCGGTGGGCAGCGGGATCGCCGCGTGCTCCTCGTGCACGACCTTGCCGCCCTCGGGCAGGTGCAGCCAGGCCCGGCCGAACGGGCCGGACTCGCGCAGCAGTTCGCCCGGGCCGACCACCGCGTGGGCGTGGCCGGTGACTTCGCCGAGGGCCAGCACCAGCCGGCCGCGGCCGTCCCGCGGCTGGCGGGGCAGGTGGGCCACCGCGGCCGGGACCGCGCTCTGTTCGACCGGCACGATCAGTACGTCACCCTGGCGGTACACGAAAGTCCTCCCGCAGTCGGGTCCGGCCGGGCGCCGGACGTCCCGACCGGAAAACTAGGCGGCGCCACCGACAACACCACGCCAGAGAACTCCCCGTGCGGGTGAACGTCGGGGGCGGCTGGTAGACAGGGTCAGGCCCACGACGAGCAGCCAGGAGCGGCGCGCATGACCATCAATCAGCACATCGAGGAGTTCCACGGCCTCCCCGTCACCGACTTCCGGACCGCCGAGGCGGAGGGGAAGAAGCTGCCGGCGGCCGCGGCCACCGCCTGGCGGATCGGGCTGGACTACGAGGAGGAGCGCGAGTTCGGTGAGGTCTGGGCAGCGTTCCTGAAGACCGTCGCGCTGGAGGAGGTCACCGCGCTGGTGCTCGGCCCCTGGTTCTCCGAGGAGCCGGAGTCGCTGTCCGGGGTGCTGCCGACGGTGCTCGCCGCCGCCGACCGCTTTCCGGCGCTGCGGGCGCTGTTCATCGGCGACATCATCGCGGAGGAGTGCGAGATCTCCTGGATCCAGATGTGCGAGATCACGCCGGTCTTCGCCGCCTTCCCGCAGTTGGAGGAGCTGGTGGTGCGCGGCACCGACGGCGACTACGACGGCAAGGACCCGCTCTCCCTGAAGCCGGTGAAGCACGAGAAGCTGAAGGCGCTCCGCTTCGAGGCCGGCGGCCTGCCGGGCTCGGTGATCCGCTCGGTCGCGGCCTGCGACTTCCCGGCGCTGGAGAAGCTGGAACTGTGGCTCGGCGTCGACAACTACGGCGGCGACTGGACGATGGAGGACCTCGGCCCGTTCCTGTCCGGCGCCAACCTGCCGTCGCTGACGTACCTCGGCCTGCAGAACGCCGAACAGCAGGACCGGATCGCCGCGCTGGTCGCCCAGGCCCCGGTGGTGCCCCGGCTGACCGGGCTGGCGCTGTCCTTGGGCGCGCTCACCGACGAGGGCGCGGCGGCGCTGCTGGAGGGCCAGCCGCTCACCCACCTGAAGAAGCTCGACCTGCGCCACCACTACCTCACCGAGGGCATGCGGAAGCGCCTGCGGGACGCCCTGCCCGGCGTCGAGATCGACCTCTCCCAGGCCGGGGACCCGAACGACAACTGGCGCTACGTCGCCGTCTCCGAGTAGGCGGAGGTCCTGCGTTGACGCCGCCGAAGCTGGTCGTCCTGGGCTGCCCGGGGCACCGGAGGGTCACCCTGTTCGCCGCCGCGGCCCACGCCGCCGGCCTGCCGGAGCCCGCCGTGCTGCCCTGGTCCTCGGTGCTGCGCGGACGGTACGAACTGCCGCCCGGCGCGGTGGTCCGGGTCGACTCGCCCGGCGAGGACCCGGAGGCCGACCGGCTGCTGCGCGGCGCCGCACTGGGTGACAGCTACGCGGCCACCCGGGTCGAGGGCGGACCGGCCTGGTACGCGGGCGTCACCGCCGCACTCCGCGAACTGGCCGCCCGGCCCGGGGTGCGGATGCTCGGCGATCCGGAGGAGATCGCCGTGATGTTCGACAAGCGCCGCGCGCACGCGGCGCTGGCCGCCGCGGGGGTGCCGGTTCCGCCCGCACTCCCTGGTGAACTCCCGTCCTCCTTCGAGGAGTTGCGGGAACGGATGGCGTCCGCCGGAATGCGCCGGGTGTTCCTCAAACCGGTGCACGGCTCCTCCGCCTCCGGGGTGGTGGCACTGGAGTTCGGCCCGCGCGGGCAGGTCCAGGCCACCACCTCGGTGGAGGTCGCCCCGGACGGGCTGCACAACTCGCTCACCGTCCGCCGCTACCGCGACGCGGCCGAGGTCGCCGCACTCGTCGACCGGCTCGCCCCGGAGGGCCTGCACGTCGAACAGTGGGTCCCCAAGTCCGGCCAGGGCGGCCGCGCCGCGGACCTGCGGGTACTGGTGGTCGGCGGCCGGGCCACCCACATGGTGGTCCGCACCAGCCGCCACCCCATGACCAACCTCCACCTCGGCGGCGCCCGCGGCGAGTTGGCCGCCGTCCGCGCCGCCGCCGGCGACACCTGGCCCACCCTGCTCGCCACCGCGGAAGCCGCCGCGAGTTGCTTCCCGCACGCCCCGATGGTCGGCGTCGACCTGCTCCCCCACGCCCGCTGGCGCCGCACCCTGATCGGCGAGGTCAACGCCTTCGGCGACCTCCTCCCCAACCTCCCGGGCCTCCCGGACGGCCCGGCCCCGGGACTCGACACCTACGCGGCACAGCTGGCTTCGCCGAAGTACCGGGAGGCGCTCTTCCCAGCCCCCGGCGGGGAGCGCGAGCGGGTGCGAAACCAGGGACGCGTGGGGGCACCTCCCAGCCCGCCAGGACTAGGGCCTGTCCGGCCGGATCCGCTCACCCCGCAGCCAGTTGACGCCCCGGCGGCGTAACCCCGAAGGAACTCCCTTGCAGCACGGCATACCGAACATGAACGAGATCGTCGGCACCCACGATCTCCTCCTCGTCACCCTCGACACCCTCCGCTACGACGTCGCCGAAGAGCTTCTCGCCGCCGGCCGCCTCCCCAATCTCGCCCGGGTGATCCCGAACGGAGCCTGGGAGCGCCGCCACTCCCCCGGCAGCTTCACGTACGCCGCGCACCAGGCGATCCTGGCCGGTTTCCTCCCCACGCCCGCGTCCCCCAATGGCCCGCACCCGCGTCTGTTCGCCGCGCGTTTCGCCGGCTCCGAGTCGACCGAGTCCCGCACTTGGGTGTTCGACGCGCCCGATCTGCCGACGGCTCTCGCCGCGGCCGGTTACCGCACGGTCTGCATCGGTGGCGTCGGGTTCTTCAACAAGCAGGGCCCGCTGGGTTCCGTTCTCCCCGGCCTGTTCCAGGAGAGCCACTGGGCACCGGAGTTGGGTGTCCCGTCCCCGACCTCGTTCGAGTCGCAGGTGGCGGTGGCCGAGCGGGTCGCGGCAGAACAGCCGTCCGACCAGCCGCTGTTCCTGTTCATCAACGTCTCGGCGCTGCACCAGCCGAACTGGTTCCACCTCCCGGGCGCGACTCGTGAGGACGGCGACTCCCGGGCCAGTCACGCGGCCGCGCTGGAGTACGTGGACGCGCATCTGGGGCGGTTGTTCGCGGCGATGTCCGCCCGCCGTCCGTGTTTCGCGATCGTCTGCTCGGACCACGGCACCGCGTACGGCGAGGACGGTTACACCGGTCACCGGATCGGCCACGAGGTGGTCTGGACGGTGCCGTACGCGCACTTCACCCTCCCGGCCACCATCCAGGAGCACCGATGACGCCCGCCGAGTCCCCGTACCAGTCGTACGTCTACGCGTACCCGCACAAGACCGCCTATCGCCCGCTGCCCGCCCGCCCGTCGCTGGCGGACCTGTGGCGGGGCGAGAAGCAGGACGCGCTCTCCCTCTATCTGCACATCCCGTTCTGCGAGGTGCGCTGCGGCTTCTGCAACCTGTTCACCCGGATCGGCAGCCCGGAGGGCCTGACCACGGCCTACCTGGACGCGCTGGAGCGACAGGCCGGCCAGGCCCGGGAGGCCCTCTCCGACACCGCCGAATTCGCTCTCGCGGCGTTCGGCGGCGGCACGCCCACCTATCTGACGGCGGCCGAGTTGGAGCGTCTCTGCGACATCGCCGAGCACCGGATGGGCGCGGATCTGCGGTCCATCCCCCTCTCCGTCGAGGCCTCCCCCGACACCGCCACCGCGGACCGCCTCCAGGTCCTGGCCGAGCGCGGCACGACACGGCTGAGCCTGGGCGTGCAGTCGTTCCTGGACGAGGAGGCGAGGTCGGCGGTCCGGCCGCAGAAGCGGGCGGCGGTGGAGGCGGCGCTCGGCCGGATCCGGGACGCGGGCTTCCCCGTGCTGAACATCGACCTGATCTACGGCATCGACGGCCAGACGGCCGTCAGCTGGATCAAGTCCCTTGACGCGGCGCTGAGTTGGCAGCCCGAGGAGCTGTACCTGTACCCGCTGTACGTCCGCCCGCTGACCGGGCTCGGCCGGCACGCCGACAGCACACCCTCCCCCGAGTGGGACGCTCAGCGCCTGACGCTCTACCGGGCCGGCCGCGACCACCTGCTGGCGAACGGCTACGAGCAGGTGTCGATGCGGATGTTCCGCCGTTCCGGCGCGGCCGGCGCGAGCGCCGGCGAGTACGCCTGCCAGACCGACGGCATGGTGGGCCTGGGCTGCGGGGCGCGTTCGTACACCTCGAAGCTGCACTACTCCTTCGACTACGCGGTGGACGCCCGCGAGGTCCGCCGGATCATCGACGACTACGTGGCGGCGCCGGACTTCTCGCGCGCCGAACTGGGCTGGGAGATGACGGACGAGGAGACCCGCCGCCGCCATCTGGTGCAGTCGCTGCTGCAGGGCGAGGGCGTCGACCTGGCGGCCTACCGGGAGCGCTTCGGCAGCAGCCCCGAGCAGGACTTCCCGTCCGAACTGACCGGGTTCGCCGCCAACAACTGGCTGGCGGCCGGCGCGGACCGGCTGCTGCTCACCGCGGAGGGCCTGGCCTGGTCGGACGCGATCGGCCCGCGGCTGTTCTCCGCCGGGGTGCGCGAGCGGATGGCGGGGTACTCGCCGAAATGAGCGCACTGACCGTCCTGTACCGGGGCCCGCTGTCCTCCTGCGACTACGACTGCCCGTACTGCCCGTTCGCCAAGCGGCGGGACCCCCCGGAGCTGCTGCGCACCGACCGGGCCGCGCTGGAGCGGTTCACCGCGTGGGCGTCCCGGTACGAACACGGCCGTCTCTCCGTCCTGTTCACGCCGTGGGGCGAGGGCCTGGTGCGGTCCTGGTACCGGCGGGCGATGGTGGAGCTGAGCCGGCTGCCGCACCTGGAGCGGGTGGCGATCCAGACCAACGCGAGCTGCCGCACCGGCTGGCTGGCCGAGGCGGACCTGTCGAAGCTGGCGCTCTGGGTGACGTACCACCCGGGCCAGGTGACGGAGCAGCGTTTCCTCGCCAAGTGCGCCGAACTGACGGCACTGGGCGTGCGGTTCAGCGTCGGCGTGGTCGGGCAGCCGGAGCACCTGGCGGCGGCCCGCCGGCTGCGCGCGGCGCTGCCGGCGTCCGTCTACCTGTGGGTGAACGCGGCGGACGGGCTCACGTACACCGACGCGGAGGCGGCCGGGTGGACGGAGCTGGACCCGCTGTTCGGCTACAGCCGCCACCCGCACCGCAGCGCGGGCCTGCCGTGCCGCACCGGGGAGAGCGTGGTGTCGGTGGACGGGGACGGCACGGTGCGTCGCTGCCACTTCGTCCGACCGCCGCTGGGCAACCTGTACGACGACTCCTACCGGGCCCAACTGCGCCCGCGCGCCTGCCCGTTGGGCGAGTGCGACTGCCACATCGGCTATGTGCACCTGGAGTCGCTGCCGCTGTACGACGTGTTCGCGGGCGGGGTGCTGGAGCGCATCCCGCACGGCTGGTGACCGGCCCGGCCCTCCGCCCCACGACACCCGCGGTCGTACCGGATACGCTCCAAGCACCCCCGAGCCCTCCGGAGAGTCCGCCATGGCCAAGCAGCCCCCGCACCGCGACCCCGCCCAGGACGCGCCGCACGTCGGACCTCCGGCGCACGCCGCCGCCGGTCTGCCCGCGATCGGTCACACCCTGCGGATGGCCGCCGACCAGATGTCCCCGGGCCGGGTGCTCTCCACCCTGCGCAAGGTCAACCAGCAGGACGGCTTCGACTGCCCGGGCTGCGCGTGGCCCGAGCCGGACAAGCCGCACCTGGCGGAGTTCTGCGAGAACGGCGCGAAGGCGGTCAGCGAGGAGGCCACCGAGCGGCGGATAACCCCCGAGTTCTTCGCCGCCCACCCGGTCGCCGACCTCGCGGAGCGCTCCGGCTACTGGCTCGGCCAGCAGGGCCGCCTCACCACCCCGATGCTGCTCGACGAGGGCGCCACCCACTACACCCCGATCGGCTGGGACGAGGCGTTCGCGCTGATCGCCGCCGAGCTCACCGCGCTGGGTTCCGCGAACGAGGCCGCGTTCTACACCTCCGGCCGGACGTCCAACGAGGCGGCCTTCGCCTACCAGTTGTTCGCCCGCCGGCTGGGCACCAACAATCTGCCCGACTGCTCCAACATGTGCCACGAGTCCTCGGGTTCGGCGCTCACCGAGACACTCGGCGTCGGCAAGGGCAGCGTCTCGCTCAAGGACCTGTACCAGGCCGATCTGATCATCGTCGCGGGCCAGAACCCGGGCACCAACCACCCCCGGATGCTCTCCGCGCTGGAGCGCGCCAAGCGGGCCGGCGCGAAGGTCGTCAGCGTCAACCCGCTGCCCGAGGCGGGCCTGGAGCGGTTCAAGAACCCGCAGACCCCGCGCGGCCTGGTCGGCGGCGGCACCAAGCTCACCGACCTGTTCCTGCAGATCCGCCTCGGCGGCGACCTGGCGCTGTTCCGGGCCCTGAACCACCTGCTGCTCACCACCCCCGGCGCCGTCGACGAGGCGTTCGTCGCCGAACACTGCGCCGGGTACCAGGAGTTCACCGCCGAGGCGGCCGAACTCGACCGCCCGGCCACGCTGGCGGCCACCGGCCTGCCGTGGGAGCAGATCGAGGAGCTGCACCGCCTGGTGCTCTCCTCGCAGAAGATCATCGTCTGCTGGGCGATGGGCCTGACCCAGCACAAGCACTCGGTGCCGACCATCCGCGAGGTGGTCAACTTCCTGCTGCTGCGCGGCAACGTCGGCCGCCCCGGCGCGGGCGTCTGCCCGGTGCGCGGGCACAGCAACGTGCAGGGCGACCGCACGATGGGCATCTTCGAACGCCCGAGCACCGCGTTCCTGGACGCCCTGGGCCAGGAGTTCGCGTTCGAGCCGCCGCGCGCCCACGGCTTCGACACCGTCGACACCATCCGGGCGATGCGCGACGGCCGGGTCAAGGTGTTCTTCGCGATGGGCGGCAACTTCGTCTCCGCGAGCCCCGACACCGACGCCACCGAGGCCGCGATGCGCCGCTGCCGGCTGACCGTGCACGTCTCCACCAAGCTGAACCGCTCGCACGTGATCACCGGCGCCCGCGCGCTGATCCTGCCCACCCTGGGCCGCACCGACCGGGACGTCAGCGCGCTCGGCCCGCAGTTCGTCAGCGTCGAGGACTCGATGGGCATGGTGCACTCCTCGCGCGGCGGCCTGCGCCCGCCCGCGCCCGACCTGCTCTCCGAGGTCGCCATCGTCAGTCGGCTGGCCCGGGCCGCACTCGGCCCGCAGGACCCCACCCCGTGGGAGGACTTCGCCCGCGACTACGACCTGGTCCGGGACCGCATCGCCCGGGTGATCCCCGGCTTCGACGACTTCAACGCCAAGGTCCGCCGCCCCGGCGGCTTCGCCCTGCCGCACGCCCCGCGCGACAGCCGCAGCTTCCCCACCGCCACCGGCAAGGCCAACTTCACCGTCAACCCGCTCACCGCCCCCGACGTCCCGCCGGGCCGGCTGCTGCTCCAGACGCTCCGCTCGCACGACCAGTACAACACCACCGTGTACGGCCTGGACGACCGCTACCGGGGCATCAAGGGCGGCCGCCGGGTGGTCCTGGTCAACCCCGCCGACGCCGCCGAACTCGGCCTCACCGACGGGCAGTTCGTCGACCTGGTCGGCGAGTGGAAGGACGGCGTGGAGCGCCGCGCCCCGCGTTTCCGGGTGGTGCACTACCCGGTGGCCCGGGGCGGCGCGGCCGCCTACTACCCGGAGACCAACGTGCTGGTGCCGCTGGACTCCACCGCGGACATCAGCAACACCCCGACCTCCAAGGCCGTGGTGGTCCGCCTGGAGCCGACCGCCTGACCCGTCCGCCCCGCCTGGGCCGCCGTCCTGCGACGGCGGCCCGGTCGGTCAGTTGCCCGTCGGCGCGGCCGAACCCGACCCGGAGGCCGACGCGGCGCCGGACGGCGAGCCGGAGGCCGAACCGCTCGCCGATCCGCTGGGCGAGTTGCTCGAACCGGTGCTCGGCGAGCCGCTGCCACCGGGCTGCGACGGGATGGTGCCGGGGTTGCTGGGCTTCGTGTCCGGCCCCGGGACGTTCGGGCCCGGGGTGCTCGGCGCAGGCGTGCTCGGCGCGGGCGTGCTCGGCGCCGGCGGCAGCGTGGACGGCTTGGCGGGCCCGATCTTCGACTCGCCGGCCTTCACGTCCGGCACCTTCCACTCGCCGCCCGCGTCGTCCGCCGAGTCCTCCGGGTCGGGCCGGACGGCGCCCAGGATCGGCATCGCGCCGACCTTCGACACCTTCACCACGTCGCCGGTGCGCGGGGCCTGCACGACCAGGCCGCCGCCGATGTACATCCCGATGTGGGTGGCGCCGCCGTAGTAGACCACCAGGTCACCGGGGCGCATCTCGTTCAGCGCCACGTGCTTGAGCTGCGCCCACTGCTCCTGACTGGTGCGCGGGATGGCCTTCCCGGCGTGCAGCCAGGCCTGCGAGGTGAGGCCCGAGCAGTCGAACACGTCCGGCCCGGCACCGCCCCACACGTAGTCCTTGCCGAGCTGCTGGAGCGCGTACTGCACCGCCTTGCGGCCCATCGCGGACGGCGTGCGCTCGCCCTTGCCGAGTGCGCCGGACGCCAGGAAGGTCAGCTGCGCCTGGTCGGCCTGCTGCTTCTCCAGCGCCTCCAGCTCGCTGCGCTGGGCGCCGGTGAGCGAGCCGACCAGGGTCTCCACGTCGGCCAGCTTCTTGGCCACGGTGTTCTTCTGCTGCTCCTGCTGACCGGCCAGCGTCTGCGCCTCGGTCAGCGCCTGCTGGGCGGCCAGCTGCGCGGCGGCGAGGGTGTCCCGGTCGGACTTCAGCCGCTCCAGGAACTCCTTCTGCGAGCGCCCGGCGGAGTCCAGCAGTCCGGCGATCACCACCGCCTCGTACGGGTCCTTGGCCAGCAGCATCTCGGCGTACCCGGATATCTGGCTGTTGCGGTACTGCGCGCCGGCCAGCTGGGCGGCCAGGTCGTTGCCGGTGTCCACGGCCTCCTGCTGCCGGGTCACCCGGGCGTTCAGGTCCTGGACGTTGGCCTGCTGCTCGGCGAGCCGGGCCACCGTGCCGTTGTACTGCTCGGTGGCGGCCTCGGCCTCCTGGTACAGGGTGTGCAGCTGCTCCAGCAGCGGGCCGAGGGTCCGCTTGGCCTCGGCCAGCGGGTCGGCCCCGGGGGCGGAGGTCGAGGCTCCGGGGTCCGGCGCGGCGTACGCGGCGGAGGCGAACGGCAAGGTCAGTGCGGCGACGGCGAGCACCGCCCCGCAACGCAGTGCGGCGCGTACCCACGGCCGCATCCCGGTCGATTCCGCGCGCTGCCCTGCCCCCATCGGCCGGCCCTCCCCTGGTTCCCGTCGGCGATCGGACCGATCCTGCCATGCGGAGGGAGTTCCCGGCAGATGCCCAGGGGGGCGTGAAGTGAATTCTCATCCGCGCGGGAGTGTGACAACCCTCTCACCGGATTTCGCGATCTCCATGGAAAACCGACGCCCCGGCAACTCCCGCGCCACCCAAGGAACCACAACTCCGTGCCGAGTTAACCTCCCGTTCACCATCGCTTCCTACGGTCACCGAGGACAGCAACGTCAGTCCGACACCTTCGACGATTGTTTGGGTATGGAACACATCACGTTCCTGGTGGCCGTTGTGATCATCACGGCGCTCGCCTTCGACTTCACGAACGGCTTCCACGACACCGCCAACGCGATGGCCACCTCCATCGCCACCGGCGCCCTCAAGCCCAAGGTCGCCGTGGCCATCGCCGCGGCGCTGAACTTCGGTGGTGCCTTCCTCTCGGTCAAGGTGGCCACCACCATCTCGGGTGGCATCGTCAACGAGAAGGCCGGACTGCAACCCTCGATCATCTTCGCCGCCCTGGTCGGCGCGATCCTGTGGAACCTGCTGACCTGGCTCAAGGGCCTTCCCTCGTCCTCCTCGCACGCCCTGTACGGCGGCCTGATCGGCGCGACGGTGGTCGGCGCCGGCATCGGCGGCGTCAACTTCAGCGTCGTGGTCTCCAAGATCCTGATCCCGGCGGTGGCCTCCCCGATCATCGCGGGCGTCGCTTCCTGGGGCGCCACCAAGCTGGCCTACCTGATCGCCGGCAGCAGCCCGAAGAAGAGCACCGAGAAGGGCTTCCGGCGGGGCCAGATCTTCTCCTCCTCGCTGATCTCGCTGGCGCACGGCACCAACGACGCGCAGAAGACCATGGGCATCATCACGCTGACCCTGATCTCGGCCGGCCAGCTGCACAAGGGCGACGGCCCGCCGACCTGGGTGATCGTCAGCGCCGGTCTGGCGATCGCGCTGGGCACCTACATGGGCGGCTGGCGGATCATCCGCTCGATGGGCTCCGGCCTGGCCGACATCCGGCCGCCGCAGGGCTTCGCCTCGGAGACCGCCGCCGCGACCGTGATCCTGACCTCCTCGCACATGGGCTACGGCCTGTCCACCACCCAGGTCTGCTCCGGCGGCATCATGGGCGCGGGCCTCGGCGGCCCCTCCGGCAAGCTGCGCTGGGGCATGGTCCGCCGCATGGTCTACACCTGGGGCCTGACCCTGCCGGCCGCCGCCGCGGTGTCCGGCCTGGCCGCCCTGATCGCGGACCAGGGCGACTGGGGCGTGGCCGTGGTCGGCGTGGCGCTGGTGCTCGGCGCCGGCTCGATGTGGCTGATCTCCCGCCGCCAGCCGGTGCACGCCGGCAACGTGCACGACAGCGAGACGGTGGACCTGCCGGTCACCGGCAGCCCGACCGGCCAGACCACCATCGCGGCCTGAAAGGACTACGAATCATGCACATCAAGTGGGCCGCTCTGGCCGAGACCGCGGGCGTCAGCCTGGCCGTCACCCTCGCCGTCGTCACCGTCTTCGCGCTGGGCAACCTGGCGCTGACCCGCCGCGAGGCGGCCGTCGAGGCCGGCACCGGCAAGGGCGTCCCGGCCCTGGCCGCCGCGGTCGTGTGCTTCACCGCCTGCGCCGCGGTGGTCGCGTACGGCATCTCGCTGATCGCCGCCAAGTAACGCGAGCGGACACGACGAAGGGCCCCGCCATCCGGCGGGGCCCTTCACGCATGTCGGCAGCGATCAGTCGGTGACCAGCTCCGCGGCCTTGGCGGCCGGGGCGGCGGCCCGGTCGTCGTCGGCGGTGCGCAGCGGCACCTCGCGGATGAACAGCACCAGCAGGAAGCCGACCACCGCGAACGGGGCGGCGACCAGGAACACGGTGCCGACGCCGTGCCCGAACGCGTCAGTGACCAGCGGGACGATCCGCGCGGGCAGCGCGTGCAGGTCCGGGATGCCGTCGCCGCCGCCCGCGGGGGCGGGCAGGCCGGCCTTGACGAAGTTCTCCGCCATGTACGAGGCGACCTTGTGCCCCAGCAGCGCGCCGAGCGCGGAGACGCCCATCGCGCCGCCCATGGTGCGGAAGAAGGTGACCACCGAGCTGGCCGCGCCCAGTTCGTGGCGCGGGACGGTGTTCTGCACCGCGAGGACCAGGTTCTGGCTGGTCAGGCCGAGGCCGATGCCGGCCACCGCCATGTAGAGCGCGAGCAGCCCGTACGAGGTGCCGGCCCGGGCGGTGCCCATCAGGCCGAGTCCGACGGCGAGCATCACGGTGCCGCCGACCAGGTAGCCCTTCCACTTGCCGTACTTGGTGATGAGCTTTCCGGCCACCGTGGAGGACACCGCGAGGCCGAGGATCATCGGCAGGGTGAGCAGACCGGCCTGGGTGGGGGTCTTCTCCTTGGCGAGCTGGAAGTACTGGCCGAGGAAGGTGGTGGTGCCGTACATGCCGACGCCGACGAAAGCGGAGGCCACCGAGGCGAGCGCGACGGTGCGGTGGCGGAACAGGTCGAGCGGGATCAGCGGCTCGGCGGCGCGCTTCTCGACGGCGACGAACAGTCCGGCCAGTGCCAGGCCGCCGAGCACCATCACCGCGGTCTGCCAGGACACCCAGTCGTAGTTCTTGCCGGCCAGCGAGATCCAGATCATCAGCAGGCTGACGGCGGCGGTGATCAGCACCGCGCCCAGGTAGTCGATCTTCGGCTTGCGGACGGTCTGCTCGGGGAGCTTCAGGGTGCGCTGCAGCACCAGGATGGCGAGCAGGGCGAACGGGACGCCGACGTAGAAGCACCAGCGCCAGCCGAGCCAGGAGGTGTCCACGATGACGCCGCCGATCAGCGGGCCGCCGAGGGTGGCGAGTGCGAACACCGCGCCGAAGTAGCCGCTGTACCGGCCGCGCTCGCGCGGCGGGACCATCGCGGCCAGGCAGATCTGGCCGAGCGCGATCACACCGCCGGCGCCGATGCCCTGCAGCACGCGGCAGAAGATCAGCATGCCGATGCTCTGCGACAGACCGGCCAGTGCCGAGGAGAGCACGTAGATCACCATGGCGATCTGGACCAGCAGCTTCTTGCTGACCAGGTCGGAGAGCTTGCCCCAGAGCGGGGTGGCGGCGGTGATCGAGAGCAGGGCGGCGGTGACCACCCAGGTGTAGGCGGACTCGCCACCGTGCAGGTCGTGGAGGATCCGCGGGAGCGCGTTGGAGACGACCGTGGAGGACAGCACGGCCACGAACAGGCCGAGCAGCAGGCCCGACAGGGCTTCGAGCACTTGGCGGTGGGACAGCTGGGCCTGCGGGGGTGTCTGGGGGGTCGTCGACATGCGTTTCCTTCGACTAAAAATTCGTTGCCTCAAGCAACTATACGCCGATAGTTGACTAAGACAACTTTATTCAAGTCAAAGTAAAGGGCCCCCTCAAAGGCCCAGGTCAGAACGGGTCAGACCCCTTCGGTCAGCTCGTTGAACCGCTCCAGCAGGCGCGCGAACTGCTCCAGCTCGCCCACCTCCCACGCCTCCAGCGAGGCCCGGAAGCGCGCCATCCGCGCCTCCCGGGCGGCCGCGAACCGCCGCTCGCCCTCCTCGGTCAGCGACACCAGCGAGGCCCGCCGGTCCAGCGGGTCGGTCTCCCGCCGCAGCAGCCCCAGTTCCTCGATCGCCCGGATCTGCCGGCTCACCGTGGCCTTGCCCACGCCGAAGTGCAGCCCGATGTCGGTCACCCGCGCCTGCCCGGACTCCCGGATGAAGGAGAGCAGGACGTACGCCCCGGCCTCCAGCTCGGGGTGCACCTGCCGCGAGACCTCGGCGGCCCGGGCCCTGCTGCGCCGGAACAGCGTCGCCACCTCGCGCTCGACCGCGAGAAATGCCAGTTCGGCGGCGTTCGGCTCTGCCACGGGGTCGTTCATGGCGCTCAGTATCGCGCAGCCTGCACGTTCTCCGGGGCGCAACTGTTTCATGATATTAAGTATCCGATTTGTGTACTGGTACCGGATTGATAGGGAGATGCCCGCCCATGGCAGAGCCTGCAAAGGGATTCGTCGCCGATCTCAAGGACGCGGTGACACCACGCGCGTTCCTCATGGTCGTCGCCGTCCTGCTGCTCCAGCTCGGCTTCATCACCTCGTACGTGGGTGCGCTCCACCAGCCGAAGCCGCACCAGCTGTCCATCGCAGTGGTTGCCCCGCCCGAGGTCGCTCCGAAGCTGACCGCCGCCCTGGAGTCCGTCCCGGACGACGCGGTGCGTGCGTCCGTCCTGCCCGACGCGGAGACCGCGAAGGCCCGGATCAAGGACCAGAAGATCTACGCGGCCTGGGTGTTCGACCCGACCGGTACCCAGGACACCCTGCTGGTCGCGGAGGCCCGCGGCCCGGCCGCCTCCGGCGCCGCCGAGCTGATCGTCACCAAGGTCGCGGCCGCCCAGCACCGCACCGTCGAGGTGCAGGACACCATTCCGCTGGCCCCCGGCGACGGCAGGGGCCTGTCCAGCTTCTACCTGGTGGTCGGCTGGTGCGTCGGCGGCTACCTGGTCGCCTCGATCCTCGGCATCAGCGCCGGTGCCCGCCCCGCCAACGTCAACCGGGCCGCGGTGCGCCTGGGCGCCCTGGCGCTGTACTCGGTCGTCGCGGGCCTCGGCGGCACGCTGATCACCGGCCCGATCCTGGACGCGCTGCCTGGCTCGATCGTGGCCCTGACCGCCATCGGCGCACTGGTGGTGTTCGCGGTCGGCGCGGTCACCATGGCGCTGCAGTGCCTGTTCGACATCATCGGCATCGGCGTGGCGGTACTGATCTTCGTGGTGCTGGGCAATCCCAGCGCGGGCGGCGTCTACCCGCCGCCGCTGCTGCCCACGTTCTGGCGGGCGATCGGCCAGTGGATCCCGAACGGCGCCGGCACCTCGGCCACCCGCTCCATCGCCTACCTGGGCTCGTCCGCGCTGGCGATGCCGCTGACGGTGCTGGCGGTCTGGGCCGCCCTCGGTGTCGCGGTGACCTTCCTCGCGGCGTCCCGCCACCCGTTCCTCGGCCGCCCCACCCCGACGGAGGTGTGAGCGGCCGTCACGGAAAGGGGCGGGGTCAGACCCGTTCGGTCGCCCGCCCCTGCTCCTCGCTCACCCGGTCCGACAACCGGGTGAACACGTACCGGTTCATCGCCCAGTAGCGGAACACCATCGCCAGCAGGGTGCCCAGGATCATGCCGCTGAGGAAGTCGGCGACCTCCTGGGTCATGTGGGTGACGTGCGGTTCCCGCAGGTCGAACAGGTAGCGCGAGGCCGCCAGCGGAAGGTCGTTGACACCGACCGCGAGAGCGCTGACCACGACGAACAGGACAGCCTCGCGATGCTTGCCGGCGGCCCGGAAGGACCATTGCCGGTTCAGCACGTACGAGACGCCGGTGGCGATCACGGTCGCGACGGTCAGGGCGACGAGCGGCTTGGCCTCGAAGACGGTCATCTTCAGAGCGAAGTTGATCAACATGGTGAGCACGAAGCAGGTTCCTCCGACCACGAGGAACTTCACCAACTTGCGGTGCTTGACCAGGAACGGACGGAAGTTCTCCGGCATTGCGGTCAGCGCGCGCTGCGTAGGGGACGGCATGCCGGAAGTCTGCCATGGGCCACAATCGGCAACCACCAGGGGCCGGGGAGTGGACACTCCCCGGCCCCTCGGCCGTCATCAGGCCGCCGCGACCAGCACTTCCGCCGGCTCCAGCGCCAGCCGCAGCACCTCCCGGACGTCGGACACGGCGTGCACCGTGAGCCGCTCCAGCACCTCGGCGGGGACGTCGTCCAGGTCCGCCTCGTTGCGCTTCGGGATGATCACCGTGGTGACCCCGGCCCGGTCTGCGGCCAGCAGCTTCTGCTTGACCCCGCCGATCGGCAGCACCCGGCCGGTCAGCGACACCTCGCCGGTCATCGCCACGTCGGTGCGCACCTTGCGCCCCGACAGCAGCGAGGCCAGCGCCGTGGTCATCGTGATGCCCGCGCTCGGGCCGTCCTTCGGCACCGCGCCGGCCGGCACGTGCAGGTGGATGCCCCGCTCGCGCAGGCCCGTCACCGGCAGCTCCAGCTCGGCGCCGCGCGAACGCAGGTAGGAGAGCGCGATGTGCGCCGACTCCTTCATCACGTCGCCCAGCTGCCCGGTCAGCGTCAGCCCGGTCGAGCCGGTCTCCGCGTCCGCCAGCGACGCCTCGATGTAGAGGACGTCACCACCGGCCCCGGTGACCGCCAGGCCGGTCGCCACCCCGGGCACCGCGGTGCGACGCTCGGCCGGCTCCTGCGCCGACTCCGGCACGTGGTGCGGCCGGCCCAGCAGCGCCCGCAGGTCGTCCGGGCCGATCGCGGCCGGCAGCTCGCGCTCGCCCAGCTCGGTCTGCGCGGCGACCTTGCGCAGGACCCGCGCGATCGACCGCTCCAGGTTCCGGACGCCCGCCTCCCGGGTGTACTCGGCGGCGAGCCGGCGCAGCGCCTCCTCGTCCACCGTCAGCTGCTCCGCGGCGAGGCCCGCCTTGGCGAGCTGGCGGGGCAGCAGGTGGTCGCGGGCGATGGAGACCTTCTCGTCCTCGGTGTAGCCGTCCAGCCGGACCAGGTCCATCCGGTCCAGCAGCGGCTCCGGGATGGCCTCCAGCACGTTGGCGGTGGCCAGGAACACCACGTCGGACAGGTCGAGCTCGACCTCCAAGTAGTGGTCCCGGAAGGTGTGGTTCTGCGCCGGGTCCAGCACCTCGAGCAGCGCCGCCGCCGGGTCGCCCCGGTAGTCCGAGCCGACCTTGTCGATCTCGTCCAGCAGCACCACCGGGTTCATCGTCCCGGCCTCCTTGATCGCCCGGACGATCCGGCCGGGGATCGAGCCCACGTACGTCCGCCGGTGGCCGCGGATCTCCGCCTCGTCCCGGACGCCACCCAGCGCCACCCGGACGAACGACCGGCCCATCGCGCGGGCCACCGACTCGCCCAGCGAGGTCTTGCCGACACCGGGCGGGCCGACCAGCGCCAGCACCGCACCTCCGCGCCGGCCGCCGATCTGGCCGAGCCCCTGGTCGGCCCGGCGCTTGCGGACCGCCAGGTACTCGACGATCCGGTCCTTCACGTCCGCCAGACCGGTGTGGTCGGCGTCCAGCACGGCACGCGCGGCGGTGATGTCGTACGAATCCTCGGAGCGCTCGTTCCACGGCAGCTCCAGCACGGTGTCCAGCCAGGTGCGGATCCACGAGCCCTCGGGCGACTGATCACTGGAACGCTCCAGCTTGTCGACCTCCTTGAGCGCCGCCTCCCGGACCTTCTCGGGCAGCTCGGCCGCCTCCACCCGCGCCCGGTAGTCATCCTCTTCGGTACCCGCCTCACCGTTCAGCTCGGCCAGCTCCTTGCGGACGGCCTCCAGCTGGCGGCGCAGCAGGAACTCCTTCTGCTGCTTGGCGACGCCCTCCTCGACGTCCTTGCGGATGGTGTCGTTGACCTCCTCCTCCGCGAGGTGCTCGCGCAGCAGGCCCAGCGCGTACTCCAGCCGGGCCTGACGGTCGGCCTCCAGCAGCACCTTCAGCTTCTGCTCGGCGGTGGCGAACGGCGCGTACCCGATGTTGTCCGCGAGCTCGCCGATGTCCTCGATCGCGGCCACCCGGTCCACGATCTGCCATGCCCCGCGCTTGCGCAGCCACTTGGTGGACAGCGCCTTGTACTCCTTGGCCAGCTCGGCCGCCCGACCTGCCACCGGCAGCCCGGCGTCCGACTCCTGGAACGGCGTGGTCTCCACCCACAGCGCCGCCCCCGGCCCGGTCGTCCCCTTGCCGATCCGCACCCGGCGCACCGCGCGTACCAGCGCCGCCGGGTCACCGTCCGCCAGCCGCCCGACCTGCTCGACCGTCGCCAGCGCACCCACCGCCGCGTACGACCCGTCGAGCCGCGGCACCAGCAGCAGCTGCGGCTTCCCCCCGTTGCTCCCCGCCCTGGCCGCCTCCACGGCAGCCCTCACCTCCGGATCCGAAAGCTCCAGCGGAACCACCATGCCAGGGAGCACGACCTCGTCGTCGAGGGGCAGCACGGGCAGAGTGAGCGGAATGGACGTCGATGCCATGATCTCTCCCCAGTCAGTGAAGTTGAGCTGACCTGACTAAGGTTTGGCACGCCTCGGTTGTTCCCCTCCGGGTGTTCACCCTGAGCGAAGGGGACTCAGGGTGGATGTCTCAGCCCTCCGCGACGGCCGTCGAGCGCTTCCACGCCCACGCCCGCTCCGGCCCGCGCGGCCCCCTGCCGCGCCTCAGCCACGGCCACATCGCCACACCCAACAGCAACGCCGCCGGGTGCCCGACCGAAGTCACCAGATCGGGGTCGGAGAGCAACTGGTGCCCGATCAACGCCAGCCCCGCGCCCAGCGCCACGGCCCGCCCGGGCCGCGGCAGCAGTCCGGCCAGCCCGCCGAGCGAGGCCAGCACCCCGTAACTGACGCCGATGTCCATCGCGTCCAGCACATCGGGCCCGGCCGCCCCTCCGGCCACGCTCGCCACGGCCACCCCCTGCGAGAGCAGCGTCGCGCCGATGTGCCCGGCCCCGAAGACGCCGAGGGCACGGACTCCCCCCGCCCGTCGTTCAAGAGGTGCGACGGTGCAGAGGAAGGCCCAGAAGTAGGGCGCCCAGACCGAGCCGGCGACCCACAGGCCGCTGCCGATGAGGGAGACCACGGGGTGGACGAGCAGGTTGTGCGCGTCGGTGGAGGACACCGACTGGAGCCGGTGCACGGTGTCGGGGTCGCCGAAGCGGGCGTAGAGCGTGGTGCCGAGCAGCAGGCCGAGGTAACCGAGCGCGAACGGGTTCGTCCGGGGGGTGGGGACGGCCCGCAGGCCCGGCCGGATCAGCCGTCGTCGCAGTTCCGCGCTGGTCATCGTGCCTCCCGAACGCTTCGTCCGCCCCACGATACGGGTGGCAGGTGAGAGGTGTCTGGGTAAGTCCTGTGAAGACCACTGTCCGTGCATATGCCGCTCGCACACGTACCGTTACAGGTCGCAAGCGCTTTGGGTAAGGTACTGGCCCGTGCCCGTCCGATCGGGGACCTGCCAAGCATGACGGTCCGCGGCCGGAATCATCCGGTCAGCCCACCCGGGCGGGGACGGCGTCCGTACGCTGCCAGGAGCAGCACCGGCGGGCGGGGCAACAGCCCAAGACGGATTGAGACGACTACAACGCGGAGCCCGCCCGTCCCCACAGACGGCCGGCCCGCAGCCCTGGGGGCGGTGGCGTGACCGTGACAGAGATTCAGCAAGAGACGATCAGCAGTGGCCCGGTGGGTACCCAGCGACGGGTGCTCGTCGTGGAGGACGAGCCGACCATCGCGGAGTCGATCGCGGCGCGCCTGGGAGCCGAGGGCTTCAAGGTGGCGGTGGCCCACGACGGGCCGGGCGCAGTGGACGGGTTCCACACCTGGCAGCCCGACCTGGTGGTGCTCGACATCATGCTGCCGGGCTTCGACGGCCTCGAGGTGTGCCGCCGGATCCAGGCCCAGCGCCCGGTGCCGGTGCTGATGCTGACCGCGCGGGACGACGAGACGGACCTGCTGGTCGGTCTGGGCGTCGGCGCGGACGACTACATGACCAAGCCGTTCTCGATGCGCGAGCTGGCGGCCCGGGTGAACGTGCTGCTGCGCCGGGTGGAGCGCGCCCAGCAGGCGGCCCGCACGCCGGCTCTCGGCAGCCTGCGCTTCGGCGAGCTGGAGATCGACCACGTGCAGCGCCGGGTCCGGCTGGGTTCGGGCGACGTGCACCTGACGCCGACCGAGTTCGACCTGCTGGCCTGCCTGGCCGCGCAGCCGCGTGCGGTGCTGACCCGCGAGCAGCTGCTGGCCGAGGTGTGGGACTGGACCGACGCGTCCGGCACCCGCACGGTCGACAGTCACGTGAAGGCGCTGCGCCGGAAGATCGGTGCGAGCTGGATCCGTACGGTGCACGGCGTGGGTTACGCGCTGGAGGCTCCGCTGTCCTGACCCGGAGCCGCCGGTTCGGGCCTCCGGGGGGCCCGCGCGGCGGTCCGGTCGTGCACGGGGGACGAGTTCTGGGGACACATGACCTTTCCACAGCAACGCAACGGGGAAGCCGAGCCGACCCCGCAGCCCCCGCTGGCGGTGCGCGCCGCGCGCCGGGTGTGGGCCGACATCCGCCCGTTCGATCCGGTGCGCTCGGTCAAGGGCAAGCTGGCGATGCTGGTGGTGGTCTCGGTGGTGCTGGCCACCGGCATGGTGGTGGTGGCGATCCGGTCGGAGACCCAGATCCGGATCATCATGATCTTCTCGCTGATCGCCTCGCTGCTGTTCATGCAGTTCCTGGCGAACGGTCTGACCGCGCCGCTGCGGGACATGACGGCGGCGGCCCGGTCGATGGCCGAGGGCGACTACACCGCCCGGGTGGACGTGTCCTCCCGGGACGAGATCGGCGAGCTGGCCGACACCTTCAACCGGATGGCCGGCGACCTGGAGGCCGCCGACCGGCACCGCCGCGAGCTGATCGCCAACGTCTCGCACGAGTTGCGCACGCCGATCGCGGCGCTGCGCGGCCTGCTGGAGAACGTGGTGGACGGCGTGGTGAAGCCGGACCCGAAGAACCTGGGCACCGCGCTGGAGCAGACCGAACGCCTGGGCCGGCTGGTCACCCACCTGCTGGACCTGTCGAAGCTGGACGACGGCGTCGTCCCGCTGGACTGCCGCCCGTTCCAGGTGCGGGAGTTCCTGGACGGCGTGCTGCGGGGCGTGACGGTGGACGGCGCGACGGCGGGCGGAGCGTACGCCCGGCGCGAGGACGTGCGGCTGGCGGTCGACGTGCAGCCGGCCGAGCTGTCGGCGGTGGCGGACGCGGAGCGGCTGCACCAGGTGGTGGCCAATCTGGTGGACAACGCCTGCAAGCACTCGCCGGCCGGCGGCACCGTGACGGTGCGGGCCCGGGCGGCGGAGGGCGGCGGGCTGCTGCTGGAGGTGGAGGACCAGGGTCCGGGCATTCCGGTCGCCGACCGGGAGCGGGTGTTCGAGCGGTTCGGCCGCAGCGGTTCGCCGACGGCGCTCGGCCCGGGCAGTGACGGCGGGACCGGCCTCGGGCTGGCCATCGCCCGCTGGGCGGTGGACCTGCACGGCGGCCGGATCCGGGTGGCGGAGGCCGCCGCGGGCTGCCGGATCGAGGTCACCCTGCCGGGTGAAAGCGCGATCGCCGTCTAGTTTGTGGCGGAACCGGTACAAACCGCGTTCGAGGCCGGGCCGGGACAGTCAACGGACCGTCCCGGCCCGCCTGTTCGTCCGATTTTCACTCGGTATGGCAGTGATCGCCCCGGCCGCGGGTTCCCTGCTTTCCGGCATCTCTAACGCACAATTCCAGCCAAAATCCGGTCCACCGATGTGATCTGGGCGACGCCTGACCATCGGGGACTGCGCGATCACTGGTCGGAGGCGTAGCCTTAATCCCCGCTGTCCACCATCCCAAAAGGAAGCGGAAGAGGGCGGTTGCCCCGTGTCGCCACACCAAGAAACCCCCAGCTCGGCAAGCTCCACTGGCTTCGGCCCCAATGAGTGGCTCGTCGACGAGATCTACCAGCAGTACCTCCAGGACCCGGCTTCGGTCGACCGTGCCTGGTGGGACTTTTTCGCCGACTACAAGCCCGGTACCGAGGTGACTCCCGTGACCCAGGCCGCAACCCCGGTCGGCGCCCAGCCGGCCCCCGTTGCCGCTCCTGTTGCCGCTGCTCCGGCCGCGACTTCTCCGGCCGATGCCACTCCAATGGCCGCCACCCCGGCGCCCGCGCAGCCGGTGGCCCCCGCGCCGCTGGCCGCCGCTCCCGCCGCGCCGCCCGCGCCGAAGGCCGCGACCCCGGCTCCGGCCCCGGCCGCCGCCGCGAAGGCCGCCGCCGAGGGCCCGGAGCTGGTGCAGCTGCGCGGCCCGTCCAAGGCCGTGGCGTCGAACATGGATGCTTCGCTGGAGGTTCCGACCGCCACCTCGGTGCGCGCGGTGCCCGCCAAGCTGCTGATCGACAACCGCATCGTCATCAACAACCACCTGCAGCGCGCCCGCGGCGGCAAGGTCTCCTTCACCCACCTGATCGGCTACGCGCTGGTTCAGGCCGTGAAGGCCAACCCGGGCATGAACTACAGCTACAAGGTGGAGGACGGCAAGTCCTACCTGGTGAAGCCCGAGCACGTGAACCTGGGCCTCGCCATCGACCTGGTCAAGCCGAACGGCGACCGCCAGCTGGTCGTCGCGGCCATCAAGAAGGCCGAGACGCTCGACTTCTTCGGCTTCTGGCAGGCCTACGAGGACATCGTCCGCCGGGCCCGCGCCAACAAGCTGACCATGGACGACTTCACCGGCGTCACGGTCTCGCTGACCAACCCGGGCGGCATCGGCACCGTGCACTCCGTGCCGCGCCTGATGCAGAACCAGGGCACCATCGTCGGCGTCGGCGCGATGGAGTACCCGGCCGAGTTCCAGGGCTCCTCCCCGGAGACCCTGGCCCGCCTGGGCGTCTCCAAGATCATGACGCTCACCTCGACGTACGACCACCGGGTCATCCAGGGCGCGGCCTCGGGCGAGTTCCTCCGCTCGATCCACCAGCTGCTGCTGGGCGCGAACAACTTCTACGACGAGGTGTTCGAGGCTCTGCGGATCCCGTACGAGCCGGTGCGCTGGGCCACCGACGTGGCGACCACGCACGACGACGAGGTCAACAAGACCGCGCGTGTCATGGAGCTCATCCACTCCTACCGGGTCCGCGGTCACCTGATGGCCGACACCGACCCGCTGGAGTACATGCAGCGCAAGCACCCCGACCTGGACGTCACCACGCACGGCCTCACCCTGTGGGACCTGGAGCGCGAGTTCGCGGTCGGCGGCTTCGGCGGCCAGAAGATGATGAAGCTCCGCGACATCCTCGGCCTGCTGCGCAACACGTACTGCCGCACCGTCGGCATCGAGTACATGCACATCCAGGACCCGGCGCAGCGCAAGTGGCTGCAGGAGCGCCTGGAGAAGCCGTACACCAAGCCGGAGCGCGAGGAGCAGCTGCGCGTCCTGCGCCGGCTGAACTCGGCCGAGGCGTTCGAGACCTTCCTGCAGACCAAGTACGTCGGGCAGAAGCGTTTCTCGCTGGAGGGCGGCGAGTCGCTCATCCCGCTGCTGGACGCCACCATCGACGCCGCCGCCGAGCACCGCCTCGACGAGGCCGTCATCGGCATGGCGCACCGCGGCCGCCTGAACGTGCTGGCGAACATCGTCGGCAAGCCGTTCGGCAAGATCTTCGGCGAGTTCGAGGGCAACCTCGACCCGAAGTCGATGCACGGCTCGGGCGACGTGAAGTACCACCTGGGCTCCGAGGGCACCTTCACCGGCCTGGACGGCGAGACCATCAAGGTGTCGCTGGCCGCGAACCCGTCCCACCTGGAGACGGTCGACCCGGTCGTCGAGGGCATCGCCCGCGCCAAGCAGGACATCCTGGACTTCGGCGGCACGACCTTCCCGGTGCTGCCGATCCAGATCCACGGCGACGCGGCCTTCGCGGGCCAGGGCGTGGTCGCGGAGACGCTGAACATGTCGCAGCTGCGCGGCTACCGCACCGGCGGCACCGTGCACATCGTGGTCAACAACCAGGTCGGCTTCACCGCCGCCCCGACCTCCTCGCGCTCGTCGATGTACTGCACCGACGTCGCCCGGATGATCGAGGCGCCGATCTTCCACGTGAACGGCGACGACCCGGAGGCCGTGGTCCGCGTCGCGCGGCTGGCCTTCGAGTTCCGTCAGCAGTTCCACAAGGACGTCGTGATCGACCTCATCTGCTACCGCCGCCGCGGTCACAACGAGGCCGACAACCCGTCGTTCACCCAGCCGCTGATGTACGACTTGATCGACAAGAAGCGTTCGGTGCGCAAGCTGTACACCGAGGCGCTGATCGGTCGCGGCGACATCACCATGGAAGAGGCGGAGCAGGCGCTCCAGGACTTCCAGGGACAGCTGGAGAAGGTGTTCGCGGAGGTCCGCGAGGCCACCGCCGCCCCGGCGCCGGCCGAGACCGGCCGCCCGGTCGCGGACTTCCCGGTGTCCATCCAGACCGGCATCTCCGCCGAGATGATCAAGCGGATCGCCGCCTCGCAGGTCAACCTGCCGGACTGGCTGACCGTGCACCCGCGTCTGCTGCCGCAGCTCCAGCGCCGCGCCGCCTCGATCGAGGACAACACCATCGACTGGGCGACCGGCGAGGCGCTCGCCATCGGCTCGCTGCTGATGGAGGGCCACCCGGTCCGGCTGGCCGGCCAGGACTCCCGCCGCGGCACCTTCGGCCAACGCCACGCGGTGCTGATCGACCGGAACACCGGCGAGGACTACACCCCGCTGATGTACCTGACCGAGGACCAGGCCCGCTTCACCGTCTACGACTCGCTGCTCAGCGAGTACGCGGCGATGGGCTTCGAGTACGGCTACTCGCTGACCCGCCCGAACGCGCTGGTCATGTGGGAGGCGCAGTTCGGCGACTTCGTCAACGGCGCGCAGACCATGGTCGACGAGTACATCGCGTCCGCCGAGCAGAAGTGGGGCCAGCACTCCGGCGTCACCCTGCTGCTGCCGCACGGCATGGAGGGCCAGGGCCCGGACCACTCGTCCGCCCGCCCGGAGCGCTTCCTGGCGCTGTGCGCGCAGGACAACATGACGGTCGCCATGCCGACCCTGCCGTCGAACTACTTCCACCTGCTGCGCTGGCAGGCGCACAACCCGCACCACAAGCCGCTGGTCGTCTTCACCCCGAAGTCGATGCTGCGTCTGAAGGCCGCGGCGTCCTCGTCGTCCGAGTTCATGAGCGGCTCGTTCCGCCCGGTGATCGGCGACAGCACGGTGGACCCGGCGCAGGTCCGCAAGGTGGTCATCACCTCCGGCAAGTTCTACTACGACCTGGAGGCGGCCCGGACCGAGCGTGGCGTCACCGACACCGCGATCGTCCGCGTCGAGCGCCTGTACCCGCTGCCGATCGCGGAGCTCCAGGAGGAGCTGGCCCGCTACGGCGAGGGTGTCCAGTTCGTCTGGGCGCAGGAGGAGCCGGCCAACCAGGGTGCCTGGCCGTTCATCGCGATGAACCTGGTCGACCACCTGCAGGTCGTCATCGGCCGCTCCGCCAACGGTGGCGCCCGCCTGCGCCGCGTCGCCCGCACGGCCTCCTCGGCCCCCGCGGTCGGCTCGGCCAAGCGGCACGCCGCCGAGCAGGCGGCCCTGGTCGACGAGGTGTTCGCGCTCTGACGCGCTGACGCCCACCCGGCCCTGTCGGCCCCCGCCCCCGGTCTCCGGGGGCGGGGGCCGCATCCGTTCCCGGGCGGCGCACTATCCTGGGCGGCGGCGTACCAGAACCACCCACCGGAGCGAGTAACCGTGTACTTCACCGACCGCGGCATCGAGGAGCTGGACAGCCGGCGTGGCGAGGAGGAGGTCACTTTCGAGTGGCTGGCCGAGCGCCTGCGCGAGTTCGTCGACCTGAACCCGGACTTCGAGGTGCCGGTGGAGCGGCTGGCCACCTGGCTGGCCCGGCTGGACGACGAGGACGACGAGGACTGACAAGCCCTCAGCAGCGCGGCCCGGCAGGCGTTCTCGCCTCCCGGGCCGCCGGCTTTTTCGGGCGGTCCCGGGGTCGCCCTTCAGGGTGGGGTCGGGGTCGGCCGGGGTGCGCTCCGGGTCCGGATCGGGGTCGGATCTCCTTGACTTCCGCCCGACGCGATATATCGTAAATATCAAAGAGAACGCGATACATCGCGTATGGGAGGACGGGGAGCCGGACATGTTCCAGCAGACGGTAGACAGCACCGAGACCATCACCTTCGACGAGGCCGCGCACATCCTGCACGTCCGGATCGTCGACGGCACCGTGAACGTGGTCCCCACCGAGGGACCGGCCCGCCTCGAAGTCGCCGCTCTGGAGGGCGAACCGCTCGAGGTGACCCTGATCGACGGCGTACTCACCGTCAGCTACAAGGACCTCAGCTGGGCCGAGGTCGGCGTGGCCGTGAAGTCCGTGGAGACCGTCAAGTCGTACTTCTCCGGCCTGCGCCGCAAGCGCCGGGCCGAGATCACGGTGGCCGTCCCGGCCGCCGCCGCGGTCAAGGTCGGCACGGTCTCCGCGCACGCCACCGTCTCCGGCATCACCGGCGAGGTCGCGGTGAACGGCGCCAGCGGCGACACCACGCTGGCCGGGCTGACCGGCCCGGTCTCCGCCAACACCGTCTCCGGCGACGTGGACGCCGAGGGCCTGTCCGGCGAGCTGAAGGTCAACACGGTCTCCGGCGCGGTCACCCTGGTGGCCGGCAGCGCCACCCGGATCCGCGCCCACTCGGTGTCCGGCGCGGTCACCCTCGACCTGGACGCCGCCACCCCCACCGACATCGGCGTGACCACCGTCTCCGGCGCGGTCGGCGTCCGGCTGCCCTCGTTCGCCGACGCCAAGGTCGAGGCCGGCACCACCAGCGGCACCCTCTCCAGCGCCTTCGCCGAGCTCGCCGTCGGCGGCGGCTGGGGATCCAAGAAGCTCTCCGGCCAGCTCGGCTCCGGCGCCGGCCGCCTCCAGGTGACCACCGTCACCGGTGCGGTCACCGTCCAGCGCCGTCCCGACGCCGAGGAGGACCGGCCGGCCAAGGAACTGACCTCCGGCCCGCTCGACCTGACCAAGGAGGCCTGAAATGACCCCGGTGTTCGGCCACGGCCGGCTTCGCCTGTACCTGCTGAAGCTGCTCGACGAGAGCCCCCGGCACGGGTACGAGGTGATCCGCCTGCTGGAGGAGCGCTTCCACGGCCTGTACGCGCCCTCCGCGGGCACCGTCTACCCCCGGCTCGCCAAGCTGGAGGCCGAGGGACTGGTCAGCCACACCACCGAGGGCGGCCGCAAGGTCTACCGGCTGACGGACACCGGGCGCACCGAACTCGCCTCCCGCCAGGACGAGTTGACGTCCCTGGAGGCCGAGATCCACGACTCCGTCGGCCAGCTGGCCGGCGCCATCCGGCAGGACGTCCGGGACAGCGCCAAGGACCTGCGCGCCGAACTCTGGCAGCAGGCCGAACAGACCCCCGCCGCCGGCGGCGACCCGTTCGCCGCACCCTGGCGGGACAAGGAGTCCTGGCAGCGCGCCAAGGAACAGTTCGCCCAGCTCAAGGCCGAGGCCAAGGAACAGGCCCGGCGCGCCAAGGAGCAGGAGAAGGCGGCCCGGCAGCAGGCCAAGGCCGCCGAGGCCGAGGCCAAGCGGCTGCGCGAGCAGTCCAAGGCCGCCCGCACCGCCGCCCAGCAGGAAGCGCTGCGGCTCAAGCGCCGGATCGAGGAACAGGTCCGCGAGCACACCTCGCACGGCGACTGGTCCACCGGCCTCGCCGAGGGCCTCGCCGAACTCACCCGCGGCCTCGGCTCACTCGCCGACGCCGCCCGCTGGGGCTCCCACGAGACACCGGCCACCGAGACGCCGGCCCCGGAAGAACCCGTCCGGATCGACCTCGACAAGTCCGACACCGAGCTGCCGGACTGGGCCCGCACCGACCCGGCCGGCGACCCGGTCCGCGAACTGGAGCGCCTGCTCGACCGCTTCCGCGACCACGTCCGCGACACCGCCCGCGACCGCGGTGTGGACGCCGCCGGCCTGGCCCGCGCCCAACAGGCCCTGGCCGCCGCGGCCCGCGCCCTGCACGAGCGCCGATGAGCCCGAAGAGCCCCTGACCTGAAGGAAGGTCAGGGGCTCTTCGCCTGCTCAGGGGCCCTTCGCCTGCTCAGGCGGTCAGGGGTCAGGGGGTCAGGGGGTCAGGGGGTCAGCACCAGCTTGCCGAACACCTGCCCGCGCTCCAGCTGCTCGAACGCCTCCCGGGCCTCCGCCAGCGGCCGCACCGAGTCGATCACCGGACGCACCCCGGAGTTCGCGCACAGCGCCAGCAGGCCGGCCAGCTCCTCCTTGGACCCCATGGTCGAACCGACCACCTTCAGCTCCAGGAAGAAGATCCGGTTCAGCTCGGCCGCCTTCGGGCTCGGCCCGCTGGTCGCCCCCGAGATCACGATGGTGCCGCCCGGACGCAACGACTTCACCGAGTGCGACCACGTCGCCGCGCCCACCGTCTCCATCACCGCGTCCACCCGCTCCGGCAGCCGGGCACCGCTCTCGAACGCGGCATCCGCGCCCAACTCGACCGCCCGGGCCCGCTTGGCCTCGTCCCGCCCGGTCACCCAGACCCGCAGCCCCGCCGCCTTCGCCAGCACCACCAACGCCGTCGACACCCCGCCACCGGCCCCCTGCACCAGCACCGTGTCACCCGGCTTCACGCCCGCGTTGGTGAACAGCATCCGGTACGCCGTCAGCCACGCCGTCGGCAGGCACGCCGCCTGCTCGAAGCTCAGCTCCTTCGGCTTCGGCAGCAGGTTCCACGTCGGCACCGCGACGCGCTGCGCGAACGTCCCCTGGTACCGCTCGGTGAGAATCGACCGCGGCTCGTCCGGCCCCACCCCGTGACCGCTCTGTCCGACCACCGAGTGGATCACCACCTCGTTGCCGTGCTCATCGACGCCCGAGGCGTCGCACCCCAGGATCATCGGCAGCCGCTCGGCCGGCAGCCCCACCCCCCGCAACGACCACAGGTCATGGTGGTTCAACGTGGCGGCCTTCACCGTCACCACGCTCCACCCCGGCCGCACCTCGGGCTCGGGCACCTCGCCCAGCTCCAGCGCGCTCAACGGGTCGTCAGGACTGATACGTGCGGCATAGGCAGCAAACATGCCCGGGACCATACAGGCCCAAAGGGTGCGAAACCAGGGTGAGCACCGCCAGGGGCGCGGGGAACTGCGCGGAGGGGAACGCACCACGTCCGCAAGATCGCGACGCAGGGCAATGGCTTGCACTTGATCGCGACCTTGCGGACGTGACGTGCGCTTGTCGCGCAGTTCCCCGCGCCCCTGATTTCGCGCCCATCCGCTCGCGCAGGTCTCCCCACGCCCTCGTGGTACTAGATGCGCGCGAGACCCTCCGCCTTCGCCGCCTCCGCGACCGCCCGGGTGACCGCCGGGGCGACCCGCTCGTCGAACGGGGACGGGATGACCTTCTGCGGGGTCAGCTCGTCGGCGACGACGCCCGCCAGGGCCTTCGCGGCGGCGAGCTTCATGCCCTCGGAGATCCGGCTGGCCCGGACCGACAGCGCGCCGGCGAAGATGCCGGGGAAGGCGAGCACGTTGTTGATCTGGTTCGGGAAGTCGGAGCGCCCGGTGGCGACGACCGCCGCGTAGCGGTGCGCGACCTCGGGGTGGATCTCCGGGGTGGGGTTGGCCATCGCGAAGATGAAGCAGCCGGGCGCCATGGTGGCGACGGCCTCCTCGGGGACGGTGCCGCCGGAGACGCCGATGAAGACGTCCGCGCCGTTCAGGGCGTCCACGAGGCTGCCCTTCAGGCCGGTGCGGTTGGTGAGCGCGGCGATCTCCGCCTTGGCGTCGGTCAGGTCGCCGCGGCCCTCGTGGACCACGCCGCGGCGGTCGCAGACGGCGACGTCGCCGATGCCGGCGGCGACCAGCATCTTGGCGATCGCGATGCCGGCGGCGCCGGCACCGGAGATGACGGCCCGCAGGTCGCCGATCTCGCGGCCGGTGACCTTGGCGGCGTTCCACAGGGCGGCGGTGCTGACGATCGCGGTGCCGTGCTGGTCGTCGTGGAAGACCGGGATGTCGAGCCGCTCCTGGAGCTGCTTCTCGATCTCGAAGCAGCGGGGGGCGGAGATGTCCTCCAGGTTGATGCCGCCGAAGGACGGGGCCATCCGGACCACGGTCTCGACGATCTCGTCGACCTCGGTGCAGGCGAGCGCGATCGGCACCGCGTCGACGCCGGCGAACTGCTTGAACAGGATGGCCTTGCCCTCCATGACGGGCAGCGAGGCCTCCGGGCCGATGTCGCCGAGGCCGAGCACCGCGGTGCCGTCGGTGACGACGGCGACGGTGTTGGCCTTCCAGGTGTAGTCGTTGACCAGCTCGGGCTTCTCCGCGATCGCGGTGCAGACGCGGGCGACGCCGGGGGTGTAGGCGAGGGACAGGTCGTCCGCGTCGCGCACCGGGACGGTGGCCCGGATCTCCATCTTGCCGCCGCGGTGCAGCGCGAAGACGGCGTCGACCGGGTCGGCCGTGCTCTGGGTATCGGTGATGATCTCCGCTGCCACAATGACCTCTTCGTCATATCAGCGAAGGCGCGCTTCCGACGGACTTCGACCCGTTCGCGCGCCGATGCGCGAAGACGGGCACGCCGTCGGTGGCGTACCCGTGGCCGGGTCGGGGCGCTGCCGTCGGGCGGGCGCCCTCGGGTGAGGGTTTTCGGTGTTCTGCGCTTTCGTCGGGACACCGGCTTCGCAACATGTACCGGGTCCGTCTTGTTCCGCGTGGCCCCCGATAGCGAGGGGTCCGCAGGCACTCGCAGGAGTGAACGCAGACACGCAAGGGAGCTGGTGCTTCGGATACGGAGCCGGTGACGGCTTCCGTTCCTGCGCACCCCCGGCCCTGTGGCGAACCGGCGGTCTGAGTTCTGCGTCGGGGGTCACCCGATAGCAGATTCTGACACACCCGCCACCGGGATCGTCCGGGTGGGATGGCAGTATCCGGAGTTCGACCACCGTTGTCCGGACGTTCCCACGCCTTTCCGCTCCGCGTCCGGAGGCCCGCCCGCGCCCGGTCGCGCACACCCGCGCACCGGCGCCGGCCCGCGCCACCTCTCCACAGGAGGATCCCTCATGTCGTTCGCCACCCACCCCTCCGCCCCCTCGGCGAGACCGCAGGAAGGACCGCATGCAAGACCGCGTGCAGGTCAGCGGCTCGGCCTCGCCGCGGTGGCCGGTTCACTGCTGCTGGCGGCCTGCACCAGCACGTCCTCCTCGGGGGATTCCGCGGCCCCCGACCTGCACGGGCAGCTGCCCGACCCGGTGCGCAGTGCGGGGGTGCTGCGGGTCGGCACCGACCTGGGCTACGCGCCGATCGGGTTCAAGAACGCCGAGGGCAAGCCGGACGGCCTGGACGTCGATCTGGCGAACGCGCTGGGCCGCGCGCTGGGCGTGCGGGTGGAGTTCAGCCAGACGCCGTTCGAGCGGCTGTTCCTGGGGTTGCAGGGCCGCGAGTTCGACGTGGTGATGTCGGGGATGACCGACAACCTGCAGCGCCGGGACGGCACCGACGCCAAGGGCATGAAGATGAACTCCGGTGTGGACTTCATCGACTACTTCGTCACCGGCACCTCGATCGTGGTGGCCAAGGGCAACCCGCAGAAGATCGCCACCCTGGACGACCTGTGCGGGCGAACGGTGGCTCTCCAGCGCAGCACTGTGCAGGCGGCGCTGGCCGAGCGTCAGGTCCCGGTGTGCGAGAAGACCCGCAAGAAGCTGACGGTGCAGCAGACCGACACCGACGACCAGGCGCTCGCGCTGGTGGCGCAGGGCAAGGCGGTCGCCGATCTGAGTGACACGCCCGCGGCGGCGTACGCGGCGCAGCAGGGGCGCGCGGGTGCGCAGTTCCAGGTGGTGGGCGAGCAGATGCAGCCGGGTCCGTACGGGATCGTGCTGTCCAAGGAGGACACCGCGCTGCGGGACACCTTGGCGAAGGCACTCGACCGGGTGATCCGCAGTGGTGAGTACGAAAAGATCCTTTCGAAGTGGGGTCTGACCGCGGGTGCGGCGCAGAACGCGGTGGTGAACGGCGGCTTCTAGGGCCGCGTGTGGGACGGGGCCCGGGGCCGGTGGCGGTCCTGGGCCCCGGCAGCCCATGGGTGCATACTTATGCACAATGTGACATGGCCAGGCGAATAGTCCGAATAGCGGACACATGGTGGTCCTGTTATCCGATTTTGATCTGATCCGGCGCCTGATCAGGCCTTCACGGTGGCAGGATTCCCACACATCGGATCCACGTGTCACCTCGGCGGAGGGTGGCGAGCACCGACCCCGCTGTATCCCCGCACCGTTCCCCCCAAGCGGCGCTGACCCCGTCCGACTCCCCAGGAGGATCCCCTCATGACCCGTACCCCGCGCACCCGGCTGATCGCCGCGGCCGCCGTCCTCGCCACCGGTTCCCTGCTCCTCACCGCCTGCGGGAGCACCACCAGCAACTCCGGCTCCGGCGGTGGCGCGGGCGCCGCGGCCATACCGACCCAGGTCATCCCGGCCGCCTCCGCCGACCCGGCGCTGGCCGCCCTCCTCCCGGCCGACGTCAAGGCCTCCGGCAAGCTCGTGATCGCCGCGGACGCCTCCTACGCGCCCAACGAGTTCAAGGACGACAAGGGCAACATCGTCGGCATGGACATCGACCTCGGGGTCGCCATCGCCCAGAAGCTCGGCCTGACCGCGGACGTCCAGAACGCCGAGTTCACCGCGATCATCCCGGGCATCTCCTCGAACAAGTACCAGCTCGGCATGAGCTCCTTCACCGACACGAAGGAGCGCGAGAAGACCGTCGACATGGTCACCTACTTCACCGCCGGCTCCGCCGCCGCCGTGAAGAAGGGCAACCCGAACAAGATCGACCCGAAGGACCTGTGCGGCAAGAAGGTCGCCGTGCAGACCGGCACCACCCAGGCCGACGAGGTCAAGGACACCCTGAACCCGGCGTGCGCCAAGGCCGGCAAGCCCGCCATCCCGAACGACGGCGACAAGTTCGTCCTCCAGACGGACGTCACCCAGTCCCTGATGGCCGGCCGCGACCAGGTCATGCTGGCCGACTCCCCGGTCGTCGACTACGCGCTGAAGCAGACCGGCGGCCAGCTGGAGAAGGTCGGCGACACCTACGACTCCGCGCCGTACGGCGTGATCGTCAACAAGGGCACCGAGCTGACCAAGGCCGTCCAGGGCGCGATCACCGCGCTCATCGCCGACGGCACCTACAAGGCCGTCCTCGACAAGTGGGGTGTCGCCGCCGGCGCCGTCACCACCTCCGAGATCAACGCCGCGAAGAGCTGACCCTCCGCCCGCCCGAACCCCTGACGAGGTACACGTGAACAAGACCGACCAGGGGTCGGTGACATCGGGACAGCACCAGGCCATCAAGGCCGTCCCGGTCCGCCACCCCGGACGCTGGGTCGGAGTAGCCGTCATCGCCGTTCTCGCGGCCATGCTGCTCCACGCCCTCCTCACCAACGAGGCGATCAAGTGGGACATCGTCCGCGCGACCCTCACTGATCCCACCGTCGTCCACGGCATCTGGGTGACCCTGGAGCTGACCGTCCTGTCCATGCTGATGGGCGTGGTCGGCGGTGTGCTGCTGGCCGTCATGCGGCTCTCCTCGAACCCGGTGCTCTCCGGGACCGCCTGGGTGTACATCTGGATCTTCCGCGGCACTCCGGTGCTGGTGCAGCTGGTGTTCTGGAACAGCATCGGCGCGCTCTGGCCGACGCTGTCGATCGGCATCCCGTTCGGCCCGTCGTTCTGGTCCGAGAGCTCCAACACCCTGATCCCGGTGTTCACCGCCGCGCTGCTCGGCCTCGGCCTGAACGAGGCCGCGTACATGGCGGAGATCGTCCGGGCCGGCATCCAGTCGGTGGACGAGGGACAGACCGAGGCGGCGCACGCGCTCGGCATGTCCAAGCTGGCCACCATGCGCCGGATCGTGCTGCCGCAGGCGATGCGGGTGATCATCCCGCCGACCGGCAACGAGACCATCTCGATGCTGAAGACCACCTCGCTGGTCCAGGTGATCGCGCTGGTCGAGCTGTTCACCGCCGGCCACGACATCTACGCCCGCACCTTCCAGACCATCCCGGTGCTGATCGCCGTCTCCATGTACTACCTGCTGATGACCTCGATCCTGACGGTCATCCAGTACTACATCGAGCGGCACTACGCCCGGGGCGCCAACCGGACGCTGCCGCCCACCCCGATCCAGCGCGTGCAGGCCATGTTCGCGGGCAAGTCCGCCCCGAAGGCCGTCCCCGCGGACACCGAGGTGCCGAGCGGAGGGAGCCACGCATGACCGACCTGACCAAGCCGCAGGCCACCGACCAGCCGATGGTCAAGGCCGAGGGCGTGCACAAGTCGTACGGCCAGGTCGAGGTGCTCAAGGGCATCGACCTGGAGGTGAAGCAGAACGAGGTGTTCTGCCTGGTCGGCCCGTCCGGCTCCGGCAAGTCCACCTTCCTGCGCTGCATCAACCACCTGGAGCAGATCAACGCCGGCCGGCTGTACGTCGACGGCGAACTGGTCGGCTACCGGCAGCGCGGCGACCGGCTGTACGAGCTGAAGGACCGCGAGGTCGCGCTGAAGCGCCAGGACATCGGCATGGTGTTCCAGCGGTTCAACCTGTTCCCGCACATGACCGCGCTGGAGAACGTCATAGAGGCGCCGGTGCAGGTCAAGAAGGAGAACCGGGCGGCCGCCAAGGAGCGGGCCATGGTCCTGCTGGAGCGGGTCGGGCTGGCCAGCAAGGCCGGCAACTACCCCACCCAGCTCTCCGGCGGTCAGCAGCAGCGGGTGGCGATCGCCCGGGCGCTGGCCATGCAGCCCAAGCTGATGCTGTTCGACGAGCCCACCTCGGCGCTCGACCCCGAACTGGTCGGCGAGGTGCTGGACGTCATGCGCGGCCTGGCCGAGGAGGGCATGACGATGATCGTGGTCACCCACGAGATGGGCTTCGCCCGCGAGGTCGGCGACGCCCTGGTGTTCATGGACGGCGGTGTGGTGGTCGAGTCCGGCCACCCGCGCGAGGTGCTCACCAACCCGCAGCACGAGCGCACCCGGGCGTTCCTGTCCAAGGTGCTCTGACCCCGCCGCACTCCCCCGGTGCCCGCCGCACGCCCCACATGCGGCGGGCACCGGCATGTCCGCCCACCGGCCTGTAATACCCTGGAGCCAGTAGACCCGTTACATCCCGCCTCGGAAGGACCCCCGTGGATCTCGCCTCGTACGCCGACTTCGCCGTCCGGCTGGTCAACAGCGAGGAGCCGGACCGCGGCACCGACGGCCTCACCTCGGTGGACGCCGTCCGGGCCCTGTTCGGCAGCACCTCCGCCCGGGCCTCCGCGCTCGCCGACGAGTCCGACCTCCCCAGGCTGCGCGGCGTCCGCACCCGGCTGCGCGGCGTCTTCGAGGCCGCCGCCGAGGGCGAGGACGTGCGCGCCGTCAACCTGCTGAACAGCCTGATGGTGGAGTACCCCGTCAGCCCGCTGGTCTCCGGCCACGACGACCTGGACGACACCGGCCGCCCCAACTGGCACCTGCACCTGGCCGACAACGCGCCCACCGCGGCCGCCAACTACGCCGCCGTCGCCTGCATGGGGCTGGCCATCCACCTCACCGAGCTCGGCGTCGACCGGCTCGGCATCTGCCAGGCCTCGCCCTGCCGCAACGCCTACCTGGACACCTCCACCAACCGCTCCCGCCGCTACTGCTCGGACCGCTGCGCCACCCGCGCCAACGTGGCCGCCTACCGGGCCCGCAAGCGCCAGGAGGCGCAGCGCGCACTGGCCGCCGCCCAAGCCTGAGACAACATCAGAGCTCCGTCTCCACCGGCGCGCTGACGCCCAGCCGCTCGGCCAGCCACGCCGGGCGGCCGCGCAGCGCGCGCTCCAGGCCGCGGCCCGGCGCCAGCCAGGCCGGCCGGGGCGCCAGCCGCAGCAGCACCCGGCCGAGCACCAACTCGTCCGGCACCGCGCCGTATTCGCGGCTGTCGGTGTGCACCAGCGGGTTGTCGGAGAGCATCCACCAGCCGCCCGGCCGGCGGCCCGCGGCCCGCTTCACCACCAGCAGATTCTGCTGCAGTGGGTGCCTGAACAGCGCGATCGCGCCCGGCCGCAGCGGGGCGCCGTAGCGCACCAGCACCCGGTCCCCGTCGGACAGCAGCCGGCGCATCGACGGTCCGGCGATGTCGGCCACGCCGAACGGTGTCCCATATCGCACGATTTATGACTCCTTCTTTTGCCCTAGGCCCCCGGGGCGACGGCGAATTCGGCTCGCCGTGAGGGTAATGTCGGGCCCGGGAAGACGATCTAAGGAAGGACCCCCATGTTCTCTCGTCTGTTTGCTCCGCGGGTCACCGCCCACGCGCACTGTGACCTGCCCTGCGGCGTGTACGACCCCGCCCAGGCCCGCATCGAGGCCGAGTCGGTGAAGGCCACTCAGGAGAAGTACCAGGCCAACGAGGACGCCGAGTTCCGCGCTCGTGCGATCGTCATCAAGGAGGAGCGCGCCGAGCTGGTCAAGCACCACCTCTCGGTGCTGCACACCGACTACTTCAAGGCCCCGCACTTCGAGGCCTACCCGGGCCTGCACGACCTGTTCAACCGTGCCGGCAAGGCCGCTTCGGCCGCCAAGGCGTCCACCGACCCGGCGACCGGCCAGGCCCTGCTGGACCTGATCGCCGAGATCGACGGGATCTTCTGGGAGACCAAGAAGGCCTGACGCCACGCCAGTTGCGTCTGCCGGAACCCGGCCGCCACCGCCCCCGCCCCGGGGCCCCGGCGGTCGGGTTCCGCATTTCCGGGCCCCGGCCCTGTCCCGGCCCGGCCCCGGCCCGGCCCGGGGTTTTCCCAGGTTCCTCCCGGGCATACAGCAATTTCCCGGCCTCTGGGGCTTTCCGGAAGGAGGGGGGAGATGAGTACGCTCGATCGTATGATCCGCACCGCGACTCCCGCCGACGTTCCCGTCATCCACGCCATGATCCGCGAGCTCGCCGACTACGAGAAGGCCCTGCACGAGGCCCGGGCCACCGAGGAGCAGCTGCACGACGCGCTGTTCGGCGAGCACCCCGCCCTGTTCGGCCTGATCGCCGAGGACGAGTCGGGCGTGCCGGCCGGTTTCGCGCTGTGGTTCCGCAACTTCTCGACCTGGCGCGGCACTCATGGCATTTATCTGGAAGACCTGTACGTCTCCCCCGACAAGCGCGGTGGGGGCCACGGCAAGGCGCTGCTCACCGAATTGGCCCGGATCTGCGTGGAGCGCGGCTATCACCGGCTGGAGTGGTCGGTGCTGGACTGGAACGAGCCGTCGATCGGCTTCTACAAGTCGCTGGGCGCCGTCCCGATGGACGAGTGGACGGTCTTCCGGCTCACCGACGACGCGCTCACCGAGCTGGGTTCCACGCCCCGCTGAGGGCAGCGCATTTCGAACACCGGTCCCTCGTTCCCGTGACGGTGGACGGAGATCACGACAGACCGGCCCCGGGCGCGGTAACGTCTCGGGGCACAAGGCAGTTGAACCGATGCCAATGGTGGTGCCGGGGCCTCCGGCCCCCCAAGCACCGAGCGCCACCCAGGAGGTGAGGGTGTCCCAGATCGACAGCGAGCCCGGAGTGAAGGACTTCGTTGAGGTCCGCCTGCCTGCGGCGGGCGCCTACCTCTCGGTGCTGCGGACGGCCACGGCCGGCCTCGCGGCACGGCTGGACTTCACCCTGGACGAGATCGAGGATCTCCGCATCGCAGTGGACGAGGCCTGCGCGATCCTGCTCCAACAGGCCGTTCCGGGCTCGATCCTGAGCTGCGAGTTCCGCCTGGTCGGGGACGCGTTGCGGGTCACCGTCTCCGCCCCGACCACCGACGGGCGGGCCCCGGAACGGGACACCTTCGCCTGGACGGTGCTCTCCGCACTGGCCGGCGAGGTGGACTCCACGGTGGCCGCGGACAACACCGTCTCCATCAGCCTGCACAAGAAGCGCGGCGGGTCGCCGGGCCAGCCGTAGGTAGTGACGTGTTCTCGGAACGGAACGGGTGATCGCCGTGAGTGATCTGGACCGCACAGTTGCCGTCGTACCTCCGCAGGCCAGCGTTGCCCGCACCGCCACCCCTGACGAAGCCCTCCCGAAGGACCCCAGCCGGATGAGCCAGCCGACCGACCCGAAGCCCGAGCGGCCCGCGGCCGAGCCCGAGGAGGGCGGCCCGGCGGCCGCCGCCGAGGCCGTCCGCTCGACCGTCCCGGCACAGGGGCACCGCAGCGGCGCGCCCGACCGCGAGGCGGCCCGGGCCCTGTTCGTGCGGCTGTCCGAGCTGCCGGAGGGGTCGGCGGAGCGGGTGGAGATCCGCAACCAGCTGGTCCGGATGCACATCCCGCTGGTCGAGCACCTGGCCCGCCGGTTCCGCAATCGCGGCGAGCCGCTGGACGACCTGACCCAGGTCGCCACCATCGGCCTGATCAAGTCGGTGGACCGCTTCGACCACGAGCGCGGCGTCGAGTTCTCCACCTACGCGACGCCCACCATCGTCGGCGAGATCAAGCGCCACTTCCGCGACAAGGGCTGGGCGGTGCGGGTGCCGCGCCGGCTGCAGGAGCTGCGGCTGTCGCTGACCACGGCGACCAGCGAGCTGTCCCAGCGGCACGGCCGCTCCCCCACGGTGCACGAGCTGGCCGAACACCTGGGCATCTCCGAGGAGGACGTGCTGGAGGGCCTGGAGTCCGCCAACGCGTACTCCACGCTGTCCCTGGACGTGCCGGACAGCGACGACGAGTCGCCGGCCGTCGCGGACACCCTGGGCGCCACGGACGAGGCCCTGGAGGGCGTCGAGTACCGCGAGTCGCTGAAGCCGCTGCTGGCCCAACTCCCGCCCCGGGAGCAGAAGATCCTGGTGCTGCGGTTCTTCCGGAACATGACGCAGTCGCAGATCGCGGCCGAGGTCGGCATCTCCCAGATGCACGTCTCCCGGCTGCTGGCTCGCACCCTGGCGCAGCTGCGCGAAAAGCTGCTGGTCGAGGAGTAACCACCCCTCGCACGTACGCCGCAGGGCCCGTCCCCGATCCCGGGGGCGGGCCCTGCGGCGTGCGTAGGGGGCGGCTACTGCTCGCCGTAGAGCACCGCGGTGACCCGCGGGTTGAGCAGCGCGACGATGCCGGCCAGGCCGATCACCGCGACCGCGGCGCCGACGGCGACCATGCCGCCGCCGGACTGCCACATGTAGTACGCGACCGGCAGGCAGATCGAGTTGGTGAGCACGGCGGGGCTGCGGCCCCACTTCTGCCCGCGCAGCAGCGCGCGGCCGGCCAGCAGCGGCAGCAGGCCCATCAGCACGAGCACGGCGCCGCCCATCTCGGCGCGGCCGAAGGCGGCGTCCGAGCCGAGGAAGCCGGAGATCAGGTCGTAGATTCCCCAACCCGCCATCGCCGCGCCCTCCAGCGCGGTGATGCCCGCGCCGACGAGCAGCGGGACGGGCCGGTCGGGGGCGGTGGTGGTGGCGGGAGCGGATTCAGCGGTCACCGGGCCAGGGTAACGGTCGTCTTACGTCGGACGGGTCGTAGGCTGATCGCCATGCGCGCTCTCCTGGTCGTGAACCCGAAGGCGACCACCACCAGTGGCCGGACCCGGGACGTCCTGATCCATGCCCTGCGCAGCGATCTGAAGCTGGATGTCGCGGAGACCCAGTACCGGGGGCACGCGGGCGATCTGGCCCGGCACGCGGCCGAGGACGGCTCGGTGGACCTGGTGGTGGCGCTGGGCGGCGACGGCACGGTGAACGAGGTCGTGAACGGCCTGCTGGCGCACGGTCCGGGCGAGCGGGTGCCGCGGCTGGCGGTGGTGCCGGGCGGGTCGACCAATGTGTTCGCCCGCGCGCTGGGGCTCCCCAACGATCCGGTGGAGGCCACCGGCGCACTCCTGGACGCGTTGGAGCACCGGCGGGAGCGCGCGATCGGTCTGGGCAAGGCGCTGAGCGCCGGCGAGCCGGACCGCTGGTTCACCTTCACCGCCGGACTGGGGTTCGACGCGGGCGTGGTCGGCCGGGTGGAGCGTCAGCGCCGCGCGGGGCGCAAATCCACTCACGCGCTCTATGTCATGGAGGCGCTGCGGCACTACGTGACCGAGCGTGAGCGCCGCCGTTCGGGCCCGATCTCCCTGGAGATCAACGGCCGGGAACCGGTGCCGGGCATGGTGATGGCCATAGTCTCCAACACCTCTCCGTGGACCTATCTGGGCTCCCGTCCGGTCTTTCCGTCCCCCTCGGCATCGTTCGAAACCGATCTGGACATCTTCGGCATCACTCGAATGACGGCGTTCCGCACCGCCCGGACGGTCCGTCAGATCCTGCGCCCGCAGCCCTCGGCAGAGGACGGCGCACGCCCTGCCGGCCCGACCGGAAAGCATCTCGTCTCCTATCACGACGTCAGACACTTCACCTTGGTTTCACAGGAACCGGTGCCGTTTCAGGTCGACGGGGACCACCTTGGAGACAGGAGTCGCGTCAGTTTCACAGGCGTACGACGGGCACTGCGTGTGATTGTGTGACCAGAAGGGGGTCTTCACCTTGCACTCGAACGTTCGAGCCCCTTCACCCCATAGAAGTACCGCCTGTGAGGTAGGCGACACCGAAGAATCAAAAATTTCTTGCCGAAGGGGGTTGTATCCGGCTTCGAGGTTTGCGAACCTCTACATGGCGATCGGGACACACCGCAGACGACATCGCGGCAGAGTCCCTCGAATCGCCGAACCCCTTCCAGCAAAGACCTCCCGGGCCCGGTGGGCCTTTGGTCCCTTTTGCTGTTACGGGATTCGTGAAAGCGTTCACATTCACAAGCCATACGAGTGAGTCGCGGGCACCGTCCGTGACCGGAGGAGTTGGACGACCATGGACTGGCGCCACCGCGCTGTCTGCCGCGAAGAGGACCCGGAGCTGTTCTTCCCGATCGGGAACACCGGTCCTGCTCTGCTGCAGATCGAGGAAGCCAAGGCCGTGTGCCGCCGTTGCCCCGTCATGGAGCAGTGCCTGCAGTGGGCGCTCGAGACCGGCCAGGACGCCGGCGTCTGGGGCGGCATGAGCGAGGACGAGCGTCGCGCGATGAAGCGCCGCGCCGCCCGCAACCGCGCCCGCACCGCCTGACGCAGCATCAGAAGCAGTACGGATCAACCCACGATCAAGGGTTCGGCCGCATTTGGCCGGCCGAGCCTTCCCGCACGGGCCCCGCTCCAACTGCGGGGCCGACGACGCGAGCCGCCCAGGCACTTGATACTGTTCACTTAGAGCAATATCGTGGACCTGTGGCGCTCACCGTGTGCAACACACGAGGCGAGCGTCGCGCCACCCCAGAGCCCCCGTTCCGGCCGACTCCCCCCGACGGCCGGACCGGGTTGAGAGGCCCTGCCGACCCACCCCCCCCGGTCGGCAGGGCCTCGTTTCTGTCTCCCCGGGCTGTTCCCGTTGCCCCGGGTGCGCCGGTCAGCGGACCGGGATCTCCAGCACCACCTTGGTGCCGCCGCCCGGCACGGCCACCATGTCGAAGGTGCCGCCGAGCTCACCGGTGGCCAGGGTGCGGACGATCTGCAGGCCGAGGTTGCCGGCCTGCTGCGGGTCGAAGCCCTCGGGCATGCCGCGGCCGTCGTCCTGCACGGTGATCAGCAGGTACTCCTCCGGCCGGGCCCCGCTGTTCCAGCTGTCCGACCAGCCCTTGCCGGACACCGGCGCGCGGCCGCGCAGCGCACTCACCTCGACCTTCCCGGAGGCGGACGGGCCGAACGCGTGCTCCAGCGCGTTCTGGGTCAGCTCGGTGAGGATCATCGCCAGCGGAGTGGCCACCTCGGCCGACAGGATGCCGAACGAGCCGCTGCGGCGGGTCGCCACCCGGCCGTCCTGGGACAGCTCCATCACCATCGCCAGCACCCGGTCGGCGATCTCGTCGAACGCCACCTGCTCGTCCAGCGCCTGCGACAGCGTCTCGTGCACGATGGCGATCGAACCGACCCGGCGCACCGCCTCGTCCAGCGCGGCCCGGCCGGCATCCGAGTCCATCCGGCGGGACTGCAGCCGCAGCAGCGCCGCGACCGTCTGCAGATTGTTCTTCACCCGGTGGTGGATCTCCCGGATGGTGGCGTCCTTGGTCATCAACTCGCGGTCTCGGCGCCGGAGTTCGGTGACGTCGCGGCAGAGCACCAGCGAACCGGTGGGCGTCCCCTTGGGCTTCAGCGGGATGGTCCGCAGGGTCACCACGCCGCCCTGCGCCTCCACCTCGGTCTGCCGGGGCGCCCAGCCGCTGGCCATCTTCACCATCGCCTCGTGCACCTTGCCGCGGCTCGGCGGCACCAACTCGGCGGTGGCCTGGCCGAGATGACTTCCCACCAGGTCGGTGGTCAGGCCCAGCCGGTGGTACGCCGACAGCGCGTTCGGGCTGGCGTACGTCACCACGCCCTCCGCGTCCAGCCGGATCAGGCCGTCGCCGACCCGCGGCGCGGCGTCCATATCGGCCTGCTCGGCGCCCGGGAACGGGAACGTGCCGGCGGCGATCATCTGCGCCAGATCGCTGGCGCTCTGCAGGTAGGTCAGCTCCAGCCGGCTCGGGGTGCGCACCGTCAGCAGGTTGGTGTTCCGGGCGATCACGCCCAGCACCTTGCCGTCCCGTCGCACCGGGATGGACTCCACCCGCACCGGCACCTCCTCCCGCCACTCCGGGTCGCCCTCCCGGACGATCCGCCCCTCGTCGTACGCCGCGTCCAGCAACGGCCGGCGGCCCCGGGGCACCAGGTGGCCGACCATGTCGTCCTGGTACGAGGTCGGTCCGGTGTTGGGCCGCATCTGGGCCACCGAGACGTAGCGGATGCCGTCCCAGGTGGGGATCCACAGCACCAGGTCGGCGAAGGACAGGTCGGAGAGCAGCTGCCACTCCGAGACCAGCAGATGCAGCCACTCCACGTCGGCACCGGTGAGGGTGGTGTGGCGGCGGACGAGTTCGTTCAGCGAGGGCACACCGTGAGGGTATCTCCGACCACTCCGGGGCACGTTGTCCAGACCAATCGACCCGGGCCCCTGGACAACGCAGATTGGTCTAGTCCACAATGAAGGTGCACCAAGGAGAGGCCCCCCGCGCAACTGCCCTGACCGCGCGAGGCCGCTCCTCGGTCGGAGGCGTCGTTCGAGGGTCCCGCACAACTCTCGGACGGTCCCCGCCTCCGACATACAGCTCCGGGCTACGGTGCCGCACAGGTTGAGGGTCCTGTGTCGGCGCCGTGGCCCGTAGTGTTTTTCTCCGCGCCAGCAGACGGGTGCGAAACCAGGGGCGCGGGGAACTGCGCGAAGGGGAACGCCCTCACAGCAGGATCGCAACGCGGGCAATGACTTGCCGTTGATCGCGACCTGACCGTTGCGTCTGCGCTTGTCGCGCCGTTCCCCGCGCCCCTGGTGGTGCACGTCCTGGTTTCGCACCCACGAAAGGCCGCCCCCACCGAACTTCTGGTGGAGGCGGCCTTTCGTGTCGACCGACGTCAGTGGGTCTCGGTGACCTTCGCGAGAGCGCGCGGCGCGTCCGGGTCCTGGCCGCGGGCGATGGTGACCTCGTACGCGAGGAGCTGGAGCGGGAGGATCTCCAGGATCGGCTGGACCTCCTCCGGAACCCCGCCCGGCAGGGCGAAGCCGGCGCTGGCGGCGTCGACCTGGTCCTGCTGGCCGATGACGACCAGGTCGGCGCCCCGGCCGCGCAGGCGGTCCAGGACGGGCTGCAGGGCCTCGCCGGCGCGGCCGTCGGGGACGATCGCGATGACCGGCGAGACGTTGTCGACCATGGCCAGCGGGCCGTGCAGCAGGTCGGCGCCGGAGAACGGGGAGGCCGGGATGTAGGTGGTCTCCATCAGCTTCAGCGCCGCCTCGCGGGCGGTCGGGTAGCCGTAGCCACGCGAGGTGATGACCAGGCGCTGGGCAAACCGGTAGCGCTCGGCGAGCGCCTTGACCTCGGCCTGACGGGCCAGGATCCCGGCGGCCAGCTCCGGCAGGACCTTCGCCGCGTCGCCGTCGTTGCCGCGCAGGCCCTCGATGAAGAGGTACAGCGCGAGCAGTTCGGCGGTGTAGGTCTTGGTGGCGGGCAGCGCCTTCTCCGGCCCGGCCAGCACGTCGATGTGGAACTCGGAGACCTCGGCGAGCGGCGAGCCGGCGTTGTTGGTGACCGCCAGGGTGATCGCGCCGGCCTCGCGGGCCGCCTTGGTGGAGGCGACCAGGTCGGGCGAGCCACCGGACTGGCTGACGGTGATGACCAGGCAGTCGGTGAGGTCCGGCTTGGCGCCGTACGCGGTGGTGGTGGACATCGAGGTGAGGCCGGCGGGCTTGCCGAGCAGCACCTCGATCAGGTACTTGGCGTACAGCGCGGCGTTGTCGGAGGTGCCGCGGGCGGTGAGCAGGACGAACCGCGGGTTGCGGGCGGCGATCTGCTTGGCGATCTCACGGATCGCGGGCGCACCCTCGTCGAGGATGCGCTGCAGGACGGCCGGCTGCTCGGCCATCTCCGCCGACATGATCCTGCCGGGTACGGAAACAGTCTGCGGGTCGGACATCGGGGGTGCCTCCGTGGAGAGATGGTTCTACCCCGTGGGGCGGGATGCCCGACGGGGACCTCTGGAACGGCGGCGAGTCCGCACCCTCGCTGCGTGGAACTGTGCTGTGCCGATCCTACGTGGACCGGGCGCCGCTGCACACGTCGTGACGGTGCGTCGGCGTCCGGTCCGCGAGATTCAGCTCGGGTTGTTGATCAGCTGGTCGATCTGCGCGTCGGCTTCCTTGGTGGCGTCGTCGACGCTCTTGCCCTTGAAGATCGAGTCCAGCATGTTCACCAGGACGTTCTGCTTCTCGACCGCGCCCCAGCCGGGGGCGGCCGGGGTGAACCAGGCGTCCTGGACGGCGTTGGCGGCCGCGGCGGTGGCGGGCTTGTTCTTCAGCGGCGCCAGCTGGGTCAGGTTGTTCGGCAGGGTGTCCTTGTCGGCGAGCACCTGCTCGGACTTGGTGCTGGTGAACATCCGCACCCAGTCGGTGGCGATCGCGGCGTTCTGCGACTTGGCGGTGACGGCGAGGTCGGAGCCGCCGATGAAGGAGGGCAGCGGCTTCCCGTTCGGGCCGGGCATGGTGACGATCTTCAGCGAGTTCTTGAGCGCCGGGGTGCCGGTGATCGGGGCGACCGCGTCGCTCAGCTCCCAGCCGTTGGCGTAGATCAGCGCGGCCTTCTCGTGGCCGAGCACGCCCGCCTGCTTGGCCTCGTTGACCTTCAGATCGCCCTTGTTGTACGTCTTCACCAGGTTGACGAAGTGCTGGAGGCCGGCCTGCGACTTGGGATCGTGCAGGGTGCCGTGCCAGACGCCGCTGGAGTCGAACTTGGCGATCGAGCCGCCGTACGCGGTGACGTAGGACATCGCGGCGTACCAGTACGGGCCGGGCAGGTAGAACGCGGAAAATCCGGCGGTGCTCTTGTTGCGCAGGGCCACCTTGTCGAGGGCGGCGGTGAGTTCTTCCTCGGTCTGCGGGAGATCGGCGGAACCGGTGGCGTCCTGGAACATCTTCGCGTTGTAGACGCCGACCCGGGCGCCCGCGTAATAAGGAACGCAGTAAAGCTTCTGGTTGTACGTACAGGTGTCGGCGAGACCCTTGATCCAGTTGTCGGAGTTGTCGAATCCGGTCCGGTCGAGTCCGGCCAGCGTGCCGTTCACCATGTACTTGGTGGTCTCGGTGTTGCCGAGTTCGACGACGTCGGGCGCCTGGTTGGTGGCGATCGCGGCGTCCAGCTCGGCGATCTTGTCCTTCCAGGAGTGGTAGCTGAGCTTCAGCTCCACCTTGGGGTACTTCGCGGCGAACTGGTCGTTGACCTGCTGCACCAGTTCCGGCCAGCTCTTCTGGGCGTCGTCCATCAGCCACACCGTGACGCTGCCGGTCGCGTCCTTCGGGTCGGCGCCGCCCGGCGACGCGGCCGAGCCGCCGGACGAGCAGCCGACGGCGGTGGCCAGCAGAACGGCGGTGCCGAGCGTGGCCAGAACCTGACGCTTCACGCAAATCCTCCGAATCAGGTGGGGGAGGTCTGCGCGAGTGGTACAGACCAGCTTTCCGGATACTGGCCCAGACCATTTGCAGCGTCAACGCGCGTGATGATTACAAGTCCCGCTTGTTGTCGATCCGTTGCTGATTTCGCCCCGCTCACGTCAATACCGGGGTGGGTATGCCTCTTAAGGCTCACTTAAGGTTCACTTCAGGCCACATTGAGTAACCGGAGGCGAGCGTTCCGATGTGGCCGATTCGTCCCGTCATATCCGGATCCGTCCCCCGACTTGGTCCAGTCCAACACGACCTAGTCAAGCGTTGATAACGGCTTGTGCAGACGCTCTTCGATCCCTTGACGCTCGTCATTGGTCCATGCCAATCTCCAGGCGTTGGTCTAAACCAATGGTCTACTCCACCTCACGGATCGGCCCGCCTGCCCCGGCAGTTCGTGTCCGTGTCACCCGGTGACGTTCCCCCTTACGGCACGACGCAGCTTCAGGGCCCATGGCCCGGCGGCCCGGTGCCCCACCTTGCTCATCCCTGGAGGATGGTTTGAACCGCAAGATCGCAGCCGTGGCCGCTGTCGCCACCGTGCTCGTCGCCTCGGCTTGCTCCTCGTCTTCGTCCAGCTCCGGCGGTGACAAGGCCACCCTGAGCAAGGACGGCAAGGGCAAGAAGATCACCGTCTGGCTGATGCAGGACGCCCAGAAGGGCTGGCCCGAGGTCGTCGACGCGGCGAAGAAGGAATTCACCGAGCAGACCGGCGCCGAGGTCGACGTTCAGTGGCAGACCTGGAACAACTACACCACCAAGCTCGACACCGCCCTGCTCTCCGGCAACGCGCCGGACGCGCTGGAGGTCGGTAACACCCAGGCCGCCAAGTACATCGAGGCCGGCTCCTTCGTCGACCTGACCGGGGTCAAGAGCCAGTTCGACAACTCGGACAAGTGGCTGGACTCGGTCGCCGCCTCCGGCCAGTCGGCCGACGGCACCAAGACCTACGCCGTCCCGTACTACGCCGGTGCCCGCGTCCTGATCTACCGCAAGGACCTGTTCGACGCCGCCGGTGTCACCCAGGCCCCGACCACGATCGACGAGCTGAAGGCCGCCCTGACCAAGGTCAAGGCCGCCAACGCCGGCACCGCCAACTTCTCGGCCCTCTACATGCCGGGCCAGAACTGGTACTCCGCGGTCGCCTTCGGCGCCGGTCAGTTCGGTGTCAAGGGTGTCATCGCCAAGAAGGACGGCGACAAGTGGGCCGGCAACCTGACCGACCCGAAGTTCCTCGAGGGCGTCAAGACCTGGGGCGACCTGCAGAAGGACTTCTCGGTCGGCGGCACCACCAATGACGAGGCCACCCAGGACGCGATGATGGCCAAGGGCAACATCGCCGCCATCATCGGCAACAGCTGGGAGGTCGGCTCGGTCGCCGACCCGAAGATCGGCGACCCGACCCTGAAGGACAAGCTCGCCACCATCGCCCTCCCGGGCACCGCGGCCGGCACCCCGACCCCGGCGTTCCTCGGCGGCTCCGACCTGGCCGTCCCGTCCAAGGCCGCCAACCCGGGCCTGGGCGCGACCTTCCTGCAGATCTACACCAACACCGCGCAGCAGACCCTGCTCGCCAAGCACGCCATCCCGAACGCCAAGAACCTGGTCGCCGCCTACAAGCAGGCCGACCCGGCGAACAAGGCCACCGGTGAGGCGGCCGAGGGCGCGACCTGGTTCATCCCGAACTCGCCGCTGTGGTCCGGCGCCGACGAGACCGCGCTGAAGACCGCGTTCAGCGCGATCGCCGCCGGTGGCGACCCGGCCACCGAGCTCAAGAAGGCCCAGGACGTCATCGTCAAGGACCTGAACGGCTGACCCAGCTGATCCGCGGTCGGCCCGGGAGTCCGCTCCCGGGCGGACCACCGCACTGAGCGCCAGAAGGCCGGACAGGCCCAGGGGGTGGGCAGTCCGCGATCACGCGGACTGCCCACCCGTGCGCCAGGACCGACCAGAACCCGCGGGCCCGGGAAGGACCCTGATGAGTGTGACCACCAACGAGACCGTGACCCGGTCCGAAAAGTCGGGGCCTGCCCCGGCGGGGAAGCCGCAGCGCCGCGGATTCTTCGCGGCCGGCCAGTACGTCCCCTACACGCTTCTGCTGCCCGCCGTCGTCGTACTGGTGGGCGTTCTGGCGTATCCGCTGTTCAGACTGTTCGACCTGTCGTTCCAGAACGTCAACCGGTACGCGCTGCTGGCGCACCCCGAGATGGCGAAGTACATCGGCTTCGAGGGCTTCAGCAAGATCCTCGGGGACGACCAGTTCTGGGAGGTCGTGCTCCGCTCGATCTACTTCACCGCCGAGCTGGTCATCCTCTCGCTGGTGCTGGGCATGGCGATCGCGCTGCTCCTGAACCGGGTGTCCAACTGGGTCCGGGTCACCGTCATCACCGTGATGATGTTCGTCTGGGCGATCCCGGCGCTGGTCAACGGCCAGGTGTTCCGCTGGCTGTTCTCCGCCAACGGCGGTGTGGTCGACTACCTGGCCTTCCTGGTCACCGGTGACGAGTCCTGGAAGCACTACGACTGGTTCGCCGACCCGACCGTCGGCCTGTTCGTGGTCGGCGCCGCGGTCATCATCTGGGGCGCGCTGCCGTTCCTGGTCCTCGGCCTGTACGCCGCGCTCACCCAGGTGCCGCCGGAGCTGACCGAGGCCGCCCGGCTGGACGGCGCCAACAACCTCCAGGTCTTCCGGCACGTGACCCTCCCGGTCATCAAGCCGTTCCTGATGATCTCCGCCGCGCTCAGCTTCATCTGGGACTTCCAGGTCTTCGCGCAGATCTTCGCGCTGCGCAACTCCTCGCCCGAGCCCGGCTACTGGACCATCGGCATCTACCTGTACATGAACGGCATCGTCCGCTCGCGCTACAGCGAGAGCTCGGTGATCTCGATCATCATGATCGTCATGATGCTGGCGGTACTCGTGTTCTACATCCGCCAGATGCTCAAGATCGGAGCCAACGAGCGATGACCGCGACGACGACGCACCCGTCCGGGCCGCCGCTGGCGCCCGAGGCCGCCAAGCCGAAGAAGAAGGTCAAGGCCCGCACCGTCGGCCGCAGCCCGGTGATGACCTGGTTCTGGAACATCCTCGCCATCGGCGTCGCCGTGGTGATGGCCTTCCCGATCTACTGGATGATCATCACCACGTTCAAGACGAACAAGGACCTGATCGCCCAGGACCCGACCTTCTGGCCCTCGACCTTCTCGTTCGAGAGCTACAAGACGATCTTCGACGACCCCGAGTTCCTGCCGTCGCTGCAGAACACCCTGATCCTCACGCTCGGCGCGGTGGCGCTCGGCGTGGTGGTCGGCTTCCTCGCCGCCGTCGCCGTGGCCCGGTTCAACTTCCGCGGCCGCAACTTCTTCATCATCACCATGCTGGTCGTCCAGATGGTGCCGCTGCTGGCGATCATCATTCCGCTGTTCGTGGTGATGAACAACGCCGGGCTGACCAACGCCCTGTTCGGTGTGATCATCGCGTACCTGGTCTTCACCGTGCCGTACGTGGTCTGGACGCTGCGCTCGTTCATCGTGAACATCCCGGCGGAGCTGGACGAGGCCGCCATGGTCGACGGCTGCACCCAGTGGGGCGCGTTCTTCCGCATCATCCTGCCGCTCACCCTGCCCGGCCTGATCACCACCGGTGTCTACAGCTGGATCCAGGCGTGGAACGAGTTCATCGTCGCCAACGTGCTGCTGGGCAGCAGCAAGGCTCACACCTCGATGATGTGGCTGACCTTCTACTCCACCACCCCCACCCGGGGTGCGGACTACGGCGCGCAGATGGCCGGCGGTCTGCTGGTCTCGCTGCCCGTCATCATCCTGTTCGTGTTCTTCCAGAAGAAGGTGTCGGCGGGTCTCACCGCCGGTGCGGTCAAGGGCTAAGGTCCCTTCCTCACCCTCAATCGCACCTGAAGCACCTCCACCCCCAGGGAAGGAACCATGGCGATGCCCGGTACGGAAAGCGCCGAACTCCTGCGCGACGCCGGAGCGGTCCTGCAGCCCGGCTTCGCCGGTCTGACCGCACCCGAGTGGCTGCGCCGCAGACTGGGCGACGGCGAACTCGGCGGCGTCGCCCTGTTCGGCCGCAACATCCGCACCCCGCAGCAGGTCGCCGCGCTGACCGGTGAGATGTACGCGCTCAACGGCGACCTGCTGATCGCCACCGACGAGGAGGGCGGCGACGTCACCCGCCTCGAAGTGACCAGCGGGTCCTCCTACCCCGGCAACCTGGCGCTCGGTGAGGTCGACGACACCGACCTCACCGAGCGGGTCGCCCGCTCCATCGGGTTCGACCTGGCCGGCGTCGGCGTCAACCTCAACTACGCGCCCGACGCGGACGTCAACTCCAACCCGGACAACCCGGTCATCGGCGTCCGGTCCTTCGGCGGCGACGGCGAACTGGCGGCCCGTCACACCGCCGCGTACGTCCGCGGCCTGCAGTCCGCCGGCGTCGCGGCCTGCGCCAAGCACTTCCCCGGCCACGGCGACACGGCCGGCGACTCGCACCTCGGACTGCCCCGGATCGACCTGGCCGCCGAGCAGTTCGGCCAGCACCTGCTGCCCTTCAAGGCCGCCATCGCGGCCGGCGTGAAGAGCATCATGACCGCGCACATCCTGTTCGACGCCTACGACGCCCAGCTGCCCGCCACCATGTCGCAGCGCATCCTCACCGGGCTGCTCCGCGAGGAGCTGGGCTTCGACGGACTGATCGTCACCGACGGCATCGAGATGGGCGCCATCTCCGGCACCCACGGCGTCGCGGCCGGCTCGGTGCGGGCCGTCGCGGCCGGCGCCGACACCATCTGCGTCGGCGGCGGCCTGCACGACGAGGACGCCTTCGTGTACCTGCGCGACGCGCTGGTGTGGGCGGTCCGCGAGGGCCGGCTGCCGGCCGAACGGCTGCACGAGGCCGCCGAGCGCAACCGCGCGGTGGCCCGCTGGTCCGCCGCCCTGCGGGCCTCGCAGCTCGGACAGCGGGGCGAGGCCGGCGTCGGCCTGGCCGCCGCCCGCCGGGCACTGCGGATCACCGGCGAACTCCGCCCGCTGAACGGCGTGCCGCACGTGGTCGAGTTCTCCCCCGGCGCGAACATCGCGGCCGGCGAGGACACCCCGTGGGGCGTGGCCGGCCCGCTGACCGAGCTGATCCCCGGCACCACCTCCAGCCGGGTCTCCCCGCCGGCCACCGTCACCGAGGGCTCCGGCCTGCTGCACGTGGCGGTCGCCGCCGAGGACGCCGAGATCGATACCGCCCCGCTGCTCGGCGCCGCGATCGGCCGTCCGCTGGTGCTGGTGGTGCGCGACGTGCACCGCCACTCCTGGATGCGCCGGGCCGCGCTCGCCCTGGTGGAGCACCGCCCCGACGCGGTCGTGGTGGAGATCGGCACCGCCCACGGGCTGTCCGGGCTGTTCGCCCCACTCGGCGTCACCACCCTTGCCACGTACGGCGGTTCGCGGGTCGGCGGGACAGCCGCGGCCGAGGCGCTGGCCGGACTCGCGGTGACCGCGGCGACCGCGGGCTGAGACACTCGGGTACGGGCCCGGGCCGGACGCCAGTCGCTCCGTTCCGGGCCCGTCGCATGCCGGTTTGCCCGCAGGTGCTCCCGCTTGCTCACCCGTGCGTGCAAACATGTGCTGTTACATAGGACTTAGGGGTCCCTTAAGGACCCGTCTCCAACGAGGAGTGAGAGCTGCCATGAGTGGCGACAGGGATTCGGCGCTCGCCGAGGGCTCCACGGTGCCGATCCAGACCGGCCCTGCCACCACCACGGCCCGGGTACCGAAGTACTACGGCCTGAAGCGGCACCTGCTGCAGCTGACCGAGACCCAGCCGGCCGGCACCCCGGTGCCCCCGGAGCGGGCACTGGCCGCCCAGTTCGACACCTCCCGCACCACCGTCCGGCAGGCACTGCAGGAACTCGTGGTCGAGGGCCGGCTGGAGCGCATCCAGGGCAAGGGCACCTTCGTCGCCAAGCCGAAGGTCGCGCAGGCGCTGCAACTGACCTCCTACACCGAGGACATGCGCGCCCAGGGCATGGAGCCGACCTCCCGCCTGGTCGAGGTCGCGTACATCTCCGCGGACGAGCGACTCGCCCCGCTGCTGGACATCAAGCCCGGCGGGCGCGTCCTGCGGATCGAGCGTCTCCGGCTCGCGAACGGCGACCCGATGGCGATCGAGGTGGCGCACCTGTCGGCCAAGCGCTTCCCCGCGCTCCGCCGCAACCTCGCCAAGCACAACTCGCTCTACACCGCGCTGCGCGAGGTCTACGGGGTGACGGTCGCCGAGGCCGAGGAGACCATCGAGACCACCCTCGCCAACCCGCGCGAGGCCGGCCTGCTCGGCTCCGACCTGGGCCTGCCGATGCTCCAGCTGTCCCGGCACTCCTTCGACGCGGACGGCGCGCCGGTGGAGTGGGTGCGGTCGATCTACCGCGGGGACCGGTACAAGTTCACGACCAGGCTGCGGCGGCCCGCATAGGCGCGGCGTAACACGAAGTTGACAGGGTAGTGACACAAGTCACTCCCCTGCCCTACTCTCGCGGAGACCTTTCGATCACCGAAGGTGCTGCTCGGCGGACGTACAGCAATGTGCGGTGCGGTGCCAGTGAGGTGACTCCTCGTCATCCGGGAGCCGCTCGTGTCGTCTCAAACGCCATCCGCGGGCGCACTGCCCGCGGTCTCCCCCGCCCGGGTGCTGGCCGGCCTGTGCCTGCTGGTGCCGATCGTGGTGGTGCTGTGGGTGCCGTCGTACAGCAAGACCGACCCGGCGCTCGGCGGTATGCCGTTCTTCTACTGGTACCAGCTGATGTGGGTGCCGCTGTCGGCGGTGTTCACCACCTCCGCGTACCTGCTGCTGCGCCGTGACGAGGCGGCCCGCAAGGCCGCCGCCTCGGCCGGGCCGCTCCCCGTGCCCGCCCAGCCGGACGGGGGTGAGCAGCTGTGAAGCACGTGGACTGGACCGCGATGACGGTCTTCCTGCTGTTCTTCGCCGCGGTCACCGTGATGGGCTTCCTGGCCGCGCGCTGGCGCCGGGCGGACAACGCGGAGCACCTGCACGAGTGGGGTCTGGGCGGCCGCAGTTTCGGCACCTGGATCACCTGGTTCCTGCTGGGCGGCGACCTGTACACCGCGTACACGTTCATCGCGGTGCCGGCCCTGGTCTACAGCGCGGGCGCGGCGGGCTTCTTCGCGGTGCCGTACACGATCATCGCGTACCCGCTGGTGTTCCTGATCCTGCCCCGGCTGTGGTCGGTGTCGCGGGTGCACGGCTACGTGACGCCGGCGGACTTCGTGCGCGGGCGGTACGGGTCGCGCGGGCTGTCGGCGGCGGTGGCGCTGACCGGCATCCTGGCGACCATGCCGTACGTAGCGCTGCAACTGGTGGGCATCCAGGCGGTGCTGGACGTGCTGGGCGTGGGCGGCACCGGGAACTGGTTCCTGAAGGACCTGCCGCTGTTCCTGGCGTTCGGCGTGCTGGCGGCGTACACGTACTCGTCGGGTCTGCGGGCGCCGGCGCTGATCGCCTTCGTCAAGGACACCCTGGTGTACGTGGTGATCCTGGTCGCGGTGATCTACATTCCGATGCGGCTGGGCGGCTACGGGCACATCTTCGACGCGGCGGCGCACAAGTTCCAGCCCGATCCGGTGACCGGCAAGGCCCCGGGGTCGATGCTCGTCGGGCCGGCCGGGCAGTGGTCGTACGCGACGCTGGCGTTCGGGTCGGCGCTGGCGCTGTTCATGTACCCGCACTCGGTGACGGGCGTGCTGGCGGCGAAGTCCCGCAACACGGTGCGCCGCAACATGGCGATCCTGCCGACGTACTCGCTGATGCTGGGTCTGCTGGCGCTGCTGGGCTTCATGGCGATCGCCGCGGGGGTGAGCAAGGGCGACAAGCACTTCAACGCCCAGCTGGCCGTTCCGCAGCTGTTCGCGGACATGTTCCCGAGCTGGTTCACCGGGGTGGCGTTCGCGGCGATCGGGGTGGGCGCGCTGGTGCCCGCCGCGATCATGTCGATCGCGGCGGCGAACCTGTTCACCCGCAACGTCTACAAGGAGTTCCTGAAGCCGGACGCGACGCCGGCCGACGAGACCCGGGTGGCGAAGATCGCCTCGCTGCTGGTGAAGGTCGGCGCGCTGGCGTTCGTACTGGTGATGGACAAGCAGGCGGCGATCAACATGCAGCTGCTGGGCGGCGTGTGGATCCTGCAGACCGCGGTGGCGCTGGTGGCGGGCCTGTTCACCCGGTGGTTCCACCGCTGGGCGCTGCTGGCGGGCTGGGCGACCGGCATGATCTACGGCACCTGGCGGGCGTACGGGGTGTCCTCGCCGGCCACCAAGCACTTCGGCGGGTCGGCCGCGAAGATCCCGGTGATCGGCGAGATCGGCTACATCGGCCTGACCGGGTTCGTGCTGAACCTGCTCGTCGCGGTGGTGCTGACGCTGGTGCTGCGGGCCCTGAAGGCCCCGGAGGGCGCCGACGAGACCTCGAAGGCCGACTACTCCGCGGAGGCCGGTGACGAGGCTGTGGAGCGTGCCCCGCAGCCCACGCTGGCGCACTGACGCGTGCGGGGGCGCAACCCGCCCCCGTTTGCGCCCTTGGGTCGCGCCGTTGCCTCGATCGACACTGGGGTGACGGCGCGATCATCTGTTATGACCGCCCTTTTCGGGAGAGACACGGGAGAGACGAGCACCACCGAGGCAGCACCGACAACGGGGAGCCACCGCCATGACCGACCTCACCACGGTACGCAACGGGCACCGCACCCAGGCCGACGGCGGACGGCGGCTGCCGTCGGTCCTGATCGCCACCCGGCACGGCGAGTCCACCGCCAACGTGGAGTTCCGGCACGCGGACTCCACCGGTGCCCTGACCGTCCCGATCACCTGCCGCGACGCCGACATCCCGCTCTCCCTGCGCGGCCAGGCCCAGGCCCACGACCTGGGCCGCTGGTGGGCCGCCCTGCCGCCCGCCGACCGGCCCCGCTCGGTGTGGTGCTCCCCGTACGTGCGCACCGCGGAGACCGCGAGAATCGCCCTCGCCCAGGCGTCCGGGCTGGGCGCCGTCCCGGTGGGCCTGCCGATCCGCTACGACGAGCGGCTGCGCGACCGCGAGCTGGGCGTGCTGGAGATGCTCACCAAGGCCGCCATCGAACGCGACCACCCCGCCGAGGCGGAGCGCCGACGGCGGATGGGCGAGCTGTACTACCGGCCGCCCGGCGGCGAGTCCTGGCTGGACGTGGCGCTGCGGGTGCGCGGCCTGCTGCGCGACCTGAACGAGGAGGAGGCCGGCCGGCCGGTGCTGCTGGTCGCCCACGACTGCACGGTGCTGATGCTGCGTCACGTGCTGGACCGGCTGGGCGAGGAGGAGCTGCTGGCGCTGCCGCCGGTGGGCAACTGCTCGACCAGCCTGTGGCGGGCCCGCGAGGGCCGGCTGCGGCCGTCCGGCTGGAACCAGACCTCGCACCTGTCCTGAGCGGCCGTCAGGCGGGCTGCCGCTCGGCAGCCCGCCCGGGGCCGCCGGGCCCGCCGAAGGCCCGCCGGTAGGCCTGCGGGGTGGTGCCGAGGCGGCGGCCGAAGTGGTGCCGCAGGGTGGCGGCGTTGCCGAAGCCGCAGCGGGCGGCGACCGCGTCCACGCTCTCGTCGGTGGACTCCAGCAGGCGCTGCGCGAACAGCACCCGCTGGCCGGTCAGCCAGCGGTGCGGGGTGGTGCCGGTCTCCTGCTGGAAGCGCCGGGCGAAGGTGCGCGGGGACATGTGGGCGTGCCGGGCGAGGTCGTCCACGCTGGTCTCCCGGTCGAGGCGGTGGCGCATCCACTCCAGCGTCCCGGACAGTGACTCGCCGTCGCCCTCGGGCAGCGGGCGGGTGACGAACTGCGCCTGCCCGCCGTCGCGGTGCGGGGCGACCACCATCCGGCGGGCGATCTCCCGGGCCACCTCGGCGCCCTGCACCTTGCGCACCAGGTGCAGGCAGGCGTCGATGCCGGCGGCGGTGCCGGCCGAGGTGATCACCGGGTCGTCGTCCACGTACAGCACGTCGGGTTCGACGGTGGTCAGCGGGAAGCGCTCGGCCAGCACGTCGGCGTACCGCCAGTGGGTGGTGCTGCGGCGGCCGTCGAGCAGGCCGGCGGCGCCGAGCAGGAAGCTGCCGGAGCAGATCGACAGCGTATGGGCGCCGCGTGCGTGGGCGGCCCGCAGGGCCTCGCAGAGCGCCTCGGGGTAGTGGTCGCGGATGCCGGTGGCGGTGGCGATCACCAGGTCCGCCTCGGCGAGCCGCTCCGGGCCGTACGGCACGTGGACGTCGAAGCCGGCGTGGGTGCGCATCGGGCCGGGCCGGTCGCCGACCAGGCCGAACTCGTACACCGGCAGGCCGGTGTCGCTGCGGTCCAGGCCGAACACCTCGCAGGCCACGCCCAGTTCGAAGGGGTGGATCTCCTCCAGCACGATCACCGCGACGTTCCTCAGCATCCGTCCAGCATGGCAGTGGCAGGATTTCGTGGCAATGCTGCGTTCCTGCCACTCGTGACGGGGTGCCGCGGCGCGGAGAGTGGAGCCATGACCTCCGCGCTCGCCCTGCTGGGCCTCATCGGCAGCTTCGGACTCCTCGGCGTTCTGGTCGGCCGCGACCTGAACCGCAACGGCCGCCCGGGCCGGCCCGAACGGCACCGCCCGACCGGCTACCCCTTCGACCCGGACCTGGCCGACCCGCGCCGGACGCGGTCCGGCACACTGTCCGGATGCACTCCCCGATCGTCCGCCGCGCCCTCGACCACGACCTCGCCGGAGCCGGGGAGGTCAGCATCGAAGCCTTCGTCGGCGACGGCCACACCGACCCCGCGTCCGGCTACGTCGAACTGCTGAGGGACACCGCACGCCGCAACCGGGAGGCCGAGCTGCTGGTCGCCGTCGACGGCGACGGGGCGGTCCTCGGCTGCGTGACGTTCGCCGCCGGCGGCACCCCCTGGGCGGACGTCGCGCTCCCGGACGAGGGCGAGATCCGGATGCTGGCGGTCGGCGCGGCCGCCCGCGGGCGCGGCGTCGGACGGGCGCTGGTCCGCGCGGCGATGGACCGCAGCCGGGAACTCGGACTGGCCGGGATGGCGTTCTCCACCCGGCCGGAGATGACCGCGGCGCACCGGATCTACGATGCTCTGGGCTTCCTCCGCACCCCCGAACGGGACTGGGAGGCGGCCCCGGGCGTGGACCTGATGGTCTACACGATGCGGTTCTGAGGCGGTTCTGCGACGGTTCTGCGGCCGTTCCGAGGCGGCTCCGGCGCGGTTTCCGTTGTCTACGCGCGGCACCTCCAACGCGACACGCGCTACTACATCTGGTGCCGCCAGCTCCAGCCGCCACAACATGTATGCTCGACCTCGCTGTCGAAGCAGGGGAACCCGGTGCGAATCCGGGACTGCCCCGCAACGGTGAGCGGGCTGTAGCAACGCCCGCGCAGTCCGAGGACCTGACCGACGGTGTGCGACACGGCATCCCCGCAGACGCCATGCAGCACTGTTTTGCCGTCCGGCCTCGCGGGCGGGCCGGGGGTGGGTCTTTCGCGCGCCGATCGAGCGTTTTCGGCGTGCCGTCCTCCCCTGCCGCACGCGCGCCACCGGACACCTTGAGCCACGTCCGCCGCCGCCACAGGAGAGAGTGCGCCTTGACCGTCGCCGCCTCAGTCACCCTGCCGTCCCAGGCTTCCGCCGACGCCTTCACCGACCCCGGTGCGGCGCTGCTTCGGCTGCTCACCGACCGCAGCACCGACCTCCCCCAGGTGGACCCCGGCCACGTCGCCGCCGCCGCGCTGCGCGGCCGCCACGCCGGCTCGGACTTCGCCGAGCTGCGCGGGCTGGCCGTGGAGGCCGCCGCGTCGATGATCGCCGAGGACCCGCAGTACTCGAAGCTGGCCGCCCGCCTGCTGGCGATGGAGATCGCCGACGAGGCCGCCACCCAGGGCGTCACCTCGTTCTCCGCCTCGATCGCCGTCGGCCACGCCGAGGGCCTGATCGGCGACGCGACCGCCGAGTTCGTCGCCGCCCACACCGCGCTGTTCGACTCGCTGATCGACGCCGCCGGCGACGACCGCTTCGAGTACTTCGGCCTGCGCACCGTGCAGTCCCGCTACCTGCTGCGCCACCCGATCACCCGCAAGGTGGTCGAGACCCCGCAGCACTTCCTGCTGCGCGTGGCGGCGGGCCTGGCGGTCGGCAACTCCGAGCAGTCGGTGCTGGAGGTGGCCGAGCTCTACAAGCTGATGAGCCGCCTGGAGTACCTGACCAGCTCCCCGACGCTGTTCAACTCCGGCACCCGGCACCCGCAGATGTCCTCCTGCTACCTGCTGGACTCGCCGCTGGACAACCTGGACTCGATCTACAACCGCTACGCGCAGATCGCCCGGCTGTCCAAGCACGCCGGCGGCATCGGCCTGTCCTACTCCCGGATCCGCTCCCGCGGCTCGCTGATCCGCGGCACCAACGGCAAGTCGAACGGCATCGTCCCGTTCCTGCGCACCCTGGACTCCTCCGTGGCGGCGGTCAACCAGGGCGGACGGCGCAAGGGCGCGGCCTGCGTGTACCTGGAGACCTGGCACGCCGACATCGAGGAGTTCCTGGAGCTCCGCGACAACACCGGCGAAGAGGCCCGCCGCACCCACAACCTGAACCTGGCGCACTGGATCCCGGACGAGTTCATGCGCCGCGTGAACGCCAACGAGGACTGGTCGCTGTTCTCCCCTGCGGACGTCCCCGAGCTGGTCGACCTGTGGGGCGCCGACTTCGACGAGGCCTACCGCAAGGCCGAGCTGGCCGGCAAGGCCGTCCGCACCATCCCGGCGCAGACCCTGTACGCCCGGATGATGCGCACCCTGGCGCAGACCGGCAACGGCTGGATGACCTTCAAGGACGCCTCCAACCGCGCCGCCAACCAGACCGCGCTGCCGGGCCGCACGGTGCACTCCTCGAACCTGTGCACCGAGATCCTGGAGGTCACCGACGACTCCGAGACCGCGGTCTGCAACCTGGGCTCGGTCAACCTGGGCGCGCACGTCGCCCCGGGCGCCTCGGCGGACGACCTGATCAACGCGATGGACTGGGACCGCCTCGACGCCACCGTGCGCACCGCGGTCACCTTCCTCGACCGCGTGATCGACATCAACTTCTACCCGACCACCGAGGCCGGGACGTCCAACTCCCGCTGGCGCCCGGTCGGCCTGGGCGTGATGGGCCTGCAGGACGTCTTCTTCAAGCTCCGGCTGGACTTCGACTCCGCCGAGGCGAAGGCGCTCTCCACGCTGATCTCCGAGCGCATCATGCTCACCGCGTACGAGCGCTCCGCGGACCTGGCCGAGCAGTTCGGCCGCCACGAGGCGTACGGCGAGACCCGCGCGGCCCGCGGCCAGCTGCACATCGACCATTTCTTTAAAGACCAGCACAGCGGTGGTGCCACCCCGCAGTGGACCGAGCGCTGGGACGCGCTGCGCGCCCGGATCGCCGAGACCGGTCTGCGCAACTCGCTGCTGCTGGCGATCGCCCCGACCGCGACCATCGCGTCCATCGCGGGCGTCTACGAGTGCATCGAGCCGCAGGTGTCCAACCTGTTCAAGCGCGAGACGCTGTCCGGCGAGTTCCTCCAGGTCAACCCGTACCTGGTGCGCGAGCTGAAGGAGCTCGGCGTCTGGGACCAGCAGACCCGGGACGAGCTGCGCGAGGCCAACGGCTCCGTGCAGGACTTCAAGTGGCTGCCGGAGAACGTCCGTTCGCTGTACCGCACCGCGTGGGAGCTGCCGCAGCGCGCGCTGATCGACCTGGCCGCCGCCCGGCAGCCGTACATCGACCAGAGCCAGTCGCTGAACCTGTTCATGGCGGCGCCGACCATCGGCAAGCTGTCCTCGATGTACGCGTACGCCTGGAAGGTCGGTCTGAAGACCACCTACTACCTGCGCTCCCGCCCCGCGACCCGGATCGCCCAGGCCGCGTCGGGCGCCGCCCGCACCGCCGCGCCCGTGCCGGTGCAGACCCCGACCCTCAGCCAGGCCGAGCAGGACGCCATCGCCTGCTCCCTGGAGAACCCCGAGTCCTGCGAGGCGTGCCAGTAATGAGCTCCGAAGACCAGAAGAAGATGCTGCTCGACCCGGGCTTCGAGCTGACGCTGCGTCCGATGCGCTACCCGTCGTTCTACGACCGGTACCGGGACGCGATCAAGAACACCTGGACCGTCGAGGAGGTGGACCTGCACTCCGACGTCGCCGACCTCGCCAAGCTCTCCGAGGGCGAGCGGCACATGATCGGCCGGCTGGTCGCGTTCTTCGCCACCGGTGACTCGATCGTCTCGAACAACGTGGTGCTGAGCCTCTACAAGCACATCAACTCGCCGGAGGCGCGGCTCTACCTGTCGCGGCAGCTGTTCGAGGAGGCCGTGCACGTCCAGTTCTACTTGACGCTGCTGGACACCTACCTGCCCGACCCGGAGGACCGCAACGCGGCCTTCGCCGCGGTGGAGAACATCCCCTCCATCGCGCAGAAGGCGCAGTTCTGCTTCAAGTACATGAACGCGGTCGACCACATCGACTCGCTGCAGAGCAAGGACGACCGGCGGGCCTTCCTGCTGAACCTGATCTGCTTCGCGGCGTGCGTCGAGGGCCTGTTCTTCTACGGCGCGTTCGCCTACGTGTACTGGTTCCGCAGCCGCGGCCTGCTGCACGGCCTGGCGACCGGCACCAACTGGGTGTTCCGCGACGAGTCGATGCACATGGACTTCGCGTTCTCGGTGGTCGACACCGTCCGCGAGGAGGAGCCCGACCTCTTCGACGACGAGATGGCCAAGCAGGTCACCGAGATGCTGGAGGAGGCCGTCGAGGCCGAGCTCCAGTTCGCCCAGGACCTGTGCGGTGACGGCCTGCCCGGCATGAACACCGCCTCGATGCGCCAGTACCTGGAGGCCGTCGCCGACCAGCGCCTGGCCCGCCTCGGCCTGCCGATCCGCTACGGCTCGACCAACCCGTTCGGGTTCATGGAGCTGCAGAACGTCCAGGAGCTGACCAACTTCTTCGAGCGCCGGGTCTCCGCGTACCAGGTCGCCGTCGAGGGCTCGGTCTCCTTCGACGACGACTTCTAGATCGACGTCAGTACGGCCGAGGGCCGCACCCCGTTCCCACGGGGTGCGGCCCTCGGCCGTTTTCAGGAACCTCGGCGGGTCAGCCGCGGCCCGAGGTGCCGCTGGCCCAGACCGCGCCGCCGGCGCTCGGGCTGCCGTTCTGGGTGTAGACCACGAAGTTGGCGTCGTCCTGGAGCAGGGCGTACGCCCCGGTGTTGCCGTAGGAGTTGGTGCTCCACAGGGCGGCGGTGGTGCTGCCCGCCTTGTAGATCACCATGTTGCCGTCGGGCTGCATGGAGAGGTACGCGCCGGCGTTGCCCCAGGTGTTGGTGGACCAGATCGCGGCGTTGTCGCTGCGGCGGTAGATCACCATGTTGCCGTCGTCCTGCATGACCAGCCGGACGGTCGCCGACTGGGTCCACTGGTTGCCGTACAGGCGCTGCCCGGAGCCGATCTTCGGCGCGAACGCCGAGGTGCCGGTGGCCCACAGCGCGCCGCCGGCGCCCGAACCGCCGCCGCGGCGGTAGACCACCACGTTGCCGTCGTCCTGCACGGTGGCGTACGCGCCGGCGCTGGAGGTGCCGGTGGCCCACAGGGCGCCGTCGTTGCCGGGGCCGCCGTTGCTGCGGTAGACGACCAGGTTGCCGTCGTCCTGCATGACGGCGTACGCGCCGGCGTTGCCGTAGGTGTTGCTGCTCCACAGCGGGCGGCCGCCGCCGACGTTCAGGTTGGCGACCAGGTTGCCGTCGGTCTGCATGGTCAGGGTGACAGCGTTGCTGCTGATGCTCTGGCCGGGGGCGAGGCGCTGGCCGGGCTGCAGGGAGTTGCCGGAGGCGGGCGAGGTGACGTCCAGGTAGTTGGCGTCGATGCCCATGGCGATGCCGCCGTACGTCTCGGTGACGTCGCCGGCGTACTGGTGGGCGCGGCGGCCGGGCATCCACTGGCCGGGGGTGGTCAGGCCCATGCCGGCGTCGGTCACGTCGTGGTGCGAGTTCCAGGCGGCGGCCCACAGCACGTCGGGCTCGGGGTAGGAGCTGTCGGTGTAGCGGGCGGCGAGGTCCTTGACGCCGCTGGAGGCGCTGGCGTAGACGCCGGAGCGGTAGCCCTTGTTGTGCAGCTGCGCCGTCCAGCCGGCCAGGAAGGAGACCACCCGGTCGCGGTAGACGCTGGAGTCGTAGTTCTCCATGTCGTTGTAGAGCACCGCGCCGGGCTGGAAGCCGAGGCCGTTGGCCTTGGCGATCGCGTCGTCGGCGGCGTCGGAGCCCTGCTGGCGGGCGACGGCCACATCGGGGTCGACGAGCAGGTTGCCGCGGGCGGCCTGGCGGCCGACGTAGATCGGCAGGAAGCCCCAGCCCTCGGCGTTCCGGGCGTCCACCCAGCTCTTCACCGGCGAGGCGCAGGCCTGCGAGGGCCCGCCGATGTACACGCCGACGGCCCGGTACGGGGAGTTCGCGGCCCAGGTCGACATGGTGGTGTCGGACGGCGCGGCGCAGCGGTCGAAGGCGTACCCGGCGACGTCGGTGCGCGGGGCGGTGCCGGCCAGGGCGGGCTTGGCGGTGGACGGCGCGGCGGTCGCGCGGGCCCCGGCGTCGACGCTCGCGGTCTCCAGGATCTGCCGGACCCGGTCGGCCGAGGTGGCGTAACTGGCCGTCACCTGCAGCCCGCTGGTGCCGAGCTTGGCCTGGATCTGGTGGCCGGCCTCGGCCTCCTTCAGCACGCCCGCCGCGACCGGCTGCCCGGGCACCACGGTGCCCTGGACGCGTCCGCTCTCCACCGGCTGGATCAGCAGGCCGTCGGCGTGGCCGGGCGCGAGGTGCGCCGGGCAGTTCTGGTCCCCGCTCGGGGTGCCCAGGTAGACGGCGCTGACGTCGAGCCGGACGCAGGTGCCGGGCGCGGCGGCGAGGTCGACGACCGGCCAGTCGGCGGGCACCTGGGCGTGGAAGCCCTGGTAGTCGATCCGCTTGGTGGCCTGCCCGCCGGTGCCCGCCCCCGCGCCCGCCGTGTCCGCACCCCACGCGTTGGGGACGGCCGTGGCCAGTCCCGAGACGGCGAGCACGACGGCCGCGGCCCGTGCTGCTGTACGACGCTTCATGTGGTTCCCACCCCTGAGTCGTATCCGACCTGATGTGACGTCAGGGACTGTAGTGGATGGAGGTGACCACTCGTCCAGGCCCTTTGTCCGCCTCGGTCGGGCGGCCCTGCTCAGTGCGGGGAGAATCCCCAGGTGGCGGTGGCCCACACGGCGCCTCCGGTCTCCGGGCCGCCTCCGCGCCGGTACAGCACGAAGTTGCCGTCGTCCTGCAGCGTCGCGAACGCCCCCGGGCAGTTCCAGGTGCCGGTGGCCCACAGCGCGCCGCCCACCCCGGGGCCGCCGTCGGGGGCGTAGAGCACCAGGTTGCCGTCGTCCTGCTGCACGGCGTACGCGCCCGGGTGGCCGCCGGTGCCGGCCGACCACAGCAGCCGGCCGTCGCCGCGCATCCGGACGGTGAGGTCGCCGTCGTCCTGCATGGTCAGTTCCACCGCGTTGTTGCCGACGCTGCGTCCGGCGGCGAGCCGCTCGCCGGGGCGCAGCCGGCCGTCGTCGCCGGCGGGCGAGGTGACGTCCAGGTAGCTGGCGTCGATAGTCATGCTGACGCCGCCGTACTCCTCGGTGGTGTCGCCCAGGTACTGGTGGGCGCGCCGGCCGCCGGTGAACCGGCCTTCGCCGGGCAGGCCCATGCCGTCGTCGGTGACGTCGTGGTGGGAGTTCCAGGCGGCGGCCCAGAGGACGTCGGGCTCCGGGTAGGAGTCGTCGTCCCAGCGTCCGGCGAGGTCCCGCACGCCGCTGGCGGCGCCGGTGTAGACGCCGGAGCGGTAGCCGTGGGCGTGCAGCTGGTCGGTCCAGCCGGCCAGGTAGGCGAGGACGCGGTCGCGGTAGACGGAGGACTCGTAGTTCTCCATGTCGTTGTAGAGCACCGCGCCGGGCTGGAAGCCCAGTCCTTCGGCCTTCTGCACGGCGTCGTCGGCGGCGTCGGAGCCCTGTTGGCGGGCGTTTTCCTGGTCGGCGTCGACCAGCAGGCGGCCGCGGGCGGCCTGGCGGCCGACGTAGATCGGCAGGAAGCCCCAGCCTTCGGCGTTCCGGGCGTCCACCCAGTCGCGGTCGGGTGAGGCGCAGGCCTGCGAGGGCCCGCCGATGTACACCCCGACGGCGCGGTAGGGGGAGGACTCCGCCCAGGTCTGCATCGCGCTGTCCGGTGGTGCGGAGCAGCGGTCGAAGGCGTGGCCGACGACGTCGGTGCGCGGGCCGTCGTCCTCGTCGCCGTCGCGGGTGTTGTCCGGGGCGCCGTTCTGGCTGTCGGTCGCCGCGGGGGCCTGATGGGGGGCGACGGCGTCCTGCGCCGGCCACGGCGGGGACGGGGGGACGGGCGCGGGGCGGGCGGGTTCGGTCAGCAGCCCGTGGGCCGGGACCGGCACCGGTGGTGTGCGGCAGTCCTGGTCCCCGTCCGGCGCCGCCGGGTCGACCGCGCTGATGTCCTGGCGCAGGCAGCCGTGGGGGGCGGGTGCCTGGTCCAGCAGCGGCGGGGGCCGGTCGGCTGGTGGCCGGACCGGTACTCCCTCATAGGCAAAACGTTTCTCCTGACCGGCCCCGGCCGACCAGCCCCCGCCGGTCCCCGCCACCACCAGTAAGACCATTCCGGCGTGTGCCGCCGTCCGCCGCAGCCTGCCCATCGGCCAGCCTCTCGTCCGAGTTCCGTCGCGTCTGGTCGCGGACACTAGCCGCCGCTTCCGCGCCGCTCCGGCCCGACACACCTACCCGAACCCGGACATACCGGAAGGGGGGGGGGGGGGGGGGGGGGGGGGGGGGGGCCCGGCCGGGGGGGGGGGGGGGGGGGGGGGGGGGGGGGGGGGGGGGGCGGCCGGCGGGGGGGCGGGGGGGGGGGCCGGGGGCCCGCCGCCGCCCCCCCCGGCGGGGGCGCCGGCGGCCCCCCCCCGGGGGCGGCGGGGGGGCGGGGCG
>NZ_JBICXW010000008.1:134010-305610 GCF_043200475.1 Kitasatospora sp. NPDC048407 | reverse complement strand
CGCCGCCGGCCTCGTGGGCGCCTTCTATCTGGTGGGTGGTGCGGGGGCGCTGGGCCTCGGCCGGGCGCAGCCTGTCCTGGTGGGTCAGGCGGGGCCCGCCGGGGGGGGGGGCCCCCCCCCCCCACGGGCGGGGGGCCCGCCGCAGGTTGAATCAGGTGAGTGAACGCCGTTGCCGGATCCGCTGGTTGACCACCCCGGCCGCGAGTACGACGGGCACCGACAGCACCAGCCAGAGGGCGGTGCTCAGTTGGCCGCCGATCAGGGTGGTGAAGTTGGCCAGGATCAGCCAGATGGCGCCGGCGATGCCGAGTGCGCCCAGTACGGGGGCGATCAGGGTGTTCCACAGCCGGGTGTCGACCTGCTTGCGGCGGAAGAACACCACCACGGAGACCGAGGTCAGCAGGTAGAGCAGCATCATGGCGAGGACGGCGAGGCCGCTGAACCAGGAGAACAGGGTGAGCACCGGGTCCTGCCCGGCGATCGCGAACGGCACCACCAGCAGCGCGGCGATGGCGGTCTGCACCCGGCCGGCGATGGCGGGGGCGTGCTTTCCGTTCAACCGGCAGAGTGCGGCGGGGAGTTGACCGTCGCGGCCGAGGCAGAACAGGTAGCGGCTGGCGGAGTTGTGGAAGGTGAGGACGCCGGCGAACAGCGAGGTGGCGAGCAGCACCGGCAGCACGCCGTTCACCCAGCCGCCGAACAGGTCGGCGATGGGCGCGAACACGAACCCGGCGGAGTCGCCGGCGGCGAGGGCCTGGTTGGCGGCCTCGGGGGCCTTGGAGGCGCCGTGCGCGGAGATCAGCGACCAGGAGGTGAGAGCGAAGAATCCGGTGACCACCAGCACCGAGAGGTAGGTGGCGCGCGGCACGGTCTTCTTGGGCTCGCGGGCCTCCTCGCCGTAGATGGCGGTGGCCTCGAAGCCGAACATGGACGCCAGGGCGAACATCACGGCGATGCCGGGCGCGCCCTGGAGAGCAGCCGACGGGGAGAAGCTCTCGGCCAGTCCGAGCCCTTCGGGGCCGCCGCCCTTGAACAGCGTGACCAGGCTGAACACCAGCAGGATGCTGAACTCGGCGAGCACGAACGCGGCGAGCACCTTGGCGCCCATCTCGATGCCCGCGGCGCCGAGTGCCTGCACCACGGCCATGGTGACCAGGGTGTAGACCCACCAGGGCAGGTCGACCGAGGTGTGGTCGGCGACCAGCGAGCTGACGATGGAGCCGTACAGGCCGTACATGCCGGCCTGGATGACGCAGTAGGAGAACAGCGCGACACTCGCGCCGCCCGCGCCGGCGGTCCGGCCGAGGCCGGTGCCGATATAGGTGTAGAAGGCGCCGGCGTCCACGACGTGCCGCCCCATCGCGATGAAGCCGACGGAGAACAGCAGGACCACGGCGCCGGCCACCACGTAGGCGGCGGGGGTGCCGGAGCCGTTGCCGATGGCGACGGAGATCGGGGCGGCGCCGGCGATGCCGGTCAGCGGCGCCTGGCCGGACAGGACGAAGAAGAGGATGCCCAGGACGCCCAGGGCGTTGGGCTTGAGGGTGGCACTGGTGGGGGCGTGCCGCACGGTCCGTTCACGGGAAGCCGTCTGACTGTCCACACGGATCACCTGCCAGATCGAAGTGGGGGGAATCGTTTCAGGTCAAACGAGTTGCCTCATCGTGGAGGCAGGCGATCCGTTTGGCAAGGGTTTCGCACCGCTCCCGCGGTAACGGTTTGAAGCAGGCCGCGCAGGTCAGCGGTCCGCCAAGCCCTCCAGCAGGGCGCGGAGTTCGGACAGCGCGTCCTCGGTGGCCGCCCGCTCGCCGAACACCAGCTGATGCAGCACCAGGCCCTCCAGCGCGGCGAACACCAGCCGGGACAGGCCGGGGCTCACCGGCTCGGGCAGCAGGCGGCCCAGCTCGCGCCGGCTGGCCTCGAAGTACTCCTCGTACAGCCCGCGCAGGTGCGCCAGCAGCTCCGGACGGCGGCGCGCCTCCAGCAGCAACTCGTACTGGAACACCTGGAGTTCGGGCCCGGCCTCGACCATGTCGGCCAGGCCGGTGGCGAACTCCGCCGGGCTCTCCGCGCCGGCCTCCAGGGCGCTGCTGCTGATCGAGGAGCGGACGGCGTGCGCCACCGCCTCCTCGATCAGCGCGTCGCGCGAGCCGAAGTGGTGCACGACCAGGCCGTGGGTGACCCCGGCCTCCTCCGCGACGGCCCGGTAGGTGAGGTTGCGCAAGCCCCCCCGGGCCACCACCCGCACCGCCGCCTCCAGCAGCGCGGTGCGGCCCGTCCCGTAGTTCTTCACGCGCTTGCGGGTGGTGGGGTTCGCGGAAGGCAGCTGGTCGGGGTCGTTCATGGCCGTGACCCTACCGGGAGGCACCGGTTCAGCGCTTCGGAGGCCGGATGCCGCGGAACTCCCAGTCCCCGCCCAGCGCGGTGGACAGCACCTCCTCCGACTCGGTGGGCTGGGCGCCCACGTCGGTGCGGATCGCCGTCGGGCCGGTGACGATGTGGTTGGTCAGCTTGCCGAGGCCCTCGACCTCCACCTCGACGACGTCACCCGGCTGCACGGGGCGGGAGTTGGCGGGGGTGCCGGAGAGCAGCACGTCGCCGGGGTACAGGGTGATGGTGCGGGCGATGTCGGCGACCAGGTAGTGCATGTCCCAGGTCATCTCGTCGGTGGAGCCGTCCTGCACCACCTCGCCGTTGACGTAGGTGCGCAGCTTCTTCCCGCGGAAGTCCCAGTCGGTGACCAGGCCGGGGCCGAGCGGGCACAGCGTGTCGGCGCCCTTGACGCGCAGCATCGAGCCGGCGTCGGTGTCCCGGAAGTCGTGCAGGCCGTAGTCGTTGGCGACGGTGTAGCCCGCGATGTAGTCACCCGCCTCCTCGGGGGAGATGTTGCGCGCGGTCTTCCCGATGACGATGGCCACCTCGCCCTCGTAGTTGAGCCACTTGCAGCCCTCGGGGCGGACGATGGCGCCGCCGTGCGAGTTCAGCGAGGAGGTGGGCTTGTGGAAGTAGGTGGGGGTGTCGGTCAGGTTGATCTGGAACTCGTCCACCCGGCTGCGGTGGTTGAGGTGGACGGCGATCACCTTGGACGGCACCACGGGCGGCAGGTGGTGGGCGTCGGCGATGGCGACCCGGCGGCCGTCACCGGCGACCAGCTCGTCGCCGTCGCGGACGGTCTCGACGACGGCGCCGTCGAGGAGGATGCGGCGGTACTCGGGCACGGTGGGGCCTTTCTCAGACGAGGCTGTGGGGATTGCGCGGGGCGGGCAGGCCGGTGCCGGTCCAGCCGTCCTCGGGGCGGTCGAACCAGAGGTGGACCTGGCCGGTGCCGATGGAGTTCTCGTACTCGCCGTACTGGCGGGCCTTCGCGGTGCACGCCCGCTCGCCGAGGGCGCCGGCCATCATCAGGTAGTGGGCGAACCTGGCCTCGGGCTTGTAGGTGGCGAACTCGTCCATGGTGTCGAGCACTTGGTCGTGCCGCCCTTCCTTGAACCATTCGATCCGCTGCTCGTCGGCGGCCCGCGCCTCGGGGGTGAAGATGTGCGAGGGGTCGCTGGACTCGTGCCCCCGGAGCTCGCGCAGCGGCCAGAAGGTGTGCGACAGCGCGCCGGAGGCGATCACGATCACCCGGCGGCCGGGCGTGGCGGCGATGCCGTCGGCCAGCGCGCGGCCGAGGCGCAGGTGGTCCTCCGCGTCGCCGGTCTGGCAGACGCCGATGGTCACCCAGCGCTTGTCGGGCAGGCCCTCGCCGAGGTACTTCCACAGGTTGACGGTGGCGTAGAAGATCGGCAGGTACGGGTCGTCGATCGGGGTGATCCAGGTGCCGTGCTTGTCGGCGAACTTCCCGATGTTGTAGGCGAGTTCGGGGTCGCCGGGGTAGTCGTAGGGCATCCGGCACATGCCGCGCGGCAGTTCCTCGGAGGTGAACAGCCCGGCCCGGCGCTGCTGCGCGGTGACCACGAATTCGACGGTGGTCGCCCAGTGCGAGTCGAGCACCACCACGGTGTCGTAGTCGTCGCGCCCGAACACCTCCTCGCGCAGCTGCTTCAGGCCGGTGACGAGGGTGATCTCCTTGCCCTCGTTCAGCTCCCGCCGGATCTCCTCGGGGAGCACGACGGTGGGGACGTGGGCCAACAGGCCGGCCCCGACGATCTCACCCATGGTCCTTCCAACCCTTCGGCGCGGTGACGGTGTTCTTGACGTCGCAGTAGAAGTCGAAGCTCCAGGTGCCGCCCTCCCGGCCGACGCCGGAGTGCCGGGAGCCGCCGAACGGGGCCTGGAGGTCGCGGACGAAGAAGCAGTTGACCCAGACGGTGCCCGCGACCAGCTGCCCGGTGACCCGCGCGGCCCGCTCCTGGTCGCCGGTGGCGAGGGTGGCGGCCAGGCCGAACCGGGTGTCGTTGGCGAGGCGGACGGCCTCCGCCTCGTCGCGGAAGGTCTGGAGCGTCAGGACGGGGCCGAACACCTCCTCCTGGACGATCTCCGAGTCCTGCGCGACGTCGGTGAGCAGGGTCGGCGCGTAGAACTGTCCGGCCAGGCGCTCGCCGCCGATGACGGCGCGGGCGCCGGCCTCGATGGCCCGCCGCACGAAGCCGTCGATCTTCTCCAGCTGGCGCTCGTGGATGTTCGGGCCGATGTCGGTCGGCAGCTCGCGCGGGTCGCCCTGGCGCAGCTCGGCGGCCTTCTCGGCGAAGCGGCGGGTGAACTCCTCGGCGACGGACTCCTCGACCAGCAGCCGGGTGGCGGCCAGGCAGACCTGTCCGGCGTTGTCGTACTGCTCGACGGCGAGGTCGACGGCGAGGTCGAGGTCGGCGTCGGCGAACACCAACAGCGGTGACTTGCCGCCGAGTTCGAGGCTGAGCGGGGTGAGGTTGGCGGCGGCGGACGCGGCGATGTGCTTGGCGGTCGGCACCGAGCCGGTGAAGCTGATCCGGCGCACGTCGGGGTGCGAGGTCAGCGCGTCGCCGATCTCCGAACCGAGGCCCTGCACCACGTTGAACACGCCGGCCGGCAGCCCGGCCTCGGCGGCGATGTCGGCGAGCAGCGAGGCCGTCATCGGCGTCCACTCGGCGGGCTTGAGGACGACCGTGTTGCCGGCCGCCAGCGCGGGGGCGATCTTCCAGGTCGCGAGCATCAGCGGCGCGTTCCACGGCGTGATCAGCACGCAGGGGCCGGCCGGGTCCCAGCTGACGTGGTTGGTGTGGCCGCGGGTGTCGAAGTCCTCGTGGCCGAGGGTCAGCAGCCAGTCGGCGAAGAACCGGAAGTTGTGCGCGACCCGGGGCATCACGCCGCGCCGGTGCGAGCGCAGCAGGGCGCCGTTGTCGGCGGTCTCGACGACGGCCAGGTCCTCCAGCCGCCGCTCGACGCCGTCCGCGATGGCGTGCAGCAGGCGGGCGCGCTCCTCGCGGGAGGTGGCGGCCCAGGCGGGGAAGGCGGCCTTGGCGGCGGCGACGGCCGCCTCGGCCTCGGTGGCGGTGCCGCGGGCGATCTCGCCGAGGACGGTGCCGTCGATCGGCGAGTGGTCGGTGAAGGTCGCGGCGGAGGCGACGCGTTCGCCGCCGATCCAGTGCCGGGTGTCGACGGTGACCCCGGCGACGGTGGTGAGGTGTCCGCTCATTGCGTCAATTTCCTTGCTGGGCACGGGAGTTACTCGGCGGCGACGGTGGTGGTGTTGGAGGCCAGCAGCCGGCCGCCGTCCCAGACCACGCCGACCTGGCGGTAGTAGGCGGCGATGGGCTCGCGGATCTCGAGCCGGGCGAGCTCCTCGGTGGGCGACTCGAACAGGTCCAGGTCGAAGTCGCCGACCCAGGCCGGTCCGGCTTCGAAGGAGGCGGCGCCGGAGGCGACCAGCTCGTCCAGGGCGAGGCCCTGGCCCTTCTCGATCGAGGGCAGCCAGCGGTGGTGGGCCATCGGGTGGCCGTTGACGAACCCGTTGGTCTCGGACGGCTCGCGCAGCGTCACCACGGCCTGGGCGAGGCGGCGGTCGGCGGCGGCGAGGGTGGCGCCGAACCGGGCGCCGGCCTCGATCCGCGGCGCGGGGCCGTAGGGGTGCGGGCGGGTCTGGTGGATCGAGCCGAGCTTCTTCGGGTAGCCCTGGTGCAGGCCGCGGGCGATCGCGAAGTCCTTGTCGACCCAGATGTACACACAGCGCGAGTACGTCTGCCCCTGGAACTTGCAGCGCACGACCGCGAAGGCTTCCTTGTACTGGGCGAGCACCGGGTCGAGCAGTTCCCGGCCGGAGGCGGAGCAGGACTGCCAGTCGGCCCAGATCAGCGCGACCGCGCCGGGGTCCTCGTCGGCGAGTTCCAGCGGCTCGGGCAGCAGTTCGCGCACCCGCTCCGGGTCGGTGCGGTACTCGATGGTGAGCAGGTCGCCGGAGTAGCGCCACGGCGGCGAGGGGATCAGCGACGAGGAGCCCGTCGCGGTCTTGGGGTGGAAGTATCCACGGACATCGGCCACTTGGGTTCCTTACGCGGTGGGGGCGGGCTGCTTGAGCAGCTCGGCGCGGTAGCGGGCGGCGGCGGCCGCGGCCTGCTGGCCGCCGAGGGCGACGACGCCGACCAGGCGTTCGCCGTGGTGGTAGCCGACCAGGACGTCCCCGTCCGGGTCGCCGTCCAGGACGCGCACGTCCTCGCGGCCGAGGGCGGGGGCGCCGAACGACTGGAGGCGGAAGTCGTGCTGGTCGCTCCAGAAGGTCGGCAGCGGCGCGAACGGGTCGAGGCCGTGCTCGGTGCCGGTGAGGTGCGCGAGGAGCACCTTGGCGGCGTGCTTGGCGGTGTCGGTGGGGATCGACCAGTGCTCGACGCGGCGCGGCACTCCGTCGTAGCGGGCGTTGGGGAAGCGGGCGACGTCGCCGACGGCGACCACCTCCGGCCGGCCGCCGACCCGCAGGTGCTGGTCGGTGAGCACGCCGTCGGTGAGGTCGAGTCCGTTGCCGTCGAGCCACTCGGTGTTGGCCACCGAGCCGACCGACTCCACCACCACGTCGGCGGGCAGCACCCGGCCGTCGGCGAGTGCCACGCCGGTGACGTGCTCCTCGCCCTCGAAGCCGGTCACGCCGCAGCCGAGCGCGAAGCGGACGCCGCGCTGTTCGTGCCGGCGCTTCAGCGCGCCGCCGAGCAGTTCGCCGAGCGGTCCGGCCATCGGCAGCGGCAGCGGGTCGACCACGGTGACCTCGGCGGCGCCGAGCGCCACGGCGGTGGCGGCGACCTCGCAGCCGATGAAGCCGGCGCCGACCACCACCACCCGCGCGCCGGGCGCGGTCAGTGCGGCGCGCAGCTCCTGGGCGTCGTCCAGGGTGCGGACGGTGTGCCGCCCGGCGGTGGGGCCGGGGCAGCGCAGGCGGCGCGAGCGCATGCCGGTGGCGGCGACCAGCGCGGCGTACGACAGGCTCTCGCCGTCGGAGAGTTCGACGATCTGCCGGGCGAGGTCGGCGCGGACCACCGAGGTCCCGAGGCGCCACTCGACGTCGGCGACGGCGGCCCGGGGGCGGAAGGCGAGCGACTCGAAGGTGGCCTTGCCGGCCAGCACTTCCTTGGACAGCGGGGGCCGGTTGTACGGCGCGTGGGGCTCGTCCCCGACGAGGGTGATCGGGCCGGTCCAGCCGGCGGCGCGCAGCTGTTCGGCGGTGCGCAGGCCGGCCATGGAGGCGCCGGCCACCACGATGGGTGCGGCGTTCACCGGCTCAGCCTTCGATCCGGATGGCCTGCAGCGGGCAGACGTCGGCGGCTTCCTCGACGTCGGCGCGCAGCGCCTCGTCGGGGTCGGCGACGTACGCGAGACGGCCGGCTTCGTCGAAGGAGAAGACGTCGGGGGCGGCGAAGACGCACTGGCCGTGGTCCTGGCACTTGTTCATGTCGACGACGACCTGCATGGCCGGTCCTCCTGGGGGTGGGTGGGGCTGAGGGGGCGCCGGAAAGTCATTTGGCGTCAAACAACATAGGAAGCAGCCAGCCCCGGGTCAATAGCTATACGGATGGATAAATTTATGTGCCGGACCCCTTGCGGGCCGGTGACCTGCGTCTCTACGGTTGGCCACCAACAGCGAGCGGTTCCTGCGCCCAACCGCAGTCCGAACCTGCCGCTCCCCTCCCCCCAGCACCGCGAGCGCCCGTACCCCGCGCGTCCTGGGCGGCGCCCCACACTTCCCCACAGGAGACACCGGTGAGCGCATCCGACACCCCGCCCGTCCGCCACCACCAGGAGCGGCTGGCCGCCCAGGGCATCGACGTGGTCCGGGTGACCTATCCCGACCTGATCGGCACCGAACGGGCCCGGGACGTGCTGCTGGACCACCTGCCCTCGGCCTGCGACCACGGCCTGGCGTTCTGCCGCGCCGTCTACCACACCAGCCCGCAGGGCGACGTCGTCGCCGTCCCCGGCGGCCTGGACGCGGGCCTGCCCGACATCTGCGTGCGCCCCGACCTCGACACCCTCACCCCGCTGCCGTGGGAGCCCGGCGTCGCCACCTGCCTCGGCGACGTCACCGACCCCGCCACCGGACGCCCCGCCCCCGAGTCGCCCCGCGACCTGCTGCGCGCCGTCGTCGAACGGGCCCGCGAGTACGGGCTGCACCCGATCGTCGGCCCGGAGCTCGAGTACTTCCTGTGCGACCCGGCCCCCGACACCGCCCGCGGCTGGCGCCGCTACAGCGACGCCTCCGGCGTCGTCTACACCGCGGGCCTGCGCGCCGACGGCGACAACCACCTGCTGCGCACCCTGCGCCGGCTGCGCGAGCTGAACATCGGCGTCACCAGCGGGAACCACGAGTTCGACGGCTCGCAGTTCGAGATCAACCTGACCCACTCGGACGCCATGTCGGCCGCCGACCGGGCCTTCCGCTTCAAGTCCGCCATCAAGGAACTGGCCCGCACCGAAGGCCGGTTGGCCACCTTCATGGCCAAGCCGTTCATGGGCGCCGGCGGCTCCGGCTTCCACCTGCACCTGTCCTGCACGGACGACGAGGGCGGCAACCTGTTCGACGACCCGTCCGCCCCGTACGGGCTGAGCACCACCGCCCGCCACGCGGTCGCGGGCATCCTCGCGCACGCCCCCGCGCTCGCCGCGCTGTCCAACCCGACGATCAACTCCTACAAGCGCTTCGGCCCCGACACCCTCGCCCCGTGGCTGATCGACTGGGGCCTCGACAACCGCAGCGCCATGGTCCGCATCCCCCCGGAGCGCGGCGGCGGCTCCCGCTTCGAACTGCGCCTCGGCGACGCCAGCGCCAACCCCTACCTGCTGATCGCCGGCACCCTCGCGGCCGCGCTGCTCGGCGTGATCGCCGGAGACGAGCCGCCCGCCCCGCTGGAGGGCTACGGCTACGACCCCGCCAAGTCCCCGGTCCTGCCGCAGTCCCTGCCCGACGCGCTCGACGCGCTGGAGGCCGACACCGCGCTGACCGAGGTGCTCGGCAAGGACTTCACCACCGCCTACCTCTCGTACAAGCGCGACGAGGTCGCCCGCTTCCATCGGCACGTCACCGACTGGGAGTTCACCGAGTACGCCTACCACCTGTAAGCCGAGGAGCGATTCCCATGACCACCGCTGCCGTTTCCGGTGCCGTGCCCGAGCCGATGCCGCTGGACCAGGTGAACCTGGCCGATCTCGACAACTTCACCGACGGTGTCACCCCGTACCGGATGTTCCACACCCTGCGCCACCAGGACCCGGTGCACTGGCAGGAGGAGGAAGCGCCCAACTCCGGCTTCTGGGCGCTCACCAAGCACGCCGACATCGCCCGCGTCGACCGCGACGCCGAGACCTTCACCTCCGCCCGGTTCGTCAACCTGGAGGAGGTCGACGACGACCAGATCAAGAAGCGCGCCTCCATCCTGGAGCTCGACGGCGTCCGCCACCGCGCCCTGCGCAGCCTGCTCCAGCGGCAGTTCGGCGCGAGCGTCATCAACAGCTACGCCGACTTCCTGCGCGGCCTGACCGCCACCACGCTGGACGCCGCGCTCGCCAAGGGCACCTTCGACTTCGTCAAGGAGGTCTCCGCCGACTTCCCGATCAACGTCCTGGCCCGGCTGCTGGACGTCCCGCCGGAGGACAACCAGCAGCTCATCGACTGGGGCAACCGGATCATCGGCAACACCGACCCCGACTACGCCGACGTCCTGCTGCACAGCGCGGAGAGCGAGAAGTACCGCGACCTGCCGTTCCGCTCCCCCGCCTCGCTCGAGGTGTTCGCCTACGGCCGCGAACTCGCCGCGCAGCGCCGCGGCGGCAACGGCACCGACCTGATCTCCCGCCTGGTCAACGAGACCCCGAAGGACGGCGTCCCGCTGACCGCGCAGGACTTCGACAACTACTTCCTGCTGCTGGTCGTGGCCGGCAACGAGACCACCCGGCACACCATCAGCCACTCCATGCTGGCGCTGCTCCAGCACCCCGAGCAGCTCGCCCGCCTCCAGCAGGACCCCTCGCTGATCCCCGCCGCGGTCGAGGAGTTCCTGCGCTGGGCCTCCCCCGTCTACCACTTCCGCCGCACCGCGACGCGCGACGTCGAGCTCGGCGGCAAGAACATCAAGGAGGGCGACAAGGTCGTCATGTGGTTCGCCTCCGGCAACCGCGACGAGGAAGTCTTCGGCAACCCCTACGACTTCGACGTCACCCGCCAGGACAACGACCACATCACCTTCGGCAAGGGCAGCCCCCACCTCTGCCTGGGCAACCTGCTCGCCCGCACCGAGATCCGCATCATGTTCGAGGAGCTGATCCCGCGCCTGGCCTCCATCGAGCTGGCCGGCGACGTTCCCCGGGTCCGCTCCAACTTCGTCAACGGCATCAAGAAGCTCCCGGTCTCGGTGACCCTCGCCTGACCTTCCGCCGGCCGCGCCAAGGCCGCCCTGGCCGTCCGGGGCCTCTCCTCGTCCCGAACGGCCAGGGCGGGCCTGAACGCGACAGCGGGCGCTACACCTTGACGGTCGTCCACGTCCCCGGCTCGGCCCGGCGGTAGGCCTCGAAGAGCTGGAGGATGTGGAACGCCTGGTCCAGCGAACCGAGTTCGGGGGACGTGCCGTTCAGCACGCAGTCGCAGAAGTACCTGATCTCGTCGACGTAACCGAGGAAGAACAGGTTCTTGTTGTACAGCTGCCCGTACGAGTACTCGGGCTCCCAGTGCAGCGGCGCGTCCTCCGTCGGCACCAGGTACGACCCGGTGCGGCCGTACGCACGGGGCGGCGTCGGCCGGTAGTAGGTGACCGAATTGCCGTTCTCCACCACCACGTTGGCGTTGTGGCCGATCACCTCCACCCGGCTGGACGGGCTGCTGGGCGACTCCCCCGCCGTCAGGTGCAGCGTGCCGATCGCGCCCGACTCGAACCGCATCACGGTGACGCTGGCGCCGGTGCGCTCCTCCCACTCGTGGCTGATCCGGTCCAGCGGGCCCATCAGGTGCAGCAGCACGGCGGCCGGATGGAAGATGCAGTCGAGGAACCAGTTCATCTCCACCAGGCTGTCGCGCCGTTCGAACGCCGGCATCGACAGCGGGTAGCGGACGGAGATCGACGACGGCCCGCCGAACTCGGCCCCGGAGACGATCTCCTTCACCCGGGTCATGGCCGGCGAGAACACCGTCTTCATTCCGGTCACCACCACCCGGCCGGCCTGCCGCGCCGCCTCCTGGAGCAGCCCCACCTCCGCGCTCGACGTCGCGGTGGGCTTCTCCATCCACACGTGCGCGCCCGCCGCCAGGCAGTCGAGCGCCAGATCGACCGCCTGGAGCCGCCCGTCCTTGTCGTACGCCGTCACGATGAACACCGCGTCCGGCCGCTCCCGCTCCAGCATCTCCCGGTGGTCGGTGTAGCTGTGGGCGGCGCCGAAGATCCGCGCGTACTTCGCCGCCCGGTCGCCGTCGAGGTCGCAGATCGCCCGCAGGTCGACCGGCGCGTACTGGAACGACGGATAGACGTTCCGGTACGAGTGCCCGCCCGCGCCGATGAAGGCGCAGCGGATCGGGTTCTCGTACTCGAACTGGTAACGGACGTGCCCGTCGAAGTCCGTTGTGGTCATGGTCTCCTCCGCCTGTAGCTCAGCCCGCGAGCAGCGCTTCGCGGGTGCTGGTCACGACGTGGGCGATCTCCTCGTCGGTGAGGTAGGGGTGGATCGGCAGCGAGATCACCTCGGCGGCGTGCTTCTTCGCCCGGCCGTCGCCGACCACCCGGTGCGGGTGCCGCTCCAGGAACGGCAGCGTGTGCAGCGCGTACGGGTAGTGCACCAGCGTCTCGACGCCGGAGGCCCGCAGGGCTGCGGCCAGTTCGTCCCGCTTCGGGGTGCGCAGCACGTACTTGTGGAAGATGTTCTCGCGCAGCGAGCCGTGCTCCGGCAGGCCGCACCCGAGGTCGCCGAACCCCGCCGAGTAGGTCGAGGCGGTAGCACGGCGTTGCTTCAGCCACCTTTCCTCCTGGGCGAGTTTCACCGCGAGGACGGCGGCGGTCAGCGAGGACATCTGCGAGTTGTGCCCCAGCCGCACCACACGCCGCTTCTCGGCGTCCGCGAACCCCCAGTGCCTGAGCTGCTCGACGCTCTCGGCCACCGCCGGATCGTCTGTCAGCACCACCCCGCCGGTGCCCGGTGCGGGAATGACCTTCATCGCGTCGAAACTGTGGCAACTGGCCAGCCCCAGCGTGCCGCTGCGCCGCCCGTTCACCTCGGCGCCCAGCGACTGCGCCGCGTCCTCGACCAGCGCCAGGCCGTGCGCCCGCGCGAACTTCTCCACCGGGTCGGGCGCGGCCATCCGCCCGTACAGCTGCACGACCACCAGCGCCTTGCTGCGCGGCCCGACAGCCTCCTCTGCCAGGTCGAGGTCGATGGTGCCCTCGTCGGTCACGTCGACGAACACCGGTGTGGCGCCGGTCCGGACGATCGCGTGCAGGGTCGCGACGAACGAGACGTCACCGAGCAGCACCTCGTCGCCGGGCCCGATTCCGGCCGCCACCAGGGCGAAGTACACGGCGTCGGTGCCCGAGTTGACCACGCGTGCGTGGCGGCGGCCGGAGAGCTCGGCCAGCGACTGCTCCAGGCGCGGCACGGACTCTCCGTTCATCACCTGCCCGGAGCGGAACACCTTCTCGATCGCCGCCATCATCTCCTGGCCGATGTCGTCGAATTCGCGATCGGCTCCGGTGAACGGCACATGCAGAACTCTGCTCATGGCTCGGTCTCCTGGGGTTCTCGGTGTTTCCGGCTCAGCGCCCGGAACGCGCCCGGGTGCGGGCCCGCGACTGCCGCGACTGCCGCAACTCCCGCGACTCCCGCGACTCGCGCGGCTGGCGCGGCGTCCGGCTGCCCAGGCGCTCCGCGCGCGGGTGGACGCCGCGGTGCGGCAGCGCGGGCAGGATGCCGTCGAGGGCGGTGGCGATGCGGTCGCTGACCCGGGAGTCCCAGCGTTCCGGCCGCCGGGTGGGCCGGCCGGCCGCCAGCGCGAGGATGTCCCGGGTGGGCAGGTGCAGCCAGCTGTCCGCGAAGTGCGTGCTGCCGACGGCCCGGGTGACTTCGCGGGCACTGCCGGGCACCGTGGCCAGGCAGGCGACCTGCGCGGCGGCGGCCTCCTCCTGGACGCCGTCGGAGTCCGTCACCACGAACGCGCAGTTGCGCAGCAGCGCCCCGAAGGCCAGGTACGGCTGCGGCGGCAGCACCCGTTCGCTCAGGCTGCGGTCGAGCAGGCCGTTCTCGGCCAGATGCCCGGCGGCCCGGGGGTGCAGCGGGAGGACGGGCGTCAGGCCGTGCGCGGCCAGGTCGCGCAGCACGTCCAGCACCGGCTTGGGGTGGCTGAGCGCGGCCGGCTTGTGCAGCGTGGCCAGCACGTAGGTGCCCGGGGTGAGGCCGAGCCGGTTCAGGGTCGCCGCGTCCCGGTCGGGGTCGTGGTGGGCGAGGTGGCACTCCGCCATGGGGTTGCCCACGAAGTGCACGGACCCGCCCGGTATGCCCTCGCCGTGCAGCGCGTCCACGGCCTCGGCGGTGGTGGCCAGGTGGTGGTCGGTGCAGGCGGTGACGATGCGGCGGTTGGCCTCCTCGGGGGTGCGGTCGGGCGAGCGCAGGCCCGCCTCCAGGTGGATCACCGGAGTGCCCCGGCGGGCGGCGACCAGCGCGGCGGCGACGGTGGAGTTCACGTCGCCGACCACCACCACGGCCTCCGCCGGGTGCTCGTCGAGGTCGCGCTCGACCAGGGCGCACAGCCGGCCGATCTGCTCGGCGTCACTGGCGGCGTCGCCGCAGCGCAGCCACCGGTCCACGTGCAGGTCGAGCTCGTCGCAGAGTCCCTGCCCGAGGCGTGGGTCGAAGTGCTGGCCGGTGTGCACGTACGTCCAGGCGGCGCCTGGCGTGCGCATCTTGCCGACCGCCTGCTGAAGCGTCCAGACCTTGGGCGTGTTGGGGCGGGCGCCCAGGTACACGGTGATCGTCGGGCCGGTGTCCATGTCTCCCACCTGCCTCCCTGGCAGCTGTCGCAAGGCTGTTCGCCGAGCTACGAGGAGCCTAGGTTCGGCCGGGGCGGGCCGGTCCGGCGCTTGGGCCAGGTGGCCCAAGGGGGCGGTGCCCGGCCGTCGGACCGGCCTTCACGGTGCTTCCGCGGGCCCGACGGCGCCCCGCCGCTGGGCCCGCCGCCACTCGTTCGAGTGACACCGCTTGCGCGCTACTTACCGGCCAGGCCATACCCGCCGTCGACCACCAGGGTCTGGCCGGTGATGTGCCGCGCGGCGTCCGAGGCCAGGAACGCCACCGCCGACGCCACCTCGTCCGGCTCCGCGGGACGGCCGAGCAGATTGCCGCGGGCCTGCCGCCAGGTGCCCTCGTCCCAGGTCGCGACCATGTCGGTGACGGTGAACCCCGGCGCCACCGCGTTGACCCGCACCGCCGGAGCGAAACGCTTGGCCAGCGAAACCGTCAGGTTGCCCAGGGCGGCCTTCGCCATCGAGTAGAAGACCGTGCGGTCGCTGGCCAGGCCGTCAACACCCCGGATCGAGGACACCAGCACCACCGCCCCGCCGCCCTGCGCGGCCATCTTCGGCAGCACCTCCTGCAGCACCCCCACCGCGCCCCACACGTTCACGGCGAACGCCTCCGCGAGATCCGCGCGCGACGCGTCCTCGAACGGCACCACCCGGTTCACGCCCGCGCTGTACACCACCACCTGCGGCAGCCCGTGCTCCGCCACCAGATCCGCCACGCCCCGGCGCACCGCCGCCCCGTCCGCCAGATCGAACGCCGCCGTCGGCGCCCCCAGCTCACTCCCCAGCCCCGCCAGCGCCGCACTCGGCGCCCGGCCGTGCAGCACCACCCGATGCCCCTGCGCGCTCAACGCCCGCGCGGTCGACGCACCGATCCCCCGGGACGACCCGAGCACCAGCGCCATGCACTCCGCCATGTCCACTCCCTCTGCTTTCGGCTACATGGCGATGCTGCCGCGCTGCGTGCCGCCTGTACGGGGACCCGCCCGTGGGCGGACGAAGACGCCCCGATCGGCGGCCGAAACCCACCCGTCCGCTCCCCGGCCACCCGTATGCTCCTCCGATGGAGAGCGACAGCAGCTGTGAAGTCCTGGTCGCGGGGCCCTACTTCGCGGATCTGGTGTTCCACGGCCTGCCACGCCCGGCCCAACCGGGCGGCGAGGTGTTCGCCGACGGCTTCGCCCTGGTCCCCGGCGGCGCGTACACCCTCGCCATGGCAGTCCACCGGCTCGGCCGCACGGCGGTGTGGAGCGTCGACTTCGGGACGGACGTCTTCAGCGCCGAGGTCCTGTCGGCGGCCCGCGCGGAGGGCCTGGACGAGCGAGCCTTCCGCCACCACCCGTCCCCCGTACGGAGCTTGACCGTCGCCCTCTCCGGCCCGGACGACCGGGCCATGGTCAGCTACCAGGACCAGGTGACGCCCGCACCGCTCGTCCCGCTGCTGCGCCAGTACCGCCCGCGCGTCCTGATGCTCCCCCAACTCCACTGGGACTCAACGACATTGGCCGCCCTGGAGGTCGCCCGACAGCTCGGCACGCTGGTGGTACAGGACTGCCACGACGTCCCGGCCTCCCTGACGGACCCGGCGGTGCGCCGCATCCTCGCCGAGGTCGACGTCTTCACCCCGAACGCCGCCGAGGCCCTCCACCTCACCGGCGCCACCGACCTCGACGACGCGATCACCGAACTCGCCGCCCTGGTACCGACCTTGGTGGTCAAGCGCGGCGCGGACGGTGCCGTCGCGCTCCGGTCCGGCAAGCGCCACGACGCCCCCGCCGTACCGGTGCGCGCCGTCGACACCACCGCGGCCGGCGACTGCTTCAACGCGGGCCTCGTCCACGGCCTGCTGTCCGGCCACGACCTCCCCACCTGCCTGACCATCGCCACCACCTGCGGCACCGCCGCCGTCACCGCCCCGGGCTCCAGTGCGGCCCTGCACGCGGCCGACCTCGAAAACCGGCCGGAACGGCTCCCCCGAGCCCAATAGGGCGCACAACTACGATGCGGATCACCGAGTTGCCCCGGTGTCCCGAAGTGACCTCTTCACCACATCCGGCCGTCGTGTTAGCGTCCGTCAGATGTCGAGGATTCTGGTCACGGATCTGGACGGCACCTTGCTCGGCGGCGACGCCGACGACCGGCTCCGGCTGCGCGAAGCACTCGCCCGCCACCCCGAAGTGACGGTGGTCTTCGCCACCGGCCGCGGCCCGGACTCGGTCCGCGACGTCCTGCGCGACCCCCTCGTCCCGCGCCCGCGCTGGATCGTCGCCGATGTCGGCGCCACCGTCCTCGACGGCACCGACTTCTCCCCCGTCGAACCCTTGCAGGGGCAGCTGCGCACCGGCTGGCCGGGATCGCACCGGGTACGCGCCGCGCTGAGTGCCTTCCCCGCACTCCAGTACCAGAGCGAGGTACCGCAGGACGGCCGCTGCTCGTACTACCTGACGCCGGACGGCCTCACCGGCGAACTCCTTTCAGCCGTCCAAGAGTTGGGCCTCACCTGGATCTACTCCGGGGACCGCTACTTCGACGTCCTGCCACCGGAGGCGTCCAAGGGCGGGGCGGTCCGGGCGCTGGCCGAGAAGCTGAACTGGCCCGCCGAGTCGATCCTGGTGGCCGGGGACTCGCTCAACGACCTGTCGCTGTTCCGGCTCGGCACCCACGGGGTGATCGTGGGCGGCGCCGAAGCCGCGCTCGACGCGGCCGTCGGCGACGACCCGCTGGTGCACCGGCCCGACCGGCCGGGCGCGGCGGGCATTCTGGCGGCCCTCCGGACCCTCGGCTGGGTGACTCCCTCCTCGCCGCCGCGCCGCCAAGGGCTCGTCGTCGGCTACCACCGCCCGCCCCCGCAGGACCGGCCGCCTGCCAGCCCCAACGGCATCCTGCCCACCCTGAGCAGCGCCTTCGCCGACGGCTTACCGGGCATCTGGGTCGCTGCCGCGCCGGCTCCGTCACCACCCCCCGATCAGCCTTTCCTGGTCTCGCTGAGCCCCGAACAGTGGAGCGGCTTCGTCCACCGGGCGTGCAAGGAGATCCTCTGGCCGGTCCTGATGTCCGAACCGGGACGCTCCGTCTTCGACCCTCACGCCTGGGCCGTCTACCGCGCCGTCAACGCCCGCTTCGCCGAGCACATCACTGCTCTGGCCGCACCCGGTGCGACGGTCTGGCTGCACGACTACAACCTCTGGCTGGTCCCCGGGTTCCTCCGCGCCGCCCGCCCCGACCTGCGCATCGGGCTGTTCCACCACACGCCGTTCCCGTCGCCCGAGGTGTTCGCCACCCTTCCGGTCGCCGCCGAACTGCGCGCCTCCCTCACCCGCCTCGACTGGGCCGGCTTCCACACCGCCGGCTTCGCGTCCCGCTTCCGCCGCGCTCTTCCTTCCCCGCCGCGCACCGGCGTCCACCCGCTGGGCGTCGACCGCCCCGCCATCGAGGCACTCGCCCGCACCCGCACCCCCGCGCCCCGCCCGCCGACCGGCCAACTGGTGCTGTCCGTCGAACGGCTCGACTACGCCAAGGCCCCCGTCCAGAAGGTCGACGCACTCGACCGCCTGCTCGCCACCCGCCCCGAGCTCCGCGGCCGACTGACCTTCCGCCTGATCTGCCCACCGCCCGAACCCGGCATCACCGCCTACGACACCACCCGCACCCAGCTCGAAAGCCGCATCGCCGAGGTGAACGCCCGCTGGCAGCACGGCAGTTGGCAGCCCATCGACTACCACCCGCACAGCCTCCCGTTCGCCGAGGTGGTGGACGAGTACCTGGCGGCGGACGTCTTCTGGGTGACGTCGCTCCAGGACGGAATGAACCTGACGGCCAAGGAGTTCATCGCCGCCCAGGCCGCCCTCCCCCGCCCGGGCGTCCTGGTCCTCTCCCACCACGCGGGCGCCGCCGAGGAGTTCGGCCCCGCCGCCCTCCTCACCGACCCGCACTCCCCCGAGGACCTGGTCACCCAACTGGCCCACGCCCTCACCACCACCCCCACCGACCGCCGCACCCGCATGACGGCCCTCTCCGGCCTCCTCGGCCACCACCGCCCGGTGGACTGGGCCCACCGCGTCATCGACGCCATCCGGCAGGCCCCGCACCGCACTTGAGCCCCTCGGCGCCGTCAGGCGGTGGTGAGGACCATCCGGAAGCGGGCGCGGCCGTCGAGCATCTTCTGGTATGCCTGTTCGGCCTGGTCGAGAGGGACGGTCTCGGTCATGGGGCGGATGTTGTGCAGGAGGCTGAACTCCATGGTGTCCTGCACGTCCTGGGCGGTGCCGGAGGGGTGGCCGCGGATGATGCGGCCGGCCATCAGGAGTTGGGCGGGGGTGATGCCGAGGGGGGCGGTGTCGGCGCCGATGACGACGAGTTCGCCGCGGGGGGCGAGGCCGTCGGCGGTGGCGGTCATGGCTTCGGCGTTGGCGGCGGTGGCAAGGACGACTTTGGCGCCGCCGAGGGCTTGGAGGGCGGTGGCGACGGGGGTGTCGGAGGTGCTGTCGAGGTAGTGGTGGGCGCCGAGCTGTTCGGCGAAGGCGGCTTTCTCGTGGCCGCGGGCGATCGCCACGGTCTCGAAGCCCATCGCGGCGGCGTACTGCACGCCGAGGTGTCCGAGGCCGCCGAGGCCGAGTACGGCGACCAGGTCGCCGGCCCGGGCGGAGCTGCGTCGCATGCCGTTGAAGACCGTCACGCCCGCGCAGGACATGGGTGCGGCGTCGGCCGCGTCGAGCTTCGCGGGGATCCGGGCCAGGGCGTCGACGGGGGCGATCACCTTCTCGGCGAATCCGCCGTCGTACGCCCAGCCGGGGACCTTGAGGTTGGGGCAGACGATGAAGTCTCCCTCCCGGCACTGCCGGCAGTGGCCGCAGCTGCCGCCGAACCAACCGACCGCCACCCGGTCCCCGACCTGCCAGCCGAAGATGTCGGCGCCCGCGCCCAACTCCTCGATCCGGCCCGCGATTTCGTGGCCGGGGACTTCGGGGAAGGACACGCCCGGCAGCACGCCGCTCAGGAAGAGCGCGTCGCTGTGGCAGACCCCGCACGCTTCGACGGCGATGCGAACGTGGCCCGGGCCCGGCGGTGGCACCGCGCGTTCGGCCGGCTCCAGCGGGCCGTTGGGGGCGGTGGCCTGCATGACGCGGTAGGTGCCCATGTCAGCACTCCTAACAGAGGTACGAGCGGTCAGCCGAGCGCGCGGTCCAGGTTGAAGGCGGCGCTGATCAGCGAGAGGTGGGTGAACGCCTGTGGGAAGTTGCCGAGTTGCTCGCCGGTGCGGCCGATCTCCTCGGCGAACAGGCCGACGTGGTTGGCGTAGGTGAGCATCTTCTCGAACGCCAGCCGAGCCTCTTCCAGCCGGCCGGCCCGGGCCAGTGCCTCGACGTACCAGAACGAGCAGATCGAGAAGGTGCCTTCGGCGCCGCGCAGGCCGTCGGGGCTGGACTCCGGGTCGTAGCGGTACACCAGGGAGTCGGAGACCAGGTCGGCGGTGAGCGCGTCCAGGGTGGACAGCCACTTGGGGTCGGTGGGTGAGATGAACTTGGCCATCGGCATCATCAGCAGCGACGCGTCGAGGACCTTGTCGTCCAGGCCCTGGACGAACGCGCCGCGCTCGGCGGACCAGCCGCGGGTCATGATCTGCCGGTAGATCGCGTCGCGGGACCGTTGCCAGCGCGCCAGGTCGGCGGGCAGGCCGCGCCGGTTGGCCATCCGGATCGCCCGTTCGAGGGCGACCCAGCACATCAGCCGCGAGTACACGAATTCACGCCGGCCGCCCCGGGTCTCCCAGACGCCCTCGTCGGGCTGGTCCCAGTGGTCGCAGAGCCAGTCCACCACGGCGCCGACCTCGTCCCAGTGCGCGCTGCTGATCGGCTGACCCCACTTGTCGTACAGGTAGACGGAGTCGATCAGCGCGCCGTAGATGTCCAGCTGGAGCTGCCCGGTGGCCGCGTTCCCGACCCGGACCGGCGCGGAGCCCGAGTAGCCTTCCAGGTGCGACAGTTCCTGCTCGGGCAGGTCGCTGCGGCCGTCGATGCCGTACATGATCTGGAGCGGGCCGCTCTCCCGGGTGCCGCGCATGATGCCGTACTCGGAGATGAAGCCCATGAACGCCTCGGCCTCCGAGCTGAAGCCCAGCCGGAGCATGGCGTAGATGCAGAACGCGGCGTCGCGGACCCAGACGTAGCGGTAGTCCCAGTTGCGTTCGCCGCCGATCTGCTCGGGCAGGCTGGTGGTCGGGGCGGCGATGATCGCGCCGGTGGGCGCGTAGGTGAGCAGTTTCAGCAGCAGCGCCGAGCGGTGCACCATCTCCCGCCACCGGCCGTGGTAGCGCGAGCGGGACAGCCAGTTGCGCCAGAACCGGACGGTGGCCTCGAACTGCTGCTCGGCCTCCCGGTTGGGGCAGGCGCGCGGGCCGATCTCCTCGCTGACCCGGTCGAGTACGAACACCGCGGACTCGCCCTCCAGCAGCTTGAAGTGCGCCCACACGTCCCGCCCGTCGGTCTCGACCGGCACGGTGGCGGTCAGCGCGATGTCCAGATCGGGCGAGCGGAACACCGCGTGGCCGGCCTCGAGCTCGACGGTGTGCTCCTGCGTCCCGTAGCCGAACCGCGGCGCGACCTTCGCCCGGAACGGCAGCGTGCCGCGGACGGAGATCACCCGCCGGATCAGCCGGTGCCGGTCCGCCTCGCGGGACTCGTCCACCACGGGCATGAAGTCCTGGATCTCCGCCACCCCGTCGGCCGCGAAGAACCGCGTGATCAGGACGTTGGTGTCGGGGAAGTAGAACTGCCGGGTGCGGGCCGGCGTGTCCGCGGCCAGTTCGAAGCGGCCGCCGCGGTCCGCGTCCAGCACGGACGCGAACATGCTCGGGGCGTCGAAGCGCGGACAGCAGTACCAGTCGATGGTGCCGTCCGTCGCCACCAGCGCGGCGGTGCGCAGGTCGCCGATCAGTCCGTGTTCGGAGATCGGCAGGTACCGATAACCGCCGAGGTCTCCGAATCCGCCAGTACTGCCTGGCCGTCCCATACGGCCTCCTCACCTGAATGGTGCGGGGCATCGAGCCGAACCTTCCAGTTCATGCTAGATCGCATGCCGCCGGAGCGCCGAAGCGGACCGTGGACCGCAGAACGCCGGTGCCCGGCGTCCGCCCGGGTGAGCGGGGCCGGGCACCGGCGTGCCGAGGTCACTGCCGGTCGTCGTCCTCGCGGTGGACGCGGCCGAAGCGGTCGGGGTCGATGGACCAGATGCCGCGGCCGTGGGTGGCGGCGTAGAGCCGGCCGTCGGGGCCGGTCCTGAGCTGCATCACCGTGGTGGTGGGCAGGCCGTCGCCGATCACCTTCCAGTTCTTCTCGCCGGGCGCGCGGTAGAACGCGGCCAGGTCGGTGCCGAGCGCGAGGCCGCCGTTCGGCAGCAGGCGCAGCGAGTTGGTCGGGACGTCGGGCAGGTTCGCCGAGACGTCCGTCCAGGTGGCGCCGCCGTCAAGGCTGTCGAAGACGTGGCCGTAGCCCGCGCCGGGGCCCTCGCTCCACGCCCGGGAGAAGCCGCTGAACGCGACCAGCACGTGCTTCGCGTTCGCCAGGTCGACGGCGAACGAGGAGACGTACCGGTTGGGCAGGGTGCCGTCCACGGGCAGGTTCAGCTGGTGCCAGCCGGTGCCGTCGGCGTTCCCGACCGCGATGCCGCGGGTGAAGCCCTGGTTGTTGCAGGGACCGCACCAGCCGGCGTACACGGTGCCGCCGGAGGCGGCGACGGCGGTGGCGTAGTGCCCGGCGCCGAGGTCGTAGGCGCTGTTCCACTCCTCGCCGCTGCGGATCGCGAAGCCCTTGTTCTGCACCCAGACGTGCCGGCCGCCGGTCACCCAGGTGTCGGGGTTCTTCGCGTCGGTGGTCATCGGCGCGATGAACCGGGCGGCGTGGGTGTCGTGGTCCGGCGGGGCGATCTCGTAGCTGGTGGCCTTGGACGGGTCGTCCTGCCAGGAGCCGTCGTTGACGGCGCAGTTCTGAGTGGACCGCAGCTCGGCGTACGCGTACTCCGCGACGATGTTGCAGCCGTTGTTCGGGTCGACGATGGTGTCGCCGCCGTCGCCGCCGAAGTTCGAGCCCATCGCCTTGTCGCGGGCCCGCAGGATCGACTGGCCGTTGTCCTGGAGGCCGCCGGAGACGACGACGCCCTTGCCGGAGCGGTCCGCCGGGTCCTTGCCGATGCCCACCGAGTAGTACTGGAGGGTGTCCATGGAGCCGTCGTTGAGGGACGTCCAGTCGGTGGCGTGGCCGGACGGGTCGGCCTTGCCGTTCAGCGGGCGGCCGTAGATGCCGCCGTCGTTGCCGACGTACACGGAGGTCCTGCCCCGGTAGCTGCCGAGGGCGATGGCGTGCTGGTCGGAGTGCGGGGTCGTCGAGCAGGTCCGCTTGGCCGGGTCGATGTTCCAGCACGGGAAGTAGAAGTTCCAGTACGGGCCGGGGGTGGTCCAGTCGGTGCCGCCGTTGCGGCTCTCGTAGACCTCTTCGAGGCCCAGGTAGACGTGGTCGGCGTCGTTCGGGTCGACCTGGAGGAACTGGTTGTACCAGGACTGGATGCCCGGGTGGTAGTTGTCGTCCTGCTGCGCGGAGCCGGAGCCCTTGAGCTTGTCCGAGTCCGCGACGAGGGTCCACGGGCCCAGCGGCGAACCGGACTTGGAGACGTACACGCCCTGCAGGTTGGTGTCCGGATCGCCGGCCAGCTTGGTCGGCGACTCGTCGATCGCGTAGTAGCGCGAGCCGTCCTTGGACCGTTCGAAGGTGACGTTGCCGACGTCCGCGGCATCGGTCGGCAGATCGCCGAGCGAGCTCAGCCGCTGCCAACTGCCGTCCGCGGCCTTGCTGTAGAAGCCGTTGTAGGCGTCACCGCTGCGCCAGCCGAACGCCAGCACCACCTTCGACGGGTCCTTCGGGTCGAAGGCGATGTCGTTGGCGATGTTCTTGTACGGGGCGTTGGGCACCTTGGAGTCGGCGCCGCCCGGCAGGAACGTCGGGTTGGGCGCGAACTCCAGCTTCCACGGGCCGGACAGGTCGGTGGTGGAGTGCGTCCACACGCCCCGGCTGGTGGCCGCCCACACCTTGTCGCCGTTGAAGCGCAGGGCGTGGATGACGGTCGACTCCAGCTCGGTGCCGCCGATCCGGTCGCGGGGCTGGAACTCGCCGCGCTTCGGGTCCGCGAGGACGTACACGCCGGTGCCCACGTACGCGGTGCCACCGGTGTTCGCCTCGCCGGTGGCGTACCAGAGCCGGCCGGAACCGTCGAGGCTCAGCGCGCCGGTGGACAGCGACGGCAGCTTGTCCGAGATCGCCTGCCAGTGGCCGCCGCCCGTCCGGGAACGGTACACGCCGCCGTTGGCGCCGCCCGCGTACACGTAGCCGCCGTCGTCGGCGGCGATGCCGGTGACCCGGCCGGTGACAAAACCGGACCCGGCACCGGAGTTGGAGTCGATGTCGCGGTAGCGCGGGTCGTCGGAGTTGTACGGCTTGTCGGTGACGTGGCCCCAGGACCCGCCGGTGTGCGGCAGCGACCGGAGCTGCGCCCAGGCCGCGCTGTACGCGCCCGGCGCGACCAGGCCGGGCGCGGTGCGGGCCTCGGTGAACTGCTCGGTGGCCTCGGCGGAGTTCTCCGCCTCGTCGCCCGGGTCCTCGCCGCCCGCGAGGGCGGCGGACGTCCGGGCCTTGACCTGCTGCGCGTGCTGCTGGCCGAGTTCGGCCATCTGGCGGACCGGCCAGGGCTGCGGCTTGGGCCCCGCGGGCGCTGCGATCGCCTGCGAGGTGGTCAGTCCGAGCGCCGTGATGGTGACGGCGCACATCAGCAGCCGTCGTCTCTTCCCGTTCGGCACGATGCGGTGTCCTCCCCAGAAGTGGTCCGGGCCGCGCGATCGCGCCACCCGGCGGAACCAGTCGCAGCTTTCCGGTTCACACCGTCCGGGTAAAGAGCATGCGCCTAAGCGGCGCTTAAAAACCGGTACAGGGCATTGGAGTTGACGGGGTATCAGAATATGGGAGTGCCCGCCGTGCGGGGGCACGGCGGGCGAGGGGTGCCGGTTCGGGGAAGCGGGAACCGGCTGGGGGGGGAGGGCTGGGTCAGTCCTGCGGCTGCACCGGGGTGAGCGCCGGCGGCCAGTCGGGGAGGATCTCGTCGGTCACGGGGGCGTACAGGCGCAGGGTGACGGAGAAGTTGCCGGCGGTCGGGATGGGCAGCCAGTTGGCCGTCGCCATCTCGGGGTCGGCGGGCTCTTCGGCCTGCACGTAGAGGGTGGTCGAGCCGTCGGCGTTGGCCAGCGGGGGCGCGAAGTGGCCGATCGCGTAGATGTTTTCGTTGTTGTCGACCAGGAAGCTCGACGCGTCGTAGGCGGTCAGCGACCAGAAGGCGTCCACCGGCGGCAGCTGGCCCTCGGGGAAGGTGACGGTGTAGGCGATCGGCGTGCCGTCGGCATCGGTGGAGGTGTTGAAGGTGCTGGGGTAGAGCGCGTCCTGCGGCAGGTTGGCGCCGAGGCCGAACATGGCGATGTTGGCGCGCTGCAGGTAGTCGGTGCCGTAGGTGCCGATGTTGGTCTTGGCGAACTTCCACCCGTTGATGAACGGGGCCCCCTGGTGGTTGGTGATGGCCGGCAGCGCCGCGCCCTTGGCGGCGTCGAGGGTGGCGGCGTCGGGCAGCCGGCTCTCGTCGCGCGGGTGGACGCCGAGGTCGGCGAGCAGCGCGGAGGTCTTGTCGTCCGGCGGGTCCAGGGGGGTGTGCTCGAGCAGGGCGGACAGCTCGGCGAAGAACTCGGTGCCGCTGAACTGGGTGATCAGCTCGGACGGCGGGGTGGTGGGCACGTTCGGGTCGTAGTGGCCGTCCGGGGCCGCCCAGGTGCCGCCGTCGGTCCAGGCGCTCAGCGGCATCAGTCGCATCTGGTTCTGGTAACCGACGACGGTCTGCACCTCGTCCGGGCTGAGGTTGTGCAGCTCGATGCGGCCGATCAGCCAGAGGGTGTCGGTCGGGAACGTCACCTGCTTGATGCCGGCGGGGATCTCGCCCTCCCAGCCGGGGCCGGTCAGCGCGTAGGCGTAGACCGGGATGTCCTGCACGGGGTCGGTGCTGGTGGCGGTGAGCGGCGTGATGCTGCTGGGCGAGTCCTCGCTGGTGTTGGACCAGGCGTCCATCAGCTGCATCAGCCAGTAGCGGTCGTCCATCTGCGGCACCGTCAGCACCATCGGCCCGTCCGCCAGGTCGATCCAGGCCTGGGTGTAGAGGGTGTCGACGTTGGGCCGGACCACGTCCTTCATCTCGGGAGTGGGCGGCGAGGTGTACTGGCAGAACTGGTTGACCGGCGCCTGGGTCGCGTTCACCTGCTCGGTGTTGGTCTGGAGCCGGCGGGTCAGCTCCATCATGATCAGCGCGTAGCCGAAGACGTAGAGGTCCGTCGCCCCGGCCAGCGGGTCCTGCTCGTTGGTGGTCGGTGTCGTCATGTCGTCCGTCCTCTCCCCCGGTGTGTTCGAGCAGCGACGCTAGTGGCCGGTGCCGGACCGCCACAGCGCGAGAACAAGCCGTTGTGAAGATCCCTCACAATCGGACGATTTGATTCCGATTCATCTCGCCAATCACCTCAGTCACACCAGTCGCAGCCCGCGAGGACCTCGGATCCGCGGCCACCCGGCACCCGGCGGCGGCAAGCCCCCTGCTCGCAGCGCCGGGCCACCCCCGACCCGCCCCTCCCGGCCGCCCGCCGGCGCAGGGTTCGGGCTCCGTGGCCGAATCCGGCGCTGTCCGGTCGCGGCCCGGGCGGAGTGCGGAGCGCCGCGCCCCGAACCGACCGCCGCCCGCTCAACTCCCGTCCACGGTTCGGGTTTTAACCATTCATTGCCTCCAGTCCCTTCCCAGCGACCCGCCGAACCGCGAAGCTTCGCTCTGCGCACACGCACCCCCACCCGTCCGGGAAGGACACCATCGTGCCCATGAGGCAACGCCGACGGCTGCTGCTGCCCGCCGTCGCCCTGACCGCGCTCGGCCTGACCACCTCGCAGGCGCTCGCGGCACCGGCTCCGACCAAGGAGCTCCCGCGTCAGGCACAGCAACTCGCCAAGGGCGGCAAGCAGCATGCCGCGAAGGTGCAGGGCAAGGTCACCGGCCGGTCCGCGTTCGCGGCGGCCGAGGCCGGCGGGGACGACGGCGCGGACGAGGCGGAGAACTCCGCCGAGGGCGTCGCCCAGTACACCGAGGCCCGCACCGCCCCGGGCGTCATCGCCCCGGGTGCGTACGGCGCGGCCTGGGCGCAGCTCCAGTCGCTGCCGCACACCGGCGGTTCCTGGAACCACGTCACCAACAAGCCGTACAACTCGGACGACCCGCGCTACCGCGACATCAACTCCAACTCCAGTGGCGGTTCGGGGTACGTGACGGGCCGGATCACCGGCATCGCCGCCGACGACGACGGCTACGTGTACGCGGGCGGCGCCAACGGCGGCGTGTTCCGCTCCCGCACGGGCGGCGGCAACTGGGAGCCGATCGCCGACAAGCTGCCCACGCTGTCGACCGGCACGCTGGACCTCGACGAGCGCGGGCGGCTCTGGTACGCCACCGGCGAGTCCAACACCGGCGCCACCTCGTACGTGGGCACCGGCGTGTACCTGCTCGCCGACCCGCAGCACGGCCGGTTCGAGCCCCGCAACCGGGTCGGCGGCCCCGAGCTGGAGTCGACCGTCATCCACGCGCTGCGCTTCGGCGGCGGCAAGGTGTGGGCGGCCACCAGCCGCGGTGTGTGGAGCCACTCCAGCACCGACCTGTCCGGCCCGTGGAAGCTGGAGTTCGCACCCAACCCGGACTACCTGCCGGGCGGTTCGAAGGCCAAGGACCCGGCCGCGCCGTACAAGAACATCGCCAACGACATCGCGATCGACCCCAAGGACCCGTCCAAGGTCGTCCTGGCGATCGGCTGGCGCGGCGGCGACACCTACAACGGCTTCTACAGCAAGGCCGCGGACGGCAGCTGGCAGCGCGTCGGTTCGCTCGGCGAGCTGCCGACGGACGCGGCGAACGTCGGCAACGTGACCTTCGCGCGTTCGGCGGACGGCTCGCGCTACTACGCGATCGACCAGTCGCCGCTGCTCACCAGCACCGACCCGGACTCCGGCCTCAAGGGCATCTACGTCTCCAAGTCCGGTTCCCCGTACGGCCCGTGGACGCAGATCGCGGACAAGGACAAGCTCAAGGACTCCGGTTCGGCGCTGCAGGACGAGGGCTACCAGCCGGGCATCCAGTCCTGGTACAACCAGTTCCTCCAGGTCGACCCGGTCGACCCCGACCACGTGTACGCGGGTCTGGAGGAGGTGCTGGAGACCAAGAACGGCGGCGCCAGCTGGACCGTCCCCGGCCCGTACTGGAACTTCCCGTTCTCCTGCTGGAGCATTGACCCGAGCAAGCAGACCGGTGACTGCTCGCCGACCACCCACTCCGACCAGCACGCCGTCGCCATCGGCTCGTACCACGGCAAGCCCAGCGTGTACGTCGGCAACGACGGCGGCGTCTACAGCCGCCCGGTCGCCGGCGCGGCCGACGCCTCCGGGCACGCCACGGACTGGAAGTCGCTGGCGGACGGCACCATCGACACCCTCCAGTACTACTCGGTCGGCATCGGCAAGGACCCGGCGGACCGCTCCGGAAAGGGCGTCATCGTCTCCGGCGGCCTCCAGGACAACGGCGAGTCCATCCTGCGCGCGGGCGACAAGGTGATGGGCTCCAACTTCGGCGGCGACGGCGCCGACACCCTGGTCGACCCGAACAACGGCTGCAACATCGCCGAGGAGTACGTCTACCTCGACATGTGGGTCACCCAGAACTGCGCCGTCAACAACGGCGCCGCCCTGGACGACCCGAGCAAGGCCACCTCCTACGAGGTCGCCCCGCCCGACCAGAAGCTCGGCGGCGCCGGCGCCCGCTTCATCGCGCCGATCACCAGTGACCCGAAGAACGGCGACACCTGGATCGCCGGCGGCCGGCACGTCTGGGTGCAGAACAAGGGCTACGCGATCCGCAGCGGCAGCGAGTGGAGCAACGCCTACGACCTGGGCGCCGGGCACCTCGCCACCGCCGTGGCCACCGTCGACGGCACCGTGTACGCGGGCTGGTGCGGCCCCTGCAACAACCAGGGCTTCAGCCGCGGCATCGCGGTCGGCAAGACCGACGGCACCGGCTGGCACCAGCTGAACCTGCCGGTCGACGGCACCCTGCCGAACCGTTACATCAGCTCCTTCGGGGTGGACCAGAAGGACGCCCAGCACGTCTTCGTCGCCTTCAACGGCTTCTCCCGGACCTGGACCGAGGGCCCCGGCGCGGGCATCGGCCACCTCTTCGAGACCCGTGACGGCGGCGCCACCTGGACCGACGTCTCGGCCAACCTGCCCGACGTCCCGGCCACCTCGGTGAAGATCCTGCCGGACGGCGCGCTGGTGCTCGGCACCGACCTCGCCGCGTTCTACCGCGCGCCCGGCGAGAAGAACTGGAAGGTGCTCGGCAAGGGCCTGCCCACCACCTCGGTCCAGCAGCTCAAGACCGGCCCGGACGGGCGCCTGTACGCCGCCACCTTCGGGCGCGGCATCTGGTCGATCGACCCGCGCTCGCTGAGCGACGACGACAACCAGGGTGACGACAACAACCAGCACTGACCCCCGCACCACCGCTGCCCGGCCCGCTCACCCGAGCGGGCCGGGCAGCCGCGTTCCGTCGACTCCTCAGCCACCCGGCCGCAAGGTCTGCTCGGGTCCGGCCCCGAACAGCTCCGGGTGCAGGTAACGCCCGTGCTCCGCCCGCGATTTGGCCTGCTCGACCTCGACGCGGTGGGCGCCGGCCCAGGCATCGGCGCGCACGCCGGTGACCTGCCAGGCCACCTTCAGCCCGGCCGGTGCCCCGGCGATGCGGAAGCGGCGGTGCTCGATCTCCGCGGCGATGTGCAGCTCGGGGGCCGGTGCCCCGATCGGGGTCAACTGGTAGCGGAACTCCCGGTTCAGGGCCTCGAACCAGTCCGGTAGCTCGACGCTCGCCGTGCCGTCGGCCTCCGTGGTGACGACCCCGTCGTAGACGTTCTTCATCTCCGACGATTCGACGAACGAGTGCGTCAGGAACTTCTCGGCCGGCGCCAGGGGATGGTCGATGCGGAAGCCGCCGCTGCTCTTGAACAGGTTGCCGGCGATGTTGACCGGGCCGGTGAACCAGGCCGCGCAGCAGTCGCTCGCGAGGTACGCGGCGTGGTCGTTGTTCGGGTTGAACGCGGCCACTCCGGCGTTCGGCGCGATGCCGACCACGCCGAAGTCGCCGCCCAGGCAGGTGCCCTGGACGGCGGCCGCCGAGCTGCTCTGCGCCAGCACGGCGATTCCGCTGTCGCTGGTGGCGTTCACCGCCATGCCCTGCTGACTGCGAGCCAGGACGCCGATCCCGGTGCCGAGGCAGTTGCCGACCACGCCCACCCCGTTGGTCGTTGCGCCGAGCAACGCCGTGGAACGGTTGTTGGTCACCTCGACGGCCATGGCCGCGTCGCTGGTAGCGGAGATCGCGGCGGCGCCGCCCGTGCCGGTGGCGGTGACGGCCGGGGTGGCCGGGGCGGAACTGCTGAAGTCGCCTTGCACGGTGGTCTCAACTCCCTCACATGATGTGTCTCGTGTAGTCCAGGAATTCGAAGCCCTCCAGCTCGAACCGCTCCAGAAGATCGCCAAGGAAGTAGCCGATCTCTTCGGCCGACGGTGCGCCGCCGTGCTCCAGGATGAAGGCGGCCCACAGGGCATTCCACTGGCTGTGCAGCCAGACGTGCAGCAGGTGCGGGATGCGGATGCAGTACAGCTGGGTGTTGATTCCGGCGGCCTGGAAGACGCGGAGGAACTGGGTGGGCAGGAGGTGGTGCAGCTCCATCTTGAGCGCGGTGACGATCCGGTCCAGGTTGAGCCAGGTTTCGGCGCTCTGTTGCAGGACGCCTCCGGCCGAGGCCCCGGCGGCTGCCGTTCCGCCGGGTGCCGAAGCCGCGCCTGCGGCCGTCCCGGCCGCCACGACGGCGCCCAGCCCCAGCGCGGCGAGACCGGCGCCGGTCACCCCGGCGAGGACGGACCCCACGCCGATCAGTGGCACGTTCCGCTGCCGGCTCCCGAACGGTGTCGCGCTGTACGCCGTCACGGGTCGGTCGGCCCACCGCAGCAGCAACTCCGCCGGGTCGCGCTGGGGTCGTCCAGCATGACTGCGGTTGCCCGTGGCGACCCCCGCGTTCGGCGGCAGGCCGACCTGGGCGGCGCCGCCGCTGCCGTCGTCGTTGCGCGGGGGCGACGGCGGTGGCGTGACCGGGCCCGGTGTGGGAGGTCCGCTGCCGGGCGGCACGGCTGCCGTCGGCCCGGCGGGCGGCCGGGAGCCCGCCCCGGCAGCGGCCCGCCCCGGCTCGGGCGGCCGCCGGTGCCCGATGACAACACTGCGGTAGACCGGCTGCCGGGGCGCGGTGCCAGTGGTGGGCTGCGCCGGCGGCGGGGTGGGAGGCGGCGGGGTGGGAGGCGGCGTCCGGTCCTCGTCCGGTGGCTCGTCGTCGAACCCGGTGGGGTCGCGCAGCGACAGCGGGTTGTTGACGACGTAGGCGTAGCGGTTCCAGGACTGCGGGTTCAGCGGGTTCGGGGTCAGCGGGTCGGCGCTGAGGAAGCGGCCGGTGACCGGATCGTAGAAGCGGCCGTGCATGTCGATGAGGTACCAGCCGTCGACGTGCCGCTGCCCGGTGTACCCGGTGTGCAGGGGGGTGTCGTGCTCGGCCAGCGGCAGGGCGGGGTCGGTGGGGTCAGTGCGGCGGCCGAAGGGGTCGTAGGCGTAGCGGTGCAGCACTTTGCCGTGGCTGGTGGTGACCAGGTCGATGGACTGCTGGTGGTCGGCGTGCAGGTATTCGACGCGGTCGGCGGTGCGGGCGCCGGCGGCCAGCACCCAGGTGCGCCGGGCGACCAGCCGTCCCGGTACCACGATGTCGAAGATGTGCTGCCCGTCGGGCCGTTTGGTGCCGATCGGGCGCCGGTACTCGTAGAGTCCGTCGAGGCTGTCGGTGGCCAGGCCGCTCAGCCGGTCGACGGTCTGGACCCGGCTGCCTTCGCCGTCGTAGCGGAGTTCGACGGCGCGCGGCTGCTTCGGGCCGCTCTGGGTGATGCGGGTCGGCAGGTTGCCGCGGCCGTAGCGGACGGCCCGGCCGGGTGCGCCGGTCTGGTTGCCGCGGGCGTCGTAGGTGTAGGCGCCCAGGGTGGTGGCGACGACGGCGTGCGGCCCGGCGACCGCCGGGTTGTAGGTGTAGGCGAGGTCGGTGCCGGGGCCGGCCTCGATGGCGCGCAGGGTGATGTCGCCGATGTCGTCGTAGTCCCAGCGGACCTTGCGGTCCCCGGGGTCGCCGCGCCAGGTCCAGCGGCGCAGCCGGCGGCGGTTGTCGTAGCCGAACGCCTCCTTGGTCCGGCCCACGCTGTCGGTGCGTCCGACCAGGTTGAGGTTGGCGTCGAACCGGTAGCGGGTGTCGCGCAGCAGCTGCTTGGCGCCGTCGAGGGTCTGGATCCGCTGGAGCACGCCCGGGCGGGCGCCGTCCTCGATCCGCCGGTCGGTCAGGCCGTTGCCGAGTGCGTCGTCGCCGAACAGGCCGGAGGCGTCGGCGTTGACCCACTGCCAGTAGACCCGCCGGTCGGCGGCGTCGACGGCGCGCAGCAGTTGACCGAACTTGCCGTACTCGTAGCGCAGTTCGAACGGTTGGAGGTTTCCGGCCTTCGGGTAGACGATGGCGCTGAGGCGGCCCATCGCGTCGTACTCGTGGGTGAGCGTGTACCGGTTGGGGCCGACCGAGCAGGTCTTGGTCACCGGGCGGCCGATCGCGTCGTAGCCGAACACCACGGTGACGGCGGATTGCGGCGCCGCGATCCGGGTCACCTGGCCGGTGGCGCCCACGTCCCAGTCGATCGTCACATCGCCGTCGAGGGCGTCCCGGATCGCGGTGGGCCGGCCGGCCGGGTCGTACTCGTAGCCGACGGCGTGGCCGTCGGCCTGGATGTCGCGCAGCGGATCGCCGAACACGTTGTACGCATAGGTGAGGTGGCCGCGGTCCGGATCCGTCTCGCTGATCAGGCGCCCGAGCCGGTCGGCTTCGTAGCGGGTGACGTTGCCGGCGATGTCCGTGACGGACGCGACCTGGCCGAACGGCGCGTAGTCGACGGTCATCCCGGCGGGGGCGGTCGCCGTCCCGACCAGCGCGGCGTCGCGGTCCGTGACGAAGACCGGGCGCTCCAGGCAGTCGGTCCGGGTCGCGGTGGCGTTGTGCTCGCCGTCGGTGGCGATCAGCCACTCGCCTCGGTACTCGTAGCCCGCGCTGGTTCCGTCGGCCCCGGTCCGCGCGGTGATCCGCCCGAGCGTGTCGTACGTGAAGGTGTCCCAGCTGGGCGCGTCGGCGGCGAAGTGCGGCAGCGATTGGCGGACGGCCCGGCCGAGCGCGTCGTACTCGGTGTCGCGGATCACGGCCTTGCCGTCGTCGCGTGCGAAGAGCGTCCGGGTGACCACCCGGCCCAGCTCGTCGTGGTCGAACAGGGCCTCCTCACCGGATCCGGCCAGCACCGAGATCCTCGCCCGGCCGCCCACGTCGAGGTGGTGGGCGAGGGTGCGGGTGCCGTCCGGGGCGAGTTCGCCGCGCAGCCGGCCGAAGCCGTCGTACTGCCGGAAGGTCTGCACGCCGTTCTGGTCGGTGCTGCTGATCTGAACGCCGAGCCCGGGGTGGTGGGTCGCGCTGACCGTGTGCCCGAGGCCGTCGGTGATCTGCACCGGGAACTGGTGCTCCAGGCCGTCGTACTGGACCTGGACGGAGCGTTTCGCGCCGCCCGGGCCGATGCTCTCCTCCAGGGTCACCCGGAGCAGGTTGCCGTCCGGGTAGCGCTCAAGGGTCCGGTAGAGCGTCCGCACGCCGTCCGGCTGGGGGCCGATCGGCAGCCAGCCGTCGGGGCCGAGCACGCCGGGTTCGACGGTCTCGCGGGTGAGCAGGCCGTCGCTGCCGTACTCGTACCCAAACCGTCTGATCTGCGCCGAGCCGTTCGGGCTGGTGCTGCGCTCCGTCACCTCGGTGCACAGTCCGATCAGCCAGCTGACCGGGTCGTTGCTGTAGGCGGACTTCACGGCGAGCGCGTTGCCGTCGCTCCAGGTCTGCGAACGGACGGTCAGGTTTCCGTAGGCGTCCATGTCCTGCGCCGTGGTGCAGCGCCGCACCGGCATGGTGGGCACCCCGTTGCGGGTGACGACCTGCTCCTCGTCGATGCCGATCGGAACGACGAAGTACGGGACGGTGCCCGCCGGGCCCGGCCGCTCGGTGTAACTGGTCGTGATGCTCGCGCGGTGCTGGAGGCCGTGGCCGAGCGGGGTCGTGGTGACTTCCTTGACGGGCAGTCCGAGCAGCGGGTAGCTGCCGGCGGCCGGGGCCAGGTCGGGCAGGTAGTCCGAGACGGTGCTGACACCGGTCTCGACGTGCACGGCCGTGCGCCGGCGGAAGCCCAGGAACCCGGCGCCGGTGACGTCCTGGACGCCGCCCGCGTAGGTGTACCGGTGCGTGTTCACCCCGCCGACGCCGTTGTCCTCGCGGTACTCGGCGACCACCCAGATCTTCCCGGTGCTCGCCCGCAGCGGGAAGGTGAACCCGTACTGGGGGGTGTGCACGGCCGGGTCGGAGATCGGCCGGTAGCCGATCGCGGTATGGGCGCCCAGCCCGTCGGTGATGCCGGTCAGCAGGTCGGCCCGGTTGCCGCCGCGGACGAACAGGCGCAGCTGGCCGTCGCTGTACATCACCACGCCGTCCAGGCCGTCGCCGTTGTGGTCGATCACCTCGCAGAGGTCGAAGCCCTCCGGGAACTGCTGGTCCCAGCTGCTGGTGAACGGCAGCTGGATCTGCGAGAAGCCCTGGCCGTTCCAGCGCAGCACGTACATCGGGTCGCCCAGTTCCTCGGCGGTCCGGGTGCGGACCAGCACGGTGGCGTGGCCGTCCTCGTTCCAGTCGATGACCCGCAGTGCGGGAGTGAACTTGCTGGGCGGCTGCGGGAGTTGGAGCGCGACGGGGACCGCCTGGCCGAACGTGCCGCCGAGGTTCTCGGTCAGCGTCGGGTCGGACACGGCCGCCGGGGCGGGTCCGGGTGCGCCGCCGAGGCTGAACGCGGACGGCAGACCGCTGCGGGTGAAGTCGCCGAACAGGTAGTCCTGCCCGCGCGGGAGCGTGCCCAGCGCCACGGTGGTGCTCACCTGACCGGCCTGCCTGGTCACGCCGACGGCCGACCAGCGCGGGTCCCCGCCGGTGGTGCCGGAGTCGTCGACCAGCAGCGCCGTCGCGCTGCCGCCGTCCGGGGAGACCGTCAGGTGCGGGAACGGGTAGGTGCCGAGCGGCTGCTCCACGTCGAAGTTGAGGTTGCCGCCGAGGTTGGCGCGCAGGTACCAGTTCGGATCGACGCCGCCGCCACCGGTGAAGCCGTGCACCAGGTCGGGCAGCCCGTCGCCGTCCAGGTCGGCCACCTCCACCGGCCCGTCCACCGAACCCGCCGGGTTGAAGACGTCCCGGCCCCGGAAGACCCAGAACGAGCCGATGCTGCCCGACGCGCCCGAGCGGTCTATCCCCGCGTGGTGGACGCGGTAGGTCGGGCTCCCTGCGGTGCCGGGCTGCGCCGAGTCGTCGAGGACGAAGATGTTCATGAAGTCCCCGGCCGGGTCCGGATACACGTACACCCGGCCGTCCGCGTTGTCCGCCGGGACGGGGATGTCGGTGTAGTACGGGTCCAGGAAACCGGTGGGCGAGGCCGGATCGGAACGCAGGATCGCGAAGTGGTCCGGATCCGAGCGCGGCACGTAGAGGATGTCGTCCCGCCCGTCACCGTCGAAGTCGGCGACCCGGATCCGGCCGGGGAGCGTGCTGCGCCCGGCCGGTGTGGTCTTGATGTCGGTGATGCCCGTCGCGATCTCCTGGAAGCCGCTCCCGCCGAGCTCCCAGTCGAAGGTGTGCCCGCCGAGCGCGATCCCGGCGCCGTCGAGTTCCTGGACGCCGGCGAGCAGGCTGCGGCCGCTGACACTGGTGTTCCGGTACGCGAACAGGTAGCGGCGCAGCAGGGCGACGTTCGACGGGTCGGCGGCGGTCGGGTCCGGGCCGCTCATCCGCAGCTCCCGCAGCCGGGTGTGCTGGGTGACGGGGAGACCGGACAGCAGCCGGGTCTCGGGGTCGGGGCGCGGCTCCCACCCGAAGTCGACCGAGCGCAGCGCGGGCACGCCACCGCCCCGGGAGCCCGTGTACTGGATGCGGACGGGCACGAAGTCGCGTTCGGGCGGCGGCAGGTCGGGCCGGAACGGGTAGCCCTGGTAGGTGATCCGGAGCTCGTTGCCGGAGCGGTCCCTGATGCTGCGCAGGCCCCAGCCGTAGCGGACCAGTTGCTGCGACACCGCGACGGCGTCCCGCACGGCGGCGGGCAGGGTCCCCTCCGGCACCTGGACCGGCGTCACCACCTGGGCCAGGCCCTCGAAGCGCGAGCCGAGATCCTCCCGCCCGAGGCCGCCGAAAGTCAGGATCCGGCCGTCCTTCTGGAAGGCCTCGAACCAGGTCGGGCCGAGCGGGCGCCCGTCGGGCGCGGTGTCCACGTCGTGCAGCACGATCTTGGTGAAGGTGTCGCGTTTCGTCCGGTACTCGGCACCGTCCGCGCCATGGGTGCCGCCCACCAGGACCAGCGGCTCACCGTCCAGCGCGAACGGGTCGGTGCTGTCGTACCTGATCGGCCCGTCGGCGCCCTCGTCGGGGATGGTGCGGCGGCGACGGGTGATCCGGGGCAGCCCGCTCAGCGACCAGCCGACACCGAGCGGCCCGTTACCCCCTCGGCTGTGATAGTGCAGGTCCAGCTCGGGCTGAACCCCCAGCCGCCCGGCAGGCACCCAGAGCGACAGCGTCAGGCTGCCCGCACCGTCCGGCGTCACCCCGAACGCCCCGCCGTCGAGCTTGCCCGGCGTCACACCCGCCACGTTGTCGGTCGGAACGATCGGAGTGGGACCAGCCATGGCATGTCCTCCCAGACGCCAGGAATCACCGAACCGGCCAGGTCCACAGGCCCGCTCGGAGCGCAACCCCTGTTCCACCGTACGCATGACCCCACCCCCACGCGCCCGCTGACGCCCACCCGCCGGGCGCCCCGCTCCCCGTCGCCGAAGGCCTATTCATCGGATGATTTCCGGCCCGGTCCACCGATTCGGTGACGAATCGTCAATTCCCCTTCGGGTCCTCGCCTTCCGTTCCATGAATGTTCAGAAAGCGGTCCCTGATCGCGTCGCGTCAACTGCCTAGGGTCTCCAACGGCTTGGGAGGGAAGAAACTCATGGACACACCGCTCGCGGTCCGGGCCCGGGGGATCACCAAACGCTTCGGCGAGGTGATCGCCCTCGACGGCGTCGACCTCGATGTGACGCAGGGGCAGATCCACGGCCTGGTGGGGCCGAACGGCGCCGGAAAGACGACGCTGCTCGGGCTGCTGCTGGGGCTGGCCGTCGCCGACGGGGGCCGGCTGGAGATCCTGCGGACACCGGTCGGGCGGGCGCTCGCCGCGCCGGACGGGGTGGCCGGGTTCGTGGACGGGCCCGGCCTCTACCCCGCCCTGACCGCCCGGCAGAACCTCACCGCACTGGCCGCACTCCAGGGCCGGGCCGCGAGCGTCGAGGAGCAACTCGACCAGGTCGGCCTCACCGACGTCGCCGACGACCGGGTGAACGGCTTCTCACTCGGCATGCGCCAGCGCCTCGGCCTCGCCGCCGCCCTGCTCACCCGGCCCCGGCTGCTGGTCCTGGACGAGCCGTCCAACGGCCTCGACCCGGCCGGCAAGCGCCAGGTGCACGGCGTACTGCGGCGGCTCGCGGCGGACGGCTGCGCCGTCGTGCTCTCCAGCCACCGCATGGACGACCTGGAGGCCCTGTGCTCCGAGGTCACCGTCCTCGCCACCGGACGGGTAAGGTTCTCCGGCCCGCTGACCGAACTGGCCGCCCGGAACCGCGAACTCGACCACCGGCTGCTCACCTCCGACCCGACAGCAGCCCGCCGCGTCGCCGCCGAAACGGCGGGCGTCCGCCTCACCGACGACACCACCGACCGCCTCGTGATCCGCGCGGCCGTACCCGCGCTGGACGCCCTGGTGACACGACTCGTCCAGGCCGGCATCGCCGTGCGCGAGCTCGCGCCGGTGGTGTCGCCACTGGAAGCCGCCTTCCTCGCCCTCACCAACCAGCCGCAGGCGGACGCCCAATGACCACCACCCACCGCCTCGACCTACTCGCCTACCGGCCCGCCCCGCCGCTCGAAGCCGCCTTCCCCGCCCTCACCAACCAGCCGCAGGCGGACGCCCAATGACCACCACCCACCGCCTCGAACTACTCGCCTACCGACCCACCCCGGCGCTCGAAGCCGCCTACCTCGCCCTCACCGACCAGCCGCAGGCGGACGCCCGATGACCACCACCCACCGCCTCGAACTGCTCGCCTACCGGCCCGCCCCGGCGCTCGAAGCCGCCTTCCTCGCCCTCACCGACCAGCCGCAGGCGGACGCCCGATGACCACCACCCGCCGCCTCGAACTGCTCGCCTACCGGCCCGCCCCGGCACTCGAAGCCGCCCTCCCCGCCCTCACCAACCAGCCGCAGGCGGACGCCCAATGACCACCACCCGCACGCCCGCCACCGCCACCACCCCCGCCGCCACCCGCGTGCCGGTGTCCCGCGCCTACCGCTTCGAGCTGCTCAAGCTGCTCGCGCAGTGGCGCATCCGCGTGCTCCTGCTCGCCTGCTGGCTGGCCCCGGCGGCCTTCGTCGCCGCCGTGAGCCAACAGAGCACGCTCCCCACCGACACGCTGTTCGGCCGCTGGATGCACGCCACGGGCTGGGCGGGGCCGCTGGTGACGCTCGGGTTCGCGGGGAGTTGGGCACTGCCGCTGCTGACCTCGATGGTCGCCGGTGACGTGTTCGCCGCCGAGGACCGGCTCGGCACCTGGCGCCACCTGCTGGTCGCGGTCCGCTCACCGCGCCGGATCTTCGCCGCGAAGGCGCTGGCCGCGCTCACCGTGCTGGTGCTGCTGGTGACGGGGCTGGCGGTGTCCGCCTCGGCCGGCGGCCTGCTGGCGGTCGGCCACCATCCGCTGGTGGGCCTCGACGGCCACCTGCTGTCGCCGGGCGACGCCGCGCTGAAGGTCCTGCTGGCCTGGCTGTGCGCGCTCGCACCGACGCTGGCGCTGGCCGGGATCGGCCTGCTCGGTTCGGTCGCCCTCGGCCGCTCCCCGATGGGGCTGCTGCTGCCCGCGCTGGTGGCGCTGGCGATGCAGCTCGCCCAATTGCTGCCGCTGCCGGTCGGTGTGCGGCTCGCCCTGCCCGGTTACGCGTTCGTCTCCTGGAACGGCCTGTTCACGGGCCCGGTGCAGCTCGGCCCGCTGCTGATCGGCGTCGCGGTCTCCCTGGTGTGGGCGGTGGCCGCCACGCTGCTTGCCCGACTGCTGTTCCTGCGGCGCGACTTCACCAACCCGGTGCACGACGGCTCCGGCCGCCGCGCGCTCGCCCTCGGCGGGCTGCCGCTGGCCGCCCTGCTCGCCGCCACGATCGGCGTCCTGATCCCGGCACTCGGGGCGACGGGCTCCGGCATCGAGCAGGACAAGGTGCAGCGTTCGGTCGCCACGGCCTTCGCGCACCTGTACCGCCTGCAGACCGCCGAGCTCAACCGTCCCGACGTCACCGAGGCGCAGTTGCAGGTCACGGCGGCGTGCGACAAGGGCAGCACCGGGGTCGAGCCCGAAGGCGCGGGCAACGACTGGCGCTGCGTCGTGTCCTGGCACCTCCCGGGCGTCGAGGCCACCGGGACGGCCGTCTACCAGCTCGACATCGCCCCCGACGGGAGGTTCGTCGCCGACGGCGACGGGCCGAAGGAAGTGAACGGCTACTTCCTGGTACGCACCTCCACCGGTGACGCGCCGAACCCGCTCTGGCAGTTCGACGGCAACGTCGAGCTGCTTCCGGCACCTTCGAAGGGACAGTAACGATGCAGGTCACACGTCGTCGTGTGAAGGACACCCCGAGCACGTCCGGCCGCCGGACCCGCCGCCGGACGCTGGTCACGGCCGCCGCCACGGCCGTGGTCGTCGCGGCCGGCGCCGGTGTCGGCTGGGCCAAGTCGGACACCTTCGGCACCAACCGGGTCGGCCAGGTCTACGACCAGGGCGCACTGGTCTCCAGCAACCAGTACCTCGCCCCCTACGGCGAGCGGCTGGTCATCAACAACGGCAAGATCATGTCGTCCACGGTGAGCCCGGACGGCACCCACCTGGCGGCCTCGGTCACCGACGGCGGCGCGGCGCTGGCGATCGTGGACGTGCGGAACTGGAAGGTGCAGCAGCTGGTCGGCAGCGGCGCCTCGTCCACCCCGAAGATCAGCAGCAACAACGTGGGCCAGGAAGGCCCGACGTACTCCCCGGGCGGCAAGCAGCTGTGGCTCGGCCAGCCCGACGGGTACACCCGGTTCGACGTGAACCCGGACGGCAGCGTCACCAACCCGGTCGTCGTCAAGATCGCCAAGACCGGCTCGCAGCGCGCGCTGGTGGCCGGCCTGGTGTTCTCGGCGGACGGCGCGACCGCGTACGCGGCGGTCAACGGCCAGAACCGGGTGGTGGCGATCGACACCGCGAGCGGCACCGTCAAGCAGAGCTGGGCCGTCGGCAACGCCCCGCGCGGCCTGGTCCAGGCCGGCGGCAAGCTGTACGTCAGCAACGAGGGCGGCCGCCCGGCGCAGCCCGGCGAAAACACCGTCAACTCGTACGGCACCCAGGTGCCCGCCGACCCGAACACCGCCGCCACCACCTCCGGCACGGTCAGCGTGATCGACCTGGCGAACCCGTCCGCCGCCCCGGCGAGCATCGACGTCGGCCTGCACCCGACCGCCGTGTACGCCAAGAACGGCGCGGTGTTCGTCACCAACACCGCCGGCAACAGCGTCTCGGTGATCGACACCCGGAACGACAAGGTCGTCCAGACCATCGCCACCCGGCCCTGGTCCGAGGCCTCGATCGGCTACGAGCCCAACGCGGTGACCCTCACCGACGACGGCCACCTGCTGGTGACCCTCGGCCGGGCCAACGCGGTAGCCGTCTACCGGTACAGCGGCCCGCAGGAGCCCGCCAGTTACGTCGGCCTGCTGCCGACGGACTACTTCCCCTCCGAGATCTCCTCGTCCGGCAACCAGATCCTGGTCTCCAACACCCGCGGCATCGACGCCCGCCGGGTGGACGGCGCGCACGGCACCCACGACACCACCTCCAGCGTGGTGCGGTTCGCCCTGCCCAGCGACAAGGAGATCCGGAAGCAGACCGGCAAGGTCTTCGCGCAGAACAACTGGACCAACAACGCGGCCAAGCTCGCCACCGGTGACAAGGCCAAGGCCGTGCCCGTCCCCAACAGGATCGGCGACCCGTCGACGATCAAGCACGTCTTCCTGATCGTCAAGGAGAACCGCACCTACGACCAGCTCTTCGGCGACCTGCCGCAGGGCAACGGCGACCCGTCGCTGGCCCAGTTCGGCCAGAACGTGACGCCCAACCAGCACGCACTCGCCCAGCAGTTCGGCCTGTACGACAACACGTACGACATCGGCACCAACTCCGCCGAGGGCCACAACTGGCTGATGCAGGCGGACAACCCGGAGTACACCGAGTCCTCGGCCGGCGAGTACATCCGCAGCTACGACACCGAGGACGACGCCCTCGGCCACCAGGCCAGCGGCACCCTGTGGAGCGGCGCCCAGGCGTCCGGCAAGAGCGTGCGGGACTTCGGCGAGTTCCACCAGTTCCTCACCAAGCCGGCCGACGCGACCTGGCAGAACCTGTACTGCGACGCCAAGACCATGCAGACCACCGGCAACCCCTCGGCGTACAAGCTGAACTCGTCCTCGCCGATCCCCTCGCTGAACAGCGTCTCGGTGCCCGGCTTCCCGATGTTCGACACCAGCGTTCCCGACATCTACCGCGCGCAGATCTGGCAGCAGGACTTCGAGAAGAACGGTCCCGCCAACCTCAACATGCTCTGGCTCTCCAGCGACCACACCGGCGGCCCCGCCAACGGCGCCGCCCAGGTCGCGGACAACGACCTCGCGGTCGGCCAGATCGTCGACAAGATCACCCACAGCCAGTACTGGAAGGACTCGGCGATCTTCGTCGTCGAGGACGACTCCCAGGCCGGCCTCGACCACGTCGACGGCCACCGCGCCCCCATCCAGATCATCAGCCCCTACGCCCAGCGCGGCGTCGTCGACAGCCACTACTACTCGCAGATCAACATGATCCGCACCATCGAACAGATCCTCGGCATCAAGCCGATGAACCAGAAGGACACCGCGGCCACCCCCATGGCCTCGGCCTTCACCAGCACCCCCGACCTCACCCCCTTCAACGTCCAGCCCAACCGCACCTCCCTCACCAACGGCCTCGCCACCGCCCCCTCCTGCGGCCTCGACGTCCCCGCCACCCAGAACCCGGCCGCCGCCCGCGCCGCGACCGGCACCGTCCCCGCCGAACAGTCCGACCTCGTGCAGAAGTGGTCCGACTGGAAGCAGCAGCAACACCTCACCGGCACCGGCGCCGCCCCCGACCGCGCCAACCCGTCCCAGATGAACCACCTCACCTGGTACGAGGCCCACGACTGGACGACCCCGTACCCCGGCGAACAAGCGCTGCTCGCTCCGGCGGACGTCCCGGGCGCAACCTTGCCTTCGGCGGAGCTCGACGGCTGACGAGCGCAGGCGGGTACGCAACCAGGGACGCGGGGAACTGCGCGACAAGCGCAAGACCCGTCCGCAAGGTCGCGATCAAGTGCAGGTCATTGTCCTGCGTTGCGATCTTGCGGTCGGGTCCTTTCGCTTCGCGCAGTTCCCAGTAGGCGCAAAGGTCTGGCAACGCCTACTCGAGCCGGGCCGACCCGCGTCTCTGAGTGGGCGTTTTGGTAGCCCTGGTGCGATATGCGGCCCTTGCGTCTGACCGACTTCGCTACGTTTGCCGGGTAAGTCGGCATTCTGCCCGAGCTGCCAGCAAGGACCGCCGCCCGTCTCGTCCGCTTCTGCGACTCGAAGTCCGTCTGGTTTGCGGACGTCATGGAATCGCCCAACCAGCAACGGAACTGCATCCTCCGGCATGCTCGTGCTGACCCTGTGTCATGACCCAGCGCAAGCCGTACCCCAGCGACCTGTCCGACGCTCGATGGGCCCTGATCGAGCCGACTCTGACGTCCTGGAGAAAGGCTCGGCTCGACCGCAGGCCTACCGGACAGCCGGCGAAAGTCGACCTGCGCGACGTCTTCAACGCGATCCTCTACGTCAACCGCACCGGAATCCCCTGGAAATACCTTCCACACGATTTCCCCAGCCACGGCACCGTCTACGCCTACTATGCCGCGTGGCGCGACGAGGGAATCTTCACCCAACTGAACTACGATCTCACCGGGCTGGCTCGAGTGAAGGAAGGCCGCAGGCCCGAGCCGACCGCCTCGGTGATCGACACCCAGAGCGTGAAGACCTCCACCAACGTGCCTCTGGCCAGCCAGGGAACAGACGCCGCCAAGAAGATCGTAGGCAGGAAGCGCGGCATCCTGACCGACACTGTCGGACTGATCCTCGCCGTTGCCGTGACCGCCGCAAGCCTGTCCGAGAATGCCGTGGGAATACAACTCCTCAACCAGGCCAAGAAGACCTACCCCAGCATCTCCAAGAGCTGGGTCGACACTGGCTTCAAGAACGCCATGATCGAGCACGGAGCAAGCCTCGGAATCGACGTCGAAGTCGTCCACCGGAAGTCCGACGTCCCCGGATTCCACGTTGTGAAAAGGCGGTGGGTGGTCGAACGGAGCCTGGGATGGATCATGCTGCGGCGGCGCCTCGCCCGCGACTACGAGACCCTCCCGGCCAGCTCCGAAGCCATGATCCACATCACCTCGATCGACAACCTCACCAAACGCATAACGGACGAGACCACGCCAACCTGGCGAGGGACTTACTAGGGCACAAAGGGCAATTCGCTCACATCAAACGCCCTCTGAGCTTGTTGCTCAACCTCGTGGGTCACTCGACCTGCCGGGGCTGGTGCGAGCCCGCGCGCCTGCGCCGCGCCCTGACCGGCCTGCCGCTGCCGAAGGCGGCGGACCGGCGGATCGTGCCCGCCGTTGGGACTGAACGAACCTGGCTCGGCCAGCAGTTGAACCGCGCCACAGCACATGCCCCGCCTTGTCCTCCCCATGCGGGTGGTCGAGGCGGGGCCATTGTCGCTTCCGGGGTCTTCTGGCCGCGCTGGTTGACCGTAGCCGGATTGCCGGTGCCGCCGCTGGCGACCGGGCAGATGCCGATGGCCGGACGCGCCGTGGCGGTCGAGTTGCGGCGATTGGCTGCATAGATGCTGCGTACGCCGTTGGGGAGAATCAAGTGGACGGCTTTGCGGCACGGTCCGGCGTAGGCTGCCGGTCATGACGACGGCGGTGGGCAGTCTGATCGAAGAGTTGCGCCGTGGCCTGGGCATGTCTCAGGACCAACTTGCGGCGCGGCTAAATGAGTTGGGCAACCGTACGACGGTGACGCGGCAGTTGATCAGCCGCTGGGAGAACGGATACCAGGGACGGAAGCCTGGCCCGCTTTGGCTACGTCATTTGGCTACCGCCTTGCAGGTGCCCCTTCACGCTCTTGAGAGTGCGGACGTGAACCGACGAGCCTTTTTGACGAACGTTGCCGCGACAGCCATAGCACCCGCGACCGCCTCGGACTTGTTGTCCCACGGCTTCGCGACTGCTCTCCGCGGCGGGCCCTCCCTGGACGACTGGCAGGAACGGCTCTACACCTACGGCCAGGACTACATGTCGTCCGGTGCGGAGGAGATCCAACGCCGTCTCGCCGCGGACATGGTGGTGCTACAGCGGCAAGCCGACGGCCCGCATATGTGGGAGGTGGCTGCTCGGCTCGCAACTCTGTTCGCCAAGACGTTCCCTGGCACCGATGCGGCAAGAACCACGGGTTGGTACGGCATGGCGGCAGCTGCGGCCGACCGGTCCGACGACCAGACTGCTCGGGTATGGGTACGGGGGCGTGCTGCGATCGCACTCGGCTATGAAGGCGCATCGCTGGCGGTCGCGGAACGGCTCGCCGACCAGGCTTTGGCGATCGACTCGCGTCCCTCCCTCGGCCGACTCAACGCGCTCATGGGCAAGGCGCACGCTGCCGCGATCCGCGGCGACCGGCGGGCAGCTTTGCAGCTCAACGACGAGGGGTGGCGCGTCTTCGAGCGGGTTGCCTCACCAGCGAACGAGCAGTCGGACTACGCGGTGCCCGAGTGGCGAATGAACGTCTTTTCGTCTCTGCTACTTGCTCGGCTCGGTGAGGAGAAACGAGCCGAACACGCTCAGGAGCAAGCACGCTTGTTGCTTCCGCCTTCGCTCCCGCGGTTCGCCACGCATCTTGAGCTACATCGCGGACTCATGCTCGCTCAAGCAGGAGATCGTGTCGGCGGAGTGGCGTATGCGCGAGCGGCGCTGAGTCAACTCCCCTCAGGCAAAAGGTCACTGACGCTACGCCTGCTGATGGCTGAGGTGGAAGCGGCCTAAAGGGTCTGGCTACCCCAAGCGGATACCCCCTGTCTGACGACCTGTTGCGGCACGCAAAGTTGTGTCCCCGCACGGTTCGGAGCGATCGGGGACAGCGTGATCAACGAGCTACTTGCACAACTTCGAGCAGAACAGTTCGAGCAGGCGCGTACCGCGTGCGACTACCTGGGAAGTGCGCTCAAGTCCATCGGTGTCGCGCTGCCGGGACTCAAGGTGGAGCAGACGGAGTCGGGCGACTTTCGGTTGGCACTCGGCAATTTGGACATTGACCCCGGCAAGGAGTTGGCGTTCGTCGTTCTCGCAGGTGCGTCGGTGCTCCACGCCATCAAGGCGGTCCCGAACGCCGGCGAACTGCTGGTCGACACGTCTACGAGCCGACTCGGCAAATTCTGCGGTGTGGAGGGCGAACAGTGGCGGCTCGCCGGGGCGTTCGGCAATGGCGAACCGTGGACGGCCGATCCGCTCAAGGTGAGGGAGCCGACCGTCAACGAACGGGTCCGCGCGGACATGGCGGCAGTCATCGGCGGGAAGGCGGGGTGAACGGTGACCCGCTTGACTGCCTTGACGGGCCTTGCGGTGCTCGGATTTGGCGCTGTGCCGGCTGGCGCAGTACTCGCGTTCGCCATGCTGGCACCGGATGACGGGGTGCGGTGGGTGGCGTGCTCCGTCGCTCTGGCGCTCGCCATGATCGGCGGCGCGTACGGCCCGGACTGGCTCGAAGCATGGCAGCGCCGCAGACGGGCCCGCGCTGCCGCAGGGACCGAACGGCGAGTGCCGAGGCCGAGACACCGCACGAACTCGCCAGCACTGTCCGGTGGGCAGATGTCCTGGCCTGCCCCACCGAGTAGCCCCAACAACTCCCGTTTGGGTCGCGTGCCAACCCCGCGAGCGGAACGGGCGCACCACCCGGCCGGTCACCCGATTGGCCGGACACTCAATCACCCCTTGGAGGGGAAATGACGACCAACCTGTACGACCTGCCGGCCGAGGGCCTGGCGCTGTCCAAGGCGTGCGGCGGCAACAGCGGCGACGGCGAGTCCGAGTCGTGCGCGACCATCGGTGCCATCCCGGGCGCGGTGGACGCCTACGCGCTCGGTGACAGCAAGCTGGGCGACGGTTCGCCGCTGCTCCGTTTCACCGGGGCCGAGTTGGACGCCCTCGCCGACCGGATCGGCACCATCCGGGGCACGGCGGCCTGAGTCCCAGGCTGACGCGCCACTGAATCCCACGGGGGGGGGGGGGGGGGGGGGGGGGGGGGGGGGGGGGGGGCCCCCCCCCCGCGGGGCCCGGCCCCCCCCCCGCCGCCCCCCCACCCCCCCCCCCCCCCCCCGGCGCGCGCCCCCCCCCCCGCCCGCCCCCCCCCCCCCCCCCCCCGCGCCGCGGGCGGGCCCCCCCCCCCCGCCCCCCCCCCCCCCCCCCCCGGCCCGGGGCCCCGCCCCCCCCCCCCCCCCCCCCCCCCCCCCCCCCCCCCCCCCCCGCTCCGTGGAGGATAACCCCAGTGACAGAACTCGCCCACTTCCACGGCTACGGCCCGTGGATCGGCAGGCCCGACCAGTACCACGCCGAGTATCTGCGGCGGCCCGCCCCATTCAACACGGAATGGCGCGACATGGTGGACGCGATGAGGCGCCCCGACCAGGAGGCATACCTCCGGTTCGAAGAACGGACGATTCCGCCGATGCGTACCGGGCATTGGCTGTTGCGTCGACCGGACTACCTTGCAGGCCAGACGTGGAGGGAATCGAAGGAAGCTGCGGAGTGGCTGGCCGGCGAGTTCGAGCGCCACCCGCCGGTGCCGCTTCCGGACGGCCGCCCGGTCCACCCGGGCCTCTCCGCCAAGGTGGAGTACGCGGCTGCCGCGCTCACCAACGGCACGGACGTGGTGTGGATGCACTACCTGCCCGGGGACTACATGTTCAACGCGTGCGTGGTCGTATGTCCGAACCGGCACTTGCCCGATCTCCCCTGCCCGCTTCCCCCCTCGTGATCGGAGAAGACTGCATGGCGCTGGCAACCCTGGTCGGCCCCGAAGCGGCTGAGGCACTGCTACGTGCCTGCCCTGTCGAACCGGCGGTGTACCGCCGCGACGGGTCCGAGCTGGACGAGCGAATCACGCTGCCTTTCATGGGGGCGTACATCGACCACGGGCTGACGGACCCCGCGTTCACGGCCGCTGTGAAGGACGGGAAAGCCGTTCACCCGGGACGGTTCTCACGGGACGGCAGGATGCGTCCCGGGAAGCTGCGGGAGCTGTTCGAAGGCGGGCACACGGTCAACCTGCGGTACCTGCAAACGCGAGTACCGTACGTGGCCGAGCTGTGCCGCGAGATCGAAGCGGAGACCGGGTACACGCTGTTCGTCTCGGGCTTCGTCACCCCGCCCGGAGCGCAGGGGCTCAGGCATCACTGGGATCAGTTCCTTGCCGTGGTGACACAGCTCCACGGCCGCAAGCGCTGGCCGATCTGGCGTCCGGAAGTGGAGTTCCCGGTGGACGAGTACCTGTCGTCTCCCACCACGTGGACGGCAGACATGCAAGATCGGTGGAACAACACCGAGCCGTACGCGGTGTTCGACCTGAACCCTGGCGACACGCTGGTCATGCCGCGTGGGTGGGTCCACAGTCCGCACTGCCTCCCGGACGATCCTGATCCGTCGCTGCACCTGACCTTCGCCCTGCGGGAGCGCATGCCGCTCGACCTGGCGGAAGCACTGGTGCGTACCGCGCTCGATCGTCCCGAGTTCCGGGCCGGGATCGCACCTTGCCGGCTCACCCCCGAGAACCTGCCTGCGACGCTGACAGACGTGCTGGAACAGACAGTTCGGCACCTGGCTACCACTTCCCCGGCAGACGTCGCGGACACCGTCCGTGCGGCACTGCTCCCGAAACCCGCCGGATAGGGCCGTAGCGGACGGGGCCGGGTCGTCAGCCCGCTCGTCCTGGTCTGTCACCAAGCTACCCATGCCGAACTCGGTCCGGACCAGCTTCCGCCACCGAAGTTCCGTGAACACCTTCGCCGAGGTTGCCTTAGCAAGACCGAACTCGGCCTGCACCATCGGGCGGTGATCACCGAACCGTGCGTAAAGCCGGAGTCTCCGCGTTCGATGCGGGCAGCAAGCTCGGCAGCAACCTGCGGCCACTTCGGGCGGGTCGGGTCTGGTCGCGCCCTGGTTTCGCACCCGCCTGCTCGCGCAAGTCTCCCCGCGCCCCTGTTTTCACGCCCGCCTGCGTCCACACCCCGCCACACCTTGCGGGGCAGCCGGATAATGAGGTGTACGGGCCAAGACCTCCCGGATCCGGCGCGAACCCCATGCCCCACCACCCCGCCGACCACAACCACTACGCGGATCTCCTGCGGGTAGCAGCCATCTGCGCCGTCGTGCTGGGCCACTGGCTGCTGACCGACCTCACCTATCGCGCCGGGCGGGTGACCGGCCACGACGCCCTGGCGTATGTCGGGTGGGGGCGCTGGGTCACCCTCCTCTTCCAGGTGATGCCGGTCGTCTTCCTGGTCGGCGGCTACGCCAACGCCGCCTCCTGGACGGCGCACCGCGAGGAGTCCTGGGCGGGCTGGGTGCACCGCCGCGCGCTACGGCTGCTGTGGCCGACGGCGGTGTACGTCGGCGTGATGGCCCTCGCCGCCGCCGCGGCCTGGGCGGGTGGAGCGGACGCGGGCGAACTGGCGCAGGCCGGCTGGTACTTGGCGCTGCACCTGTGGTTCCTCCCGGTCTACCTGCTGCTGATCGTCCTGACCCCGGCGCTGCACGCCGCGCACACTCGCTGGGGGTTCGCCGTACCTGCTGCCATGGCGACCGCCGCCGCGCTGGTGGATCTCGCGATCCTGGGTCCGCGGCTGCCGGTGGTCGGGTTCGTCAACTACGTGCTGGTGTGGGGCGCCATGCACCAGTGGGGGTTCGCCTGGCACGACGGCAGCCTCACCCGGGGACACCGCCCGCTCGGGCTGGCGCTCGCGGGGACGCTTCTCCTCACCGTCCTGCTGACATGGGGCCCGTTCCCGGTGGACATGGTCGGCGCGGGCCTGCACGCCGGCAACACCACGCCGCCGTCGATCGCCCTGCTCGCTTTCGCCGCCGCCCAGTGTGGCCTCCTGCTGGCGGCCGAGCCCGCCGCGCAACGTTTCCTGGCCACCCCGGCGCGACGGGACGAGGTCACCCGCCTCAACCGGGCGGCGATGACGGTCTACCTGTGGCACCCCGTCCCGGTGCTCCTGGTCGCCGTCACCCTCTACCCGGCCGGTCTCGTCCCGCAGCCGGGCATCGGCTCCTGGCAGTGGTTCGCTCTGCGCCCGGCCTGGTTCGCCGTCCTGACCGTGCTCCTCGTCGCCCTGGTCGCCGTCCTGCAACGGGCCCAGCGCCCCCTGCTCGGCCTCACCGGCAGCACCGGGCGATCCCCAGCCCTGCTCCTCGGCGGCCTCGCCGCCGCTCTCCCCGCCCTGGCCTGGCTGGCCGTCAACGGCTTCGCCCCGTCCGGCCACCCGCCCGTCCTCGCCCTCGCGGCCTTCGCCTGCGGCTTCGCCCTGGTCCTGCGCTCCGGCCGCCGCCCTGCCCGGTCCTGAACGGCTCCGCCCCACCGCCGAAGGGGGTGGCGGTGGGGCGGAGTGGCGTCCGGGGGGAGAAAGCGTCGGGTCAGATCTTCAGGGGCGTGCTCAGAAGTGCAGGTCGGGGCTGGTCTGGTAGGTGTAGCCGCTGCCGGGCTGCCAGTAGAAGCGGGCCTCGGCCTTGTAGTCGTGGCCGGCGGTCGGGTTGGAGAGGGCCCAGGTGAAGGTGAACTGGCCGGCACGGCAGGGGAACGAGGTGTTGATCGCCTGGGTGTTGGTGGTGTAGTCCCAGATGATGACCTGCTCGGTGCAGTTGTTGCTGGCGAAGTTGGTGGTCACCGAGGTGTTGACCTGGGTCCACCCGTCGCTGATGCAGACCTTCTGGTAGTCCGGCCCGGCGCAGCCGCCGCCGACGGACGCGGATGCGGACCCGGCGCCCGTCAGTGCGATACCGCCGGCCATCGCCATCGTCGCCAGGGCCAGCGTGGCCTTGCGGAGTCCCTTGATGGACATGTGCGTCCCCTCTCTCGGACGGCCCGGCCGGGGTGACCGGGCACGTGGGAGAGATTCGTCGGCCGCGATGGACATCCGATGAGCATGGGCATGACCACCAGGCCGGACCTCACGGCAAAAGGCCCAGCAGCTCCTCGACCTCCGCCGCGTCGCCCGCCAGCTCCAGCTGCCGGTAGTGGCCCAGCGCCTGCTGGAGACAGATCCGGGCCCGGTCGGTGTGGCCCAGCCGGGTCAGCGCCTCGCCGAGGGCACGCAGCAGCCCGCCCTCCAGCAGGCCGCCGACCTGCCGGGCCTTCGGCAGTGCTTCCTCGGCGGCCCGGACGGTGGCCCGGTCGCGGCCGGCCGCCAGGTGGATGCGGGTGATCAGGCTGCCGGTGGCCGCCTCGAAGGCCAGCATGCCGAAGGAGCGGAAGCGCTCCACCACGTGTTCGGCCTGCTCCAGCGCGGGGCCGAGGTCGCCGCACAGGTGCAGTACCCGGGCCAGGTAGTACCGGCCGATGGACTCGGGGATCGAGATCTGGCGGCCGGTCAGTTCGACGCACCGTTCGGCGGCGGCGCGGGCCTGGTCGAGGCGTCCGCACTGGGCGTGGTTGAAGGCCAGTTCGCCGAGCACGAGCCCTTCGCCGCTCTCGTCGCCCTGCCGGTGGAAGAGCTCCGCCGCCTCCTCCAGGCAGAGCACCGCCTGCTCGAAGTCCCGCAGCGCGCGGGCGTTCGCGCCGAGCAGTTTCAGCGTGTCGGCTCGCAGCCGCAGCCGGTCCGGGCCGTCGCACAACGCCAGGCAGCCGCGCAGTTCCTCGCCCGCCTCCGCGTAGGAGTTGGCGTGCCAGAGCATGCCGCCGCGCACCGAGCGAGCCAGTGCCTCGGCGTCCCGTTCGCCGCGGGACATGGCGGCGGCGGCGACCTGCCCGGCCAGGTCGGCGACGGTGGTCACGTAGCCGCGGCCGAACAGGACCGAGCTCATCTTGTCCAGCAGGTCCACGGTCCGGGCCAGCGACAACCCGTCGTCGCGGCAGGCCCGTTGGATCACCGCGCGGTGCAGCGCGGTCCGCTCGCGCATCCAGGCGGTGGCCTCCTCGATGCTGGCGAAGCCGTGTCCGTCGGGGTCGCGGTGCGCCGCGTTCTCGGCGTTGCGGGCGCTCGCCACGCAGAAGTCGAGGAGCCGGGCGAACGCGGCCGTCACCGCCGCCGGGGTGTCCCCGTCGCGCTGCCGGGCGAACACCTTCAGCAGGTCGTGGAAGCCGTACCGGTCGGCGGCGGGCGACTGGAGCAGGTTGAGGTCGACCAGCGCGTCCAGCAGTTCGCGGGTCTCGGCGGGGCCGCGGTCGAGCAGCACGGCGGCGTCCGCGGGGCCGAGGTCGGGGGCGTCGGGCAGGGCGAGCAGCCGCAGGGCGCGGGCCTGTTCCTCGGTGAGCCGGGCGTAGGAGAGAGCGAGGACGGGCTCCACCGCGGCCTGTTCGTGGGTGAGTTCGCCGAGCCGGGTGCGTTCGTCGGCGAGGTTCGCGGCCAGCTCGGCCAGCGACTGCGCGGGGTCGGCGGCCAGCCGGGAGCCGGCCACCCGGACCGCGAGCGGCAGGCAGCCGCAGGCGGTGACGATCGCGGCGGCCGCCTCGGGTTCGGCGTCGATCCGGGCCCGGCCGACGACGGCGGCGAGCAGGTCGAGCGCCTCGTCCGCCGTCATCGCGTCGAGCGGCAGGTGGCGGGCGCCGGGAAGCGTGGTGAGCCAGCCGCGGCTGGTGACCAGCACCGCGCAGGTCCGGGAGCCCGGGAGCAGCGGGGCGACCTGTTCGGGGGTGGCGGCGTTGTCGAGCAGGACCAGCAGGCGACGGCCGGTGACGGTGGTGCGGAACAGCGCGGCGCGCTCGGCGAGATCGGCGGGGATGTCGCGGTCCGCGACGCCCAGCGCGGTCAGGAAGCCGGCGAGCGCCTCGCCCGGGTCGAGCGGTACGGGCTGCGCGCCGCGCAGGTCCACGTGCAGCCGTCCGTCGGGGAAGCGCGCCCGCAGGGTGTGTCCGACGTGGACGGCCAGGCTGGTCTTGCCGACGCCGCCGAGGCCGTTGATCGCCGAGATGACGACGGCGCCCGGGTCCGGGTGGGAGAGGGCGTCGGTGAGCCGGACGATGTCGGCCCGGCGGCCGGTGAAGTCCGGTAGCCGGGTGGGCAGTTGCTCGGGCACCGCGGGCGCCGGGCCGGTCGGCCGTTCGTCGGCGGCGGCAGGGCGGGCGGCGGCGGGGCGGGCGGCGGTGGCGAGGCCCGGGTCGGAGCGGAGGATGCGCCGGTGCAGCGCGTCCAGGTCCGCGCAGGTCAGCCCCTCGCCGAGGTAGAACCGCCGGGCGTCCTCGTACACCGCCCGGGCCTCCGCGGGCCGGCCCGACAGGTGGTACTCCAGCATCAACAGAGCGCGAAATCGCTCACGGAAGGGGTGGGCGAAGACCGCCTGGTCGAGCTCGACCAGGCAGGACGGGCCGCTCCCGAGTTCGACGTCCAGGCCGAGCTTGGTCTCCAGCGCGTCCAGCCGGCGCTCGGTCAGGTGGCGACGGAGTTCGGCGGCGTGCCGGCCGGGCAGTCCGGCCAGCGGCTCGCCCTCGTGCAGGGCCAGCGCGTCGGCCAGCAGGTCCCGCGCCCGGGGCCGCTCACCGGCGGCGAGCGCCTCGGCGGACCGGGTGACCAGGCGGTCGAAGGCGACGAAGTCCAGCGCCTCGGCGGGGACGTCCAGGCGGTAACCGCCGTCGACGGTGACCAGCAGGTGCCCGACCGCGTGGTTGCGGAGCTCCCGGCGCACCCGGTAGGCGTGGGTGGCGAGCACGGACTTGGGGTTGCCCGGCGGGTTGTCCTCGTCAAAGATCCCGTCCCCGAGGCGACCGGTGGTCAGCACCCGCCCGGGCGCGGCGATCAGCATGGCGAGGAACGCCTGCTGCTGACGGCGGCCGAGCGCCAGGCCCTGCCCGCCCGCCCACCCGGCGAGCGGCCCGAGCAGCCGGAACCGGATCCCAGCCTTCCCGGCCCCGTCGGCGGCGATGGCGGCTGTCTCCATGTCAGGTCTCCCCGTGAGCTCGGTGCCCCCGTGCCGTCGCGGGCGCCGGACCGGCCGGACACCCACGACGGCACGGGGTGGTGCGTGGTGGTGCGTGGTTCTGCGTGGTGCGTGGTGCGTGGTTCTGCGTGGTGCGTGGTGCGTGGTGCGTGGCGGTGCGAAGTGACGGGCCCGGCTCAGCAGTCGGTCGGCACCGGCATCACGACGTACGGGCTCTCGACCGAGCTGGGCGCGTAGATCCCGCCGTGCGTCTGCCCGGGGACGTACGTCGTGCCGGGCTGGCGCTCGAAGACGGTGCGGTTGCAGGCGTCGGTGATCAGCAGGTCACCGCTGCGCCAGAGCGTCACCCGGGCGTGCGGGTACCCGGCGGTGCCGCTCTCCCAGCACAGGCCGCCGTTCGCGTCGAGGACGACCAGGTTGCCGTCGGTGCGGATGACGGCCTTGGCGCCGCACCCGACGGTGCCGGTCGCCCAGGTCGGGTACTGGCGCGAGAAGTCGTTGTTCGGCGCGTAGTAGGCGACGAGGTTGCCGTCGGGCTGCAGGACGAGCCGCGCCGTACCGAACCCGCCCCGGTTGTCGATGTGCGCGCCGTTGTTCGTGAGCTGTTCGCCGTCCCAGATGGTGGCGGTCGGCTGGTCGTAGACGGCGTGGGCGGTGCCCTGGGCGGTCAGCACGCTCGCTGCCGCCAGTGCGACGGCGGCGAGGGTGGTTCGTACGGTGGTGCGGCTCAACGGTCCGGTCCTTTCGATGGTGCTGTCCACGACGGCCGGCCATGCCCGCAAGCTGCGTCTCCGGGCAGATGATCACGTCGCAATCGGATTCTGCGGCGCCCGGATTGACGCGCGATGAACGGTGGCGTTTACGCGTCGGCGGACAACCCGGACGGGAGCACCGCGGAGATCGGCCAGGCGGGGCGGCGCACCAGCCGCTCGGCGGCGTCCCGCAGCGCGCGGGGCAGGTGGCCGCAGGCGGCGGCGAGCGCCCGGGCGGCCTCCGGTTCGCGGTCGGTCCGCTCCCGGCCGATCATCCGGCCGAGCAGCTCCAGCGCCTCGTCCGGGGCCAGCGGCCCGACCTGGACCGAGCTCGAACTCCCCTCCCCCGCCGTCCCGTTGACGACCACGACGGCGGCGCAGCCCGGCCCGGCGGGCAGCAGCGGCCGGACATCCTCGACGCCCCCGGCGCCGTCCAGTACGACCAGGATCCGGCGGTCGGCGAGCAGCCGGAGGTACAGCGCACGGCGCTCGGGGGTGCTCGCGGGCACCGCCTGTTCCTCGACGCCCAGTGCGCGCAGGAACGGCGCCAGGTACCCGGAGGCGTCGTCCGCGCCGTGCAGGTCGGCGTACAGCTGCCCGTCCGGGTGGTCGGGGCCCGCGAGGTGGGCGGCGCGGACCGCCAGCGCGCTCTTTCCGGCGCCGGGCGGGCCGGCGACGGTGACGAGCGGCGACTGCGTCCGCCCTGGCACGGCCAACAGCTCGCTGATCCTGGCGAGTTGAGCGACCCGACCGGTGAAGTCGCCTGGATCGGGCGGCAGTTGGAAGGGCCGCAGCACCGACCGGGCGGCACCCGCCCTGAGTTCGACCGGCCCCGAGCCCGGCCCCGCGCCCAACTCCCTGACCGGCAGGTCGAGTTCGCGCAGCGCCTCGTCCCGCCGCCCGGCCAGCATCCGGCGTTCGTGTTCGGCGAAGGGGCCGGGGACGCCGTCCAGGGCGGCCGGGCCCTGCCAGAGGTCGAGCGCGGCGGTCAGCAGCTCGCGGGCACGCTGCGGCTGCCAGTTCAGGCGGGCGGTGGCGGCGTCGGCGAGCGCGGAGAGGAAGACCGTCCGATCGATGCCGGCCGGGTCGACGTCCAGGCAGTACCCCTTGCCGACGTGCCGCAGGAGGTTCCCGTCGCCGCCCAGCGCGCTGCGCAGCCGGTACATGTTGCCCGGGAGCGCCCCGGCCCGGTCGGGCGCCTCGTCCCCCTCCTCGCCCCAGACCCCGTCGATGATCTCACCGACCGTCACCGGCCGGCCCGCCTGCGCGAGGAGCACGGCGAGCACCGCCCGGTCCCGGGCCCGGTTGATGCGCAGCTCCTGGCCCGCGCGCCGGGCTGTCAGGGGGCCGAGGGTGGTGAAGTGGAGCTCCAGCGCGTCCTCCCCGAGACGATCGCCATGTTGACGTTCCGTCATGTTATCGCTCTCCGTCACGCCACCCCCGGGCCCGCATATGGCCTGGCCCGTGCCCGTGCCCGGGTACCGGCCAGGGTTCTCCACGGGCTCGACCGGCCCGCGTTCCCGGGATCGTGAGCGGTGGAGGCCGAAGGGCGGCTTCCCGCACCAGCAGAGGGAGCTGACGAATGATGGAGTTCAAGATCGAGGTTCTGGTCCTCCCGGTCTCGGACGTGGACCGGGCCAAGGACTTCTACGCCCGGATCGGGTTCCGCGAGGACGTCGACCACTCCGGCCCCGGCGGCTTCCGGGTCGTCCACTTCACCCCGCCCGGCTCGGCCGCCTCGCTGATCATCGGCAGCGGCGTGACCGACGCGGCGCCGGGCTCCGAGCGCGGCGTGCACCTGATCGTGGACGACGTGGTCGCGGCCCGCGCCGAACTGGTGGCGGCCGGGGTCGAGGTCAGCGAGGTCTTCCACGACGCGGGCGGCGTCTTCCACCACGCGGGCACCGCCGGCCGGGTGGCCGGCCCGCACCCGGAGCGGCGCTCGTACGGCTCGTTCGCCTCGTTCGCCGACCCGGACGGCAACGTCTTCGTCCTGCAGGAGGTCACCGTCCGTGGCCCGGGCCGGATCAGCCACGTGGTGCACCGCGATGCCGCCGAACTCGAGTCGGCGCTGCGCGACGCGGCCGCCGCCCACGGCAAGTACGAGGAGAAGGAGCTCGGTCACCACGACGCCGACTGGCCCGCCTGGTACGCCGCCCACATGGCCCGCGCGGCCGGTCTCGACAGCTGAGACGGCTGAAACGGAGGAATCAGGCATGACCGGGTACGGCGAGCAGGCCGAACTCACCGCGTTCGTGACATCCGCGTCCGGCGGGGCCCTCGTGCTGCGCGGGGAGGCGGGGTCCGGCCGCAGCACGCTGCTGCACCACGCCGCCGCGCTGGCCGAGCAGCAGGGCCGGGCCGTGGTCCGGGCGGCGGGCGCCGAGGTGGAGTCCGCGCTGCCCTGGGCGGGCCTGCACCAGCTGCTCCACCCGCTGCTCGGCCACCTCGCCCGTCTGGACGACCGGACCCGGGCGGTGTTCGACTCCGTCTTCGGCGGCCTGCGGAGCTGCTCGCCGCCGGTCATGCCGATGGGCATCGCCGTCCTCCGCCTGCTGGAGCTCGCCACCGAGCAGCGGCCACTGCTGCTGGTCCTCGACGACGGGCAGTGGCTGGACGAGGCCAGCGCCGACGTCTGCGGCTTCGTCGGCCGCCGACTGGCCGGCCGGCCGGTGCAGCTGCTGGTCGCGGTCCGCACCGACCTCCCGTCGCGCTTCGACGCCGCCGCCCTGCCCGAACTCCCGGTCGCCTCCCGCCCCGACGAAACCGCGCTGCTCCGGCCGGCCCCGGACGAACTGCACGCCGCCCGGGCCGCCCGCCGCGCCTGCGCCCCCGAGCCGGGCGCGCTGACCTGGCAGGAACGCCGGGTCGCCGACCTGGCGGCGGGCGGCCTGACGAACAAGCAGATCGGCGTGCGGATGCACCTGTCGCCGCGCACCGTCAGCTCGCACCTCTACCGCGTCTTCCCCAAGCTGGGCGTCACCAGCAGGGCGGCGCTGCGCGACGCGCTGAGCCGCGCCGCCGGATGACGTTCTCCCCCCCTCGGAAAGGACCGAACATGATCAGCAGGCGTACCTTCACCACCGCGGTCGGCCTCGGCCTCGGCGCCACCGCCCTCACGGGCACCGCGTCCGCCGCCGCACCCACCCCGACCGTCCCGGACATCGCCCCCGGCACCCACACCGCCTTCACCGACCTGAAGCGCGTCCAGGCCGGCGTGCTCGACATCGGCTACGCCGAACTCGGCCCCGAGCACGGCCCGGTGGCCGTCCTGCTGCACGGCTGGCCGTACGACATCCACAGCTACGTCGACGTGGCCCCGCTGCTCGCGGACGCCGGGTACCGGGTGATCGTGCCGTACCTGCGCGGCCACGGCACCACCGCGTTCCTGTCGCCGACCACGCCCCGCAACGCCCAGCAGTCCGCGATCGCGCTGGACATCCTCGCCCTGATGGACGCCCTGAAGATCCGGCAGGCGACGCTGGCCGGCTTCGACTGGGGCTCGCGGACCGCCGACATCATCGCGGCCCTCTGGCCGGAGCGGGTCCGGGCCCTGGTGTCGGTCAGCGGCTACCTGATCACCAACGTCGCGGCGCAGCGCACCCCGCTGCCGCCGAAGGCCGAACACACCTGGTGGTACCAGTACTACTTCGCCACCGACCGCGGCCGCCTCGCCATGGAGACCAAGCAGAACCGGCACGACCTGTGCCGCCTGGTCTGGGACGAGGTCTCCCCCACCTGGGACTTCGACGACGCCACTTTCGAACGCACGGCCGCCGCCTTCGAGAACCCCGACTACGCCGCCATCGTGATCCACAACTACCGCTGGCGCCTGGGCCTGGCCGACGGCGAACGCCGGTACGACCAGTACGAACAACTGCTCGCCGCCCGGCCCACCATCCCCGTACCGACCATCACCCTCGACCCCGCCCTCGACCCGTTCCTCCCCTCCACCGACGGCGCCGCCTACCGGCAGCTCTTCACCGGCCCCTACGACCACCGCGTCCTCCCGGGCATCGGCCACAACGCACCCCAGGAGGCCCCGACCGCATTCGCCCGGGCAGTCCAGGACGCCGACCGGCTGGCGGCCCACAAGTGACCGGCCCCGAGCAGGTCGCCGAGGCCCGCCGCACCCGCTTCGGCACCCTCCCCCAGCGAATCCCCTTCGCGGACATGGTCGAGGAACGCCCGGAGATGTCTACCGATCCGGCCGCCTTCGACCCCGACAGCCAGGCAATCCGGTTCTCCTGCCTGGCTGCCGATCTGGGCCTCTGACCACCCCGGCCGAAGCGGGGACGCCGTCCTACCTCAGCGACCTGAAGGCGGTGCGGAGTTCCTCGGCCAGCAGCTGCGGCTGCTCCCAGGCGGCGAAGTGGCCGCCCCGGTCGACCTCGTTCCAGTGGATGATGTTGCCGAAGGTCCGCTCGCCCCAGCTGCGCGGCGCGGGGTAGATCTCGGACGGGAAGACCGTCACCGCGACCGGCAGCTTCGGGATGGACACCGCGTTGAACGGTCCGCCGCCCGCCTGGGCGCCCTCCCAGTACAGCCGGGACGACGACGCGCCCGTGCCGGTCAGCCAGTACATCGAGATCGCGTCGAGCATCTCGTCGTACGTCAGCACCTTCTCCGGCTCGCCGCCGGAGTCCGTCCACTCCGCGAACTTGTCGTAGTAGTACGACGCCATGCCGACCGGGGAGTCGGTGAGCGAGTAGGCGATCGTCTGCGGGGTCTGGTTCATCATCGCCGCGTAGCCGAAACCGTCGCGGTAGAAGTGCAGCAGCCGGTCGTACGCCCGCTTCTCCTCGGCCGACAGGTTCGTGGGGGCCGAGTCGAAGTTGCGCACCCGGCGCAGGATGTCGTCCGGCACCGTCCCCGGCATGTTGACGTGGATGCCGAGCAGCCCCTTCGGCTGCTGGACGGCGAGCACCTCGGAGAGGATCGCGCCGTGGTCGCCGCCCTGCGAGACGTACTCCGGGTACCCGAGGCGCAGCATCAGCTCGTGGAAGGCGTGCGCGATGCGGGTGAAGTTCCACCCCGGCCCGGTCGGCCTGCCCGAGAAGCCGTAGCCGGGCAGGGTCGGCAGGACCAGGTGGAAGGCGTCCTCGGCGCGCCCGCCGTGCGCCGTGGGATTGACCAACGGGTCGATGACCTTCAGCAGTTCGACGATCGAACCGGGCCAGCCGTGCGTCATCAGCATCGGCATCGCGCCCGCGTGCGGGGAGCGGATGTGCGCGAACTGGATGTCCAGCCCGTCGATCTCGACGATGTACTGCGGCAGGTCGTTGAGGCGCCGCTCCAGCGTCCGCCAGTCGTACCCGCTGCCCCAGTACTCCATCAGCGGCCGCATCTTCGCCAGTTGCGCACCCTGGGTGCGGTTGTCGACGGTCTCACGGTCCGGCCACCGGGTCGCCCGGATCCGCCGCCGCAACTCATTGAGGTCCGCCTGCGGAACCTTGATCCGGAACGGACGGATACCCGCCCCCGGTCGCGGCGCCTCCCCGGCGCCCGTCGATCCCGCCGCCCGCCCGGTGACCGCCTGCGCCGGAGCGGACAGGGCAACCTGGCCGGCAACGACCCCGGCCGCCGCCAGACCGAGGAAACGGCGTCGGCCGGTGGTGTTTTCGTGCGCTGCCATCGAGGCCTCCTTGCATGAGAAAGAGATGTGAGGTGTTCCGCCCGCGACAGGACGGAATCAGACCGGGACCACCCGGTAGCTCAGCGCCGGCCACGGCAGGTCGAACTGGGCCAGCGAGCCGGTGGCCCACGGGTGGTCGCCGGTGCAGCCCGCGCCGGTGTACAGCACCACGGACGCGGCCCCGGAGGCGACCTGCACCGACCGGGCGGGCGCCGACAGCGTGTGGCAGGTGCCGAAGTCGTCGAGATCGACGACGGTCACCGCGCCGCTCCCGCCGCTGCCCGAGTAGAGGTGCGCACCCGGCTGCAACGGGGGCCAGCCGGCGGCCTGCGCCGATCCGGCACCGAGGCCGATCACGGCCGCGACGAGAGCCGCCGCGACGGCCGAGGCCTTGGGAGTGAACATATGAACCACCTTCCGTTCGTGGGACGTTGTTGCTGAGGGGATCAGGCCCGGTTCTCCGCCCTTCGGAGCGGGCGCGCCCTGTCCATCATTGGCGCCGAACCGCCTTTCGAAATCGGTCATTTGACCGCACATCCGCTTCCCCCGATCCGGCCCCGGGTGCGCGGCGCATTCAGTCAAATCACGGCCGCCGGCAGGGGGAGCTTTACGCTGAAGCACCAGTGGGAGTACGAGGTGACGGCCGGAGGCCGCGTGCGAACTGGCCTCAACTTGACGTTCAACCTCGCGCGTCACCGCACCCTGGTCCGATTCAGGCGATCTCGTACATCCCGGCGCCGTCGAGGTACCGCACCGTGTTGAGGTCGCGCTGGAGTACGGCGTCCACCGGGTGCTCCAGCGTGAGGGTGGCCGGGTAGCCGCGGTCGTAGGTGGTCGGGGTGATCGGGGCGCCGGGTTCGAGCAGCACGGTGAGGTCGCGGAAGCTTTCCAGCTCGCGGATCCGGTCGAGGGCCCGGTAGCGGACCAGTCGCCCGGCTGCGGGGGCGACCAGTGCGGCCCAGGCGAACGCGTGCCGTCGTTGGTACGCCCGGCCGGCCCGGGTGCGGAAGCGGTCGGGGCGGGCGTAGGCGTCGACGATCCATTCCAGTTGGCCCTCGCCCAGCAACCGGTCGGTGTAGTACGGGAGTCCGGACATCCGGGCGCCCGCCTCGATCAGCCGGGGGCCGTCCGGCGTCAGCTTGATCTCCAGGTGGGCGGCGCCGTGCCGGATGCCGAGCGCGTCCAGCACCTGGCGTCCGTACGCGGCGAGTTCGGGCACCGGCGGTTCGTCGGAGCGCAGCAGCACCTGGGCGACGACCAGGTCGCGGACTCCGTTGGCGGTGATCCGCTCGGTGCGCCAGGCGTCGGTCAGGTGGTGAACGCCCCTGCTGCTGACGGTGTTCAGGATGTACTCGGTGCCGACCAGGTACTCCTGGGCCACCACTTGCTCGATCGGCTCGCCGTGGATCGTCCCGCTGCCGCGGAGCCGGCGCAGCGCCACGACCGATTCGTCCGGCGAGTTACAGAACGACACGCCGTCGCCCCAGTAGCTGCGCAGCGGTTTGACCACCGCCACCCCGCCCAACTGCGCGTGCCAGGAGTGGAGTTCGCTCTCGTCCCCGGTGCGGAGCTGCCGCATCGCGGGGACGCCCCGGGCCCTGAGTGTCTCGATCTGTACATACTTGTCCCGGCGCGCGGCGCTCAACTCGGTGCCGTTGGTGGGCAGTCCGAGCTTCTCGGAGAGCGCGTCGGCGAGTTCCACCCCGGTCTCGCGTCCGGGCAGCACCGCGACGACCCCCTCCAGCCGCGCGGCCAAGGCGTCCAATTCACCGTCGTGGACCAGCACTTGAGCAAACCGCGCCGCATCCACCGGCTCGACACCGAACGGCAGCCCGGGCGTGCTCTGCACCTGGACGACCTCGCCGCCGACCGCCGCGAAGGCGTCGATGTGGCCGTAGGCCGGCCCGAACGCGTCGACGACTGCCACACGGAACGCGGACATTCTGCCCCCTACTGGTTGGCCGGAGCCGATGCGGACGAAAGGACTTCCCGGCGGAGTTCGAGCAGCCGGTGGACGGCGTTCGTGAGGACGTCGCGCACGCTGAACCCGGAGGTGCCGGGGTGCTCGGCGTTCAGAACCCCCCGCTCGCCGGCCTGCGCGCCGATCTCCCTGCGGGTCAGCCCGGTCCGGTCCGGGAACGCCTCCGGCAGCATGCGCCGGGTGATGCCGAGGTGCACCATGCGGAAGTCGACGAACCTGTCGATCAGTTGGACCAGCCGTTCGGCCCCGGCGCCGTCGAGCACCAGCCTGCCGTCCCGCACCGACTGCCACACGTTCATGCCCAGGCTGGAGGCGCTGCGCCACTGGGCGACGACCGGCCGGGACCAGGTCGGGAAGTAGGACATCGCCAGGTCCAGGTAGCTGCCGTACTCGGTGGTCGGCGGCAGCAGGGCCAGTTCGAGCAGCTGCACGCTGGGCATGAACGCCCCGCTCGCGCCGCGCGGACCGCCGGGGTGGCCCATGTGGAAGTGCCGGAACCGGCCGAACGCCTCCCCGGACAGCCGGCGGTAGCTCGCCATGTGCGAGGTGAACTCCGCGACGCAGCGGGCGGCGTCGTCCAGCACCGCCACCGGTTTCACGGCGTCCGGCGCGGTGATCAGCGCGCGAAGCCCGTACGCGGCGGACCTGATCCACGGCTCGGAGAGGTAGTGTCCGAGGTAGAAGTCCCGTTCCAGGGTGCCGAGTTGGCCGGGCGAGAACACCCGGATGTCACCGCAGCGCCGGTACTCCTCGCAGTTCACGTCGATCAGCAGCTCGTAGCTCAGGTGCGGATCCAGCGAGCGGAACCGCGCGCTCTGCGCGGAGATCAGCTCCGTCAACTCGCGGGGCGCGGCCAGCGGCCCGGCGGGGGCGAACCCGCCCAGCATGAACAGCAGGTCGAGCTGCGTGACGCGCGCGGCGCGCGGGTCGTCCCCGACCAGACCGAATGCCTTCACCAACTCCCGTTGCTTAAGCGCCAGTTGCCGATAGGAAAGGCCGCCACGCCCGACCTCGGCCAGGTCCCCCGGAAGGTCGTGCAGAACGTAGTCGCGAAACGGCGACGGGGACCGAACCAACGCACGAGGCGCGGATTCCACGGAACCGTTGAAGAGATCGTTGCTGTCCACTTCCACTCCTTGTCCGCAACCGAAGCAACCGAAGCAACCGAGGACGGGGGGCGGATCGGCGACCCGCCCCCCGTTCAGGTCAGGGCTTGACGCAGCGGAAGCTGCTCGCGGCGTTCGGGTCGCCGAAGGCGTAGCGGGAGACCATCGGGTACTGGCACACGTCCCGGGTGACGTTCCGCCCGTCGGCGGTGGGCAGGGTGGCGTGCAGCACGCCGGGGGCCTGCCCGCGCTCGACCCAGGCGGTCAGCGCGGCCATGTCGTCGGCGCCGTTCAGGGCGCAGTGCCCGACGCCGGGGGCCAGGAAGACCCGGTAGAAGTCGTCGACCTTCGCGCTGCCGCCCATCCGGTCCTCGACGCGCTTGCGGTAGTCGACCGTGCCCGCGGTGGGGATCACCGGGTCGGCGTCGCCGTGCCAGCTGAGCAGCTTGCCGCCGGCGTCGCGGAACGCGGACAGGTCCGCGTCGCGGGTCCCGATGGCCGGGTCGAACTCGGTGCGGGCCTTGCGGAAGATCTCCTCGAACTGCGGGTACGTCAGGTTCGCCGAGCTGAACCCGAGCTGCTTCTGCACGAAGTTGGCGACCCACTCGGCGGGGACGATGAACGGCGCGCCGGTGGTGACGCCGTCCGTGGTGGTGCTGGCGGCGAGGGGGCCGAAGTCGGCGCCGATCGGCAGCCCGTACCAGAGCCGCTTGCCGCGGCTGTCGCGCGGGCCGTCCCAGATCTTGCGGACCACCTCGGCGTCGGCGGCGCTGATCGTGTACTCCTTGCCCTCGCACACCACCTTCATGCCGATCAGGCGGCGCGGGTCGAAGTCGCAGCGGTTCGGGTCGCTGATCAGCCCGTCCGCGATGCCGTCGAGCTTGTCGCAGGCCTTCAGCGCGGCCTGGTTGAACGCGTTGAACTCGCAGGCGGTCGGGTAGGTGTGCTGCTCGTTCATCACGACCTGCGGCCACAGCGTGGCCACCTCGAACTGGTTCCAGTTGACGGCGGGGGACGCCGCGTTGATGCCGTCGAAGTCGGTCGGGTACTTCTGCGCCTCCATGTAGCCCTGGCGGCCGCCGGTGGAGCAGCCGTTGAAGTAGGAGTGGAAAGCGGTGTGGCCGTAGACGCCGTCGACGACCTGCTTGCCGACGAGCGCCATCTCGTGGACGGAGCGCGAGGCGAAGTTCTCCAGCAGCGCGGCGTTGATCCGGCCCTGCCCGTCCAGCGCCCAACTGCTGTCCAGGCCACTGGTGTCCACGCCCGCGTCGGTGGTGGCGGCGGCGTAGCCCTGCTTGACGGACGCGGCCACCGAGCCGATGTTCCCGGCGGCGTACGCGGCGCCGCCGGCCGCCTGGAAGCGACCGTTCCAGCCGGACTCCGGCAGCCAGATCTGCACCTTGGCACGGTCGTTGGCGCCCGGGTGGGTCAGCGTGACGGTCACCTCGCAGTGCGCCGGCACGTCGGGGACCACGCCGCCACCCAGCGGCGGACTGCCGGGCACCTGGAACGCGCCCGCCGGCACGGCCGTCGCCGTCACCGACTCCACCGAGGCACCCTCCGGCGCCGAGGGCTGGAACGGGGTACAGGCGAACGGTACGGAACCGGAGGCGGTCAGCGTCGCGCCGCCCGCCTGGCCGGCCGAGGCGCTCGCCGGTGCGTTGACGGCCGCGGCCGCCGCCAGCGAGAATCCTGCCGCCGCGAGCCTCAGAAGCCGTCGATTCATGTGTCTCTCCTCGAATTTCGGGAATCGCGCGAACACTGTCGCCGCCCCGCCGACTGGAACACATCAGTCATCCGACGCTCTGTGGCCATGCAGTCATCCAACCGATGCGGACGCCCGGCGCGCGGGAGACAGTGAACGCCCAAGCCCCCGAAGACCAAAGACCGAAGACCGAAGACCGAAGCCAGGAGCGTCGCCATGTCGATCACCCAGAACGGCCGCGGACGGCGGCTCGTCGCGGCCCTCGCCGCAGCCGCGGGCGTCCTCGCCCTCACCGGCGCGACAGCCGGCCCTGCGGCGGCCGACCGCGGACCGAAGCCGACCGTCGTCCTGGAGCACGGCGCGTTCGCCGACGCGTCGAGCTGGAACGGCGTCATCGCCCGCCTGCGCCACGACGGTTACCCGGTCGTCGCCGCCGCGAACCCGCTGCGCGGCCCCGCCTCCGACGCCGCCGCGCTGCGCGGCGTCATCGACCACATCGACGGCCCCGTCGTGCTGGTCGGCCACTCCTACGGCGGCTCGGTCATCAGCGCCGCCGCCGTCGGCGAACCGCGCGTCAAGGCACTGGTCTACGTCGCCGCGTTCCTGCCCGCACCGGGCGAGTCCGCCCTGCAACTGACCGGACAGTTCCCCGGATCCACCCTGGCCGGCGCCCTCGACCCGGTGCCGTACCCGCTCCCCGACGGCAGCACCGGCACCGACCTGTACATCCAACAGGGCAAGTTCCGCGCGCAGTTCGCCGCCGACGTCCCCGCCGAGAAGGCCGCACTGGCGGCCGCCACCCAGCGCCCGATCGCCCAGGCCGCGCTGACCGAACCGGCCACCGCCGCCGCCTGGCGGACCGTCCCCAGCTGGGACATCGTCACCACCCAGGACCTGAACATCCCGGCCGCCGCCCAGCGCTTCATGGCCGAACGCGCCCACGCCCGCACCACCGAGGTCGCCGCGTCCCACTCCGTCGCGGTCTCCCACCCCGACCTGGTGGCCGGCGTCATCGAAAAGGCGGCCATGAGCTGACGCTCGGTCAACTCAAAGCCAGCGCCCCCTCGATCTCCCGCCGGTTGGTGATCCCCAGCTTGCCGAACACCTTCCGCAGGTGCCACTCCACCGTCCGCGGGCTGAGGAACAGCTGCGCGCCGATCTCCGCATTCGGGTGCCCGGCGGCGGCGAGGCGGGCGATCTGCGCCTCCTGCGGCGTCAGTTCCGGCCCGCCGACGGCCCGCTTGCGCACCGTCTCACCGGTGGCGAGCAGCTCGCGCCGGGCCCGCTCGGCGAACGCCTCCTGGCCCATCCGCGCGAACTCCTCGTACGCGGCGCGCAGTTCGTCGCGGGCCAGGGCCCGCCGGTTCTGGCGGCGCAGCCATTCGCCGAACAGCAGCCGGGCCCGGGCCTCGAACACGCCGAGCCCGCCCGCCCCGAAGTGCCCGACGGCCTCCCGGTAGCGGTCCTCGGCCTGCTCGGGCGGCCCGGCCAGCGCCTCGGCGACCGCCCGCGCGCCGAGCGCCCACGGTGTACCGGCCCGGCCCCAATCGGCCAGCCGCTCCCGCGCCCCGGCCGCCGCGGCCGGGTCCCCGGCCCGGACGGCCGCCTCGACGAGTTCGCCGCACGTCCACTGGTGCACCGCGAGATCCCGGTACTCCGCGCCCCGCAGCGCCGCCTCCAGCGCCAACGGGTAGTTGCCGAGGCCGTTGTGGAGCACGGCCCGCGCCCACGCCGCGGTCGCGGTGAGCCGGCCGAGGCCGCACCGCTCGCCCTCCCGTTCGGCCGCCCCGATCGCGGCCAGGGCCGGCCGTTCCCGGCCCTGGTACGCGCCGATGCCGGCCGTCGCGGCCAGGCGCATCGCCAGGCCGGCGCCGTTCTCGACGGCGGTCGCCCCGGCCAGCAGTTCACGGGTCTCGGCGAGCCGCCCCGCGAAGCCCAGCGCGGCCGCCCGGTGCGGCAGCGCCGTCGAGAGGATCGACAGCGCGCCCGTCGTCCGGGCGGAGCGGACCGCCCGCTCGGTGACGTCCAGCCAGGCCGCGAGGTCGCCCAGCTCGGCGGCGGCGTTCGCGGCCGCCCACAGCAGGGCCGGGTCGTCGATGTCGGGGACGGCGCGCAGCGCCCGCGCCAGCAGCGGGTGCGCGGCGGCGGGCCCGTCCGTGGTCCACGCGGCGAGGGCGCGCAGCAGGATGCCCGCCGGCTCGTCGCCGGGCGGCAGCGCGCGGGCCGCCCCGGCGACCTGCCGCAGCGCCCCGTCGTCGTGCCGGCCGGCCCAGATCGCGGCGCCGAACGCCATCAGCGCGGTCTCCCGCGCGGCGGCCGGGTCGAGCGCGCCGAGCCGGTCCGCCGCGTCCAGCAGCGGCCGCACCACACCGAGTTCCGGGCCGGCCAGGGCCGCCACCCTGGCCCGCAGCCGGTGCACGTGGGCCTGCTGGAGCGGGTCCAGCGCGCCGAGTTCGGCGGCGGCGAGCAGGTCGGGCACCCGGGCCGTCAGCCCGGCCGCGAGGTACGCGTCCGCGGCGGCCAGCGCGCGCCGCGCCCGTCCCTTCGGGTCGGGGGTGAGCGCGGCGGCCCGTTCCAGGAAGGACGCGGCGGCGGCCCGCCCGCCGCGGGCCAGCGCCCGGTCGGCGGAGCACTCCAGCTCGACGGCGACCTCCTCGTCCGGCCCGAGCGCGGCGTGCGCCCGGTGCCAGGCCCGCCGGTCGGGGTCGCGCCCGCCGTCGGTGGCCTCGGCCAGCGCCTGGTGCGCGGCCCGCAACGCGGTCGCGTCCGCGCCCCGCCAGACGGCGGAGCGCACCAGCGGGTGCCGGAACCGCACCGCGGCCCCCACCGTGATCAGCTCCCCGGCCGGCGCCGCCGCCTCCGGCCCGACGCCGAGGAACCGCAGCGCGTCCCACAGCAGCGGCCCGTCGCCGACCGGTTCGACCGCCGCGACCAGCAGCAGCGCCCGGGTGTCGGCCGGCAGCGCCTGCACGCGGCGCCGGAAGCCGTCCTCGACCCGGGTCGCCAGCGGCCCGGCCCCGGGCCCGCCGAAGCCGAACGCCAGCTCCGCGGGCGACAGGCCCCGGGGCAACTCCAGCAGCGCCAGCGGGTTTCCGCCGGTCTCGGCGACGATCCGGTCCCGCACCCGGGCGTCCACCGGCCCGGGCAGCACGCTGTCGAGCAGCGCCCGGGCCTCGGCGTCGCCCAGCCCGCCCAGCGCGAGGTCCGGCAGCCCGGCGAAGCCCTCGTCGCCCGCCCCGTCCACGGCCCGCTCGGCGAACACCAGCGCCACCGACTCGGCGTCCAGCCGCCGTCCGACGAACGTCAGGATCCGCTGCGACATCAGATCCAGCCACTGCGCGTCGTCGACCAGGCACACCAGCGGCGCATCGGCCGCCGCCTCCGCGAACAGCCCCAGCACCGCCATCCCGACCAGCAGCATCTCGGGCGCCGCCCCACCGCTCAGCCCGAACGCCACCCGCAGCGCGTCCCGCTGCACCTCGGGCAGCCGCTCCAGCCGGTCCAGCAGCGGCGCGCACAGCCGCTGCAACGCCGAGTACGCGAACTCCGCCTCGGCCTCCACCCCCGCCGCCCGCACCACCTGCAACTGCCCGGCCAGCCCCGCCAGTTGATCCAGCAGCGCCGACTTCCCGACCCCCGCCTCCCCCCGCACCACCAGCACCCGGCTGCGCCCGCCGCGCACCTCGCGCAGCAGCCGCTCCAACTCCCCCGACTCCCGCTCCCGCCCGAGCAGTTGACGCTTCGCCTGGTCCGCCATGGTCCCCTCCGGTACGAATCCCCTCCCGGAGGAGCCATGACCATCCTACGAACACCGCCCGAACTGCCGATACGACCTCAGTTCGCGGGCGCCTGAGGGGTGTCCACCAGCAGGTCGAACGCCAGCCCGCTCGCCCCCTCGCCCCGGCCCGCGCCGCGCTGGGCGCCGAGCCAGACGCAGACCCGGCCGCTGCGCCACCGGGTCCGGTGGTAGGCGACGGAGAGCCGGGTGCCGGTCTGCGGGACTTCCTCCTGGTTGACGAAGTACCCGTGCGGTGTGGCGGCGTCCAGTCCCTCGCGCAGCAGCGAGGTCCGCGGCTGGACGGGCGGCAGTACGCCGACGACGTCGGGCATGGCGGCGCGTTGCAGCTGGACGGTGCGGTTGTCGCCGGGGACGTGCACGGGGATGAACGGGATCCAGTGCTCGGGGACGGAGTTCATCGCCTCGTAGGCGATCGGCGCGAGCGGCGCGTCCGGTGGGGCGGGCGGGTGGAGGCGCAGGTGGTAGGCACGGATCTCGGCGGCGACCTCGCTGCCCCGGCGGCCCGGGCCGGTGGGGCGGGGGACGGTCGCCTCGATGCCCCAGACCAGGTCGGCGGCCTCGTCGCGGACCAGCGACACTTCCTCCAGCGCGGGTCCGTCGGCGACCTTGGGCACGCTGGCGGGCAGCAGCAGGCTGGTGTCGGCGGGGGTGTCGGGTCCGGCGTCGATGGTGTCGAGGGTGTACATCGACCAGCGCTGCCAGTTCTCGTCCAGGCCGGTGCCCGCGGGGGTGATCCACAGCCGCTGTCCGAACACGTCGGTGACGGCGAGTCCCTGGATCGACGCGAGGGTGCCGACCGGTAGTTCGCACGGGAGTTGGTACCAGTTGTTGCTGTAGACCAGCGCGAACTCGAGGAAGATCAGCCGGGCCAGGTCGGTGCTGTCCGGCGACACGGCGGCGAAGTTGGTGCCGCCGTCCTCGATCGCCCACCAGCGCGGCAGTGGCATGCCGGCGTAGCGCAGCGGCGCGGGGAAGACGGTGCGGTTGATCGGCGGGAGTGGCGGTTCGGCGCCGCCGACGGGGTGGTCGGGGTCGATCGAGAAGGCGTGCCAGTCGAGTTCGCCGCCGGGGAACTCCTGCGCGGTGAGCACCTTTTCGGTGCCGTCGGGGGCGGTGCCGGCCACCGAGAAGCGGTGTTCGAGGCGGCGCGGGTCCCAGCTGTCGTCGCCGTCCGGCTGGTCGATGAGGTCGTCGAACCAGGCGACCAGGCGGGTGCCGAGGGCGTCGAGCGCGGGGTAGTGCAGGTGCAGGATGTCGTTGATGCCGTCGGAGGCGTGGCCGCCGCCCTTGATGTGCCGGTACAGCAGGTAGCCGTCCATCCGCCGTCCGGCGACGGCTTGGAGAGTGGACCAGGTCTCCGGGTCGGACACCCGCGGGGCGTCGGTGTCGGCGGTCGGGTCGGGCAGCGCGATCGGGTACATCCGGACGTACTGGCCGCGGAAGTCGAACGCGATGTTGGCCAGCACCGGGTCGCGGCCCAGCAGTTTGAGCCACCGCCGGCCGATCGCCAGCCGCAGGTCGAAGGCGATCGGGTCGTTTCCCGCCACGAAGGCCGGCGGGCGCCGCTCGGCGAGGGCTTCCAGCGGCCGGTCGTCCGGCAGTGGTTCGGCGGCGCCGTCGTCGGGGCGGAACCGGCTGGGCCGGGTCCCGGCGATCGAGTACGTCGCGGTGACGGGTGAGCCGCCGTCGGTGGCGCGGAACTCTCCTAGCTGCCACTGCCGGGTCAACAGCCATAGCGGGTCGCGCAGTTCGGCCCGCAGGGCGCGCTGGAAGTCGGTGGTGCGGGGCCGTCCCTCCAGCCGGTTCCACACCCCGACGGCCGGGTTCGTCCGGCCGGCGAGTGCCGTGGGCAGGTCGGCGATGCGGGGCTCAGGCATGGGCGGCCTTCCAGCGCTGGTTGGCGGTCGCGAGGTCGGTGGAGATGGTGATCGGCTGCCGGGTCGCGGACATCACGGTGGCGGGCAGCAGTTGGGCGTAGGCGGTGTTGTCGAGGTGTTCGGGTTCGACGCCGCGGGTCTTCGCCAGGTCGAGTGTCTCGCCGATCGCGGCGATCAGGTCGTCGGTGTTCCAGGTGCCGGTGCGCACGGGCGGCACGACCAGCAGCATGGCCTGCGGCGGCTGGGAGTCCGGGCCGTCGTAGTGCAGCGCGATGCCGGTGGTCTCGCGGTCGGTGGGGATCACCTCCGTCCATTCGTCGAACAGCAGGCCGACCCGGGTGGTGGAGGGCAGCAGCGGGTCGGGCGCGTAGTGGGCGGTGAACAGCACCTTGTCCTCGGTGATGGGCGTGTCGTCGGCGAACTCCATGGCCAGCCAGTGGTCGCCGGGCCGGAACGGCAGCTGGATCGGCGTCAGTTGCGGTTCGGCGGACCCGAGCAGGGAGCCGAGCAGCCCGCCGGGCCCGCGCAGGGCGTCGCTCAGCAGCACTGCCTGTTCCCACAGCCGGGGCTTGTCGCGGACCCGGGCGACGCCGTGCGCCCAGTCGTCGATCGGGAAGTCCCTCCCGAACGGGGGCTGGGTGAGGTGCTGGACGAGCGTGCCGCTGGCGGTGACGGCGTTCTGCCAGTCGGCGGCGAGCTGCGGGTCGGGCGTGAACTCCGGTACGGCGAGGGCGTCCTGGCCGAGCAGCGCCTTGAGCGCGTCGAGCGCCGCCGTGACCTGGTCCGGCCCGGTGACGGCCGCGTCGTACGCGGCGAGCGCCTGGTCGGCGCCGGCCAGCCGGGCGAGGACGTCGGTGTGCAGCGCGCCCGCACGGTCCAGCAGGTCGCGGCAGAACAGCACCACCCGGTCCTGGAACGGCTGGAGGCTGAGGTCGGTCGGGTCGAAGGCGGTCAGCGGGAGCTTGCCGGCGACTTCGGCGAGCAGGCCGCTGAGCGTGGTGCGGACGGTCCTGGCCTCCGCCCGGAGCGAGGCCAGCTTGTTGGCGAAGGCCTGCCGCCGTCCCACCAGGATCCCGCGCAGGACGGCCGGCAGGGCGGGCAGCGGCGTGGTGGGGGTGGTGGCGATCAGCCGCTCGGCCTGTTGCAGCAGCCGGAACCGCTCGGCGGCGGAGGTGTTGAACGGCAGCGCGTCGTAGGTGGCGAGCAGCGCGTCGGCCTGGGCCAGCGCCCTGGTCATCCGGTCCGCGGCATCGGCGACGGCGGCCAGCACGTCGCCGAAGACGCCCCGGCGCCACATCGCGAGTTCGCCCCAGCCGCTGCGGACCATGCCGAAGCCGGCGGCCGTGGTGACCAGGTTGGCGTACCCGGCGAGCAGGGTGTCGACGGTGGCGAGGATCTGGGCGCGCTGCGGCGGCGCACCGGCCGGGTAGAGCGGCGCCAGCGTGGCGAGGTAGCTCTCGACGTTGACGCGCAGCACGTCCAGCGAGGCCCGGACGGCGGCGGGGCGTTCGCGGGGCAGCGAGACGGCGTCGTCGGCGGCCCGGTCGGCGGGGGCCGGTCCGGCGGCGGGCATCAGGTCGGTGGGGCGCAGCGGCCGGGCGGTGGTCAGCAGCGGGCGCAGCACGTTGATCAGCGGGGCGAGTTCGAAGAAGGTGATCTTCCCGGCGACCCGGTCGGTGTAGTGGATGGTCAGTTCGGCGTCGGGCCGCGGGTTGTCGAGGGCGATGACGGCGCCGGTGATCCGGTCGTCGAGGTCGGTCATGGCGCTGTCGCCGGCCGGGCGGACCGCCCAGAGCAGGTCGATCGGCTGGAGGTGGAGGTCGAACTGGCTGAGGGTGCGGCTGCGGGGCTGTCCGGTGATCGGGTCGGTCCAGGTGACCTGGGCGACGACGCCGGTGGCGGGCGGCAGCAGGGCGGGCAGCCAGGCGTTGACGGCGGGTTCGGCCTGGGCGCGCGGGGTGTTGTGGGAGAGCGGGGGCGCGCCGGTGTCGGGTTTGAGGCCGGGGGTGAGGCGCAGGCCGAAGCGGTGGGTGAGGGTGGTGCCGCTGCGGGGGGTGGTGACGACGGCGGGTTCGGGTGGCAGTCCTTCCTTGGCGTACGCGTCGAGGGTGGCGGAGGCGCGTTCGGGGTTGCCGAGCAGCGCCTGGTGGGTGCTTTCGGCGACGGCGAGGTCGGAGAGCGCGTCGTGGACGTCGAGGAGGTCCTGGACGGAGCGGTCGACGACGGCCTGCTGGGCGCCGTTGACGGTGGGCAGGCCGTCCAGGCCGAAGGGGTAGGTCTGGGGTGCGTCGCCCCTGGTCAGCAGGCGGACCAGGGCGAGGCCGTCGATGACGTTGTGGGCTTCGAGCTGGCCGATCGCCAGGGGTTTGGCCGGGTCGGGCTGGTCGGCCTGGCCGGGGACGGTGTCGGCGATCCGGCCGGCCCGGAGCGGGAATTTGAGGCGCAGTGCGGAGATCAGGAAGTCGACCTCGGCCTGTTCGTGGGCGTCGTGCAGGGCGCGTTCGAGCCGGTAGCCGAGCAGCGCGCCGAGGGACTGCCCCTGCCGCATGCCGTCGAGCAGGCCGAGGGCGATCCGGACCCGTCCGGAGCTGAGGTTGACGGCGAACGAGCCGGGGTTCTGCGGTGAGCCGTTGGCGAGGTAGCCGGCCCGCAGCACGGCGGCGGTGCGGGCGTGGCCGGGGGACGGGGCGTGCAGGTGGCCGCCGTTCTTCGCGTCGTGCAGCAGCGGCGTGCTGCCCTGGAAGACCTGGGCGAGCGGCCCGGTGAGGGTGATTTCGGTGAGTGTGCTGGTGTCGCGGCGGCGGACGTCCTCCAGCCAGCCGTACACGCCGAGGTGCAGGCCGGGGGTGGCGGGGGCGGTGCCGTCGGGGCCGTAGCGCAGTTCGGCGAGGCGTTCGTTGGCGAGGCCGAGGCGCCAGGCGTCGAGCCGGTAGGTGGCGCAGTCGAGGTGTTCGGCGAGGACGCGCTCCAACCGGGCGGTGGGCAGGGTGGTCAACAGGTCGAGGGCGGTGGCCTGTTCGGCGAGGCGGGCGGTGCCGGGGGCGGTGCCGAGGACGCGGGGGATGTGGTCGACGACCAGCCGGGTCGGGTCGCCGGTGATCTCCGGCGCGGCGGAGTAGAGCCGCCGGTAGCGGCTCTCGCTGGGCAGGGTCTGGCCGGGCGCGGGGATCTTGACGTGGATGAACGCCGGGTCGGCGGCGGCCTGTTCGGCGGGGCCGGCGATGCCGGCGGCGATGGCGAGTTCGGTGGCGGCGTCGGCCCAGCCGAGCAGCAGCGCGTGGCGGGCCAGCAGGTAGAGCAGCGCGGACGGCAGGTCGTCGTCGGGGAAGCCGGCCTCGGTGCGGACGGTCTCCAGGTCGGTGCGGGCGTGGGCGGCCAGCCACTGGAGGTAGTTGGCGCCGTCGGCGGTGTAGGGCCGGATCGGGTCGGTCTCGGAGAGCGGCCGGTCGTCGACGGGCGGGGCGAGCAGCGGGTGCTGGGTGTCGGTGAAGAGGCGGCGGACCAGGTCGGGGTCCTGGGCGTTGCCGGTGTCGGGGTAGCCGAAGCGGGTCAGCAGGTCGCGGATCGGCCCGGGCTGGCCCAGGCGTTCGAGCGCGGGAAGGACGGTCGAACCGAGTGCGCCGAGGTTCTCCCGGTTGAAGATGTCCTCGACGCTGAGCGCGTACCGCTGGTAGTACTCGGCGGAGGTGGGGTGCGCGGCAAGGATGTCCAGCAGGTGCTGGTGGGCGTCGGCGCCTTGAGCGCCGAGGTGGGCGACCTTGCCGGTGGCGGCCTGCCAGTCGGCGGCGGCGGCCTGGAGCACGGTGTACAGGCCGCGGCGGTGGGGCGCGACGGGGTTGGTGTCCGGCCAGGCGAGCCGGGAGAACGCGGTGGTGGGCAGGATCCCGTAGGGCTGCCGGCCGATCTGTACGGCGGGGACGGGGCCGCGGCCGGAGACGTGGTCGAGGTAGTACTGCCGGGTCTGTTCGACGACGGCCCGGCCGAAGATCGGGTGCAGCACGGTCTGCAGCTGGTTGCCCCAGGTGGCGGGCCACAGGGCGGTGTCGGCGGCGCGGGCGTCGCGCTGGTCGGTGCTGTCGGAGTTGGCCATGCCGGCCAGGGCGGCGGGGTCGAGGCCGAGCAGTTCGGCGAACCACTGGCCGTCGGTGCGGGTGGTCCAGTCCGCCCCGGCGGCGGCGGAGCGCAGGGCGCTGTCGGCCTGCCGGGTGGGGTCGGTGCCGGCGGGTGCCTGGGCGCTGTTGTTGGTGGGGGTGCCCTGGGGCAGCAGGCCGAGTCCGGCGGGGCTGCGGAGTTGGCGGGTGAGCCGGTCGGTCAGGTCGGCGGCGGACTGCGCCGGGGTGGACTGGGCGCGCAGGCCGAGCACCACCAGCCGGTCGAGGCCGCCGGCCAGGGCGGTGGTCAGTGGGATCCGGAAGCCCATGCCGTCGGTGACGGCCCGGTCGAAGTCGGTCAGCCACAGCAGCGCGTCGGGGACGGTCAGCACGCCGGTGGTCTCGTCGACCTTCATCGGGTCGGTGGAACTCGGGTCGGGGCTGACCTGGAGGCTCGCGGGGACGGGGTTGCCGACCAGGTCGACGACCTTGGTGCCGCCGGCCCAGCCGAGCAGCCGGAACCGGTCGGGCAGCAGGCCGGCGGTGGCGGCGACCGTCCAGGACTGCGGGGCGATGCCGGTGTCGGGCGGGCGGGGCACCACGGGGAAGGCCACCAGGACGGCGTCGCCGCTCGCCAGCGGCGCGGCGTCGATGCCGGCGGGCCGGCGGGCCCGGATCGGCGCCGCCCTGGCCGGGCCGACGGCGGCGAGCAGCGCGGTGTCGGCGGCCCGCAGCTTCACCCGGTCGCCGTGGGCGCGCCAGACCGCCGTCCAGTAGTCGACCGTCGGCTGCCGGTCGGCGGCGGCCAGCGCGGTGGCGGTGAGGATGACGAGCACGGTGGTGCCGGCGGGGACGGGCATCGGCCGGTCGCCGGGGTTGGCGGGCTGGTGGTTGCTCAGCAACCAGGTCGCCCGGCCGGGGGCGATCCGGCCGACCAGTTCGTGCCAGGCCGCCCGGTCGCCGACGGGGTCTCCGCCGGTGCGCCACAGCGCCGTCCAGTAGGCGTCGAGGGCGCCGAGTTCGGCCTCGGTGGGCCGCGGTTCGAAGGTGTCGACGGACCAGTCGTCGGGGAAGACGCGGACCAGCAGTTCGGTGGCGGTGAACGTGGTCTCGATCCGTACCGGGCCGAGCAGGACGGGGAAGTCGTCGCTCAGGGCGTTGTCGGCCATACGGGGAGCATCTCCTGTGCGTGAATGGCGACCATGATCGGCGCCCGGAAGAGGATGTAGGCGATGTCGGCGGAGCTGAGCCGGGAGTACCAGAGCGGCAGCGTCGCGTCCTCGGTGTGCTGCTGCTTGGTGTCCGGGTCCTCCTCGGCGGGGTCGAGGGGCGCCAGCGGGACGTTCGTGGTGTCGGTGAACTCGACGAAGCCGGTCCCGCCCGGGTCCACGTCCTGCCAGTTGAGGTCGTTCCACAGCTCGACGGGCGGCTGCGGTCCGGCGTCCGGCTCGTTGAGGCCGAAGCGGGGTTCGCCGGGGCGTTCCTTGAGGACGAAGAACCAGCCGGGGTCGGCGGGCGGATTGCCGCGCGCCTCGGCGGCGTCCAGGTCGAACCCGATCAGGTAGATGTCGGGTTCGACCTTGGCCTCGTAGAGCGGCAGCCGGACCAGGTCGGGCGTCGGGTGGTCCTCGTCGGGCAGCGGCGCGGGGATGCGTTCCCCGGTGGTGATCGGGTTGCCGGCGTCGTCCAGCGGCCAGGCGGCCTTGTGGGCGTACACGGCGGTGTTCGGGTACTTCTTCAGCAGTTCGCCGCGGACGACCAGCACCAGGTCGTCCTTCTGCGCGGTGCCGGGCTGCTGCCGGTTGTCGTTCTCGCCGAGCAGTGCGGCGGGGCCCCAGCGGTGGATCGGTTGGATGTCGTAGAGCCGTTCGCGGCGCTGGTCGGCGGTCTCGCCGGGCGGGGAGAGCGCGGCCCGCGGGTCCCAGAACTGGCGGAACGGGGTGCCGCGCTGGTCGGTCGGGTACTCGCGCCAGAGCATCAGCCGGGCCATCTCGTGGTTGAGGCCGACCAGGTACGACTCGATGAAGCGGCGGTTGTTGGCCAGCAGGGTGATCGAGTTCGCCGGGATCAGGTCCAGGTTGGGCGCGAAGACGTCCGTCGACTGGTCGAGCAGCGAGCGGTACATCGGCAGGTCGATCACCGGGTAGGCCATCGCCTCGATGAAGTTCTCGGCGAACGGGCGCAGCCGCTCCGGCACGTCCACCGAGCCGAGCAGGCAGCGGGGGACGGTGGTGTCCGGGTGCAGCCCCGTCAGCACCGCGTCCGTCGTCCCGGCGACGCCGAGCGGGCCCCGGGCGGGGGCCTGTCCGACGGCGTCGGCGTCGCCCCAGCCCTGGTAGAGCTCGGTGAGGGCGCCCTTGTACCGCTGCGCCTCGGGGCTGTCGACGGTGCCGCCGGTGGTCGGCGGGACGGGGTCGCCGATGTCCTTGAGGACGAAGTCCGGGCTGTGCGGCAGCGATCCGACCGGATCCGCCGCCGCCAGGCCGATCACGGGGTGCAGGACGTGATCGAGCTGATCCGGGGTGACCAGGGCGGCCGGTTTGACCTTGGGCGCGGCGGCGGTGACGGCGCCGGTGTCGGCGTCCATCCGCGGCAGCAGCGCCTCGCGGGGCTGGTCGGGCGGGAAGGTCAGCGAGCGCATCAGCCGGGCGCCGGGGCGGATGAGGCGACGCATGGTGGCCGACAGCGGGGCCTCGGCAACCCGGCTGGCCGCCACCTGGAAGCCGACGGCCAGTTGCTCGGCGGCGGCGTCGAGCGCCGCACCGGGCCCCGGAGTGGTGACGCGGGGGTGGGCGGGCGCGGTCAGCGTCAGGTACTTGCCGGTGGGCGGCGGCGGCACCGCGCCGGCCGGGGCGGCGGGCGGCGACAGGTGCTTGACCTGGAGCCGGTGCCCGACCTCGCGGGCCAGCTGGGCGGCGCGGATCTTCGCGTTGGCCGTCAGGACGTCGCCGATCTGGGCCCACGCGACGTCCATGAACTCGTCCTGCCGCGCCTGGACGACCTTGGTGCCGAAGTTCGCGGCGACCCGGTGCCGCGGGTCGAGGTTGAGGCGGTGCACCCAGTTGCGGTTGGCGGGCGAGGGCAGCGGCTGACCGGCGTCGTCGATCAGCAGGTGGTTGGTGAGCGCGTGCCAGCGGCCGTACAGCGGCGGGGTGATCACCGGGTCGACGCCGGCCGACAGCGACATCGCCTGCTCGGCCGGCAGCGCGCCGTTCACGGCCGCCGGGGTGGCGGACTGGTAGGCCTCGGCGAGGTTGACCAGGTTGGCCAGCGCCTGCTCGAAGGGGTGCGGGTAGGGCGCGGCGGGCGCCGGCTGGTCGTAGAAGTTGTCCCAGTTCTCCCAGGCGTCGATGGGCTGTTCGGGCAGCTGGAGCGCGCCGCCGAGCTTCAGCACCCCGCCGATCGCGGCCGGGGTGGTGATCGGCGGCAGACCCGGCCCGGCCGAACGGTGCACGTCCATGTCCCGGCGGCCGACCGCGGGGTCGGGACGGCGCGGCTTCAGCAGCCGTACCAGGTACTCGAAGTCGCCGGTGGCGCCGGTGGTGAACGCCCACCGCTGGTAGTAGGGCAGTTGGCCCGCACCCATGCGGTTGGGGTAGTCCGGGCCCCAGCTGGAGTACAGCGCGGCGGGCGACAGCGCCGGGTCGAACCCGAGCCCCGCGAGCCGTCCGGTCTCGAACGCCGGGACGAGGAACGCCTCGTACGCCACGTCGTGCTGGAGGTGGCGCGGGCAGACCAGCCGCGAACAGGCCCGGTCCGGGTCGGTGCGCAGGATCTCGGCGAGCTCCCCGAGCACCGGGTCACCCGGTCCGCCGAGCTCCCGCGCCACCGGATCGTCCAGCGAACCGTTCACGTGCACGTGCGCCCAGGCGCCGAGCTGGTCGGGCGGCGGAAACACGTTCGGGTTCTTGACGGTGACGAACGGCAGCGGGGTGCCGCCGCCGCCCTCCTCGAACTCGGCGGGCGCACCGTTCGCGTCCGCCCTGGCGGCGAGCACGACGAGCGCCAGCCAGGGCGCGAGCCGGTCGGTGGAACCGTCGGCCACCGCCGGGCTGTACCGCCAGGGGAAGTCCTCGTCGTAGAACTCGATGTGCGCCAGGTAGTTGGGCTCGATGTTGGTGGTGCCCGGCAGCGGCTCCCGCCGGGAGATCGCCCGCCCCTCGACGCCGACGATGTCGCCCGGACCGTACAGCTGCACCGCCCGCTCGACACTCTGACTCAGCGGGCTGCCGTCCAGGCCCTCACCGCTCAGCAGCAGCTTGACCGGGATGGTGGCGCGGGCCGCCGTACCCGGGTCCTGGGTGATCCGGGTGGACAGGCCGGTGCGCAGCCACGGCAGGAACGAGTAGCCGTTCGCGGTCATGCCCCACTCCCGTTGAACAGCTCGGTGGCGGCGGTGAGTTCGGTCGTCGTCGGGTCGGCGGCGGCCAGTCCGGCGCGGGCGGCGCCGCCCGCCGCGAGCACCCGGCCGTCGGGCAGAACGGCCACCGCGAAGCCCCACCGGCCGGTGGGCATGCCCGGTTGGGCGGTCCAGGCATCGGCGGCCGAGTCGTACTGGACGACGCTGCGGAAACCGGCCTCGTCGGCCTCGCTGCCGGTGCCGCCGACCACCAGCACCCCGCCGGTGCCGACCGCGACGGCGCGGTGCTGGGCGCGCCCGGCGGGCATGTCCTTGGCGGCGGTCCAGACGCCGGTGGTGAGGTCGTACTTCTCCGCCGTCCGCCGGCTGACCGGGTCGAAGGTGCCGTCGTCCGCGGCCCCCGGCGCCCGGCCGCCGGTCACCAGCACGGTGGTGTCGGACAGCGCGGTCGCCTGGTGCAGGGCGCGCGGACGCAGCAGGCTGCCGGTCGGGCTCCAGGTGCCGGTGGTCGGGTCGTACAGCTCGCAGAACGCGAGAGCCGGGTCCTGGCCGGGCCCGACGGACGCGGTGCCGCCGACCGCCAGCACCTTGCCGTCCTTCAGTACCACCGCGACATGCCCCGACCGCGCGTCGGTGAGATCACCCGTCACCGTCCAGGTCCCCGCCGCCGGGTCGTACAACTCGGCGGACCGCAGCGCCTTGGTGGTGCTCCCGGACCGGACGGCGCTGCCTCCCGCCACCAGCACCTTGCCGTTCGGCAGCAGCACCGCGCTGTGCCCCCAGCGGGCCTGGTTCATCGTCCCGGCCGGCGTCCAGGTGTTGGCCGCCGGGTCGTAGACCTCGGCCGAGGCCAGCCCCGGCGCGGTGGATCCGCCGATGCCCCCACAGGCCAGCACCTTCCCGTCGGCCAGCGCCACCACCGCGTGCAGCCGCCGCGGCGAGGGCTGAGTGGCGGTCGCCGTCCAGGTGTCGGCGGCCGGGTCGTACACGACGGCCCGCCCGAGAGCCGCTCCGCTCGGGTCGCTGCCGCCGACCGCCAGCACCTTCGAGGTCCCCTTCAGCACGACCGGCCCGTCGTGCTGCCCGTACCAGGCCGTGGCCCCGGTCAGATCGTGAGCGGCGGTCCACTTCGCTGCGGCCGGCGCGATGGTGCTGGTCATGGGGGTCGAACCTTCCGTCATGGGGTTTACGTCATCGGGCCTCGGCGGCGGCAAACGGGTCCGCCCGAAGGCGGGTCACGTCATCAGGGCACGTACGCCTCGACGGCGACGGCCAACTCGACCGGATCCGGTCCGGGAGCCGCCGCGCCGGCCGAGGCGGTCCCGCCCGCCACCAGCACCCGGCCGTCCGTCAGTTCCACCACCGCGAAGCCGTAGCGGCCGGTGCCGAGCGCCCCGGTGGTCGTCCAGCTGCCGGCGGCGGGGTCGAGGACGGCGACGTGCCGGAAGCCCGTCTCGAACCCCGGCCCGCCCGTACCGCCGACCAGCAGCACCAGGCCGGAGCGCAGCGCCAGGCAGCGGTGTCCGCGGCGGCCGCCGCCCGGCAGGGGGCCGAGGGCGGTCCAGGCGCCGGTGGCCGGGTCCCAGATCTCGGCGGTGGCGAGGCTGCGCGGGTCGTACCCGGACGGACCGGCCACCGCGTCGCCGCCGGTGACCAGGACGCGGCCGTCGGCGAGCAGCGTGGCCTGGTGTCCCTTGCGGGCGGTGAGCAGGCTGCCGGTCGGCGTCCAGGTGGCGGCGACGGGGTCGTACAGCTCGCAGTGGGCGAGCGCGGCGTCCGGCCCGCCGGTCGGCAGCGCCCCGCCGACCACCAGGACCTTGCCGCCCTTCAGCAGGACGGCCCGGTGTCCGGTGCGGGCGTCGGTCATCGCCGGGCCGGTGGCGGACCAGGTGAGGGTGGCGGGGTCGAGCAGTTCGACGGTGGCCAGCGCCCGGCCATCGGTGTCGGTGCCGCCGGTGACCAGCACCCGGCCGTCGCCCAGCGCGGTGGCGGCGTGCCCGTGGCGGGCGGTGCCGAGCGCGGCGGTGGACGCCCAGGTGCCCGGCGCCGGGTCGTAGACCTCCGCCGAGGCAAGGACAGCACCGCCGGCGCCGAGGCCGCCCACGACGACCACCCGGCCGTCGCCGAGCCGGCTCGTGCTGTGCCCGGAGCGGGCGGTGGCCAGGCCGGCCGCAGCCGTCCAGGTACCGGCGACCGGATCGAACAGCGCCACCGACCCCAGCGCCGCCCCACTGGCGTCCGCTCCCCCGGCCACCAGCGCCTTGCCGTTGGCCAGCCGGACCGCCTCGATCTCCCGCGCGGGCACCGGCAGCGGGCCGACGGCCGTCCAGGCGCCCGACACGGCGGGCGAGCCGACGGACTCCTCCTCGGGAATGACGTGCAGCTGGTTTGCAAGAGCACCATCGAGGCCGATCCAGTCGGCGAGCGCGTCCTCGGCGGTGGCCCGGCTGCGGAAGGTCCCGCCGGTGCCGCCGGCCGGCGGGTGCGCCTGGACGTTGTTGCGGATGTTCGCGACCACGAACCGCCGGTCGGTGAGCTGCACCGTCTGGTCGGGCGCGAACGGCTGCCGCAGCTGCGACTCCCGCTGCGAGATCGGCGAGCGGCTGGTGCTGCTGCCCTGGAGCAGCTGGCCGAAGATCGCGGGGCTGACGTTCTGGAAGCGCTTCGGCGCGGCGACGGCGGATCGGGCCGCCATCGGGACGACCCGGCGGGCGGCGGCGGCCGTCGCGGGCGCGCCGCTGTCGATGATGTGCAGCTCGTACCGGGCGCTGCGGCGCACCACCCGAGGCGCCAGCAGGGTGCCGGCGGCCGCGGTCAGTTCCAGTCCGGCGTCCTGGCTCTCGTACGCGGGGCGGGAGAGTTTGGCGGCGTCGTCCAGGTCCTGGAACTGGGCCATCGCGAACCTGTCGCCGGTGACGGAGACCCTGGCGAGGCCGCTGTCGGGCGCGGGTGCGATGCCGAACCGCCGTCCGTCGCTGGGCCGTTGGGCGCCGATCCGGTCCAGCCGGACGTCCAGCGGGACGGCCCGCTGGCGGACGAACAGGGTGCCGAGCGGGTGCAGCACCAGCTGGTCGGTGGGGGGCAGCTGCCGGAGGGTGACCAGCGGGTTGAAGCCGCCGGTGGGCAGCTGGGTCTGCCAGCCCTCGATCTTTCCGAACTCCCCTGCCAGCAGCGGGAGTACGGCCACCGGGGGCAGGGTGGTGTTGTGTTCCTCGCCCCAGGTGATGTCGAAGTCGGCGGAGATCTCGAAGAACAGCAGCGAGATGGAGCCGCGGCCGTGCGCCCGCCAGGGCGCGGGGCCCTCGAGGGCGAAGTTCAGGTCGATGCCGAAGACGCCGACGCCGAAGGCCTTCAGGGTGACGCCGGCGGAGATCTGGATGGTGAACGCGAACGGCGAGAAGCGGAACAGCGCGTCGAAGGAGAGGTGGCCCTCGATACGGAACCCGCCGAAGCCGAGCCGGAGTTCGGCCGCAGCACCGAACTGCACGGTGTTGCTGGTGACGGCGAAGTAGCCGGACACCCGGATCAGTTGGCCGGGCCGGTTGAGGATGTCCACGGAGAGCCGCTTGGGCACCGGGAACGGCAGCGGCGGCGGCTTGAAGGACGGGTGGAACCCGCCGACGGTGAGCACGAAGTCCGGTGCGTCGCCCCAGGCGACCAGCAGGCCCATCCCACCGTCGATGGTCATCGTCAGCACGTGCGAGTCGAACAGTTCGGCGAAGAACCAGAGCCTCGACTTGTCGACCTCCAGCGCGCCCACGAAGTTCACCTGGAGTGCCAGCAGCGGCAGGTCCTCGCTGGGCAGCAGGCACTTCAGCACGCCGAGGATGGCGATGTCCCCGGGCGGGATCTCGATGACCACGCCGAGCGAGACGCTGACCAGGGTGGGCGTCCCCCAGCCGATCTTGGCCATCGGCCCGATCAGGAACCGGCCCTGCTCGGGCGGGAAGAACGTGCGCAGGTCGGAGAGGATCCGGGGGGCGTTGGCGATGACGTCCTTGGGGAACATCACCGATTCGACCGAGCCGGTCCGGACGCCTTCCGCCAGCGCCTGCAGGTTCATCGACCGGTTCAGGCCGATCAGGCCGCCGACCGCCAACAGCGTGAATCCGTAGCCGAGTTGGATGCCGGTGGAGCCGAAGTCGGTGGTGATCACGATCAGCAGCGAGAAGCCGTTGCTGCCGTCGGGCATCCGGGTGCTGATCAGGCCGATCGCCTTGAGCTCGACCAGTCCGGCGAAGTCCAGGTCGAGGGCGCCCGCGTACTCGCCGTGGTCCGGGTCGAAGGCCAGGAACCCGCCGCCCTTGACCGCCCCCGCGTCCACCGAGAGGCCCACGCCCTTGGGCGGTTTGAAGCCGAAGGTGAGGTCGACGGGGCCGAGGTTGCCGTCGCCGCCGGAGCGGAACGCCACATTGGCGGTGAGGCCGACCTGCTCCACCACGGCCGTGACGGGGCCGAGCCCAGCTCGGAAGGACGCGCCGAGGCCGATCGGCAGCCCGTCCGGCCCGGGTGCGACGGAGATGGTGAGGCCCTGGATCTCCAGTGGGCCGAGTTCCAGGTGCGCGGGGAGCTGGATCTCCAGGTTGGAGGTGCCGCGGAAGTAGAAGCCCTGCCGGTAGGAGAGTCCGACGGTGAGGTCGGTGCCGAGGGTGAACCCGCCAGCGGGCAGCACGGAGCCGATGAAGCCGTCCGCGCCGGCCGGGGAGAGGACGAACTCCAGCCCCTCCAGGTCGAATTCGGCGAAGAAGTCGACGGCGTCGCCGACCAGCCGCACCCCGCCCCCGCCGCTGATCCGGCTCAGTTGCAGCCGCGTCCCGTCGGCCTGGCCGAACAGCACCCGCGGCTGGTCGGTCGGCCCGAACCGGTCCACTTGGACGTCGATGGAGCCCTTGGCGTGCACCGGCGCGGAGGACGACTCGAACCCGAGCACCATGTCGATGCCCCGGCCGGGGCGCACCAGCAGCGCGACGCCGCCCTGCAGGTCGAGGTCGCCGCGGATGGTGACGGCGATGTCCGGCCCGAGCTCGAACCGGAAGCCCTGCATCCCGGTGAACGAGGGCAGCAGCGCCAGCCCGGGCGGGGCGCCGTCGGCGGTGGCGGGCAGCGGCAGCAGCCGGATCGCGGCGGTCATCTCGGCCGAGGGCTGGACGCGCTGGAACAGCACGGCGGCCAGCGCCCTGGTCCGCGGCCCGAACGGGTCCGGCGTCGCACCCTGGACGGCCAGCGCCGTGGACGGCACCACCCGCTCGCCCTTGACGTTGGCGCCGATGCTCCGCAGCAGGTTGTCGAGCTGGTTGAGCACCTCCGGCTGGTCGAACGCGGCGGTGCCCCAGCCGAAGGCGTCCTTCAGCACCTGAGCCGGGTCGGCGAGCGTCCGCGGCAGGTCGCCGAGGTCCAGGGCGAGGTGCTGGTACGGCGGCCGGTTCCCGGTGGGCGGGGCGTAGCCGGCCTTCACCACGCCGAGGCCGCGCAGCGCGAAGCCCAGGTTGGGGTGGTAGCGCTGCAGGTAGGTGACGATCAGGAAGTCGATCAGCTGGCCGGGGAAGAGCGTGAGGAACCCGTCCGCGCGCAACGTGTCGGGGATCGCCGAGGCCGGCGCGTTGGCGATCGCCTGGATGCCCTTGATGAGCGCCTGCACGGCGCCGAGGGCCCGCTTGACGTCGTCCGGTGAGAACGACGCCGCCGCGGCGGCCCCGCCGTCGCCGACCGTGCCGTCGACGTTCAGCCCGCCGTCGCCGAGCAGCGAGTGCAGGCTGTCGTACAGCGTCTCGACGGCGCCCCGGAGGTCGACGAAGGGCTGCGGGATCGCCGTCACCGTCCAGCCGAGGCGGCGCAGCAGCGCGGTGAACGCGGCGGGGGTGGCCAGCCCGTCGCGCAGCGGCAGCAGTGCCTGGCCGATCTCCGCCAGGATCCGTTCGAAGGTGCCCGGCTCACTCATGCTTCTTCTTCTCCGCCTTGGACTCCGGGTAGAACTTCCGGTCGAGGAGCGCGTGGAAGGTGGGGTCGACCCGGTTGACGATCAGCCAGGCGCAGACGTGGCAGAAGTCGGTCTCGCCCTCGCGCATCTTGCAGCGGCCGGTGGGCCGGTAGTGGGCGCCCGCGAAGCGGTCGCCGCCTTCGAAGATCCCGATCGTCCTGGCTCCCTTGCAGGGCGGGCTGAAGTCCGGGATGTCGACCGGGGTGTCCTCCTTGGGGTTGGTGTCCGCGTGGTTCGGGTCCTGGTTGAGCGGGCTCTGGCTGGTCTGGAGGAACCTGAGCACCTCCGGTTCCACCACCTGGAGCGGCTGGTGCAGCTTGTCCTTCAGCGGGACGAAGGCGATCGAGCCCTTCACGAAGGTCGGGAACGGGGCGCTGCCCGCCCTGGTGAGGATGATCGCGCCCTCCCCCGGCAGTACCTGGCCGACGATCAGCCCTTCCAGGTAGTGGGCGGGCGTGGTGTCCAGCGGGAGCTGCTGGCCGCCCGGCGCGATGCCGAAGTTGCGCACCCGCACCTCGGACAGCTGCGTCTTGACCTGCTGCCACTCGGCGATGTTCCGGGTGCCGATGGTGAGTTTGAGGCCCTGGACGGGGCTGGTCACGTTCACCGAGTCGGCCAGCAGGACGGCGGCGGAGCTGATCCGGGGCAGCTGGAACCACTTCACCTTGGCCGGGTCGATGCGCCGGTCCGGGGCCGGGGCGACCCGCAGGAATCCGAGCCTGGACACGTTGTCCCCTGCCAGGTCGACGGGTTGCTCCTCGTCGGGCCCGCCGTCGCCGCGGAACTCCTCGTACTCGTCGAGCAGGTTGAAGCTGTGGCCGAACTCGTGTGCGACGGTGTCGATGACTCCGGCGAAGTTCACCTCGGTCTCGCCGGGCGGGTCGCGGCGCAGTTCCCGCTTGTCGGTGGCGTTGGCGTAGACGTACGAGACCCCCTGGATGGTGTTGACCGTCTGGGCGGTCACCGTCCGGACGTTGAAGTTGGTGCCGCCGTCCACGCCGTCGTTGACGATCAGCGCGATCAGGCCCCGGCTGGGCTGGAAGTGCTGGTCGTCGGGCTGCCACACGGCGCCGACCGGGACCGTCGAGCCGGTGACCTTCAGGCTGCCGACGAAGCGGAGCAGCGTGTTGGCCACGTTGATTTCCGAGGGGCTCATGTACAGCTCGGGCGGGTGCCGGCGGACGTCCAGGGTCAGGTTCCGGGTCGGCCTGTTCCGGTAGAACTCGTACACCCGGGCGACGAAGTCCTTGACCCCTTGGTCCCCGACCGTGTCGGCGGCGGGCCTGACCACCGGGCCGAAGCCCGAGAACCGGTCGCCGGGCCGGGGGCCGAGGCGGACGCCGAAGAAGGTGTCGCGGGCGTGCAGGATCCCGACCGACTGGTGCGCCTTCCAGGCCTTGATCAGGTCGTCATTGATCTTGGCCGGCTCGATGACGAGGTCCTGGGCCTGCCAGGTCGCCACCAGGTTGGTCCGCTGGTCGCCGCGCATCGGCAACCCGACCAGGTGAACCAGCTCCTCCAGGCTGTAGAGGTTGCCTCCGCCGATCTGGTTGGTCGGGATCGGGAAGCCGATGCCCCTCGCCTGGCCGGCGTCGATCCGCTCCTCGCCGGCGGCGACCCGGAATCCGCAGGTGACGGTGTGCTGCTGGGAGGCGGTGAAGGCCTTGAAGACGTTGAAGCTCTTGTTCAGCATGCCGTACGGCTCGTGCGCGGGCTTCTCGAACATCTCGTGGATGGCCCGGGTGACGATCTGGTCGAACTTCGGTCGGTCCTGGTCGCGGAACCCCTCGGCGAGGAACAGCACGTTGTGCTTGTCGGCCAGGGTCGTCAGGTCGTCGCCGCCCATCTCCCGGGTCACCGCGTGGTCGGCGGCGTAGTCGACCACCCACACGTTCAGCAGTTGCGCACCGCCCAGGCCGGGGAACAGCCCGGACAGCACCCAGGGGGTGCCGGGCTGGGTGGGCAGCACGCCCCGCAGGCGGCCGGTGGGCGACACGGCGAGCTGCCGGGCGTCGGCCGGCACCAGCTGGACGTACCCGTGGCCGGTGATGTCGCCGATCAGGTCCGTCCCGGTGCCGGGGTCGTCGCTGAACTTCGCGTACAGCGACGGCTGGGCGTGCGCCACGGTGGTGTCGAGGGCGGTGGTGATCGAGTCGTTGCCGAACCACCAGCCGACCACCGACTTGTGCACCTGGAGCCGGCCGACGATGTACTGGCCGCCGGCCTGGGCCTGGAACAGGAAGACCCCGGGGGTGGTGGCCGTGACCACGCCGGTGGTGTTGTCGTACACCGGCACCCCGTCGAACCGGTGGCCCTTGTCGTTGAAAGGCGCGAAGAAGTCGACCGTGCACTGACGCGGCAGGACCGGGGTGATGGTGAATCCGTTCGTCGCCGGCACCGCCACCTGGCGGGTGGCCAGCGAGAGGGTGAGCGGCGGCGTTCCGGTCAGCGCCATGTGCAGGTCACTGTGCGGGAACAGCAGCAGATCGGGGGTGGGGTCGGGCGGCTGGGCCACGGAGGACCTCCTGTCCAATGCTTCGCAACCGTACTGACCGGCGCCGGGAAATTCGGCACGAACACGGCGTCAATGCCTCGAAAGAGGTCATTCGCCCCACCGATCGTCAGATCATGTACCACACAAGGGAGTTGAGCCCGATCACCATTCCGCCCGAAGGCTGCGCGGGCTGCGGGTGGTGCCGCCCAGGCGCCACTCGACGGCCGCGCCCGGCTCGGCCAGGCGCAGGCCGGGGAGCCGAGTGGCGAGCCGTTGCAGGACCACCTGGAGCTGGGTCCGCGCCAGCCAGGTGCCCAGGCAGTGGTGCGGGCCCGCGCCGAACGCCAGGGTGGGTGCCGGCAGCGGCGCGAAAAGGTCGCCCGCCATGCCGTCCGGGAAGACCGCCGGGTCCCGGTTGGCGCTGCCGAGGCAGACCGCGACCGTCGATCCGGCCGGGATCCGCACGCCGCCGACTTCGACGGCCTCCACCGCCCGACGGGTGGTGAACTCGTCGTCACCCAGCTGGATGTGATGCAGCAACCACTCGGTGGCCGTCCGCGCCCGCTCCTCCTCCGCGAGCTGCGGCCAGCTGCCGAGCCGCCCACCCAGCAGGTACAGCAGCGCGTTGGCGAGGACTCCCGCGACGCTGTCGCTGCCGCTGGCCGCCAGGCCGCCGAGCAGGTACGTCAACTGTCCCTCGGGGATCCCGCCGGCCTGGTCGGCGGCCTGTACCAGGCGGCTCGCCAGGTCCTCGCCCGGCCGGCGCCGTCGCTCGGCCAGCAGCGCGGCCGCGAATTGCGCGAACTCCCGCTGATCCGACGCCAGTTCACCCCCCGCTTCGGCGTCCTCGACGGTCAGGCAGGCGGCCCACCGCCGCAGCCGTCCGGGCTCCAGGCCCTCCAGGCCCATCAGTCGCTCCGCCACCGCGAACGGCAGGACGGAGGTGAGACCGGCGACCAGATCGCCCGGCGGTCCGGCCGCCACCAGGTCGTCCAGCAACCGCCCGACCTCCGCCTCCACCCAGGGCCGCCACTGGGCGACGGCCCGGACCGTGAACGCGCCCTGCGCGGTGCGCCGCAGGCGCTGGTGGCCGGATCCGTTCTGGTTGTAGAGCGACGCCGGATCGGTGGACACGTTGAGCGCGCCGCCACCCCCGGGCTCCAGGTCGCGGACGAACCGCGGATCGGTCAGCACCTGCCGCACCTCGTGGTACCTGGTCACCACCCAGGCCGCCGAGCCGTCCCGCAGGGTGGCCGACCGCGGCGGGGCCGACTCGGGTAGGTCCAGGGCGTGCAGCGGCGAAAGTTGGGCGGGCATGGCACCTCCACGCGGGCGGCGGGATTTTCCGATTACGCTAGCTGATGGATCGTCAGATTTTCTTAAGCCGTGCCACGTCGGTTCCGCGTCGACCGCTCGCCCTGCGGTTAGCATCGAATCCCGTTCAGTTCGGTGACGATTCATCTGGAGGGCCGTTGAACCAGGAAAGATCCTTTGGTCAGACGGCCGAATTTCGCACCGTTCTTCGCTACGCCGCCTATCCCGCCCTGCTGTTCACCGTGCCCGCCTGTGCCGTGGCAACTCTCCACCAGCACTGGGACATCGGCCGCGTCCTCGCCGCGTTCCAGGTCGGCACCATCGGTTACCTCTGGGCCCTCGAGCGACTCATCCCCTACCGGCGGGACTGGCACCCGGGCGGGCGTGAACTCCGCTGCTACGCCGTCTACTTCGTTCTGACGATGGTGGGCGGGGCACTCGGCCAACTGCTGGTCGCGGCGCTGGTCGCCCGGCTGGCGCCGCCGCATCCGACGCTTCCGCTCCGGGTGGAGATCCCGCTCGCCCTGCTCACCGGTTCACTGGCGAAATACCTCTTTCACCGGTGGTCGCACCACCAGCCGTGGCTGTGGCGGCTGCACGGCGTCCATCACGCGCTGGACAAGGTGAACGTCACCAACAACGGCGTCAATCATCTGCTCGACGTCCTGCTCGGGCAGGCGTTGGTGCAACTCGCGCTGGCCTGGCTCGGTTTCTCCCGGGAATCGGTTTTCTGCACCTCGCTGTTCGTCGTCGCCCAGGGCTATTTCGTGCACGCGAACATCGATGTCCGAATCGGCCGGCTGAACCACGTGTTCGGCAGTCCGGAACAGCACCGGCTGCACCACAGCACCGTGTTGGCCGAGTCCGGGCACTTCGGCGCGGACCTCGCGATCTGGGACCACCTGTTCGGCAGTTTCACCTGGCGGCCGGGGCGCCGGCCGGTGGCGGTCGGACTGCACGACCCGGCGAGTTTCCCGCCCACCACCAGCGTCCTCGCCAGCCTGCTGCACCCCTGGCGCCCCGCCCCCGACGCCACCACCGGACCTTCCAACTGACCCCACCCGTCCCTTGCCGGGGCGCCACGAGACACGGATTGGACCATGACGGACTCGACCGACCAACCCCAGGACCGGATCGCGATCATCGGCATCGGCTGTCGGTTTCCCGGCGGCGTCCGCGACCACCGGAGCTTCTGGCGCAACCTGATCGAGGGCCGGGACTGCATCGTCCCGACCCCGGCCGACCGCTACGACACCACCACCCTGGCCAGCAGGGACCGCGCCAAGCCCGGCCGGCTGATCGCCGGGCGCGGCGGATATATCGACGGCGTCGACGAGTTCGACCCGGAGTTCTTCGGCATCAGCCCGCGCGAGGCCCACCACATGGACCCGCAGCAGCGGAAGCTGCTGGAGGTGGCCTGGGAGGCGCTGGAGGACGGCGGACAGCTGCCGAGCCTGCTCGCCGGACGCGAAGTCGGCGTCTACGTCGGCGCGTTCACCCTCGACTACAAGATCCTGCAGTTCGCCGACCTCGCCTTCGACACCCTGGCCGCGCACACCGCGACGGGCACCATGATGACGATGGTGTCGAACCGCATCTCGCACTGCTTCGACTTCCGCGGCCCCAGCGTCTCGATCGACACCGCGTGCAGCTCCTCGCTGGTGGCGCTGCACCTGGCCCGCCAGAGCCTGCTGCGCGGCGAGACCGATCTCGCCCTGGCCGGCGGCACGTTGCTGCACCTGGCGCCGCAGTACACCATCGCCGAGACCAAGGGCGGCTTCCTGTCCGCCGAGGGCCGCTCGCGCGCCTTCGACGCGACGGCCGACGGCTACGTCCGGGCCGAGGGCGTCGGCGTGGTGGCGCTCAAACGCCTGGCGGACGCGCTGCGCGACGGCGACCCGATCCACGCGGTGGTGCTCGGCAGCGGCGTCAACCAGGACGGCCGCACCGACGGCATCACGGTGCCCAACGCCGATGCCCAGGTCACCCTGGTCCGCCGGGTCTGTGCGGAGGCGGGCATCGCGCCGGGCAGCCTGCAGTACGTGGAGGCGCACGGCACCTCCACCCCGGTCGGCGACCCGATCGAGGCCCAGGCGCTGGGACGGGTCCTCGCCGACGGCCGTGCGCCGGGCGCGCGGTGCTACGTCGGCTCGGTGAAGACCAACATCGGGCACACCGAGGCGGCGGCCGGCATCGCCGGGCTGGTGAAGACGGTGCTGGCGCTGAAGCACCGTCGGATTCCGCCGCACATCAACCTGGAGCGGCCCACCGACGCGATCGACTGGGCCGCGCTGCCCTTCGAGGTCCCGACCCGGGCGGTGGACTGGCCCGCGCACGAGGGCCCGGCCCGGGCGGGCGTGAACTCGTTCGGCTTCGGCGGCACCAACGCCCATGTGCTGCTGGAGGAGGCGCCGGTGCGCGAGGCGCCCGCCCCGCCCGCACGGGTGCCCAGCTGGACCGTCCTGCCGCTGAGCGCCCGGGACGAGGCAGGCCTGCCCGAACTGGCCGCCGGGATCCGGCAGGAGCTCGCCGGCGCGGACGGCCCGCCGGTGGCCCTCGCCGACCTCGGCCACACCCTGGCCCGGCGCCGCGAGCACCACGAGCACCGCCTGTCGGTGGTGTACCGGCCGGAGTCCGCGGCGTCGCTGGACGAGGCGCTCGCCGCCCACCAGCAGGGCGAGCCGCACCCCCGGGTGCTGACCGGCCGGCGGCTGGAGCGCGCGCAGCGGCGGCTGGTGTGGGTGTTCACCGGGATGGGCCCGCAGTGGTGGGGCATGGGCCGCGGCCTGTTCGAGAGCGAGCCGGTGTACCGCGAGACGGTCGAACGATGCGACGCCGAGATCCGCCGGCAGGCCGGCTGGTCGCTGCTGGACGAACTCGCGCGCGGCGAGGCCGAGTCGAGGATGGCCGAGACCTGGCTCGCCCAGCCCGCCAACTTCGCCGTGCAGCTCGGCCTGGCCGCGCTGTGGCGCAGCTACGGGGTGCGCCCGGACGCGATCGTCGGGCACTCCACCGGTGAGGCCGCCGCGTTCCACGAGGCCGGCGTCCACGAACTCGCCGACGCCGTCGCGGTGATGCTGCACCGCAGCCGGCTCCAGCACCGCCTGGCCGGGACGGGCGGGATGCTCGCCGTCGGCCTGACCGAGGTGGAGGCCGCCCGCCGGATCCGGCCCTGCCAGGACCTGGTGTCGGTGGCCGCCGTCAACAGCCCGTCCTCCGTCACCCTCTCCGGAGACCTGGACGCCCTGAAGCAGCTGGCCGCCGAGCTGGAGCGGGAGCAGGTCTTCGCCCGCTTCCTGCCGGTCCAAGTGCCGTACCACAGCGTGCGGATGGACCCGATCCGGGATGAACTGCTGGCCGCGCTCGCCGACTTGAAACCGCGCCAAGCCGAAGTCCCGCTGTACCTGACGGCCCGCGAGGGGCGCGCCCACGGCACCGAGCTGGAGGCCGATTACTGGTGGCAGAACGTCCGCGAGCCGGTGCGGTTCCGCTCCGCCGTGGACCTGCTGGTCGACGACGGCCACCAGCTGTTCCTGGAGATCGGCCCGCACCCCGTCCTCGGCCACGCGATCCGCGAGTGCCTGGACGGCCGGGAGGCGGCGGGCTGGACGGTGCCGTCGATCCGCCGGGAGGAGGACGAGCCGGAACGCATCGCCCGCTCGCTGGCCGAACTGCACAACCTGGGCGTCGAGTTGGACTGGGAGGCACTGCACCCCGGCGGCCGCCCGGTGCCACTGCCGGGCTACCCGTGGAAGCGGGACAGGTACTGGGTGGAGCCGGAGCCGGTCGAGCAGATCCGGCTCGGGCGGCTCGACCACCCGCTGCTGGGCCGCCGCACCGCGAACGTCCGGCCGACCTGGGAGGTCCAGCTCGACCTGGAGCGGCTGCCGTACCTGGCCGACCACCGGATCGAGGACGCCGCGGTGTTCCCGGCCGCCGGCTATCTGGAGATGGCCGCGCAGGCGGTACGGGTGCTGACCGGCGCCGACCGGGCGGTGCTGGCGGACATCGAACTGCCCAAGGCGCTGTTCCTCTCCGAGTCGCTGCCGCCGACCGTCCAACTGGGCTTCGACTCCGACGGGGTGAGCTTCTCCGTCGCCTCGGTCGGCGCCGAGCGCACCATCCACGCCGCCGGTGTGGTCCGCACCGATCAGCGCCGCGGGCCCGCCGCCGCGCCGGACCTGCCCGCAATTCGGGAACGCTCCGCCCGGCGGCTCGACCGGGCCGGCTGCTACCGGGAGCTCGCCGAACTGGGCTACGGCTACGGCCCGGCGTTCCAGCGCATCGAGGAGGTCTGGATCGGCCCCGGGGAGGCCCTGGCGCGGATCTGCCCGGCCGAGCCGCGCCCGGCGGACGCCGACGCCGCGCACGTCCACCCGACCCTGCTCGACGCCTGCTTCCAGGCCCTGCTGACGCCTCAACTCCTCGGCGAGGAAAGCCCGGTGAGCGGCATCCGGCTCCCGCTGTCCATCGCGGAGGTCAGCCTCGACCGGGTCGGCGACCGGCCGTTCTGGGTGCACGCGACCGTCACCCGGGAGAGCGGGGACGAGCTGATCGGCGACCTCACGCTGTACGCCGAGGACGGCGACCTGCTCGGCCGGGTCACCGGCTTCCGCGCGGCCGGCGTCGAGGGCGCCTCGGCCTCCGCGGGTCTGGCCGCGATCGACGGCTGGCTGGCCGAACCGGTCTGGATCGACCAGCCGTTGGCGGACGCCGACGCGCCGGCCCCGGAGCGGCTGGTGGTGCTGGCCGACGCCGCCGGTCTCGCCGAGGAGCTCGCCGCGCAGGTCCGCGAGCGCGGGGGCGCCTGCCACCTGGTCCGGCCGGGCGACAACTACCTTTACAGCGACGGCGGTTCGACCGTCCGGCCCGACTCCGCCGCCGACCTGCGCCGGTTGTTCGAGGACCTCGACGACAGCTTCGACACCGTGCTGCACCTGTGGAACCTGGACCTGCCGTCGCTCGACGCCGTCGGCCGGGAGCAGTTGGCGGACTGCGGCACCCTCGGCGGCTGGTCGCTGATCGCGCTCGCCCAGGTATTGCCGTCCGCCCGGCCCGGCGGGCGGCTGCACATCGTCACCCGGGGCACCCAAGCGGTGGTCGAGGGCGAGCCGGTGGAGCCACTGGGCGCGCCCGCCTGGGGCATCGGGCGGGTGCTGTGGCAGCAGGAACTCGTCGCGCAGCGCGGCAAGTTGATCGACCTGGGGGCGGTGGCCGAGCCGCACGAAGAGGCGGCGGCGCTGCTGCGGGAGCTGGCGGTGGCGGACGCGGAGGAGATCGCGCTGCGCGGCGAGCGGCGCGCCACCTGCCGCCTGAGCCGGCCCGCCGGGCTCACCCGGCCGCTGCCGCTGCGGCTGCGCGCCGACGGCTCCTACCTGGTGACGGGCGCGTTCGGCGCGCTCGGGCGGCTGCTGTGCCGGACGCTGGTCCGGCGCGGCGCGCGGCGGCTGATCCTGGTCGGCCGGACGGCACTGCCCGCGCGCGAGCAGTGGTCGGAGCTGGACCCGGCGAGTGCGGCGGGTCAACGGGTCGCGTTCCTGCGGGAGTTGGAGGCGCTGGGGGCGCACCCCGTGCCGGTTCCGCTGGACGTGACCGACGAGGCGGCGCTGGCCGACTGGCTGGCGGACTACCGGCGCCGTCAACTCCCGCCCGTACGGGGCGTGTTCCACCTCGCGGGGCAGGTCAGGGACGCGCTGGTGCCCGAGCTGGACCGGGAGGTGTTCGACGCCGCGTGGGAGCCGAAGGTGGTCGGCGCGCACATCCTGCACCGGCACCTGCGCGAGGAACCGCTGGACCACTTCGTACTGTTCGCCTCCATCGCCTCGGTGCTGACCACCGCCGGGCAGACCAACTACGCGGCGGGCAACGCCTTCCTGGACGCGCTGGCCCACCACCGCCGGGCCCGCGGCCTGCCCGCGCTGAGCATCGACTGGGGTCCGTGGGCGACGGGCATGATCGAGGAACTGGGCCTGGTGAGCCACTACCGCGAGGCGCGCGGGATGAGTTCGCTGCCCCCGGCGGCGGGCATGGCGGTGCTGGAGCGGGTCATCGGGCAGGACCGGGCGCAGCTGCTGGTCGCCACGGTCGTCGACTGGCCGGTGTTCCAGGCCTGGTACGCCACACCGCCCGCTCTGGTCGCCGAGCTGGCGGCCGCCGCCGACGTCCCGCAGGCCGCCCCGGCCGGGGGTTTCCCGGCCGCTTTCCGGGCCGCCGATGCCGGGGTGCGGCGCCAGCTGGTGACGGAGCGGTTCACCGAGCTGGTGGCGCACGTGCTGCGGGCGAACCCGGAGCGGATCGACCCGGCGGCGGGCCTGAACAGCCTCGGTCTGGATTCGCTGCTGGCGATGGAGCTGCGCGCCCGCACCCAAGCCGAACTGGGCGTCGCCCTGCCGGTGGTGACGCTGCTGAGCGGCGATCCCTTCGACGAGCTGGTCGAGCGGCTGTACACCGGACTGCTGGAGAAGGCGGCGACCGACGGACCCGCGCCGGAGGCCGAGGTGGAGGTGCACACCGACGAGCACCGGTATCCGCTGACGCACAACCAGAAGGCCCTGTGGTTCCTCAAGCACCTCAACCCGGACGCCTTCGCGTACAACATCGGCGGCGCGGTGGAGATCCGCACCGAGCTCGACCCGGAGCTGATGTTCGACGCCTTCCGGGTGCTGCTGGAGCGGCACCCGGCCCTGCGGGCCAACTTCGTGCTGGAGGACGGCCGGGCCGTCCAGCTGATCTCCCCCGAGGCCCGTCCGGACACCGGCCTGTTCGACGTCCAAGGCCAGGAGTGGGACGAGATCCACGGGATGATCGTCCAGGAGTACCGCAAGCCGTACGACCTCGAACGGGACCCGCTGGTGCGGCTGCGGCTGTTCAAGCGCGGCCCGGACCGCTGGGTGCTGATGAAGGCCGTCCACCACATCGTCTCGGACGCGATCTCGACCTTCACCTTCATCGACGAGCTGTTCACCCTCTACGAGGGGCAGCGCCATGGTCGCCGGGTCGAGCTGCCGCCGGTGTCCGCGCGCTACCTGGACTTCCTCAACTGGCAGAACCGCCTGCTCGCGGGGCCGGACGCCAAGCCGATGCTGGACTACTGGCGCTCCCACCTGCCGGCCGAGACGCCGGTGCTGGGCCTGCCCACCGACAAGCCCCGCCCGTCCGTGCAGACCCACAACGGGGCGTCCGAGTTCTTCCGGCTGGACGAGGAGCTCAGCGCCCGCGTGCAGGAGTTGGCCCGCGAGCACGACGTCACGGTGTTCATGGTGCTGCTCAGCGCGTACTACCTGCTGCTGCACCGGTACTCCGGGCAGGACGACATCATCGTGGGCAGTCCGGTCACCGGCCGCACCCGCGAGGAGTTCGGCTCGGTCTACGGGTACTTCGTCAACCCGCTTCCGCTGCACGTGAATCTGGCCGACCGGCCGTCGGTGGCCGAGCTGCTGGGCCGGGTCCGGGAGACCGTGCTGGGCGGCCTGGACAACCAGGAGTACCCGTTCGTGCTGCTGGTCGAGCAGCTCGGGCTGCAGCGCGACCCGAGCCGCTCGGCGGTCTTCCAGGCGATGTTCATCCTGCTCACCCACAAGGTGGCCACCGACAAGTACGGCTACCACCTGGACTACATCGAACTCCCGGAGGAGGAAGGGCAGTTCGACATCACACTGTCCGCCTACCAGGACCGGGCGGACGGCTGCTACCACTGCGTGTTCAAGTACAACACCGACCTGTTCGAGCCCACGACGATGGAACGGATGGCCGGGCACTACCGCAACCTGCTGGACGCGCTCACCCGGTCGTCCGCCGAGCAGCCCGCCGACCGGTTGCCGCTGCTCGACGCCGCCGAGCGGGAGCGGCTGCTCGACCGGTGGAGCGGCGCGGGGCGCACCGAGCCCGCCGAGCTGCCGGTGCACGAGCTGATCGCCCGGGCCGCCGCCGAGCGGCCCGAGGCCCTCGCCGTGACCCTCCCGGCACCGGACGGCACCGTCCGGCGGCTCGACTACGGCGAGCTCGACCGCCGCAGCCGCCGGGCCGCCGGGCAGCTGCGTCAACTCGGCGTCCGGGACGGCTCGGTGGTGGCCCTGTGCCTCGACAAGTCGCCGGAGCAGATCGTCGCCCTGCTGGCCGTGCTCCGGGCCGGCGGCGCCTACCTACCGCTGGACCCCGGGCACCCGGTGGACCGGCTCACCTACATGACGTCCAACGCCGACGCCGTCCTGCTGCTCACCGACCGCGACCGCCCCGAACTGGCCGGCCTCGCCCCGCGGGTGCTGACCCTCGACGAACTGGACGCGGCGTCCGAGGGCCCGGCCCCCGAGGCCGTCGCCCTGGACGCCCCCGCGTACGTCATCTACACCTCCGGCAGCACCGGCCGCCCCAAGGCGGTCCGGGTCAGCCACCGCAACCTGGCCTCGGTGTACGCCGGTTGGCGCGCCGAGTACCGGCTGGACAGCGACGTCCGGGTGCACCTCCAGATGGCCGCCCAGTCCTTCGACGTCTTCACCGGCGACCTGGTGCGCGCCCTGTGCTCGGGCGGCCACCTGGTGCTGGTCGACCGCGACCTGCTGTTCGACACCGCCCGGCTGTACCGGACGATGGTGCAGGAGCGCGTCGACTGCGCCGAGTTCGTCCCGGCGGTGGCGCGCGGCCTGCTGGCGCACTGCGAACGCGAGGGCCACCGGCTGGACTTCATGCGGCTGCTGATCGTCGGCTCGGACGCCTGGAAGGTCGAGGAGCACCGGCGCCTGCACGCGCTGTGCGGCCCCGGCACCCGGCTGGTCAACTCCTACGGGCTGACCGAGGCGACCATCGACAGCGCCTGGTTCGAGGGCCCGACGGACGGCGTCGAACCGGGCCGGATGGTGCCGATCGGGCGGCCGTTCCCGAACAGCGCGCTCTACGTCCTGGACGAGCACGGCGAGCCCGTGCCGCCCGGGGTGGCGGGCGAACTCTGGGTCGGCGGCGCGGGCGTCGCGGACGGCTACGTCGGCGACCCGGAGCAGACCGCCGAACGCTTCACCGTGCGCTCCCCGGGCGGCCGCCCGGTCCGGCTGTACCGGACCGGCGACCTGGCGCACTGGGCCGCCGACGGCACCGTACGGCTGCTCGGACGGGCCGACAACCAGGTCAAGGTGCGCGGCCACCGCATCGAACCCGGCGAGATCGAGACCCAGCTGGCCGCTCTGCCCGGCATCGCCGCCTGCGCCGTGACGGTGCGCCAGGTCGACGACGGCGGCGGCGTGCTGTGCGCCTACTACGTCCCCGAGCCCGGCGCGCGGCCCGACCAGCGCGAGCTGCGTCGCCAACTCGCCGACCGGCTGCCCGCGTACATGACGCCCTCGCACCTCACCGAGCTGCCCGCCCTGCCGCTCACCCCGAACGGCAAGGTCGACACCGCCGCGCTGCCGTCCCCCCGATTCGACCCGGGCGACGGCGAACCCGAGCCGCCGACCACGCTGTTCGAGGTACGGATGGCCGCGCACTGGACGTCCCTGCTGGGCGTGGAACGGGTCGGTCTTCAGCACGACTTCTTCGAGGCGGGCGGCAGTTCGATCAAGCTGATCGAACTGATCCACCACCTGCGGACCGAGTTCAACGTCTCCATCCCCGTCAGCCTGCTGTTCGAGTCCACCACGCTGCGCGGCATGGCCCGGACCCTGGAGCACGTCATCACCGGCCGGATCGCCGGCGCCCAGCCGTACCTGCGCTTCAACCCCGGCGACGAGAACGGAACGGTGTTCTGCTTCCCACCCGCCGGCGGGCACGGCCTGGTGTACCGGCAGCTCGCCGCGCACCTGACGGAGTACCAGTTCGTCGCGTTCAACTACCTGACCGGCGAGGACAAGATCGCTCGCTACGCCGACCTGATCGAGTCCTTCCGGGAACAGGGCCCGTACACGCTGCTCGGCTACTCGCTCGGCGGCAACCTCGCCTTCGAGGTGGCCAAGGAACTGGAACGCCGCTCCCACGAGGTGCCGCACGTGCTCATCGTGGACTCCTACCGGATCACCGACTCCTTCACCCTCGAAGCCGAGCACCTCGACGCCTTCGAGCGCGAACTGCGCGAACACCTGCGCCGGCACACCGGATCGGACCTGGTCGCCGAGGAGACGCTCAGCCAGGCCCGGGAGTACCTGCACTTCTGCGCCCGCACACCGAACCTCGGCGCCGTCCGCTCGCTGATCAGCGTGATCTCGGACCAGGAGAAGGTCCCGTTCTACGCGGCGGGCAACCAGGGTACCTGGCACGGCAGTTCGACCACCCGGACCACCGTGTTCCGCGGCTTCGGCAGCCACGCCGAAATGCTCGACCAGGACTTCGCCGCCCGCAACGCGGAACTGACGCGCGGCATCCTCACGGGAGGGGCGACCGGTGCCGCAGGGTGACGACGGACCCCGGGTGATCGTCATCGGCGCCGGGCTCGGCGGGCTGGCCACCGGCTGCTACGCCCGGATGAGCGGGATGCGGACCCAGATCTTCGAGAAGCACGTCCTGCCGGGCGGCTGCTGCACCGCCTGGTCCCGCAAGGGCTACCTGTTCGACTACTGCATCGACTGGCTGATCGGCACCGCCCCGGGCAACGACGCCAACCGCGTCTGGCGGGAACTCGGCGCCCTCGACGGGAAGAGCGTCACCAACTTCGACCTGTTCAACCGGGTGGTCGACGAGCACGGCCGGGCGGTGAGCTTCTACAACGACCCGGACCGGCTGGAGCGCCACCTGCTCGACCTCTCCCCCGCCGACGCCCGCCCGATCCGGGCGTTCTGCCGGGACCTCAGGCGGTTCGCCGCGCTCGACCTGCACCCCTTCCTCAAACCGTCCGCCCTCCAGACGCCCCGCGAGAAGCTCGCCACCCTGCGGAAGGTACTGCCCTCGTTCCGGCTGCTGTGGCGGACGGCGGCGACCCCGCTCAACACCTTCGCCGACCGCTTCCAGGACCCGCTGCTGCGCCAGGCGTTCCGCAACATCCTGTTCCAGGACCCGGACGGCTTCCCGCTGCTGCCCTACCTGTACAGCATGGCCGCCGCGCGCAACCTCAACGCCGGTTTCCCGCAAGGGGGTTCGCTGGGCCTGGCACGGTCGGTCGAGCACCGCTACACCTCGCTCGGCGGCGAGATCGCCTACCGCGCCCGGGTCGAACGCATCCTGGTCGAGGACGGGCGCGCGGTCGGCGTGGAACTCCGCGGCGGCGAACGGCACTACGCCGACCACGTGGTCGCGGCCTGCGACGGACAGACCGCCATCTACCGTCTGCTGGAAGGCCGTTGGACCGGGCCGCGGATCGACCGGCTCTACCAGGACGTGCTGCACGAGCCGGGCACGCTGTTCCCGGCCGTGGTCTCGGTCTTCCTCGGCATCGACGGCGAACTCGACGCCGGCGGCCCGCACTGCACCACCTACCTGCTCCCCGCCGAACAGGCCGCCGAACTGCCCGGCGCCCTCCAGCGCGGCCTGGTGGTGCAGCAGCGCTCGCACTACTCGGACGGCTTCGCCCCGCCCGGCAAGTCGGTGATCCACTGCACCTACTTCAGCGACTACCACCACTGGAAGTCGCTGCGCGGCCGGGACCGCCGGGCGTACCGGGCGGAGAAGCAGCGGGCCGCCGACGTGGTCCGGGGCTTCCTGGAGCGGCGGTACCCGGGGATCGGCGAGCGCATCGACCTGATCGAGGTCGCCTCGCCCGCCACCATGGAGCGGTACACCGGCAACAGCTTCGGCAGCATCCTCGCCTGGAAGGCGTTCTCCGGGGCCGACGACCTGGTGACCAAGCTGATCAACCGGGACCGGATGCGCCTGCCCGGACTGAGCGGCTTCTCCATGGCCGGCCACTGGGCCAGCCTCGGCGGCCTGATCCGCGCGGCGTCCAGCGGCCGGTTCGCCGTCCAGTACCTCTGCGAGGAACTCGGCCTGGAGTTCCGGGCCTGGGAGAGCGACAACCAGGACCCCTGGCACCCCGGCAAGCTCGGACACCTGCCCCAACTCGCCCGCTGGAGCGCGTCGGCATGACGGAACCACGCAGAGAGACCATGATCGTCATCGGCGGCGGCCTGGGCGGACTGTCGACCGCCTGCTACGCACAGATGAACGGCTACCGCAGCACCGTCGTGGAGATGCACGAACTGCCCGGCGGCTGCTGCACCGCCTGGGACCGCGGCGACTTCACCTTCGACTGCTGCATCAGCTGGCTGCTCGGCTGCGGGCCGGGCAACGAGATGCACCAGATCTGGCTCGAACTCGGCGCCCTCCAGGGCAAGCAGATGCGGCACTTCGACGTCTTCAACATCGTCCGCACCGAACACGGCGAGGTCTACTTCTACTCCGACCCGGACCGGCTCGAGGCCCACCTGCTGGGCATCTCGCCCCAGGACGCCCGCCCGATCCGGGAGTTCTGCGCCGGGCTGCGCAAGTTCCGTGCCTGTCTGGCGAGTTACCCGTTCCTCAAGCCGGTCGGCCTGATGGGGACGGTGGAGCGCTGGCGGATGCTGGCCGGCTTCCTGCCCTACTTCAATGTCGTCCGGCGCTCCATCGGCACCCTGATGACGGACTACTCGGCGCGGTTCCGGCACCCGCTGCTGCGCGAGGCGTTCAACTACATCCTGTACGAACGCCACCCCGCCTTCCCGGTGCTGCCGTTCTACTTCCAGCTGGCCAGCCACGCCAACCTCTCGGCCGGCGTCCCCGAGGGCGGCTCGCTCGGGCTGGCCCGCTCGATCGAACAGCGCTACCTGCGGCTCGGCGGCGAGATCCACTACAACGCCAAGGTGACCGAGGTGCTGGTCGAGGACGACCGGGCGATCGGCGTCCGGCTCAGCGACGGGCGCGAACTGCTCGCCGACATCGTGGTCTCCGCCGCCGACGGCCGCACCACCCTGATGGACCTCCTCAAGGGCCGCTATCTCGGCGACACCTACCGGGAGTTGTACACCAGCACCATCACCCAGCCCGGCATGGTCTTCCCCGGCTACGTCACCGTCTTCCTCGGCCTGCGCCGCCCCTTCCCCGAGGGCGATCCGTGCGCCACGTACCTGCTGGACCAGGACCGGGCCGACGCGCTGACCGGCATCCGTCACCCCAGCATCAACGTCCAGTTCCGCAGCCGGCACTACCCCGAACTGTCGCCCCCCGACTCGACCGTCGTCTACGCCAGCTACTTCTGCGACATCGCCCCCTGGCGGGCCCTCAGCACCGGCCCCGAGCAGGCCAGCCGGGTGCGCCGCGGCGAGGAGTTGCACACCCTGCCCACCGGGCGCGGCAAGGCCTACCAGACCGCCAAGCGCCAAGTCCGGGACACCATCGTGGACTTCCTCGACCAGCGCCACCCCGGCCTGAAGGCCGCCGTCGCGGTCAAGGACGTCTCCACCCCGCTCACCCAGGTCCGCTACACCGGCAACTACGACGGCACCGTGCTCGGCTGGCAGCCGTTCGTGACCAGCGGCGAGACGCTGGAGACCGAGATGAAGCGCAACGGCCCCGTACTGCCCGGGCTGCGGAACTTCTACCTCTCCGGCGTCTGGGCGACCACCGGCGGCCTGATCCGCGCCGCCGCCGCCGGACGCCACGTCATGCAGTTCGTCTGCCGCGACGACGGCGTGCCGTTCCGCGCCGAGATCGACCGCAGCGCACCCCTGCCCACCCATGTCGTCATCCCCGTCGGCCGTTGAGTCGTTGAGTCGTTGAGTCGTTGAATCGTTGAATCGTTGAATCGTTGAGGAGAACAGCACCGTGCAGATCGCCAAGTGGGTCGTCCAGGAACACCTCGACGGAGTGCCCGATGCCCGACGGATGTACCGGAAAGTGGTCGAGGACACCGACATCCGACTGCGGGACGACGAAATGCTGTTCCGCACCCGCTACCTCTCGCTCGACCCCTACCTGCACGGCATCACCCTGGACACCCCGATCGGCGACCTGATGGGCGGCGACGCCGTCATGGAGGTGGTGGCCGCCGGGCCGCGCGCCCGGTTCGCGGTCGGCGACCTGGTGCAGGGCTACGGCGGCTGGTGCACCCACCTGGTCGGCACCGGGGAGGCCCGGCTGTGGCAGACCGGAACCTTCCCGATGATCTTCCCCGACTACCGCCGCCTCGACCCCGCGCACTACGACGACACCCTGCCGATCAGCACCGCGCTGGGCATCCTCGGCGGCCCCGGCATGACCGCCTGGGGCACCCTGACCAAGTTCATGACCGTCCGCCCCGGCCACACCGTCCTGGTCAGCGCCGCGAGCGGCGCCGTCGGCTCGCTGTTCGGACAGCTCGCCACCCGGGCCGGCGCCCGCGTCATCGGCACCACCAGCTCCGAACAGAAGGCCGACCACCTCACCGGCCTCGGCATCGAACCGCTCCTCTACCGGCACGGCGACCACCCCGACCGGATCGGCGAACTGCTGCGGAAGGCCGCGCCCGACGGCATCGACCGCTACCTCGACAACCTCGGCGGCGCGATCACCGACGCGGCGTTCACGATGCTGAACGTCGACAGCCAGGTCGCGGTCTGCTGGCAGTGGGCCACCCAGGTCGGCAACGACCACACCGGGCCCCGCCTGCTGCCGTACATCATGTTCCCGCGCACCACCGTCCGCGGGATCTTCGCCCCCGAGTGGTTCACCGAGCCCAACTGGACCGCACTCCGCACCGAGGTCGGAAGCCTGGTCCGCAGCGGCGAGATCTTCCACCGCCAGACCGTCCACCAGGGCTTCGACGCCATCCCCACCGCCTACCAGAGCCTGTACGGTGAGGCCCGAACCGCCAACCGGGGCAAGGTAGTTGTCGAACTCTGAACCACTGCCGCCCCCTCGGAAAGGACACCACGATGGCCCGACCGCCCGAACCGGGCACGCCCGCCCCCGACTTCACGCTGGCCGGGGTACAGCTCGACCAGGACACCGCCCACCGCCGCGAGTACCGGCTCGCGGACGCCAAGGGCACCCCGCTCGTACTGGTCTTCTATCCGGGTGACGACACCCTGGTCTGCACCCGGCAGCTCTGCTCCTACAACTCCGAGCTCGACCAGTTCACCGGACTCGGCGCCGCCGTCTGGTGCATCAGCGGCCAGGACCTCGACAGTCACGAACGCTTCGCCCGCAAGCGCGGCCTGCACCTGCCGCTGCTGGCCGACACCGGCGAGCGGGTCGCCAAGCTCTACGGCATCACCGCGCCGGGCATCGGGGTGCGCCGCTCGGTCTTCGTGCTGGACGACGAGGGGGTGGTCCGCTGGCGGCACGTCGCACTGGCCGGGCTGACCTTCCAGCGGCCCGGCACGCTGATCGAACAGCTCGCCGCACTGGCCTCCTCACCCGCCTGAGCCGGCCGGGCCGGTCAGCGGCCTGAGCCGGCCGGACGGGTCAGCGGCCTGAGCCGGCCGGGCCGGTCAGCGGCCTGAGCCGGCCGGGCCGGTCAGCGGCCTGAGCCGGCCGGGCCGGTCAGCGGCCTGAGCCGGCCGGACGGGTCAGCGGCCTGAGCCGGCCGGGCCGGTCAGCGGCCGACCTCGCGGGTGCGGAAGTCGTCGACGGTCTCCCGGCGGATCAGCAGCCGGATCCGGCCCTCGCGGACCGCGGCGACGGCCGGGCGGCCCACGTGGTTGTAGCTGGAGGCCATCGACAGGTGGTACGCCCCGGCGGCCGGGACGGCCAGCAGGTCGCCCGGCCGCAGGTCGGCGGGGAGCGGCGCGTCGCGGGCCAGCAGGTCGCCGGCCTCGCAGTGGCAGCCCACCACGTCGAACGGCCTGGTCTGGGCGGTGCCGGTGCGGCCGATCGGGCGGACGGTGTAGGCGGAGCCGTAGAGCGCGGGCCGCGGGTTGTCGCTCATGCCGCCGTCGACGGCGGCGAAGGCGCGGCCGTCGGCCGTGTGCTTCACGGAGAGCACCCGGTAGACGGCGACTGCGGCGGGGGCGGCGATCGCCCGACCCGGCTCCACCGTCAACTTCGGTACGGCAAGGCCGTGTTCGGCGCAGCGGGCGGTCAGCCGGGCGGTGATCTCGGCGGCGAATCGGGCGGGGTCGAGTTCCGGGTCGCCGGGGAGGTAGCGGACGCCGTGGCCGCCGCCGAGGTCGAGTTCGGGCAGCTCGACGCCGTGCCGGTCGCGGATCCGGGCGAGCAGCTCGACCAGGCGGTCCAGCGCCGTGAGGTAGGGGGCGGTGTCGGTGATCTGCGAGCCGAGGTGGCAGTGCAGGCCCGCCAGTCGGAGGCCGGGCTGGGCGAGGATGCGGCGGACGGCTTCGGTGGCCTCGCCTGCGGCGATCGAGAAGCCGAACTTCTGCCCGTCGACGCCCGTCCGGACGGCGCTGTGGTGTCCGGCCGCGACACCGGGCAGAACGCGCGCCAGGACGCGCTGCGGGGTGTCGGCGGCGGTGAGGGCGGCCAGGCGCGGGATCTCGGCGAGGTTGTCGACGACGATCCGGCCCACCCGCAGGCGGCGGGCCAGGCGCAGCTCCTCCGGGGACTTGGCGTTGCCGTGCAGCAGGATCCGCCCGGGCGGGAAGCCCGCGGCGGCGGCCAGACGCAGTTCGCCGGCCGAGCAGACATCGAGGCCGAGGCCCTCGTCGGCGATCCAGTCGGCCATCGCCGTGCACAGGAACGCCTTCGCGGCGTACAGCACGTCGGCCTGCGGCAGGGCGCGGCGGTAGGCCCGGGCGCGCAGCCGGACCTCGTCCTCGTCGAGCACGTACAGCGGGGTCCCGAAGCGCTCGGCGGCCTCGCGCAGGCCGACACCGCCGAGCAGCACGTCGCCGCCGCGCCCGGGAACGGCGGACACGGGCCAGGGGCTGCCGAGGGGCCGGGGCGACGGGTCCTGCGGGCGCGCGAGCGGGCGGGTGGACAGGGTGGTCATCGCGGGGTTCTCCTGGGCTCGACGGGAGGGTACGGGCTTCGGCCCGGCGTGCGGGGCGCCGTCAGTCCTCGTAGTGCATGGTGAAGCGGCAGTGTCCGGCGGCGGGGCGGCCTTCGGGGTGGTCGTTGGTGCGGTCGGGTGCGGCGTCGAGGGCCGGTGCGCGCAGCAGGCGGCGGAGGATCGCGTCGTCGGGTCGGTCCTGTTGCGTGCTCGGGGCGGGGTTCAGCAGGTTCGCGGGGACGAGTTGCAGGTCGGTCATGGTGGGCTCGCTTTCGCCTGGAGGTCACGGGGGCCTTCGTCCGGGCCCCGACCACTCCAGTGCAAGCCCGGCGCGCGCCGATCGCACCCCTCCTTGACGCAGGGGCTACACCGATCGGCCTTGCCCTGACGGGACGTTGACGGGCGTCACGGGGCGCGCGTCAACGGGCCGTACGAATCTTGCCGGAAGGTAACAGCCCCGGTGGTGAGCGGGGATAGCGTCTCTGCTGCGCCCGCGAGCGGCGCTTGGTGTCTCGACCGTTGTGTGGAGGTATGCCGTGAAGCAGCAGCTGCACCCCGTCCGTCCGAAGCCCTCGGAACGCACCCCGGCCGGACGGCTGGTGGTACCCGTCCGGCCGGGCCCGCTGGGCCACACGGTCCGTGTCTTCCGTACCGCCGTCGGTGACCGCACCGCGGTCGCCTTCTCGTCGGAGCAGCAGCTGATCGCCGTGCTCGGCCCCGGCCAGCCCTGGATCTCGCTCGCCGAGCCCGCGCTGCGCGCCCTGTTCGAGCCGCTGGGCGTCAGCGCGCTCACCCTCGACCCGCAACTGACCGCAGCGGCCCCGATCCCGCTGGACCTCGGAGGAGTCGCAGCCTGACCTGCGGGTACGGGCTGGGAACCGGCTGGGTTCGTGGTGTGTACGGTTGTTGCAGGTGGTGGCCAGGCCGGTGGCCGCCCGGGAGCTGAAGGCGGTGCTGGGCGGTGAGCCCCGAAGAGCCCCCGACCCGGCGCATATTCGTGGCGCTGGCACCGCCCGACGAGGCCAAGGACGAACTGGCCCGCGCGCTGGCGCCCGCCTACGCCGCCCACCCGCAGCTGCGCTGGAACCGGATCGAGGACTGGCACATCACGCTCGCCTTCCTCGGTGAACTCCCCACCGCCGTCGTGCCGTTGCTGCTCACCGCACTGGCCGGCACCGCCGGCTCGCGGCCGGCCCTGGAGCTGCGGCTGCGTGGCGGCGGACACTTCGACGGCCGGCTGCTGTGGAGCGGCATCGACGGCGACCTGACGGGGCTGCACGCCCTCGCCGACGAGGTCCGGCGGCTGGTCAGGTCCTGCGGGATCGACTTCCTGGAGCGCCCGTTGCGCCCGCACCTCACGCTGGCCCGGGCCCGCCGCGACGACCCGCTCGGCGTCCCGGCCGTGGCCGCCGACCTGGCCGGCTTCACCGGGCGCAGCTGGCACACCGACCGGCTCCACCTGGTCGGCAGCAACATCGGCCGCGGCCCCGGCCCGATCCACTACCGGGACATCACCGCCTGGCCGTTCGCCGCCGCCACTCCTTCGCAGCCGTAGCCGTCAGCGGCAGCGCGAGTCGGCCACGGCCCGGTAGTCCGCGAGCGTCATGACCTCCTGCTCGTGCCGGCCCTGGCCTCGGACGACCTGGTCCGCGCCGAACCCCAGCAGGACCGCACCGTCCACCGTGAACGCGCCGGTGTGCGGCCGGTCACCCCGGCTGACCGTCACCGTGAAGGAGTAGGTCGCGTCGGCCCGGAGGCCGGGCGCGTCACCGCTCCCCGTCCAGCCCGGGGCGAGCGCCCCCGAATCGACCTGGTCAACCTTCGTTTCCATGGTGTCCGGGCTCGCGAACCAGTGGTTCTCCCCCTCCTCCCCGTTCACCCTGGTCCTGATCATCACGTCGTTCACCTTCTCGTTCGGACACCGGGCGGGATCGATCACGAGGTGCCCATCCACCACCCGCACGCCGAAGACCCGGTCCCAGGCAGGCGTGCACGCGGACAGCAGGGGCAGCGCCAGGCAGCCGGCGACCGCCGCGACCGCGAGCCGCTGCCGTCGTCCATGGTTCTCCACGTCGTCAACTTCTGCTGCTCCCAGGGTGATTGCCGGTGTCAGCCTTCCCCAGTCGGGTAGCCGCCCCGGCACGGCTTCGCGTCGATCTCGTTGCGGTTCCCGGCAGTCGTCCGACCAGGTCCGATGCGGCGCAGGCCAAGCCCCCCCAAAGAGGCACCACAAGCACGCGGCGCGGTCGCAGGCCGGCAAGTTCCGCGCGGTATACCCGCCGGACGCGGAGAGCGCGCGGCGGCTGCTGGACCCGCTAGCAGTAGAGCTGAAGGACGAGGTCGGTCCGTACGTGGTCTCCGACCGGCGGTGCGGCGACACCTGGGTGGTCTACTACCGCTACGGCCCGGGAACGGGCGGTGCGCGCCGAGACCGCCCGCACCCGCCGCGCCGAATGCGTCGCCCAGCAGCGGATCGACCCCACCGCATCACGCTTCCGCGAGCGCTGCGCCCGCGAGGCGTCCTACCTTCGGCGGCTGATCCAACGCCTGGACGAGGGGGAGGGCCAGAACGGCAACGTCGCCGCCGGAGAGGTGCTGGAACAGGCGGTCTCCCACACCGAAGGCATCGGACTCACCGTCAGCGCCCGCTACCACGCCCTGCCCGCCCTCCCGGCCCTGGTCGCCAGCTCGCTGGCCGCCGCCGTCACGGAGGCACTGAACAACGTCCGACACCACGCCGGCACGTCGACCGCCCACCTGACCGCCACCAGGCAGGGCGACGGCATCGCCGTCACCGTGGTCGACGACGGCTGCGGCTTGGACACCGCCCTCACCCGCACCGGCGGCACCGGCCTGCGGCAGTCGATCCACAGCCGAATGAAAGAAATCGGCGGCACAGGCGTAACCGAGGTGGCCCGCATGACCAACAGCCCCTGCGATGAGTTCTCGCGACCGCTGCCGTCCAACCTACGAAAGCAGCAGCCGATCCCCTGAGACCCTCATGTCCGGCACCGTCGCCACCGCCCCCGTGAACTCCCGCAAGACCGTCCTCCGGACCGTATGGACGCTGCGGATCCTGCTGGCTCTCTTTCTTCGCCCTCCCCGAGCTGCTCGCGATGCCCGCCGCCACCACCGTCTTCGACGCGATCGGCGCGGGCCACTGGTTCATGTACCTCACCGGCCTGATCGAACTCGTCGGCGCCATCGGCCTGTTGCTCCCCCGCCTGGCCGGCCCCGCCGCGACCGGCCTGATCGTCTTCCTGCTGTTCGCGTTCCTCACCCAGATCACCGCCATGCACGGCGAGAACGCGGGCACCCCGTTCCTCTTCATGGTCCCGCTCGCGGTCATCGCCTGGCACCGGCGCACCGAGACGGCCCACCTCCTCCACCTCCCGCGCTGACCGCGCCGGGCGGGAGGGAAAGGCAGGTGACCGCACACCAAGTCGCCGCTACTGTAATGATGTTGACGGATGATCAATTCACTGTCAGGTTCCGCGCCCTCAGGTGAGCCGGGCTCCGAAGCGGCCGCGTTTACCCGGACGGCACCCACGCCCTCGTCACCGGCTGACGCCGGAGGCCCGGCCAGGTGAATGCCCTCGCGCTGCAAACCGAGATACGAGACAGTCGTTTGAGGATCACGCTCACGATCTGCCACATGGCGCGGGCGCCCAGCTGACCCCTCACGTGATCTGTGACCGAGTTGGTTCGTGGGGCGCATTTCGCCATCAAGAGGTCGGATCACGGCGTGGCAGTGGCCAAGAACCCGGCTTGACCGAAGAGGACTGTTCGGTCGAGGTAACGGTTGAAGTGATCACAGGCGGGTTCGCCGAGGTGCAGGCAGGCGTTGCAGGCACCCCCGTTGCGTTCACAAGCGGGGTCCATGGCGCATCGCGACTCGGCACCCGCGATGTTGGCGAGAAGAAGATGAAGGTCGTTCTCGAAGACGGCTTGAAGCCCGCCGAGTACGAAGTCGCCCCGGCTGGCGGCGAAGAGGAAAAAGCCGTTGTGGCGGGGAATGAGGTACTCACCCAGGCCCTCGCGATCCACGCCGGCGAACACAGCGAGTTGGCGGATGGCTCGATGAGCGTATGAGTGGATGAGGGTGAGGAGATCCCGGCCCACGGATGTCGCATCCTCCGGGTCGCTGAAGCGCGACGGCGGGATGACGTGGGCGGCGAGGACGCTCCGAGCGGCCCGCGTGTCGGCGGCCGGCGGCAGAGCGTGTCCACGTTGGACAAGGGCGGCGTGGACCAGCATCGGGTTGAGCCGGAAGAAGAGAGCCTCTGTGGCCCGCAGATCGGCGTAGACGCGTCGGCCGCTCCGCCCTGTGAACAGGCTCAGGCGCGAGGCACCTGGCTCGCCGCTTCCGCGGGTGTAGCCGTAGACGGCTTTGAGGACCGGGAAGTCTGTGAACAGATCGACTCCAGTCAGCCCAGCCCGGTGCAGACCGGCTGGGTACTCCACCTGATAGCGGTGCAGGGCATCGGCGGGTGTCGTTGGTGTGACCAGGTCGGCGATGCGCCTGCGGGAGCCCTTGTCGGTGGCCGCCAACGCGACATCGACGGCCTCACGTTCGGCGGCGGCGATCTGATCGGGCGCGCCGGCCAGTGCGCCGAGGTTTTCCTCAGGGCTCAATTCCCCTGCGCCGCTGGCGATGGCGGTCATCTGTTCCGCCAATGTCCGTGTCAGCCCAGAGGCGACCAGCTGGTCGACCAAGGAACTCTGGGTTTGGCGTCCCGCGCCAGGCTCCGCGTCCTCGAACCCGCCCAGGGCCCAAGTCAGCGCGCGGCGCGGTCCGCCCGACTCCGTGACGCGGCGCATTGCCGCACGGCTCGCGGGGTTCACTTGGGTGAAGGTCTGAGGCGTGTAGACGCTGGCCGACCGGTGAACGTTGTAGCGCATGGTCTCGGCGTTCTTGGCATCGGAGTAGCGACGGCCGCACGGGCACTTCCGATAGCCGAAGCCCTTCTGAAGCTCCCGATGGCAGACGGGACACTCGAAGCGAATGCGAGTGGCGTCCATGCTCGACTGGTGCGGCATTCGCACCTGGTGGTGCTCGCGGCAGGTGGGAATGACGGGCTGTTCGAGCGTTCCGCAATCGTGGAAGCTGACGAAGTGCAGTTGCTCCCAGCGATCGTTGCCGCATCGACAGCTCTTGGGATGCCCCGTCTCCAGTCGGCGACAGACCCGGCACACCCAGACCAGCGGGAAGCGCTCGACGCGAACACCGCGCTCGGGATTGACGGCGACGACCTCGATTGGTCCGCCGGAGCGCAGGAAGTTGACGGTACTTGGGTCCATGCCGTGGTCAACCCAGCCTTGAAGTTCGGCGATCAGGCGGTTACGGATGATCGTGTCGTCAACGTCGATTGGACGAGGATCCTTCCACTCGACAGTCCGCCAGATCCCGCCCTTGAGGTCAGCGGTCTGCTGGGGCAGGAAGCCGTAGAGGATCTGCGATCCGCTGCGCTTGTCCTTCATGATGTGCTCTCCGGATTCGGCTAGTCGTCGCTGACGGGGATTTGGACCTCGACGTCTCGCAGCGACCGCATGGGCGAACGCTTGAGCAACTGGTGTGGCCACCTGGCACCATCGCCGGGATTCTCCAGGCGCATGAAGTACGTCTCCAATTGTTGGACTACGTCTCCGAGAGCCAGGTGGTGATGTTCGTCCAGCCCCAAGGCGGCCGCACAGGCTCGCGCCTCCTCACCGGCTGCCAGACCGGTCTGGCTGGAGTACTTACGCAACAGGTCCACGGTGGTCAACCTGCCGCCGGCAGACCGCGGCTCATGGACGAAGAGGCGGCGAGCCTCGATGGCCGCACTGGTCGTCAGCTCCAAAACACGGCGGCTGGAACGGGTGACCGGGATGGGTTCCACGAATCGGTCACCCTGCTCGATGAAGGGGGTGAAGTGCGAGAACACCGCGGCGTCGCGTTCTCGTCCGATCTTGTGGATGACGTAGACCAGGCCGGGATGGGTTCGCCCTACGCGCGCGGTCGCCTGGATAAACTCGGCTGTGGTCAGCGGTACGCCGAGCACGGTCATGATGTTCAAGCGGTCGACATCGACACCGTGGGAGATCATCGACGAGGCCGTGATGACGTGCAGACGGTCGTGGAAATCGCCCTCGGGGCGCAGCAGACGCCCCAGCGTTTCGCGGACCTCCTCGAACGGGGTTTGACCGGTCAGCTGAGCCACGTTCAGCAGTGCGACGGGGACCTGGGTGCCCAGGGAGCGGTGAGCGCCTTCGACGTCTCGTACGGTGTTCCCGTACACCACGTGCGTGCCGTACAGGTTCAGAAGCATGGGCACATGGACACGGTCGACGCGGGCCTGCGAACACACGACATCAGGCTCATCGAGGAGTCGGCGCACCGACTGCTGCACGATGGTGGTGGTGCGGTCGGACACCCACTCAAGGGTGACCCCGCGGGGCCAAACCGCGACGAACCTGCGAAGCAGACTGTCCGTCTCACGAGTCCAGAAGGATTCGCGGGCCGAGGGGCCGGGGACAGGAAAAACCCGCCCCGGGCGGTTGTACAGGACCCGTACCTGACGTTCGAAGCCAGTCAGGGTCGCCGATGAGGCAATGATCTTCGAAGTGCCACCGGTGAGCTCGAGTTGCAGCGCGTCCAGCAGCGACTCGTAGTGGGAATCCACCGCGCCAAGGGAGTCACGCAAGAGGTGCAGCTCGTCCTGAAGCCGGAAGGAGGGGGCGAACCGCCGGCGAATCGTCGGGGCCACAGGAGTCACATCCCCCTGGCAATCGGGCACCAGACAGCCGTTCGGACGCTTGGACCGCTTGGCGTAGGTGAAGCCGTGACGCGGCCGCGAACAGTGACCTGCCGGCCCCTCGATGAAGGCGCGCATGCTCCCCTGCATCGCGATCAGCGCGGCCTTGTCCAAGGTGCCAATGATCACGGTGGGCAGGAACCGGTAGATTTCCTGATCGACCACGTACACCGGGAGCGGCTGGCCTTCGGAGGGACACCCGGTAGCCGGGCAAAGGTGGCGCAACGTCCAGTCACCCCGGTGGAACTTCATACGGACTCGCTCCGAACCACAGAACGGGCACGCGGAGAGCACTCGGTACCGATTCGCCATCTCTGGATCGTCGACATCGATCGGGTTGTACTCGGTGGGTGCTGCGGGGATCTCGTTCGGGGTGGCGCCGGCGCCGATGAAGTAGCCGAGCGAGATCGGCTCACCGCCCACATGACTGTCACGGCGCACCAACTCGGCGGCGGCCAGCGCGTCGGCGAAGCGTTGGGTCTGTTGCAGCGACAGCATGCGCAGCGGGAACCTGCTCCATGCGGTGATTCCCGCCAGCTTTCCCCGCAGACGGTCGTAGAAGGCCGCGAGGACGAGCAGGCCCAGATACGTCTCAGTCTTTCCGCCGCCGGTGGCGAACCACACAGTCTCAACCGTCTGCCAGTCAGCCCCCTCGCGAACGAGCGAGGGCAACACCGAGACGACGAAGCCGATCTGGAACGGCCGCCAGCCCTCATATCGGCCGCAGGCCGCTCGGCGCATCGCCAGGTTCATCAGCCGGAACGCTGTGCGAAGGTCGGTGTCCGCCTCGAGCGCTGCCACGCCAGCTCGCAGCCGCCGCAGTTCCGCGGTGTGCTCACCGGCGGCCACCCGCGCTTGCTCGATCATCTCGGGTTGCCAACGTTCCTCAGCGGCGCGATGCCGCAGGCTGTCGGCAGACCAGTGATCACGACCCCACGCCGCGTAGGCGTCGACAAGCTGTGTCAGCGTGGGAACCGGGTCCTCCGACAGACGCTCGAACGTCAACGGCAATGTCCTGGCATCGGTCCGCCCGAAGGTGTACTCAGGACGGCGCCGGTCAACCACCACCCGGTCGGTGGTGGCCAGCTCCTCAGGGCCAAGGACAGCCACGCCGCAGTTGATCCCGATGGCGGGGAGACGCCGGTCATAGCGGAAGCTATCGGGCAACGACTCCAGCAAAAACGGACGGGTAGGAAGCTCAAGCACCCGAAGCTCGACCTCGAACAGGTGGCGCTCGCCGCGCTGCCGAGGCCCCTCAGCGGTGGTGTTCACGAGCTCCACGACAAGCTCCGGCGACCCACGCCAGGATTCGTCGGTCACCCGTACCTCGGCGCTCGAGCCCACCGCCCCCGCCAGATGTAGGGCATCAGCGATCCGGCGCCCGCCGAAAGCACGCCCCACCGCACCCATGGGGACCTCAATCCGGAGCGGCACGTCGATCGCCGCCGTCTTCTCCCACTTCTCGTTCCGCTCTTGGGAGTTACCCACCCGGCTCCAAGCCAGTGCCCGCACCCGGACCACAAATGACCAAGGCCCGACGTGGGCAGGCCGTACCCGCATGCCAACGGCGCACGGGTCCATTCGGCGCTCCCGGCCGATCAAGGCCGCTTCGCTCTCGGGAGCGAGCCGCCCCAGCCAGTACACCCCGGACGGATCGGTGTCCAAGACGCTGTCGGCATCGCCGCGGCCCTCGGCCGCCACCCGACCATCGAGCCAGTCCAGGAACCGGGTCTGTGCCTCAACCACGTCCTGCGTCACGCCACTGCCTCCATCGCCAAGTACTCCGCTGTCAAGGTCCTGAGTTTGTTGTTGGCTCGCAGCCGATCGAACAACTTCTTTTCCAACTGACGCACGCGCTCACGGGTGCAGCCGAACTCCTTGCCCAACGCGTCCAGCGTCATCGGCACCTCGCCGTCCAGGCCGAATCGGCCCTCCAGCAGCCGGGCGAGCCTCGGATCCAGGCCGACCAGCTCGGCCTCGATCGTGTCGAGGATTTGCCTCCGCAGGAGTTCGTGGATGGTCCCTTCCTCGGGGAGTTCGGCTCTGGAGGCAAGTACTAGGTCGCTCAGAGTTGCCCCTCCCTCCCTGTTGACCGGAACATCCAGTCGAACGACAGGCGCGGAGTAGTCCAACAGCGCCCGAACCTCGCCCGCCTTTTCCCCAAGCCCCTCGGCCAACTCGGCCAGGGTGGGCGCTCGCCCGTTGCGCTCCTCGAAACCGCGCGCATAACGGTTCACGCGTCGCAGGTCTCCGTGGACACGGACGGGAAGTCGTACTGTCGAACCGGTGTTCGCAATGGCCCGAATGACCGCCTGCCAGACCCACCAGGTCGCGTACGTCGAGAACTTGAAGCCCATCGTCGGATCGAACTTCTGTGCCGCGCGGTTGAGCCCCAGGACGCCCTCTTGGATCAGGTCGTCGAGGTCCAGGTCTCCCGCACCCGGGAGGTGGCGCCTCGCGATGTCGATCACGAGTCTCACGTTGTGTCGAACCAGTGTTCTGCGAGCGGCGTGACCGTCCTGCACCAGCTCCACGGCCTCCCCCAGATCCTCTCCGGCCGCCAAAGACTGAGCGGCGCGTTCTCCCATCTGGATTCGCCGACCGAGCTGCACCTCCTCCTCGGCACTCAGGAGACGATGACGCCCGATCTGGCGAGGTGAGGAGCTCGGGCGGGCCGGCGCAGCAGCGCAAGCGTCGGTGATGACAGGCCCGCCGCGACTCATCCCCGCAACAGCAGGCCCTCCGTCAAGCAGCCCGTGCGAACGAAGAACCGCAAGCGTACGGTCCAGTTGCTGCGGCGTGATGCCCCGACGGCTTGCCACCTGAATGACATGAGCCCGTTCAAGCCGACCAAGGCGCTCACAATCCTCCAGTAACACCCCAACGAAGACCTCGATCACGCGTTCCATTAGCGAGAACGCCTCCCGTGAACTCGAAAAGTAATATCATCAACTCGGCGAAACCCCCGCCGCCACCCATTCAGGGCGCTCAGCAAAAAAGCTAGAGCGGCACGCCAAGAAAAAGCAAATCAAGTTCACTTCATCCGGATTAGTTCCATCTTGATACGGGACGCGGCGATTCATTCTTTAAATGCCCGTCCAGGCGTTTTGTCCGATTCGTTGACGCCAGATTTCCGGCTGGCTAAGTTGGCTGCGTGGAGCTCAACCCTTCCCCCAATTAGCCTAGTTGGGAGATTGACATGAGCGCATCCGTCAGCAGGCGCACACGCCCGCCGCGCCAGTGAGGATCTCAACGGACCTCGATTTGATCTCGAAATCTCTCAAAATTCCACCTACTTCGGGGGCTTGAAGTGGCGCGTCGACAATTTAGCTGCGACAGCGCCGAGCGGGTGGTTTATTCACGTCGAGACCTTCGGCCACCCTCCGCCTCCGGAATTAGCGGTGATCGAGCCCTCTGCCACTGACACGTCCAATCACAGAGAGGACGACCCCACTTGTCGCAGGCATCGATCGTGCCCGACCGGCAGTAGCGGTGTTGACGGAGAACGGCCCTGCCGCGCACGCTCGTCCCGTCGGGGGTCGGTGCGGTGGAGTGAGGGGGGCCGGGTGGTCGAGTGGGATGGGGTGGCGGAGCGAGGGCAGCGGCATGAGTTGGACCAGGCGCGGCGGGACGAGGTGGCCGAGGCGGCACATCGGGGGACTGGTCGGTTGTGCTGGGTGCCGTTGCGGAGGTGTCCGGGATGGCGAATAACCGTCGGACCGGTGGGCCCAGCGGGTGGGCGTTGTTGCACAAGGCTGCGCGGCATGGCGCCCCGGTCGCGGTGGTTCGGGAGTTGGTGGACGCCGGGGCTGGCGGACGTTGCGGTCGACGGAGGGGGAACGGCCGGTCGATGTCGCGGGGCGGCTCGGGCGGGACACTCTGGTGCCGTTGTTGGAGCCGGCGCCGGTGCATGCGGTGCGGGAGGAGGATCCGCGGGCGATGGAGCACTTTCTTCATGCGCTGATCCGGGTGCGTACACGTCGAGGCGGCGCTGGTGCTGCCGCAGGTGTGCGTGTTGACCGAACTGGCCGATCCGGAGCTGTGGTTCGGCGCGCCCGGGATGTACGGCGGCTTCAGCATTCGGCTGGAGGAGGACTCGAAGGCGCCCCGGCTCACGGTGAGCAGTCACTGCCGGGTGGTCGGCTACTCCGGCCAGGTCCCCACCACGTCACGCGGGACGGGTGCGCACTGGTCGAGTCCGGGCTGTGACGGGGGCTGCACAGAGTGCTCGAGGGGTGCTCGAGGGAGCCTTGATTAAAAACCGACCCGCCTGTATCTTATTGGCTACTTGCTCCTGATCGATGAAGTCAGCCGGCCGCCTCGGAGCTTGTGCGGGGCGCTCTGGGGTGTGGCGTCCGATTTGTTCGGCGGGCGTACGGGGTGTAGTGGCTGTTATTCGATCAGGGTGATGCGGCGATCAGTGGGACGTGCGGTGCGACTGCCCGCTCACGTTCGCCCGCGCGCGATCCACCCAACTGGCCAGAGTTCGCTTCTCATTGCTGGAGCCGTCATGCCAAGGTCGCTGTGCACCGCAACACAAAGCCGCACCACCCGGAATGACGGTGGCGCGGCTCACGACTCGCCCTACGGGGCCGTCAACTCCTCGTACACCTGACCACCTCGGTCGGCGCCGTAGAGCAGGGCGGCGAGGACGGAGGGGACGACGATGCTCGGCAGCAGGTAGCGCAGCAGGGACTGGGCGCGGCGGTCGAGGTCCTGGTAGCCGGTGAGGGCCTCGGACATGGCCTGGATGCCGCCGAAGGAACCGACGACCACGTCGGAGGCTTCCGCCACGTCGACATGGGGCAGCAGTTCGCCCTGTTCCTTCGCGGCGGCGAGGATGCTGCGGCAGATCCTGCCGAACTCCTGGAAGGGGCCGGAGCGGTCGAGGTCCTGCTCCAGCGAGTTGAGGGTCAGGCGCACCGAGGCGCGGACCAGCGGGTCCGTCTGCAGGCGGTGGGCGTGCAGCATGACCAGGTCGACCAACTGCTGGGCCTTGATGTTCCGGTCGGGCAGTTCGGCGGTCTGCCCCTGTTCCGCGAGGACCCCGCGGGCCAGGTCCTCCTTGGACTTGAAGTGGAAGTACAAAGCACCCTTTGTCACGCCGGCCTCTTTGAGGATCTGCATGATCGTGGCGGCCTGGTACCCGTGCTCCTCGAAGACCTTCGCCGCCGCGGCGACGATTGTCTTTCTGGTTCGGATCGCCCTGTCCTGAATGGCCATACAGCCTCCTCCGTGCCCCTCAAGCGTTGCTGGTTACTGAACGCACACTGACACATACTCACCGTACAGCGAAACCGTCCAGTCTGTATTTTACAACACATTACCTACCCCAAGGGGGGGACCATGCTCGAGGCGACGCTGACCGCACCCGACGCACTGCACGTTCAGCCGGAATCCGGCATCGCGACGCTGGAGATGCTCCACCGCGCCCGCGCCCAGGACGCGTTCCTGCACGGCTGGCGGCGGACCGGCGCGGACACCTTCGTGCTGACCGGGCAGTGGCCCGCGCGTCACCCCTTCTTCGAGCTGATGGCCGGGCGCCGGGTGGATCCGCTGCTGGTCGCCGAAACCGTGCGCCAGTCCGTCCACTTGGTGGCGCACGCGGGCTTCGGCGTCCCGGTCGGTCAGGCGTTCGTGCTGCAGAACATGCGGTACCACTGCTCCCCCGAGCGTCTCGCGGTCGGGGCGGATCCGACGGACCTGCGGGTCCGGGTCTCGATTCCGGGCTTCGGGGGCAGGTCGCGGGGCACGACCGAGGCCAGGATCGAGATCCGGCTGGCGGGGGTCACCGTGGCCGGTGGCAGCATCGACTTCCAGGTGGTCAGCCCGGGTGTGTACCGGCGGCTGCGGGGCGGCCGGACCGATCTGCTGTCGGTGCGGCCCACGGTGCCGGCCGTCGCGGCGGCGACGGTGGGGCGCTCCCGGGACGAGGACGTCCTGCTGTCGGCCACCTCGCGGGAACGGGAGTGGCTGCTGCGGGTCGACACCGAGCACCGGACCCTGTTCCAGAGCCCCAAGGACCACGTGCCGGGCATGCTCCTGCTGGAGGCGGCGCGGCAGGCGGCCACGGCGGTGGCCCGGCCGGGGGCGTTCGCTCCCTGGGCCGCCGACGCGTCCTTCTTCAACTACGTGGAGCTGACCGAGGATTGCCTGATCCAGGCGCAGGAGGTCACGGACCCGGCGACCGGGGAGCCGGCCGTGCGGGTGACCGGGCGCCAGGGCGACCGTCCGGTGTTCGAGGCCACGCTTCGCGGCGAGCTCGGCTGAGCGGGCGGCGACGATGATCCTGGTCACGGGTGCCACCGGGACGGTGGGACGCGAGGTGGTCCGTCGGCTGTCCGGCCGGGTGCCGTTGCGCATTCTGGCCAGGGATCCGGGCCGTGTCACGCGTATGAGTGAAGCGGACGAGGTCGTTGAGGGTGACTATCGGGACGAGGAGTCGCTGAAGCGCGGTTTGCGGGGGGCGAGTTCGGCGTTCGTGGTGACCAGCGACGTCGGCGGGCAGGACGACGTCCGCTTCGTCGCGGCGGCCCGGAACGCCGGTGTGCGGCACCTGGTCAAGCTCTCCGCCGCGGCCGTCACGGATCCGCTGGCCGACGATCTGATCACCCGCTGGCAGCGCGGGGCGGAGGAGAGCATCCGCGCGTCGGGGCTCGACTGGACGTTCCTCCGGCCGCGATCGTTCATGTCGAACACGCTGGGCTGGGCGGCGACCGTCCGGGCCGAAGGTGTCGTCCGCGCGCTGTACGGCACGACGCGCAACTCGTGCGTGGACCCTCGCGACATCGCGCGGGTGGCGGTGAAGGCACTCACCGAACCCGGGCACGAGGGCAAGGCGTACACGCTGACCGGCCCGGAGGCCATCAGCGCGGCCGAGCAGGCGGAGTGGATCGGCCGGGTGCGCCAACGCCCGGTCAGGTTCGAGGAATTGGGCCGGGAACAGGCCCTGGCCCAGTGGTCGCGGCGGTACCCGGGGCCGGTCGCCGAGGCACTGCTGGCCAGTGCCGAGCGGCAGTTGGCGGGAGCGAAGACGGGGGTGGACACCACGGTGGAGCGGCTGACGGCCCGTCCGGCCGGCTCCTTCGCCGGCTGGGCCGAGGAGCACGCGGCGGCCTTCGCCGGGTAGCGCACGGCTGGTTCGCCGCACAGTTCGAAGCGCTGTCCGGTCGGTTGAAGTGGCCTCGGGACGGAGCCAGGAGTCCCGGACAGCGCAATTTCCCTCAAGTCAGGAGCCGAGAGAATGCCGAAGATCACCGCCAACGACGGGCGCCTCACCGTCCTCAACCTGTTCACCACCGCCACCCCGGAGAAGCAGCAGGAGCTGCTGACGGCCATGCGCGGGGTCACCGACACCGCCGACATCGAGGGCTGGATCTCCACCACCGTCCACGCGGGGCAGGACAGCCCGGGCACCGCCAACTTCATCCAGTGGCGCAGCGCCGCGGACCTGGAGGCCCGCTACGCCGACGAGGAGTTCAAGCGCCGCACAGCGCCGGCGTTCGGTCAACTCGCCACCTCCGTACGGCTGTTGCAGAACGAGATCGCGTTCACGCAGCAGCGGGAGGCCGGCGGCACCGAGCTGTCGCCCGAGCGGGACGACTGGACGGTCATCGAGCTGTTCGGCGTCGCGGAGGCCGACCAGGAGGAGCTGATCGACGCCCTGGGCGCCTCGCAGGGGTGGCTGGTGGACGTGCCCGGCTACCGCACCCACACCGTGCTGCGCGGGCTGCGCGCCCGCGGTGTCGAGGGCAGGTTCGTTGTGGTGTACGGGCAGTGGGAGAGCAAGGAGGCCCACGACGCGTTCCGGGGCCGGCCGGAGGGCGAGCGGGGAGCGGAGCGGGTGAAGGTGGACGAGCGGGTCGCGGCGCTGAGCACCTGGCGGGACGTCAACACCTACCGGGTGGTGCACACCCGTTCCGCGGGCGAGTAGGTGGGTGAGTAGCACGCCGCCCGGCGGTCGGTGACCCCGGCCCGCCCCACCGGGCCGGGGCACCGCGGGCCGGTCAGTCGGTGCCCCGGAAGATGTGGTGGTCCGGGGCGTCCCGGTCCTCACCGGCCAGCAGGGCGGGGCGGGTGAACACGCGGCCCGCGACGGCGGGCCTGGTGCCGAATATCTCGAAGGTGGTCCGGTCTTGGCTCTCCAACAGGTCGGAAGTCACGCGGGGATCCTTTCCGGGTCGGCGAAACAGGCGGAACGAGTCGGTACGCGCGGGACGCGCGGGACGCGCGGGACGCGCAGGACGCGCAGGACGAGCAGGACGCGCAGGACGAGCAGGACGAGCAGGACGAGCAGGACGAGCAGGACGAGCAGGACGAGCGGGACGAGCAGGCGAGTCGGAACGAGCGGGACGAGCGGGAACAGGCGGAGCAGGGGTCAGACCAGGCAGGGGGCCGCACGGTCGTCGAGGCGGTCGTCGAACTCGTCGGCGGATGACGGGAGTTCGGCGGAGGCCCGGCGCCGTACCGGCCGCGGCGGCGCGGCGTCCTGGGCGAGCAGGCACTCCTCCAGGAAGGCCAGCGCGCGCAGGTGGTAGGTGCGGGCCGCCCAGCCGAGGCTGATGTTGTGTCCGGCGTCCGGCTGGTGGTCGACGGCGACCCGGGGGGCGGCGAGCGGTCTGCGCAGGGCGGCGATGGCGTCCTCGTCGAAGTGCCACCACTGTTCCTGCTCGGCGAAGGTGAACCGGACGGGTACCCGGACGAGTTCGGCGAGTCCGGGGTAGAGCTCGGGCCACAGCGGGCCCTCCTGGGCCTCGCGGGTGGGGACGGGCGAGACCAGGGAGCGGCCGAGCCGGAAGGCGTCCGGCGGGTAGAGGCGCAGCGCGCCCCAGTGTTTGCGCCAGGCGCCGTGGCCGTCGGAGCCGGGCATCTGGTGCGGTTCGACCGCGAGGCGGCTGCCGAGGCCGGAGATGTCGAGCCCGATCAGGGGGTGTTCGCCGGTGCGGGCGCCTGCGGCGAGGGCGAGTTTGCCGCCGTTGGAGTGGGCGAGGAGGAAGAAGCCGCCGCCGATGTCGCGGTCGCGGGCGAAGTCGGCGAGGGCGGCGTTCAGGGTGTCGGCCTGGTCCAGGACGCCCTGTCCGTCGGGCAGGTGTTCGGCGGACGCGCCGTAGCCGGGCCGGTCGATCGCCAGGACGGTGTAGCCGAGTTCGGCGCCGAGGGTGAGCAGGGAGAGTCCGGGGCGGGCCCGGCTGTCGAAGTAGCCGGCGCTCATGCCGCCGCCGTGGATGGCGACGATGACGGCGCGCGGCGGTGCGGGTGTCTCGGCGAGCAGGGCCGAGAGCGGTACGCCGGCCGCGTCGAGGGTGATCCGGCGTACCTGGGGTGGGCGGGTGCTCTGCGGCTCAGTCATGGGCGTTCGCGTGTGGCGCCGCGGCGCGCAGGGCGGCTTCGAAGGCGCTCACGGGCTGGGCGCCGCTCAGCACGGTGCCGTCGTCGAACAGGAATTGCGGGATGGAGCGCACCCGCATCCGGTGGTGCACGTGCTCGAGCATGGTGCGGGTCTCCTCCGTGCCCTCGCCGTCGGCCATCGGCTTGTCGACTCCGACTTCCTGGCCGAGGCCGGCGAGGACGTCCGGGTCGGCCACGTTGAGGCCCTCGGTGAAGTAGGCGCGGAACAGGCGTTCGGTCATCTCCTCGGCGCGGCCGGACCGGGCGGCGTGCAGGATCTGGCGGTGGGCGTCGAAGGTCTGGGTGTGCACGACCTCGGCGAAGCGCAGGTCGAGGCCGTCGGCGGCGGCGGTCTTCGCGACGCGTTCGGTGCTGGCGAGCGCGTCGGGGCCGAACTTGCGCAGCAGGACGGGGATCAGCGGCTCGCCCTCGCTGGTGGAGTCCTGGTCGAGCTGGAACGGCAGGAAGGTGACTTCGAGCCGGCCGCCGTCGGCGCGGAAGCGGCGGGCGGCCTCGGTGAAGCGCGCGTAGCCGATGTAGGAGTGTGCGCAGATGATGTCGAGGACGATCTCGACGCGGCGGACCGGGGTCTCGGCGGGAGCCATTCGGGGGCCTTTCTCGAATAAAGGACGTACGGGACGCGGGCGGTGGGCGGCTGACGGCTCAGGCCTCCGCGGGGACCTCAACGGGCTTGCGTACGGCGTCCGTTCGCGGTGCCGGTCGGGCCGCCCCGCCGCGCACCGTGAGCAGGACCAGCACGGCGACGACGGCGGCGAAGCCGGCGGCGGTCAGGTAGACGCCGCCGATGCCGACGGAGCCGCTCACCGGCTGGCTCACCAGGGGCGAGACGAACTGGCCGAGGAACAGGGTCGAGGTGACGCCGCTCAGGGCCCGGCCGCGCATCGCGACGGGGGTGCGCGACACCAGCCAGGTGTTGAGGTTGGGGATCAGCAGGCCGATGCCGGCGCCGGCCACCAGCAGCCCGGCGAGCACCAGCGGCACGCCGGTGGCGGCGCCGATCGCGGTGTAACCGACCGCCAGCAGGACGAAGGTGGTGACGGCGATGGTGCGGTGGCTGCGGTTCTTTCCGATGCGGCCGTAGGACAGTCCGACCAGTGCGGTGGACAGGCTCATCAGGGCGATGGCCAGTCCGCTGCCACCGGCTCCGACGTGGGCCAACTCGTCGAGGTAGAACGGAAGTTGGGATGGGATGGCGTAGAAGACCAGCTGGGCGGCGAAGACCAGGGCGTAGATGCCGAAGGCCAGCTTCGGGAAGCCGCCCGCGGTGTCGGCCGCCTCTGCCTCGGCGGCGGCGCCGTCCGCGGGGCGCGGTTCGCGGATCAGCCACAGGGTCAGGAAGGTCATCGGCACGGCCACCAGGTAGATGGCGAACGGGCCGCGCCAGCTGATGTCGGCCAGGGCGCCGCCGAGGGACAGGAAGGCCACGCCGCCGAAGCCCATGAAGCCGGCCTGGAGTCCGAGGACCCGGGAGCGCTGCTGCCCGGGGTAGTGGTCGGCGACCAGGGTGGTGGTCGCGGTCATGATGCCGGCGACGGCGATGCCGAGCAGCAGCCGGAACACCAGGATCGCGTACAGGTTGCTCAGGAACAGGCCGGTGCTGCCCGCCACGGCGAACAGGGCGACCGAGGCGACCAGGATCGGCTTGCGCCCGCTCCGGTCGATCAGCGCACCCACCACCGGCGCGCCGAAGGCGATGGCCAGGCCGGGCACGGTGAGCACCATGCGCACCAGCAGCCCGACGTGGCCGACGTCGGCGAAGTGCTTCTCCATCGCCGGAAGGGCCGGTGCCACGATCGCCCCGGCCATGGTGGTGAGCATGCTGGCCAGCAGCAGCGTCACCAGCAGCGGGCGGCCGCCGGCGGGCCGCCCGGCGGCGGCGCTGGTCTCGTGTGTCATGACTGTTCCTCTTCCTCGCCCGTATTCGCGCACGTCTCGAACCTCAACTCTCCGCTCCCCCACGGCGAATTCGGCATTCTTTTCCTCGTTCTGACATTTGTTTCAGCAGTTCTGACACAGCGGCCTTTCGATATGACACGGGCGCCATTTACCGTCTCGGCCATGACCCCGATTCCGCTGTCCCCGCTCGCCGGGCGCCGCTGCCAGGAAGCCCTCAACGCGCTGCACTCGACCGTGTACTTCAGCCCGGACTTCGCCGAGAGCCTGGCGGAGTACGGCGTCGACGACTCGATGGCCGTCTACCTCGCGGGCCGGGCCGGCCCGCTCGGCCCGGTGGCGGCGGGCACGGTCACGGCCGCGTTCTACGGCTTCGCGCACCCGCTGATCGCCGAGCACCTGCCGCACGTGTGGAGCCTGGTGCCGCCCGCCACCGTCGTCGAACTGCGGCTGGCCGCGGTGGACGCCCTGCTGCGCCGCCACCTCGGCGAGGAGACGCTGGCCTCGGCCGGGATGGCCGAGGCCGCCCGGCTCGCGCTGTCCGCCGCCGAGGCCGGGCAGCGCGCCGGGCGTCCGATGTTCTCCGCCCACGCCGACCAACCGGTGCCGCAGGAACCGCACTTGGCGCTCTGGTACGCCGCCACCCTGCTGCGCGAACACCGCGGCGACGCCCACATCGCGGCGCTCCAGCACGCCGAGCTCGACGGGATCGACGCCCTGGTCTCGCACTGCGCGAGCGGCGACGGCATGCCCAAGGAGGTCGTGATGACCAAGCGCGGCTGGACCGAGGCCGACTGGTCCGCCGCCGAGGGCCGGCTGCGCGAACGCGGCCTGATGGACGCGGACGGGGCGCTGACCGCGCACGGCGAGCTGCTGCGCACGCAGCTGGAGGCGGAGACCGACCGGCTCGACCGCGCACCGTACGAGCACCTGGGCGCCGAGTCCGTGGCCCGGCTGACAGGGCTGGCCGAGGCCTTCACCGCGCAGGCCGCGGCGTCCGGCGCCTTCCCGCCCGAGTTGCTGGCGTTCTTCGGCAAGCGCTGAACACCCCGCCCGGGAGGCGGTACGAGCGGCCCGCTCGTATCGCCTCTCCTGCTGCCCGCACGGCGGCCGGTTCACTGCACCGGGGTCCCGTCGGGGCCGGGGCCGTCGGCCCAGGTGAGGTTGAAGCTCCACTCCTGGAAGCGCCAGCCCTGCGGGGTGCGCACCACCACGCCGCCGTAGTGGCCGCCGATGTCGAACAGCGCCGCGCCGGCCTCGCGGTGGTGCACGTGGGTGGCCACCACGTGGAACCGGACGGTGCCCCGGTCGCCGTCCAGGCTGATCGCGTGGTTGGCGCTCAGGTGCAGCGTGCGGTCGAACTTGGCCTTGGCCTCGTAGTGGAACCGCGCCACCCCGTCGATGCCCCGGTGGGTGCCGATCGGGAAGTGCAGCACCGCGTCGTCGGTGAAGACGGTGGGCGGCCAGGTCTCGTCGTAGCCGTGCTCGTCCTGGGTGTCGAGCAGGGTGACGTAGCGGTTGATCAGTGCGCTGATCTCCGCGCCGTCGGTGAGTTCCTGGACCCGGGCGCGCAGCGCGGCGAGTTCGGCGGCGAGGTCCTCGATGGTGAGCGTCATGCGGCTTCGCCGAAGGTGCGGGCGAGGTGCGAGGCCTCGCTGCGCCAGCTGCGGGGGGTGCGGTGGCCGAAGGTGCGGTCCACCCGCCGCCAGCGGGCGCGGGCCAGCGTGGCGGTGCCGGCGGGGTCCGCGGCCCGGCTGGTGGCGAGGAGCAGGGCCACGGTGACGGCGGCCAGTTCCTCGTCGGTGGGCATGCCCTTCTCGATGCGGAGGACGTCGGAGGGTTGAGTGGTCACGTCGGGTCTTCTCTCTCGGTGGCGGGTGGTCACTGCGGCGGGTTGCCGTGCTTGCGGGACGGCAGTTCGGAGTGCTTGGCGCGCAGCATGTCCAGCGAGCGGATCAGCACGGAGCGGGTCTCGCGCGGGTCGATGACGTCGTCGATCAGGCCGCGCTCGGCCGCGTAGTACGGGTGCATCAGCTCGTCCTTGTACTCCTGGATGCGCGCCTCGCGGACGGCCTCGGGGTCGTCGGCGGCGTTGATCTCGCGGCGGAAGACCACGTTGGCGGCGCCCTCGGCGCCCATCACGGCGATCTCGTTGGTGGGCCAGGCGAGCGCGAGGTCGGCGCCGATGGAGCGCGAGTCCATGACGATGTAGGCGCCGCCGTAGGCCTTGCGGACCACCAGGGAGATCCGCGGCACGGTGGCGTTGCAGTACGCGTACAGGAGTTTCGCGCCGCGCCGGATGACGCCGTTGTGCTCCTGGTCGACGCCGGGCAGGAAGCCGGGCACGTCGACCAGGGTGATCAGCGGGATGTTGAAGGCGTCGCAGAACTGGACGAACCGCGCGCCCTTCTCGGAGGCCTCGATGTCCAGCACGCCGGCCATCGCGGAGGGCTGGTTGGCGACGATGCCGACCACGTGCCCGTCGAGCCGGCTGAACGCGCAGACGATGTTCGGCGCCCAGGCCGAGTGCACCTCGAAGTACTCGCCGTCGTCGACGACTTCGGCGATCACCTTGCGCATGTCGTAGGCCTTGCCGGGCTCGGCCGGGACGAGGTCGAGCAGCGACTCGTTGAGCCGGTCGGCGGGGTCGCCGGAGCGCTCGACGGGGGCGAGTTCGCGGTTGTTGGCGGGCAGCAGGGACAGCAGGTAGCGCACGTCCTCGATGCAGTGCTCCTCGTCGTCGTACGCGAAGTGCGCGACGCCCGAGGTGCCGGCGTGCACGTCGGCGCCGCCGAGGCCGTTCTGGGTGATCTCCTCGCCGGTGACGGCCTTGACGACGTCCGGTCCGGTGATGAACATCTGCGAGGTCTCGCGGACCATGAACACGAAGTCGGTGAGCGCCGGGGAGTAGGCGGCGCCGCCCGCGCACGGGCCGAGCATCACCGAGATCTGCGGGATGACGCCGGAGGCGCGGGTGTTGCGCAGGAAGATGCCGCCGTACCCGGCGAGCGCGGTGACGCCCTCCTGGATGCGGGCGCCCGCACCGTCGTTGAGGGAGACCAGCGGGGCGCCGGCCGCCTCCGCCAGGTCCATGATCTTGTGGATCTTCTGGGCGTGCGCCTCGCCGAGCGCGCCGCCGAAGATCCGGAAGTCGTGGGCGTACACGAAGACGGTGCGGCCGTGCACGGTGCCCCAGCCGGTCACGACGCCGTCGCTGTGCGGTTTCTTCCGCTCCAGGCCGAAGCCGGTGGCGCGGTGCCGGCGCAGCGCCTCGACCTCGTTGAACGAGCCCTTGTCCAGCAGGAGTTGGACGCGCTCGTGGGCGGTGAGCTTGCCCTTGGCGTGCTGGCGTTCGGTGGCGGCGTCGTCTCCGGCGCGCACCGTCTCCTTGAGCTCCGTCAACTCCTCGATGCGGGCCCGTATCGTCTGGTCGCTCGCGGACATGTGGTTCCCACTCTCCTTGGTCAAAAGTCGGGTCGGACGGGGCCCGGCCGTTCAGGGGCCCGGTCGTTCAGCCGGCGAGGGCCGGCACCGGAGCGGCGTGCAGCCACCCCTCGTCCAGCCAGCGGACCCCGGCGGTCAGGGGGCCAGCGCCGCGCACGGCCGCGGCGGCCGCGTGGGTGGTGGTGCAGGGCACGTCGAACACCGTCCAGCCGGCCGGGTGGCGGGCGGTGTGGGCGCCGAGGTAGTCCTGGGCGGGCGACCGGCTCAGGCCGGTGCCGATGCCCTTGAGGTAGGCCTCCTTGCGGGTCCAGATCCGCCCGAAGCCCTCCGCACGCTCGAACTCGTGCTGGTGGCACGCCAGTTCGGCCTGTTCCTCGGGGTGCAGGGCGCCGGTGCAGACCTCGATGGTCTCGGCCCGGGGCAGCCGTTCGACGTCCACGCCGAGCGGTGCGGTGGCGACGCCGATCAGGGCGACGGCGCTGCTGTGCGACAGCGAGAAGTGCAGGGGCAGCGGGGACCTGTCCAGCGCGGGGCGGCCGTGGCGTTCGCCGCAGCCGGGGCACGGCTCGCGGGTGAAGCGCACGTCCTCGGGCGCGGTGTGCAGGTAGCGGCCGAGCAGCCGGCGCAGCGCGACGTGGACCGTCGCGTACAGCAGTCCGTCGGCGGGGCGGACGAAGGAGTCGGCGCGGCGGCGCTCGGCGGCGTCGAGCTCGGAGCGGTCGAGCAGGTGCGCGGTGGCGGGGTGCGGGCTGCGCATCAGCCAGAGGTCGAGCCTGCCGTCGCCGAGGGTGAACTCCTGGTCGGCAAGCGTGCGGACGGTGGCCCGGGCGGCGGTCATGCGGGGACCGCGGTGCCGTGGGGGGCGGCCACCGCCGCCGGGTGCGGGCCGAGCGGGCCGAGCTGTCCGGCCAGGCACTCCACCAGTTCGGCCGCGCTGTTGGCGAGCAGCAGCATCTGCAGGTTGAGCTCGACCTGGAGGGCGTGCTCCATCCGGCGCTGGAGTTCCAGCCCGGCGATGGAGCCGACGCCCAGGCTGCGCATCGGCCGGCCGGTGGTGTCCACCTGGTGGGGGGCGATGCCGAGGACCCGGCCGAGCTCCTGGCGAACGTAAGCGTCGAGGACCCGGGTGCGTTCGGCGTGGTCGGCGGCGGCGAGTCGGGCCCGGTCGGGCGCCGTCACCGCCCCGGTGCCGGCGGTGCACGTGCGGGTGGGGCGCGCCGTGCGGTTCACAGTCATGTCCCTTTCCGGTAGGCGCCGCTCCGGGGGAGCGCGGTGCGTGCCGCGCTCCCCCCGGAGCCGCGGGTCAGGCCTGGTACGGGATCCGGGTGCGGCCCTCGCGCAGCACGTTGGCCCACCAGGAGAGCTGGTCGAGGAGCACCTTGGCGGCGCCGGCCGGGCCGGTCTCGTCCTTGGGCTTGCCGTTCTCGAAGTTCTCCCACGGGGTGTGGAAGCTGACGACGTCGCGGACGGTCACCGCGTGCAGCTCGGCGAAGATCGGCCGCAGCTGCTCGACGGCGCGCAGGCCGCCGGCCAGACCGCCGTAGGAGACGAAGCCGACCGGCTTGGCGCGCCACTGCGTGTAGTGCCAGTCGATGACGTGCTTCAGCGAGGCCGGGAAGCTGTGGTTGTACTCCGGCGTCACCACGACGAACGCGTCGGCCGCCTCCAGGCGGGGCGAGATCTTCGAGAGCTGCTCGAGGGCGTCACCGGAGGGGTTGAACGAGTGCGCGAACGGCATCTCGTGCTCGATCAGGTCGATGACGTCGACCTCGAGGTCGCCGCGTCCCTTCGCCTGCTCCGTGAACCACTCGCCCACGACCGGTCCGAACCGGCCCTCGCGGACGCTGCTGATGATGACGGCCAGCCGCAGCGGATCGTTCGACATCTTCTTCACCTTTTCCTGTTCTCATTCGGGGAGTTGACGGGCGGCGGTGTGCGCCGCCCGCCGGGGCACGAGGGCCTGTCCTAGGCCGTGGAGTGCGACGGCCAGGCCGAGCAGGCCGACGGCCGTGATCAGGTACAGCACCGGCCGCTGCCCCGCGGGGTACAACGAGCCGCACAGGGCGGTCATGACGGCCGCCCCCAGCTGCACGAAGGTCTGGTAGAGCCCGCCGGCCGCCGCCTGGTCGGCGGGGGCCACGGAACCGGTGGCCTGCACGTGGAAGGCGGTGAAGGCCAGCACGAACGCCGCTCCGAGCAGCAGCATCGTGGGCAACACGCCTGTCACGTACGACAGTTCGGATCCGTCGGGCGAGTAGAGGAGGTAGCCGAGCGGCGCCGCGGCGGCGCCCGCCGCGATCAGCCGGGGCGGGCCGAAGCGGGCGACCAGCCGGCCGGAGTGCAGCGCGGTCAGGGCGAGCGGGGCGGCGGCCGGCAGGAACGCCAGGCCGGTGAGCCAGGGGCCGTGGCCCGCGCGCTGCTGCAAGTCGAGGGTGGCGACCAGCAGCAGGCCCAGGTACGAGCCGTTGAGCGCGCCGGCGCCGAGCGCGGAGCGCAGCAGCGGCCCGTGGCGCAGCAGGTCGAGCCGCACCAGCGGTTCGCGGGCGGTGAGTTCGATCCGCACGAACGCGGCCGCGAGCAGCGCCGCGAGCAGGAACGCCGCGACGGTGACCGGGGCGTCCCAGCCGTACCGCGCCCCCGAGGTGAGGGCCGCCGGCAGCAGCATCACCGCGCCGGTGAGGGTGGCCGCGCCCGCCGCGTCATAGCGGCGCGGGGCCTTCTCGTCGGGCAGGTCGCGCGGGACCAGCCGGAGCGCGGCGGCGAACAGCGCCAGGGCGACGGGTGCCGGGAAGGCGAAGGTCCAGCGCCAGCCGAGTCCGGTGAGCGCCCCGGACAGCAGCAGCCCGGCGGAGAACCCGCCCGCGCCGAACAGCGAGTACACCGACAGCGCCCGCCGGCGGGCCGGTCCTTCGGGGAAGGTGGCGGCGATGATGGCGAGTCCGGTCGGCGCGGTCAGCGCCGCGCAGAAACCCTTGACGAAGCGGGTGGCCACCAGCAGCGCCATGCTGTCGGCCAACGCGCCCACCAGTGAGGCGGCGGCAAACACCAGCAGCGCGGCCAGGTAGACCGGGCGCCGGCCGCGGATCGCGACCAGGCGGCCGCCGAACAGCAGCAGCCCGCCGAAGCCGACCGCGAATCCGGAGACCAGCCACTGGAGTTCGGCCGTCGCGAGTCCCAGGTCGGCGCCGACCGAGGGCAGCGCGACCAGCGCGACGGACACCTCCAGGGCGTCGATGAGCATGTTGCCGGCGAGCACGAACAGCAGGCCCCACAGGACGGGGGTCCAGCGTGCGTCGGCCCGGGCGGCCGGGCGCGTGGGTGTCGAGAGCGTCATGATCCCGTTCCGCAGGGGTGGTTGGGGTGCCACAGGGTGGGGTGCCGGGGCGTGGGCGTTCCGGGCGTGGGGTCCCGGGGCGTGGGTCTCGGGGGCGGGCCGGCCGCGGGCGGGGGGTCCCGCGGCCGGCCCCGATGGGGTGGCCCGGCCTCAGCCGAGCAGGGTGCCGCCGGTGGCGTCGACGAACGAGCCGGTGATCCAGCGCGCCTCGTCGGTGGCGAGGAAGGCCACCACGTCGGCGACGTCCTCGGGCTCGCCGACCCGGTTGAAGGCGGACAGCTGCGCCATCGCCTGCACCGCCTCGGGGATGGCGAAGACCGGGTTGCTGTTGCGGGTGATGCCCGGTGCCACCGAGTTGATGGTGATGTTGCGCGGGCCGAGGTGCTTCGCGAAGTGCAGCGCCAGCTGGTCGACGGCGCCCTTGGTCATCGCGTAGGCGATCTCGTCGGGGTTCGCGAACCGGGTGAGGCCGGAGGTGATGTTGATGATGCGTCCGCCGTCGGGCATGTTCTTCAGCGCCCGCTGGATGAGGAAGAACGGCGCCTTGGCGTTGACCGCGAACAGCTCGTCGAACTTCTCCGGGGTGGTCTCCTCGGGCTTGACCCCGCCCATCACACCGGCGTTGTTGACCAGGATGTCCAGGTCGGTGCTGCCGGTGCGCTCGCGCAGTCCGGCCTCCAGGGCGAGGAACAGCTCGTGCACGTCGCCGGGGACGCCGAGTTCGGCGCGCACGGTGAAGGCGCGGCCTCCGTCCTTCTCGATGGTTTCGACGACCTCTTCGGCCGCCTCCTGCTTCGCGGTGTAGTGGACGGCGACGAGTGCGCCTTCCCGCGCCAGCCGGATCGCCGTCGCGCGGCCCATGCCGCGGCTGGAACCCGTGACGAGCGCCGTCTTGCCGGTGAGCCTTCCCATGTCTGTACTCCACTTCGTGGCCGGCGCGGTGGCCGGTGTCGTCGTCCTGGTGGTGGCCGCGGGCTTCCCGAACCAGCGGGTCAGCGCCTGCGGCAGGTCGGCGGCGTCGGCGGTGTCGGCCCAGACGACGTAGCCGTCCGGTCGCACCAGCAGGGCGCCGCCGCCCGGCGCGGGGGTGTCGGGCAGCGCGGTCGCGCGGACCGTGCGCACCAGCGGTGCCCACGGTGCGGCGGCGGCCGCCGCGGCCGTGCGGCGCGCTTCGTCGCCGGGCAGGAGCAGCAGCACGCCCTGCCCGGCGCGCAGTGCCTGCGCGGTGGTCGACGTGCCGTCGTCGGTGGTCAGTTGCCAGTGCGGCAGGCGTCGTCCGAGCAGGGGGTGGGCGCCCGGCCCGACGTCGTAGCGGATGTCGAGGCCGGAGATCATTCCGGCCAGGTGGGTGCGGACGTTCTCGCTGCCGCCGATCAGTTCGGCGAACACTTCGCGGGTGGCGTCGGTCCCGCCGTCGCCGAGCAGCAGCAGGGCCTGCGCCCCGATGTTGCCCAGCACCTGCCGGCCGACGGCGTGCCGCTCGGTGTGGTAGCTGTCCAGCAGCCCGTCAGGGCTCCGACCGGCGACCTGTGCGGCGAGTTTCCAGCCGAGGTTGGCGGCGTCCTGGAGGCCGAGGTTGAGGGCCTGTCCGCCGATCGGCATCTGCTGGTGGGCGGCGTCGCCGGCCAGCAGGAGCCGTCCGTCGCGGTAGCGGGTGGCCTGCCGGGAGGCGTCGCCGAAGGAGTTCACCCACAGCGGGGTGCCGCCGCCGATGTCCTCGCCGGTGACGCGCTTCCAGGCGTCGGCGACGTCCGTGAACTCCGGCTGCGTTCCGCGCGGCGCCGCACCGAACTCGTGCACCATCACCCGGGTCACTCCGTCGGGACGCCGGGCGGCGATGGCCAGTCCCCCCGCGAGCCGCTGGAAGCGGCGGTTGGGGATGTCGATGCCCGCCACGTCGGCGCGCAGCAGTTCGCGGCCGGCGTCGGCGCCGGGGAAGTCGAAGCCTCCCAGGCGGCGCACGGCGCTGGTCTCGCCGTCGCAGCCGACCAGGTACGCGGCCCGGAGGAACTCCGTCGTCCCGCCGGCCGTCCGTACCTCGGCCTCGACGTGATCGGCCGTCACGGTGAGGCCGGTCAGCTCGTGGCCGCGCCTGATGTCCGCGCCGAGGTCCGCCGCCCACTGGCCGAGGAGTTCCTCGATGCGGGTCTGCGGGACCTTCCACTGCCCCGGGTGGGGGCCGGGCAGGGTGAGGTCGAGCGGGATGCCGCCGAAGTGGCCCATCGGGTCGGACGGGATCTCGCCGAGCGGCGCGAGCAGGCCGCGGCCGTCGAGGAGTTCCATGGTGCGGGCGTGCAGGGTGGACGCCCGCGATTCGGTGGTCGGTGCGGTGAGCCGGTCGAGGACCACCACGTCCGCGCCTCCGAGCCGGAGCTCGCCGGCCAGGAACAGCCCGACCGGGCCCGCGCCGACCACGACCACCTGGGTCCCGGTGTGGTCCCCGGCCATGGTCAGGCCGCCTTGTTCTTCGCGAGGTTCTCGGCGTGCTCCTTGGCGTGGCCGAGGGTGGCGCGGCTGTTGGTGCTCAGCGCGGTGTGGACGTAGAACCGGGCGTCCTCGACCGTGGCCTGCCCGCCGAGGATCTTCTCGATGTTGGCGGTGTTCAGGGTGACGGTGTGCTGCGAGGAGGCGGCGACGCCGTCGGCGTTCTCGGTGAACGTCCAGTAGCCGGTGTGCAGCGTCATCAGCGCCGGCAGCGTGACCTGCTTGTAGGCGATCTTCTGGTGCGGGAAGGCCACCCGGTACGACTTGGTGGTGTGCACCGAGCCGTCCTTGGCGCGGGTGTCCATCTCCAGCTCCTGGAGGCCCGGGTAGGGCTCCTCGAAGCGGACGGTGGCCACGTGCGGGAGGCGCTCGGACCACAGCTGGGCCTCGTTGACGAAGTCGAAGACGTCCTTGGCGGAGCCGTTGATCTGGACGGTGTCCTCGAAGGAGAACGTCAGGTACTCGGCGGCGTGCGCGGCCTCGACGTTGGTCTTCAGGGCGGCGAGTTCGGAACGCGAGTTGCGGTCCACGGCCTCGTCGATCCACTTCAGCGACTCGGGGTCGTCGTCGACGGCCCGGTAGTCGTGCAGCAGCCGCACGCGGGACGAGTCGGCGGAGAGCGGTTCGATGATCCAGGTGCCGCCCATGGCGGCGACCGGCGGGGCGGAGACCTCCTGGCGGAAGGTGATCCGGAGGTTCTCCTGGTCCAGGGTGCGGTGCGAAGTCCAGTTCTTGGCCTCGCCGTTGGCGGTGGCCCAGATGCGGATGCGCTCCTCGTTCGCGGACTTCTCCACGTGGTCGACGAAGATCGTCGGCGGGAAGATCCGCGGCCAGTTCTGCACCTCGGCGATCAGCCGGTACACGGCGGCGGCCGGGGCCGAGATCGTGATCTCGTGCTCCACCTCGCGCAGGCCGGGCTGCGACATGCTGGTGACTCCTTCGGTCTGGGGGCGGGTTGGTGGGGGCCTGACGGGTCAGAAGTTGCCGAGGCCGCCGCAGACGTTGAGCGCCTGCGAGGTGATGGAGGCGGCCGTGTCGGAGGCCAGGTAGCCGACCAGGCCGGCCACCTCCTCGGGCGTCGAGTAGCGGCCCAGCGGGATCTTGGCCTGGAACTTCTCGAGGATGGCGTCCTCGGTGGCGTTGTAGGCGGCGGCGTAGCCCTGGCGGACGCGCTGGGCCATCGGCGTCTCGACGTAGCCGGGGCACACGGCGTTGACGGTGATGCCGGTCGGGGCGAGCTCGTTGCCGAGGGCCTTGGTGAAGCCGACCACGCCGTGCTTGGAGGCCGAGTACGGGGCGCCGAGGACGACGCCCTGCTTGCCCGCGGTGGAGGCGATGTTGATGATGCGGCCGCGGTCCTTGTGGCGCAGGCCGCCGGTGGTGAGCACCTCGCGGGTCAGCCGGAACACCGAGTTGAGGTTGGTGTCGATGACGTCGTTCCACAGCTCGTCGTCGATGTCGGCGGTGACCCCGCCGCCGGACCGGCCGGCGTTGTTGACCAGCACGTCCACGGTGCCGAAGCGGTCGACGGCGGCCTGGACGAAGGCCCGGGCGTCGTCCGAGGAGCGCACGTCCAGGGTGGTGCCGTCGACCTCCAGGCCCTCGTCCTGGAGCTGCTTGACGGTCTCGGCGACGTTCTCGGCGTTGCGGGCGCCGATGAACACCTTGTGGTTCTGGGCGGCCAGCAGCCGGGCGACGGCGAGGCCGATCCCGCTGGTGGCGCCGGTGACGAGGGCGACCCGCTTGTCCTGCTGCGACATGGCTTTGCTGCTCCAAACGAAGAAGAGTGGGGTGAGCTGCGGGCCCGCCGGGGCGCGGGACCCCGGCGGGGGCCGGTCAGGGCTCAGGGCTCAGGGCTCAGGGCTCAGGGCTCAGGCGGCGTCGACGAGTTCGGTGAAGTAGCCGTTGATCGCGGCGACCAGGGTCCGCGGGGTCTTGTTGTCGGCGAAGATCTCGTCGTCGAGGGATATGCCGTACTCGCGCTCGATCCGGCCACCGGTCTCGAGCAGCGCGAGGGACTCGTAGCCGAGCTCCTCGAAGTCGGTGTCGAGGATGTCGCCGTCGAGGTCGACGTCCTCGTCGGCACCGGCGCCTTCGAGCAGGATGCGCTTGAGGTCCTCGATGGTGAATTCCTGGGCGGACATGGGGGTCCCCTTCGGTAGGTGTGGTGTTTGGTGGGGGTGGGGGTCAGTCGAGGGAGCGGACGACCAGGGCGGAGTTGAAGCCGCCGTAGCCGCGGGCGAGCACCAGCGCGTTGCGCACCAGGGCGGTGCGCGGCTGGCCGACGACGAGGTCGATGTCGTACTCGGGCGAGAGTTCGACGTTGGTGGTCGGCGGGATCAGGCCCTCGCGCATGGCGAGGACGGCCGCGACCACGTCGACGGGGGCGGCGCCGGAGTAGAGGCGGCCGATCATCGTCTTGGGCGCGGTGACCGGGACGCCGGAGGGTCCGAACACGGCGATCAGCGCGTCGGCCTCCTCGCGGTCCAGCTGCGGGGTGCCGGCCGCGTCGGCGAAGACCACGTCGATCTCGCTCGCGGTGACACCGGCGTCGGCCAGCGCGGTCTCGATGGCGCGGCGCAGCCCGGGTTCGCGTCCGCTGCCCGGCTTCGGGTCGAACGTCGAGCCGTAGCCGGCGACTTCGCCGTAGATGTTCTGCGCGCCGCGTTCGCGGGCGGTGTCCTCGTTCTCCAGGATCAGCAGCGCCCCGCCCTCACCGGCGACGTAGCCGCCGGCGGCGGCGTCGAACGGCAGGTAGGCGCGGTCGGGCTCGTTGCTGGTGGTCATCCGGCCGCCGGCGATCTGCGCGACCCAGCCCCAGGGGCAGATCGAGGCGTCGAAGCCGCCGGAGAAGATCAGCTTGCTGCCCTTGCGGATCTGGCGGCGGGCCTGCGCGATGGCGTCGAGGCCGCCGGCGTGGTCGCTGACGACGACGCCGCTGGGGCCCTTCATGCCGTTGCGGATGGAGATCTGGCCGCTGTTGACGGCGTAGAACCAGGCGAAGGACTGGTACGCGGAGACGTACTGGCTGCCCTGGCTCCACAGCTTCTGGAGTTCGTTCTGGCCGAACTCGAAGCCGCCGGAGGTGGAGGCGGTGACGACGCCCATGTCGAACTCGGGGATGTCGTCGGGCTTGACGTCCGCGTCGTCGAAGGCGCATTCGGCGGCGACCAGGGCGAGCCGGGTCATCCGGTCGGTCTGCGGGATCAGCCGGCTGGGCAGGTGCTCGGACGCCTCGAAGTTGCGGATCTCGCCCGCGAGTTGCGACGGGTACGAGGACGGGTCGAACCGGGTGATCCGGTCGATGGCGTTCTTGCCGATCCGGGTCGCGGCCCAGAACTCGTCCACGCCGAGCCCGTTGGGGGTGGCGACGCCGATACCGGTGATCACTGTCCTGGCGCTCATGCCACGCTCCTGTCGGGACGGGCCAGCACCATCGCGCTCTGGAACCCGCCGAATCCGCTGCCGACCGTGAGGACGGCGTCGGTGCGGTGCTCGCGCGCGGTGAGCGGCACGTAGTCGAGGTCGCACTCCGGGTCGGGGGTGTGCAGGTTCGCGGTGGGCGGCACCACGTTGTTCTCCATCGCGAGGATCGACGCGGCGATCTCGATCGAGCCGATCGCGCCCAGCGAGTGCCCCACCATCGACTTGATGGAGGAGACCGGGGTGCGGTAGGCGTGCCGGCCGAGGCTCAGCTTGAACGCGGCCGTCTCGTGGCGGTCGTTCTGCTTGGTGCCGGATCCGTGCGCGTTGATGTAGTCGATCTGCTCCGGGTTCATCCGGGCCTCGGCCAGCGCCACGTTGATCGCCTCGGACATCTCGCGGCCGTCGGGGCGCAGGCCGGTCATGTGGAAGGCGTTGCAGCGCGAGGCGTAGCCGGCGATCTCGGCGTAGATGTGCGCGCCGCGCCGCTTCGCGCTCTCGTACTCCTCCAGGACGAACGCCGCGCTGCCCTCGCCGAGGACGAAGCCGTTGCGGGTGCCGTCGAAGGGCCGGGAGGCGTGCGCGGGGTCGTCGTTGCGCGGGGTCGTCGCCTTGATGGCGTCGAAGCAGGCCATGGTGATCGGCGAGATCGGGGCGTCGGTCGCGCCGGTGATCATCACGTCGGTGGTGCCCTCGCGGATCAGCTCGACGGCGTGGCCGACCGAGTCGATGCCGGAGGTGCAGCCGGTGGAGACCACGGTGGCCGGGCCCTCGGCGCCGACCGCCCAGGCCACCTCGGCCGAGAACGAGCTCGGGACGAAGTAGTTGTACAGGTGCGGCACGGCGTAGCGGTGGTCGACCTCGTTGAGCACGCCGTTGTCGCTGACCACCCGGTACTCGTCGTCGAGCCCGGTGGTGGCGCCGACCGCGGAGCCGATGGTGACGCCGGTGCGGTGCGGGTCGAAGCCGGCCAGGTCGAGGCCGGAGTCGGCGAGTGCCTCGCGGGCGGTGACCACGCCGAACTGGGCGGCGCGGTCCATCCGGCGGATCTCCTGCGGGGTCAGCCCGTGCAGCTCGGGGTCGAAGTCGGCCTCGGCCGCGACCCGGGAGCGGAAGGAGGACGGGTCGAAGAAGGTGATCCCCCGGGTCGCCGTGCGTCCTTCGCTCAGCAGACTCCAGAAGTTCTTGGCGCCGATTCCGCCCGGCGCCAGCACTCCCACCCCGGTGATGACTACGCGGCGGCTCACTGGCGGTGCCTTTCCCTGGTGTCGGTGGCGGTCGGCGTCACTGGGAGGCCGTCCAGTTGTAGAAGCGGGTGGCCATGGCGTCGGCGGGCGAGCGCCAGGTGGCCGGGTCGAAGGCGCCGATGAACGGCTTGAGGTCCTCGCTGATGCCGACGAACCGCGGGTCGGTCTTGGCCGCCTCGATCAGCTCGCCGCCGTTGTCGCCGTCGAAGTCCTGGAGGTGGAAGTACAGGCCGTTGTAGGCGAACAGCTGGCGGCGGCGGGTGCCCATCCGGTGCGGCATGTCGGTGCCGTCGAACTCGCCGAAGAGCTTGGCGACCTGGGCGCTGGACTCGACGTCCATGCGGGCCACGATCAGGGTGCTGTGCATGGTCTTCTCTCTTCCGTGGGTGTCGGCGCCTCAGGCGGCGCGGGTGGGGCCGAAGAGCCGGATGAAGTCCGCCACGCCCGCGTCGACCAGGGCGTCGCGTTCGAAGTCGGCGAGCGGCAGGGCGCCGTGGAACGAGCGCTGCACGACGCTGCCGGCGACCAGCTGGACGAACCGGCCGGCCGCGTGGTCGGCGTCGGCGATGTCCAGCAGTCCGGCGTCGGCGATCCGCTGGAGCCGGCGGGCCAGTTCGCGCTGGGCCTGCCGGGGGCCGGCGGTCTGCCACATCTCCAGGACGCCGGCGGGCAGCCGGGTGACCTCGGCGCCGATGTGCCGGACGATGGCGAAGTGCTCGGGGAAGGTCGTCATGGGCGTCAGCCAGGCGCGGCCGAGGGCGGCGAGGTCCGCCGCCAGGTCGTCCACCTGGACGAGGTGGTCCTCGGCGATGACGGTCAGCGCGGCGGCGACGGACGCGGCGCTGTCCAGCAGCACCGACAGCAGCAGCTGTTCCTTGTCCCTGAAGTAGTGCTCCACCGCGGCCGGTTCGAGGCCGGCCTGCTCGGCGATCGCCTCGACGGTGGTGTGGGTCCAGCCCTCGCGGGCGAAGACCGTGCGGGCCGCGGTGACGACGTCCCGGCGTTCCTCCGCCGGACCGGCGTGGACCGCGATCGTTGCCTGCAGCGTGGCCATGGGCGTACTCCTCCTTGACGTGCGGTTCGGTGGGGGGGTCGGTCGCTCAGCCGGCGAGCGGCTTGCCGAACCAGCGCTCCAGCGCCATCGGCAGGTCGTGGTGGCTGCCGGGCGCGGCCCAGGCGATGTAGCCGTCGGGGCGGATCAGCACGGCGGTGGTGTCCCCCAGGCCACTGGCGGCGGTGCGGCGGCCGGGCTCGGCGGTGACGATGTCGACCCGGTCGGACCAGCCGGCCGCCCGGGCGCGCAGCCGCGGGTTGTCGGTGAGGTCGAGCAGCAAGCCGCGGGCGGAGTGCAGCAGTTCGGTGCTGGTGGTGACCCGCCTGGCGGTGGTGAGCTCCAGGTTCGGCATGCGCTTGCCGAGCAGCGGGTGGGTGCCCGTGCCCACGTCGTAGGTGATCTCCAGGCCGCTGACCATGGCGGTCAGGTGGGTGGCGACCTCGGGGTACTCGATGAGTTCGGACAGCACGTCGCGCAGCGGCTGCACCTCGGGTCCGCTCAGGAAGAGCAGGCCCTGGGCCTGGGTGTTCATCAGCAGCCGCTTGCCGACCCGGTGCCGCTCGGAGTGGTACGTGTCGAGCAGGCCTTCGGGGGCGGTGCCGTGGACGACGGCGGCGAGCTTCCAGCCCAGGTTCACCGAGTCCTGGATGCTGGTGTTCATGCCCTGGCCGCCGGCCGGCAGGTGGATGTGGGCGGCGTCGCCGGCCAGGATGATCCGGCCGCGCCGGTACTCGGTGACCTGGCGGGTGGCGTTGCCGAAGGCGCTGACCCAGACCGGCTCGGCGTGCGAGATGTCGTCGCCGGTCAGCCGCTTCCAGGCGTCCGCGACCTCCTGCCACGGCGGCGGGGTGTCGCGGCGCTGCGGCGGGTTGCCGCGCTCGCAGACGATGATGCGGGTGGTGCCACCGGGCAGCGGGCCGACCATCACCATGCCGCCGGGCAGGGTCTCGCCGATCATGCGGGTCTTGAGTTCGACGCCCTTGATGTCGGCGAGGAACATCTCCATCGTCGCCGCGGTACCGGGGAAGTCGAACCCGGCCGCCTTGCGGACCATCGAGCGGCCTCCGTCGCAGCCGACCAGGTAGGCGGCGCGCAGCGTCTGCTCGCCCTTCGGGCCGCGCACCTTCACGCGGACGCCGTCGCCTCCGTCGGTCACCTCCAGCACCTCGTGGCTGCGCCGGATGTCGGCGCCGAGGCTGGTCGCCCACTCCTCCAGGTGCGTCTCGGTGGCGGACTGCGGAACCGACTTCGCGGCCTGCTGGGCGCCTTCCAGAACGGAGAAATCGATCGGCAGACCACCGAAATGACCGAGGTCGCTGGTCTCGACGTCGCCGAAGCGGCCGAGAATTCCGCGCTGGTCGAATATTTCCATGGTGCGGGCGGTGAACCCGAGCCCACGGGATTCTCCGGTGCGCTCCGCGAGACGCTCGAGAACGACGACATCGACGCCGGCGAGCCGCAGTTCGCCCGCCAGCATCATTCCGGCGGGGCCCGCGCCCACAACGATCACTGAAGCGTCCATGTACCTCTCCTCGGCCATTTCCGGGTTCCTTCGGTTCGACACACAACTGCGGCGACGTCAATGAGTCTGTTGGCCCGGAGAAAGGACTTCAAGGCACTTCTGTTCAGGCCTCCGCAGGGTTTCTTCACGGCTCTGTGCGCCCTGTGCAAATACGTCCGGCGAATGTCAGGGAATGGACAGATCACCGGGCGCCCGGCGGCCGGCCGCCCCGAACGGCCGGGGTTCGGCCGGGCTGTGTTAGGTTGCGCGCCGGTTTCGGCGTGATCAGGGGGGCTCCATGCGCAGGGGTGCGGCAACACGGGTCGTGGTGGCCGGAGGCGGTCCGGTCGGGCTGCTGGTGGCGGCGGAGCTGGCCGGCTACGGCGTCGACACGGTGGTCCTGGAGGCCCGGGACACCGTCGACGAGCACCCGAAGGCCAACACGCTGCACGCCCGGACGGTGCAGTGCCTGGTGCGCCGCGGTTACCTGGACCTGCCGGTGTCCGCCGAGCGCGCCGGAACGGTGTCCACGCCGTTCCACTTCGGCGGGCTGCACATGCTCGCCATCACCGCGCCCGCGAGCGAGCCGCCCGCCGTGGTCAAGCGCCTCCAGGCCGACCTGGAGCGGGAGTTCGAGGGACGGGCGACCGCGCGCGGCGCCCGGATCCTGCGCGCGCACCGCGTCATGACGGCCCGCCAGGACGCCGACCGGACCGTGGTGGTGGCCGAAGGCCCCGACGGGACGGCCGAGTTCACCGCCGACTTCCTGGTCGGGGCGGACGGCGCCCGCAGCACCGTGCGCGAGCAACTCGGCTTCGGCTGCGAGGAGCAACTGCCCACCGTCTCCGCGGCCATGGGCGTCGTCCGGGTCGCCGAGCCGGGCGCGCTGCCGGAGGGCTGGCGGAGCACACCGCGCGGCTGGACGGTCGCCCGCCCGCTGCCGGACGGCCGCCACCTGGTCCGCGTCCTCGACCTGAGCGCCCCGCACCCGGACCGGCGCACGCCGCTGACCCGGCAGGAACTCGAGGCGGAGCTGTCCCGGATCACCGGCCACCCCGTGCCGCTGTCCGAGGCCACCAGCCTCAGCCGGTTCAGCGACTTCACCCGGCTCGCCGACCAGTACCGCCGGGACCGGGCCTTCCTGGTCGGCGACGCCGCGCACGCCCACTTCCCCATCGGCGGCCAGGGGTTGAGCACCGGGCTGCTGGACGGCCTGAACCTCGCCTGGAAGCTGGCGTTCGCGGTCCGCGGTACCGCGGGCGAGGGCCTGCTCGACACCTACGAGTCCGAGCGCCGGCCGGTCGCCCAGCAGGTCGTCGCCAACACCCGGGCCCAGCTCGCCCTGATGAAGCCCGACCCCGCGCTGCGCGAACTGCGCGAACTGTTCGAGCAGTTGCTGACCCGCGCCGAGGGCGGCCGGCTGGTCGGCGGCATGATCAGCGCCCAGGGCCTGGACCTGCCGGCCCGCGGGCCGGGCGCGTCACCGTGGGAGGGCCGGTTCCTCGACAACGCCGCCCTCGGCGGCACCGACCTCATCGGCCTGCTGGCGGGGGGCCGCCCGCTGCTGCTCACCAGCGACGACTCCCCCGCGCGGGAGGCGGCCGGCTGGGCGCACGTCGTCACCACCGTCCCCGTGCCGCGATCCGCGCTGCCGGCTCCGGCGCTGCTGGTCCGCCCCGACGGCTACATCGCCTGGGCCCCGGACGGCGGCCGGCTCACCGAGGCACTGCGGAGCTGGTTCGGGGAACCGCGCCCCTGACCCTCCCGCACCAAAAACCGATCGTGCTGTTTGTCAACGCGCGGGCCGGCCCTCAACCAAGGGCTTCTCGGCACGCGCGGACAACGACGGCCCGGCTTTTCCGCCAAAAACGGTACCGTGCGGTCGGCTTTACTGGTCCGGCGAGCGCCCGGGCGAAGCGATGTACGGAGCGAATCGCCGGTGGATCTCGGCGATCTGCCCCAGGACCTCGTCGCCGCCCTTCGGGTCGGTCGCGGCCCGGGCCTGCTCGGTGCAGGCAGCGAACAGCATCTGCTGCCAGAAGCCCGTGACCGTGCGGCGCGACAGCCACTCCCGGTCGCGCCGGCCGAGTATCTCCATGCCGAGCGTCGCGCTCGTCACGGTGTTCACCAGGTCCTCCAACTCCGCGTCGGGCCGCAGCGCCCCGTCGGCCGCGGCCCGGGTGACGCGGCTCTGCACGCACCCCTGCCACTCCCGGCGCAGGTCGATCTCGCCCTGCGCCCAGTCGCAGTTGAGGCGGAAGCCCGCGCGGACCACCACGTCCTCCGTCAGCAGGTACGCGAAGCCGTGGGACATGTCTGCCATGGCCTGCACGGCATTGCCCTGCCAGAGGGTGGCCCGGCGCGCGGCCAGGCGCAGGACGTGGACGGCCGACTGCTCGACGGCGCGGGCAACGGCGGCCTTGTTCTCGAAGTGGAAGGTCAGGGCACCACGGCTGACCTCCGCACCCGAACTGATCGCGGTCAGCCCGGTCTGCACATAGCCGTGCTGCTCGAAGAGCCCGGCCGCCGAACGGATCAGCGCGTTGCGGGTACGGGTCGCCCGTTCTTGTTTGCTCACTCTCTCGGCTCCGTCTTGGGAGGCGCGGCACAGTGCGCCCTACTATAAAACCAACTCCCCGGTATTGAACAATCGGGCGTCCGATTTGATCACGATCGGACCGGCCGGACCGGCGTCGCGGCGGCACGCCCGAGCCCGTCCCGGGGGCGCGGAGATCAACTACAGGGGCACGTCAAGTCTGCTGCTGTGCGGCTGCGTTGAGACACCCTCCGAGACCGCGCCCGAGACCGCCTCCGCTCCGGCGCGACGGCCTCGGATCTTTGACAAACCGGCATGCCGGTTTGTATTCTCCTGACGTCTACTCACCATGAGCTCAGCGCCGACTTGCAGGGGGAGAGCAGATGACCAGGTCATCCTCGGATCTTTTGGTGCACCGGGCACACAGTGCGCATCACGACCGTCGCCACCAGGCAGAACAGTCGGTCGCCGGGCCGGTGGTGGAGCAGCCCGTGCGGCCGCAGCGCGAGCCCCTCCGGGTGCTCGTCGTGGAGAACGAGACCAAGGCCGCCGACTCCCTGGTACAGGGCCTGCGCCGCCAGGGCTACCGGTCCGACAGCGTGGCGACCGGGGCCCGGGCCCTGCAGACCTACCGCAGCGCGGACCTGATCCTGCTCGACCTCGACCTGCCCGACATCGACGGCCTCGAAGTCTGCCGCAGCGTGCGCGCCATGTCGGACACCCCGGTCATCGCCCTGACCGCCCGGGACTCCGAACTCGACCGGGTACTCGGCCTGCAGGCCGGCGCCGACGACTACATGGTCAAGCCGTACGGGTTCCGCGAACTGGTGGCCCGGATGGAGGCCGTCATGCGCCGCGTCCGTCCGCCGCACGTCCTCGAACAGGTCATCAAGCACGGCCCGCTGCAGATCGACGCCGGCACCCGCGAAGTGCTGCTCGACGGCGAGCCGGTGGAGATGACCCGCAAGGAATTCGACCTGCTGCACCTGCTCGCGGCCCAGCCCGAGACCGTCGTCTCGCGCCGACAGCTGATGACCCAGGTCTGGGACGACTCCTGGTCGCGCCCCGGCCGCACCATCGACACCCACGTCAGCAGCCTGCGCAACAAGCTGGGCTCCAGCAGCTGGATCATCACCGTGCGCGGCGTCGGATTCCGCCTCGGCCACGCCTGAAAACGGCCGCCCGGAGCCGGAGTTGACCAAGGCGTGTAGTGCGGTGCGTAGATCCCTGAAGCGAGCACCGGGCAGGGTGGGATTCCCGAACGCAGGTTTCCGAACGCAGGTCTCCGGACCCAACTTTCCGGACGCAGGTCTCCGGACCCAACTTTCCGGACGCAGGTTTCCACCCTTGGGAGAAGTGACTCGTCATGCGCAAGGTGCTCATCGCCAATCGTGGTGAAATCGCTGTCCGCGTCGCCCGGGCGTGCCGGGATGCCGGTATCGCGAGTGTCGCCGTGTATGCCGAGCCGGACCGGGACGCGCTGCACGTGCGGGCGGCCGACGAGGCGTACGCGCTGGGCGGCGACACCCCCGCGAGCAGTTACCTGGACATCGCGAAGGTCCTGAAGGCGGCCGCCGATTCGGGCGCGGACGCGATCCACCCCGGCTACGGCTTCCTGTCCGAGAACGCCGACTTCGCCCAGGCAGTCCTGGACGCCGGCCTGACCTGGATCGGCCCGCCGCCGCAGGCGATCCGCGACCTGGGTGACAAGGTCACCGCCCGGCACGTGGCGCAGCGCGCTGGTGCGCCGTTGGTGGCTGGTACCGCCGACCCGGTGTCGGGTGCCGAGGAGGTGGTCGCGTTCGCGTCGGAGCATGGTCTGCCGGTCGCGATCAAGGCGGCGTTCGGTGGCGGTGGTCGTGGTCTGAAGGTGGCCCGTACGCTGGAGGAGATTCCGGAGCTGTACGAGTCGGCGGTGCGTGAGGCGGTGGCCGCGTTCGGCCGCGGTGAGTGCTTCGTCGAGCAGTACCTGGACAAGCCGCGGCATGTCGAGACGCAGTGTCTGGCCGACCGGCACGGCAACGTGGTGGTGGTCTCCACTCGTGACTGCTCGTTGCAGCGTCGCCACCAGAAGCTGGTCGAGGAGGCGCCCGCGCCGTTCCTGACGGCGGAGCAGAACGCCGAGCTGTACCGGGCGTCGAAGGCGATCCTGCGCGAGGCGGGTTACGTCGGCGCCGGTACCTGCGAGTTCCTGGTCTCCCAGGACGGTCTGATCTCCTTCCTGGAGGTCAACACCCGCCTCCAGGTCGAGCACCCGGTGTCCGAGGAGGTCACCGGCCTGGACCTGGTCCGTGAGATGTTCCGGATCGCCGACGGCGAGGAGCTCGGCTACGACGACCCGGAGGTCCGCGGTCACTCCTTCGAGTTCCGGATCAACGGCGAGGACCCGGGGCGCAACTTCCTGCCCGCGCCCGGCACCGTCACGCTGTTCGCCCCGCCGTCCGGCCCGGGCGTGCGCCTGGACGCCGGCGTCGAGTCCGGCTCGGTCATCGGCCCCGCCTGGGACTCGCTGCTGGCCAAGCTGATCGTCACCGGCACCGACCGCAAGCAGGCCCTTCAGCGCGCCAAGCGCGCCCTGGAGGAGTTCAAGGTGGAGGGCATGGCCACCGCCATCCCGTTCCACCAGGCCGTGGTCACCGACCCCGCCTTCGCCCCCGAACTCACCGGCGCCACCGACCCGTTCACGATTCACACCCGCTGGATCGAGACCGGGTTCGTCAACGACATCCCGGCCTTCGTCGCCCCGGCCGCCGCCGAGGAGAACGACGAGCCGGAACGCGAGAACCTCGTCGTCGAGGTCGGCGGCCGCCGCCTCGAGATCTCCCTCCCTGCGGGCATGGGCATCTCGGGGGCCCGTTCGGCTGCTGCCCCGGGCGTCAGGCCGAAGCGGCGCACGGCGTCGGCGTCCGGCCCGGCGGTCTCCGGCGACACGCTGGCCTCGCCGATGCAGGGCACCATCGTCAAGGTCGCCGTCGAGGAGGGCCAGGTCGTCGCCGAGGGCGAGCTGATCGTGGTCCTGGAGGCGATGAAGATGGAACAGCCGCTCAATGCCCACAAATCCGGCACCGTCACGGGCCTGTCCCTGGAGGTCGGCGCCGCCCTCACCTCCGGCGCCGCCATCTGCGAGATCAAGGACTGACACCCCATGCCGAACAGCACTCAGGACCGCATCGACCGCCTCGAGGACCAGCTGCGCGAACTGACGGACCGCAGCCGGATCGGCGCGCTGATCGACCGCTTCGTCTCCGGGCTCGACCACCCGGATCCGCGGTGGTGCGACGAGGCGTGGTACCGCTCGGTGTTCAGCGACGGCATCGTGCTCGACATGCCCAACGGCACCCACACCGGGATCGCCGGTCTCCCGCTCTTCTTCGGCGGCCCCAAGTCGCAGTGGGCGCGCACCCACCACGTGACCACCAACCACCTGATCGAGGTGGCCGGTGACACCGCGACGGGCCGGGCGAACGTCCAGGCCACCCACGTCCCGCACGGCCCCGACGCCCCGCTCTTCACCGGCGGCGCCCGCTACGACTTCCAGGCGGTCCGCACCCCCGCCGGCTGGCGGATCAGCCACCTGGCCACGGCGATCGTCTGGCTCGACCACGGCACCCCCGCCATGGCGGCGCAACGCTGAAGCGCTGCGGGGCCGGGCAGTTGGAGGCCCTGCCCGTCCCGCGCACCTCCTCCACCCGGCCGCCGACGGCGCGCCCGCCGACGCCGAGCGGCTGGTGGCCTCGGGCGTGACCGTCCGGGCGGTCCCGGACTGCGGTCACAACATCATGCTCGACAACCCCGAGGCCTTCGCCCGCGCGGTCGCCGAAGCTCTCCCCTGCTGACGCCGCCTCAGCGCGGCCCGGCAGCCATGTCGATCACGTCCCCCGCCGCTTCGGTCACCACCGGGTCGTGGGTGGCCACCAGTGCCACGCAGCCGCGGGCCTGCGCGGTGTTGGCGATCAGCTCGGTGAGGGTGCCGGCTTGTTCGCGGTCGACGGCGGCGGTGGGTTCGTCGATCAGCAGCAGGTCCGGCTCGAGGAACAACGCCCGGGCCAGCGCGACGCGTTGGCGTTCGCCGCCGGAGAGCTGGTCGGCGCGGTGCCGCAGCCGGTGGCCGAGTCCGACCTCGCCGAGCGCGGCCTCGGCCCGGGGGCGCAGCCGACGGGCGGGGCGTCCGGCGATCGAGGCGGCGGCGAGGAGCTGTTCGACGGTGGTGAGTCCGCCGAGCAGGTTGCCGCTCTGGAACATGTACCCGATCCGTTCGCGGCGGACCTTCGCCCGCTCCGCCTCGCCGAGCGGCGCCAAGTCGGTGTCGCCGAGCAGCACTTGGCCCTCGTCGGGGCGCAGCATCGCGCCCGCCACGGCGAGCAGGGTGGACTTCCCGGAGCCGGAGGGGCCGACGAGTGCGGTGAGGACGCCCGGGCGGCAGGTTGCGTCGATGCCGCGCAGCACGGGGGTCCGTGCGTCGCCGCGGCCGAGCGAGACGGACACCTGGCGGAGGGTCAGCGTGGTCATCGTCCGGCTCCCAGCATGGTCATCGGGTCGGCGGTGGCGACCCGGCGGAGGGTGAGGGCGGCGCCGGCGAGGGCGGCCAGGGCGACGGTGCCCATGGTGGCGGTGAGCGCCAACCCCGGGAGGCTGAACGGGACTTCGGTGCCGACCAGCAGCCCGACGGCGGAGGCGAGCGCGGCGCCGGCCGCGGTTCCGCCGATCACCACGACCGCGGCCTGGACGAGGGTGTGGCCGAGCAGCCGGCGCCGGGAGGCGCCCATCGCGCGCAGCAGGGCGAGTTCGGGCTGCCGCTGGACGGTCCAGACGCCGAAGAACGCGCCGACCACCAGCGGGGCGATCAGGTACAGGAAGAACTGGATGGACGTCATGGTGACGCGTTCGCCGGTGTAGCCGGGCGCGGCGGCGAAGGCGTCATCCAGCGCGACGGTGCGGGTGCCGAGCTCGCGGTCGGCGGCGGCGAGGTCCGACGTCCCAGCCTGCAGGGCGATCGCGCTGTACTGGTGCGGGAGTTCGGCGGCGGGAGTCTTCGCGCCGGGGGTGGTGAAGCGGATCCGCTGCCAGGTGGCGGTGGTGACGTAGCCGACCGGGACGTGGCCGTAGGAGGCGCGGCCGGTGATGCCGGTGACCTTGAGGGCGATGCCGAGCCGGTCGACGGTGAGGGTGTCGCCGATCGCGACGCCCTCGTCGGCGAGCTTTCGGGAGATCACCAACTGGTCGTCGCCGCCGAGGCGTTGGCCGTCCTCGGCGCCGGGGTCGAGGAACGAGCCGGGTTCGACGCCGAACGCGGCGAGGTCGACCTCGGTGTGCCGGTCGGTGGTGCCGCGGGTGATGCCGACGCCGAGCGGGGTGGCCCGGACGCCGGGCTGCTGCTGCCAGCCGGTCAGGGTCTCGGCGGGGACGAGGCTGCGGGCGAACTGGTCGGACTTGGTGTCCGGGGAGAACGCCAGGTGGGTGGCGGGCAGGCGGCGCAGCGCGGAGACGGTGTCGTCACCGAGTCCGGTGGTGAACCCGGAGACGATCCCGACCAGGGCGGCGACCAGCAGGACGACGCAGCCCATGAGCAGGAAGCGGCCGCGGGCGGCCTTGAGTTCGAGCAGGGCGAGGTACACCGTGCTCCTTCCGAGATGGGGACAGTGTGTCCCCAAGATAGAACATGGGGACGCGGCGTCCCCAAACCGGGGGCCGTCCGGGCTCCTAGACTGTTGAGATGCCGAAGATCAGTGCCGCCACGGTCGCCGACCACCGCGCCCAGCAGCGCCGGGCGCTGGTCACGGCTGCGCGCGAACTGCTGGAGACCGAGGGCGACGCCGCCGCCGTCACCTTCACCGCCGTCGCCCGCCGCACCGGCCTGGCCCGCAACAGCGTCTACAAGTACTTCGCGGACCGCGCCGAACTGCTCGCCGCCGTGGTCCAGGAGTCCACCCCGCGCTGGACCGAGCGGATCACCGCCGCGATGGCCGCCGCCGACACCCCCGAACTCCGCGTCGCCGCCTACGTCCGCGCCCAGTGCGAACTCGTCCGCGACGGCGAGCACCGGATCGCCCGCGCCCTGGCCGGCGACCGCGACGCCGCCGCCCTCCGCGAGGCCGCCGGCCACGCCCACCACGAACTGCTCGCCCCCCTGCTCCAGGCCCTCACCGACCTCGGCGACACCTCCCCCGAACTCACCGCCCGCCTCCTCCAGGGCCTGGTCAACGCCGCCGTCACCGCCCTCGAATCCGGCGCCCCCTACCACCCCACCACCAACCGCACCACCACCCTCGCCGTCGCCGCCCTCACCGCCGTACGCCCTTCCGCCGACTGACGGCCCGCCGGGCATCGTGGCCTATCTGCTCGCCCAGCGCCGGCCGCGGCGGGTCCGTGGGCTGGTGCTGGAGGACGTACCGGTGCCGCGCCCGCGGACGCCGAGCGTCCCGACCCGGCCGGACGGCGAACTGGCCTTCGACTGGGAGCTGGTGGCGCCCGTCCGCCGGCAGATCGACCGGCCCGATCCCCGCTGGCTCGAGCAGCTCGGCGAGATCACCGCGAAGACCCTGGTGCTGGCCGGCGGCCCGTCCAGTCACCTCCCGCAGGACGGCGTCGCCGAGCTGGCCGCCCGGATCCCCGGCGGGACTCTCGTCACCATCGACGCCGGGCACATGATCCACGACACCGAGCCCGAGGCGTTCCTCGAAGCGGTCTCGGCCTTCCTCGAAACCCTGGCTGACCCGGACGAGTGAATTCCGGGCCCCCCTTTGGCGGACAGCACAACGCGGTACCCAGGTGGGCGAAGAATCAAGGCAGTTCGCCCGAGAACAGTTCAGGATCCCGGCATCCGCCCCGGGCCGGGCGACCTCCCCCGTGAGAGAGGAGCGCGATGACAATTCCCGCTGTGACCGAAGAGGTTGAGGACTTCGTCGAGCTGTCCGTGCCGCTGACCGGGTTCTCCGCGTTCGACCTGTACGGCACCGGCATGGCCGAACGCTACTTGGAGACCGCCCAACAGCAGGTCGGGGCCGAGCAGTTCGGCGAGTTCTGGGCCGCCTGGAAGGCCGCCGTCGCGGACGGCGGCGGCCCGCAGAGCCTCTCCCCCGTCCACCTGGAGGTGGCCCGGGCGCTCACCTACCTGTGGCTCACCGGCGCCTGGCCCCGCCTGGCACCGGCCGCCCACGCGGCGCTGCGCCGCCAGGTGGCCAACGAGGAGTTCGTGGTCGCCCCGGAGTCCTACGTCGAGGGCCTGGCCTGGCGCACCTTCCACGGGCACCCGTCCGGCGCCAAACCGCCGGGCTTCGGCACCTGGGCGGTCGAGCCGCCCGCCCAGCCCGACACCGCGGCGCTGCGCGAGGGCCTCGGCCTCGCCGAACTCCCCTTCCGCACCGGGCTGACCGCCGAGGTCGCCCTGGACGCCGTCCCCGGGCACCTGCTGCCCGGGCTCCGCGCCGCCCGCCACATTCCGCCGTCCGCCGTCCCCACCGCCGCCGAACGACCGTCCGCCGTCGTCCCCACCGCCACCGAACGGCGCGGCAGTTCGAAGGAGGAGGCATGACCGGGACCGTCAGCGCGGACGAGGCGGTCCGCCGCCGCTACGATGTCGTCATCGTCGGCGGCGGCTGGGCCGGCAGCCTGCTCGCCAAGGACCTCGGCGACCGGGGCTGGCACGTGCTGGTCCTGGAGGCCGGGAACGGCGGCACCGAGACCTGGCCCGGCTACCTGGGCTCCTTGTCCACCTTCTACTCGGCCGTCGCCAAGGTGCCCAACTCCGCCTACCGGCGCAGCACCGCCGCCCCCTTCCCCGACGTCCTCGACCTCGCACCGGTGACCGACCCGGAGCCCGGTGAGCGGGAGTACACCGCAGGCGGCTACTTCGTGCAGAACGGCCGGCTGCCCTACGGCACCGACTACCTGCGGGAGTTGGGGGGCGCGGCGATGCACTGGCTCGGGGCGGTGCCGCGCATGCACCCCGAGGACTTCGCCACCAAGGAGCGCTTCGGCTACGGCCGCGACTGGCCGATCGACGCGGCGGACCTGCAACCCTGGTACGCCCGGGCCGAGTTGGAGATCGGCGTGGCCGGGGACGCCGCCGATCAGCGCGAGCTCGGTGTCGTCACGGACCCCGACTACGTCTACCCGATGCACCGGATCCCGCCCAGCTACATCGACCAGTACTGCACCGGCCTCGACGGCACCCAGATCCCGGACCAAGTCGCCCACGACACCTACCCGTTGAAGATCCACAGCCTGCCGCAGGCCCGCAACTCCACCCCGAACCCGGACTACAAGCCGGAACCGTACCGGCCGGCGAGCGCCGTGGGCCTGCCCAACTACGGCGAGCGCTGCGTGGGCAACGCGAGCTGTGTGCCGATCTGCCCGGTGCAGGCCAAGTCCCACCCGCTGCGCCAGCAGGCCCGCTTCCCGAGGACGGTCACGCTCGTCACCCGCTGCGTGGTGACCCGGGTCCGCCTGGCGGGGCCGACCATGGGCGGCCGGGTGAGCGGCGTCGAGTTCCGCGCCTACACCGACCCGGTCTCGCCGGTCGGCCGGTCGTACGTGGTCGAGGCGAACACGGTGGTGCTCGCCGCGCACGCCATCGAGAACGCCCGCCTGCTGCTGTTCTCCGGGCTCGCCAACGGCAGCGACCAGGTCGGCCGCAACCTGATGGACCATCCCACCATCCTCAACTGGGCGCTCGCCGACGAGAAGCGAGGCCCGGTCGGCCCGTTCCGCGGGCCCGGGCACACCTCCGGCTGGGAGGTCTTCCGGTTCGGGGACGGACGCCGGCGCCGGGCCCCGTTCCGGATCGAGATCGGCAACTGGGGCTGGGGCTGGGCCACCGGCGCCCCGATGAGCAACGTCGCCACCGCGCTCGGCATCGGCGGCGACAGGAACGGCGAGGTCCGCCCCGACGGCGTCTTCGGCCCCGAACTGCGCCGCCTGCTCGGCTCCACCATCGGCCGGCAGCTCCAACTCCAGGTCGCCGTCGAGCAGTCCGCGAACCCGGCCAACCGGGTCACCGTCGACCGCCGCTACCGCGACGCGATGGGCAACCTGCGCCCCGTCCTCACCTACGACCTCGACCAGCACACCCGCGACGGGATCTACGCGGCCCGCCTGGTCGCCGGGCAGATCTTCCAGCACCTCGGCGCCACCGACTACACCGACTTCGCGCCGCGCGACGGCGTCCCCTCGCTCGGCCACTTCACCCACACCGTCGACGGCACCACGATGGACCTGGGCTACAGCGGCGCCGGGCACGGCGCCGGCACGCACATCATGGGCAGTTCCCCGAAGGACTCCGTGGTCGACGGCTTCCAGCGCACCTGGGAACACCCCAACCTGTACGCCGTCGGCTGCGGCAGCATGCCGTCCGTCGGCACCAGCAACCCCACCCTCACCATGCTGGCCCTCGCCCTGCGCAGCGCCGAGCAGATCCACACCGACCTGCTCCTCGACCGGCGCCCGGCCGACATCCGGGGCGCCGACGAAGCGGAGGTACCCGCATGAGGACCGCCCTGGCAGTGGAGAAGGCCGGCTTCGCCGTCCCGAAGACCCTGGACGAGCTGCGCACCTACCTCCAGGCGGCGCTGGAGGTCGAGCACCTCACCATCCCGGTCTACATGACCGGCATGTACACCATCCGCCCCGGCACCAACACGCCCGCCTACTACGGGATCCGCGCCGTCCTGATGGAGGAGATGCTCCACATGACGCTGGCCGCCAACCTGCTCAACGCCGTCGGCGGCACCCCGATCGTCGACTCCCGGGTCGTCGCCGAGTACCCGGCGAGGCTGCCGTTCAGCGGCGAGACCGTCCCGTCGATCGGCCTGCGGCACTTCTCCCCCGAGGCGCTGAAGACCTTCCTGCGGATCGAACAGCCGAAGAGCATGACGCCCCCGGCCACCCCCGGCGACGGCTGGACCTCCATCGGACAGTTCTACGACACCATCCGCCAGGGCCTGGAGTACCTCGTCCGCACCCTCGGCCACGACCGGGTCTTCACCGGCGGCCCCGAACGCCAGGTCGGCCCCGAGGACTTCTACAACTCCGGCGGCGAAGTCTTCCCGATCGGGGACCTGGCCACCGCGCTGCTGGCGATCGAGACCATCACCGAACAGGGCGAGGGCGTCCACGACACCATCTGGAACAGCAACGAGGTGTTCGGCGAGGAACGCGAACTCGCCCACTGGTTCCGCTTCAACGAGATCTACACCGGCCGCGGTTACGGCCCGCACGACCGCCCCAAGGACCCGCCCAGCGGCCCGCTGATCGACGTCTCCTGGGACGACGCCTACCCGATCCACGGCGACTCCAAGGTCGCCGACTACCAGCGGTACGAGCAGACCAGCGGCGTCTACGAGCAGGCCGTCGCCTTCAACTCCCGCTACGCCGTCCTGCTCCGCTACCTCGCCTCCGCCTTCGACGGCTGCCCCCGCCACCTCGCCCTGGCCATCCCCACCATGCTCGAACTCCGCGACCGCGCGGCCCAGTTGTCCCACAACCCGCACCCCGACCCGGCCCTCGCCGCCCAAGGCCTCTTCGCCAGCGCCACCTTCGAGATCACCGCCCCCCAGTTCGACGCCGCCACCACCGAAGTCACCCACAACCTCCGGGCCACCACCCTCCACCCGGGCGCCCCCATCGACCTGTCCGCCGCCCACTCCCCCTCCCCCGAGGCCTTCGCCTGACCAACCACCCGCCGCCGCCCCGGTGCGGCGCCTGGCATGATCGACACATGCTTGAACGAGTGATCGCCGCATGTGACGGAGCAGCCAAGGGCAACCCCGGGCCGGCGGGCTGGGCGTACGTGGTCGCCGACAGTGCGGCCGTGCCGCAGCGCTGGGAGTCCGGGGCGCTCGGCCACAGCACCAACAACATCGGCGAGTTGACCGCCCTCCAGCAACTGCTGGCCTCCACCGACCCGGGCGTGCCGCTGGAGGTGCGGCTGGACAGCACCTACACCCGCGACGCCGTCACCAAGTGGCTGGCGGGGTGGAAGCGCAACGGGTGGAAGACCGCCGCGGGCAAGCCGGTCGCCAATCAGGAGCTGATCCAGCGGATCGACGCGCTGCTGACCGGCCGGGACGTCACCTTCGTCTACGTCGCGGCGCACCAGGTGGACGGCGACCCGCTGAACGCCATCGCGGACAAGGCCGCCAGCGACGCCGCCCGCACCCAGCAGGGCGCGTCCGGCACCGCGGCCGACCTGCCCGAGCCCGACCCGCAGAGCTCGGCCGCCAAGCCCGCGAGCAGGCCCCGCCGGGCCACCGCCGCGAAGAGCACCACCAAGTCCGCCGGAGGCCGCACCCTCGCCGCCCGCTTCCCGGGCACCTGCCCGTGCGGCACCGCGTACCCGAAGGGCGCGACCATCACCAAGGTCGGCTCCGGCTGGGGCCACCCGGACTGCGCCGCCGCCCACTGACGGCCGCGCCCGTCAGGCGATCGCCGCACCCCACTCCTTGGCCCGGTCCAGCTCGCCGTCGCGCAGCGGTCCACCGACGTCCTCCACCAGGAAGCCGACGGGCTCGGCAGTGAGGTCGTAGTTGTGGCGGGTGAGGCGCGCGGCGATGCCGTCGGCCGCCGCTCCGGAGTGCTTCCCCTCGACCCGGGTGTCGAACGCGGCGGCGCGGGTGCCCGCGCCCTCGGCCGGCAGGGACCGGAACCAGGAACGCAGGCCGGGGCTCTCCTCCGGTGCGCCGGTCTTCGCGGCGACGGTACGGCTGAGGCCGGTGGACATGCCCCGCATGTGTGTGGGGCCGCCGACCACCAGCAGGTCCGCGTCCCCGACGGCCTCGGTCTCGGCCTCGGCGACCGGCAGGCACCGCACGTCGGCGTCCGGCTTGGTCGTCCGGATGCCGTGGGCGATCGCCTGGGCGACCTGCCCGGTGTTGCCGTACATGCTCTCGTAGACGATCACGGCACGCATCGTTGCTTCCTTCCTCCGTCGGCGGCTCGAACGGCCGCACACCGGCAATTTCCACGGTAGGCGTGCCCGGTGGGACGGGCGAGGGCCGACCGGCCCTGGCCCGTGGGGCATCGGGCCCGGTCAGAGCGTGAAGGTGCGGCTCTCGCCGGGCCGCACCGGGACGGCCGTGCCGCGGAAGCGCACCGTGACGGGTTCCGGCCGGTCCGTGCCGAGGGCGACGGTCGCGGTCTGCCGGTCGACGGTGATCCGCACGCCCCAGTGGCCGCGGTAGTGCAGGTCGAGGGCGAGGCCGCTGAGCGCGGCAGGCAGCCTCGGGTCGAGCCACAGGGCGTCCTCGCGCAGTTCCAGGCCGGTGTAGCAGCGTTGCAGCAGGTCGGCGGCGCCGGCCATCGCGCCGAGGTGGATGCCCTCGCGGGTGGTGCCGCGCTGGCTGTCGCGCAGGTCGGCGGTGAGCGCGTCGCGGAAGTGCTTCCAGGAGGCGCGGCGGTCGCAGCGGGTCAGTACCCAGGCGTGCACGACGGAGCTCAGGGTGGAGCCGTGGACGGTGCGGTGCAGGTAGTGGGAGACGGTGCGGCGCATCAGTTCGTGTTCGGCGGGGTGGCCGAGGCGGCGCAGCAGGTCGCGGACCTCGTGGGCGGAGAACAGGTACCAGAGCATCAGCACGTCGGCCTGTTTGGAGGCCCGGTAGCGGTTGACGGTGTCGCCCTCGGCCTCCAGGATCCGGTCGAGGCGGCGCAGGTCGGGGTAGCGGCGGCGGTAGGTCGCCCAGTCGAGTTCGGCGAGGTGTTCGTAGCCGTCGAACTGGCTGATCACTCCGTCGTGGAAGGGCACGTGCAGGTGCCGGCCGACGTCCTGCCAGTGCTGGAGTTCGGCGGCGTCCAGGTCGAGGCGCTCGGTCAGTTCGCCGCGGCGGCGGTCGGGCAGCAGGTCGAGGGTGTCCTGGGCGCGGGCGAGGACCCAGGAGGCGAGGACGTTGGTGTACGCGTTGTCGTCGAGCCCGGGCCGGTCCGCCCAGGGGTAGGCGTCGTGGTACTCGTCGGGGCCGAGCACCCCGCGGATCGACCAGTGCCCGCGGGACGGCACGTGCTCGGCGGCCGACGCCCAGTAGCGGGCGATCTCCAGCAGCGTCTCGGCGCCGGTCTCGGCGAGGAAGCCGAGGTCGCCGGTGGCCTGGTAGTGCTGCCAGATGTTGTAGGCGACGGCGGAGCCGATGTGCCGTTGCAGGTGGCTGTGGTCGGGCAGCCAGCGGCCGGACAGCGGGTTGAGGTGCACCTGGGCGGACTGTTCCCGCCCGTCGCTGCCGCTCTGCCAGGGGTAGCTGGCGCCGCGGCGGCCCTCCGCGCGGGCGGCGCGCCGGGCGGCGTCGAGGCGGCGGTGGCGGTAGCGCAGGACGGCGCGGGCGAGTTCGGGGAAGCGCAGGTCGAGGACCCGCAGGACGAACAGTTCGTCCCAGAAGACGTGGCCGCGGTACGCCTCGCCGTGCAGGCCGCGGGCCGGTACGCCGACGTCCAGGTCGGCGGAGTGCTCCGACCAGGTCTGCAGCAGGTGGAACAGGTCGAGGTGCAGCGGCCCGCGGCCCGGGAAGTCCGCGTCGATCCGGCAGCGCCGCCACAACTGCGCCCAGCGCAGGGCGTGTTCGGTCAGCAGGTGGTCGAAGTCCTCGGCTTCGGCGACGAGTTGGCGGGCGGCGTCGAGCGGGTCGCCGGTGGCCGGGTCGTGCGAGGTGTGGACGGCGACGGCCTTGTCGACGGTGACGGCCGTGCCGGCGGACGCCTCCACGGCGAAGGTGGTGGCGGCCAGGCCCTCGCCGGCCAGGCCCTCGCCGGTCAGGCCGGCGGACGCGGCCTCGACGGACGCGACTTCGACGGACGCGACTTCGACGGACGCGGCCTCGGCGGGCGCGGCCATGGCGGACGCGACTTCGGCGGGCCGGCCGCCGACCCGGACGCGGTGCCGGGCGGCGAGCGCGATGCGCCGGCCCGCGCCGGTGGACACCTCCAGCCACAGCGTGCCGTCCGGGTCGAGGCCCTGGCGCAGCGGGGTGAGGTGCCGGCCGGTGAGTCCCGCGTAGCGTGGCACGCCGCTGTTGGTGACGGTGCCGTCGAGCGCGGAGCGGACCTCCAGTCGGCCGGACCAGTTCTCGGCGGTGAGGACGGTCTCCAGCGCCACCAGGTGCGGCCGGGCCTGGCTGGCGATCCGGCGCTGGACCAGCCGGGTGCGCCGCCCCGCGCCGTCCACGCACAGGGCGCGGCGGGTCAGGACGCCGCGGCGCAGGTCGAGTTCGAGTTCCTGCTCGGCGGGCGGGCCGGTGAACCAGTCGCCGTCCGCGCAGCGGAAGGTCACGGGCAGCCAGTTCGGGCAGTTGACCAGGTCCTCGTGGGTGAACACCCGCCCGCCGACCTGGGAGGCGGTGCGGTCGTAGCAGCCGGCCAGGTAGGTGCCGGGGTAGTGCACGCCGTCCGCGACGGCCTCGGGCGCGGCCCCGCGGGTGACCAGGTAGCCGTTCCCGACGGCGCACAGCGCCTCGCGGAGCCCTTCGTCCAGTGGCGCGAACCCGCGGTGGCGCAGCGTCCACGCGTCCGGCATCAGCCGGTGCAGGGCCTCGGCCCGCCGCTGCGGGGTGTCGGACTGCACGCGTCCACCTCCATCCGTGTGCGTCGCCCGGTTTCCAGTGTGCGCACGGGGTCGGCGGCCGTGCCGCTCCGGCAACCGTGGCGGGGGCGGCCGGAACCGCCCAGGCTGGTAGGGGAAGCGACAGCGGAGGGCGTGAGAGCGATGAAGGCACTGACCTACCACGGGCCCGGCCGGCGCACCTGGGGCGAGGTCCCCGACCCGGTGGTCCGCGACGCGGAGGACGCGGTCGTCCGGGTGGACGCCGTCACCATCTGCGGCACCGACCTGCACATCCTCAAGGGCGACGTGCCCGAGGTCACCGAGGGCCGGGTGCTCGGCCACGAGGCCGTCGGCACGGTCGTCGAGACCGGCAGCGCGGTCCGCACCGTCGCGGTCGGTGACCGGGTGCTGGTCTCCTGCATCTCGGCCTGCGGGCGCTGCGGGTACTGCCGGCAGGGCAGGTACGGGCAGTGCACGGGCGGCGGCGGGTGGATCCTGGGGCATCTGGTCGACGGGACCCAGGCCGAGTACGTGCGCGCCCCGTTCGCCGACAACTCGCTGCACCCGCTGCCGGACACCGTCGACAACGAGACCGCGCTGATGTTCGCCGACATCCTGCCCACCGCGTACGAGGTGGGGGTGCTGAACGGCCGGGTGGGGCCCGGCGACACGGTGGCGGTGATCGGTGCCGGGCCGATCGGCCTGGCCGCGATCGCCACCGCCCGCCTGTTCAGCCCGCGCCGGATCATCGCCGTCGACCTGGCGCCGGGCCGGCTGGCCGCCGCCGAGCGGGCCGGGGCCGACGAGGTGCTGCCCGGCGACGGCGACCCGGAGGAGGCGGTGCGGGCGCTCAGCCCGGACGGGCTCGGTGTCGACGTGGCGATCGAGGCGGTCGGCGTCCCCGACACCTTCGAGCTCTGCACCCGGCTGGTGCGGCCCGGCGGGCACGTCGCCAATATCGGCGTGCACGGCAGTCCCGCCGTGCTGCACCTCGAAGACCTGTGGATCAAGGACATCACCATCACCACCGGCCTGGTCGACACCGACAGCACCCCGCTGCTGCTCGACCTGCTGGCCGCCGGGCGGCTCGACGTGACCGGCCTGGTCACCCACCGGTTCGGGCTCGACGAGATGCCGGACGCCTACGACGTCTTCGGCAACGCCGCCGGGACCGGGGCGCTCAAGGTCGCCCTGTTCCGGGCCTGACCGCCAGGAGGTGGAAATCCATGGAACCGCACCCCCGGACCGGCCCGTCGGCCGCCGCCGCGGTCGCCCACCGGATCGCCGACCGGCAGGCTCAAATCGGCCTCGGTCCGGACGCGCTGGCCCACCGGGCCGGCATGTCGCGCCCCTACCTGGAGCTGCTGACCGCGGCCGGTCCGGGCTTCGACCCCAACGGCTTCCTGCGGATCGCCGCCGCGCTCGGCCTGACCTACCACGAGCTGGTCGCCGGCCGCGCCGACCCGCCTCCCGGGCAGGCACCGCCCGCTCCCCGGCCGGTGCTGGTGCGGCTCACCGAGGAGGAGTGCTGGGACCGGGTGGGCACCCGGGGTGTCGGACGGATCGGGCTGCCCGGCGAACACGGCCCGGCGATCCTCCCGGTGAACTACGCCGTCGACCGGCACACCGTCGTCTACCGCACCCACCACCACAGCGCCGCCGACCCGCCGCCCGGCACCGACGTCTCCTTCGAGGTCGACCGGATCGACGACCACCGGAGCAACGGCTGGAGCGTGCTGGTCACCGGCACCGCCGAGCGGATCGACGACGAGCCGACGCTCCAGCGGCTGATGCGCGACCTCGCCGTCCAGCCCTGGGCGGGCGGGCCGCGCACCAGCTGGATCCGCATCCGTCCGGTGTCCGTCACCGGCCGCCGGATCACCAGCATGCCCGCCGAGGACGAAGACTGAGCCGGCGACCCCGGGGCGCCGCACCTCCGTGGGACACCGGCCGTCGTCTTCCGGCCAAATGTCTAGACCTTTGCAAGCTCCGGCCCGCCTGAGGGGTAGTCAGGACACAACCCCCACAGTGCAGTTGGAGACCCCCATGACCACTCGCCCGTTCATTCGCCCTGCCGTCCTGGCATTACTCCTCCTGTCCCTGGCCGCGGCCGGGTGCGGCTCCGGCTCCGGCTCGGGAGGAGGTTCCGGGTCGGGCGGCAAGCTCACGGTGTGGCTGGCCGTGGACGCCCAGGAGAGCTGGCCACAACTGGTCCAGTCCACCAATGACCGGTTCGCCAAGGCCCACCCCGGGGCCAAGGTCGAGGTCCAGTACCAGCAGTGGACGACGAAGAACCAGAAGCTGGATGCCGTCCTCGCCGGGAAGAACGTGCCCGACGTGGTGGAGATGGGCAACAGCGAGACCACCAACTACATCGTCAACGGCGCCTTCTCCGCGCTCGACCCGGCCCGCTTCGACCAGTCGGACGCCTGGCTTCCGGCGCTGGCCGACGCGTGCCGCAACGACGGCAGGACCTACTGCGTGCCCTACTACGTCGGGGCCCGGGTCGGCATCTACCGCACCGACCTGTTCACTCGGGCCGGCGTCCCCGGGGCGCCGAAGACGTACCCCGAACTGACCTCCGCCTTCGACAAGTTGAAGAACACCTTCGGCGCTGCCGACCCCAACTTCTCCGCCTTCTACATGCCGGGCCGCTACTGGTACGCGGCCATGGCGTTCGTGAAGGACGCGGGTGGCGAGATCGCGGTGAAGGACGGGGGCCGCTGGAAGTCCTCGCTGTCCTCCCCGGCCTCCGTCGCGGGGCTCACCGAGTGGAAGCGGCTGATCGACACCTACTACGTCGGCGACCGCTCCAAGGACAACGGCGATCAGCCGGGCGTCGTCGGGCAGGGGCACGTGGGCGTGTTCTACGGCAACACCTGGGAGGCCGACGGCGCCGCCGACCCGACCGTGGGCGGGGACCCGAAGCTGAAGGACGAGTTCGCCACCTTCCCCTTCCCCGGCCCGTCCGGAAAGCTCCTGCCGCCGTTCCTCGGCGGCTCCACCCTGGCCGTGCCGGCCAAGTCCGCGCGCAAGGACCTGGCCGCCGACTGGATCAGGATGTTCACCGACCGGGAGTCGCAGCAGGAGCTGATCGCCGCGAACACCCTGCCCAACAACACCGCCCAGCTGGCCGAGGTCGCCGCCGGCGGCATCAACGGCCCGGCCGCGCAGGCAGCGGCCACCGGGGGCTGGATGACGCCGTTCGCACCCGGCTGGACGTCGGTGGAGAAGTCCAACATCCTGCCCGAGATGCTCGAACGGATCGCCAACGGCAAGGCCTCGGTGCAGGACGCCACCCGGGACGCCGACAAGCGGATCGACGCAGTGATCAATGAGCGCTGAATCGAAGGGCGTTGGCAGGCCCCGGCGCCGCCCGTCCCTGCTGCCGTACCTGCTGATCGGCCCCACCGTGCTCGCGCTCGTCCTGGTGCTCGGCTACCCGCTCGTGGACATGGTCGTGCTCGCCTTCCAGGACATGACCCGCGAGCAGCTGTTCAGCGGCGCGGCGCCGCCCTGGGCGGGGCTGGAGCAGTTCCGGCGGATCCTCGGGGACGGGTTCTTCTGGACGGTGGTGCTCCGCACGGTGCTGTTCACCGCCGTGTGCGTCGCCCTCACCGTGGCCTGCGGACTGTTCACCGCCCGGCTGATGCACCGCGTCTCGCCGTGGGTGCGGGCCGTCATCGCCGGGGTGCTGGTCACGGTGTGGGCGATGCCCGCCATGGTCGCCGCGTCGATCTTCCGCTGGCTGTTCGACGCCGACTACGGCGCGGTGAACTGGACGCTCTCCCGGCTGCCCGGCGTCGACCTGGCCAAGCACAACTGGTTCACCGACCCGTGGGAGGGCTTCGCCGTCATCGTCGCGGTCGTGGTGTGGGGGGCGCTGCCGTTCGCGGCGATCACCCTGCGGGCGGCGCTGGCGCAGGTCCCGGCGGAGCTGGAGGAGTCCGCGGTGCTCGACGGCGCCCGGCCGTCACAGGTCTTCCGGCACGTCACCCTTCCGGTGATCAGGCCGGTCCTGCTGATGGTCACCACGCTGATGGCCATCTGGGACTTCGGCGTCTTCAACCAGATCTGGCTGATGCGCGGCGGCCAGCCCGAACGGGAGTACTACCTGCTCGGCATCTACTCCTTCATCGAGTCGTTCGCCGTCAACCGGTACAGCACCGGCGCCGCGATCGCGCTGGTGACGGTCGTCCTGCTGCTCGCCGGATCGGTCGTCCACCTGCGTCAGATGCTCAGAACGGGAGAGATCGAATGAGGCACCGGCGATCCCTCGGCCGCGACCTGCTCGGACTGGCCGTGGCCGCGGTGATCGGATTCCCCGTCTACTGGATGGTCCTCACCGCGTTCCGTCCGGCCAGCGAAATCCTCAGCCTGCCACCCCACTTCTGGCCGGGCCGCCCCACGCTCGCCAACTTCGCCCGGGCCCTGAACACCGAGACCTTCTGGGCCAACGTGCGCTCCAGCGTCGTGATCGGCGTCGGCACCGTCCTGGTCTCCCTGGTGGTCGGCACCCTCGCCGCGTTCGCCCTGGCCCGCTTCCGCTTCCTGGGCCGGCGGGCGTTCGTGGTGGTGATCCTCGTCGTGCAGATGGTCCCGCTCACCGCCCTGATCATCCCGGTGTACCTGCTGCTGAACGACGTCGGAATGACCGACAGCATCGCCGGTGTGATCATCACCTACCTGGTGTTCACGCTGCCGTTCACGGTGTGGATGCTGCGCGGCTTCATCGCCGGCGTCCCGGTGGAACTCGAGGAGGCCGCCATGGTCGACGGCTGCAGCCGCCTCGGCGCGTTCCGCCGGGTGGTCCTGCCCCTGCTCGCCCCCGGCATCGTCGCCACCTCGGTGTTCGCACTCGTCCAGGCCTGGAACGAGTACGTCCTGGTCTACGTCCTGCTCTCCACCCCGACCAAACAGACCGTCAGCATCTGGCTGGTCTCCTTCCAGACCAGCTTCGGCACCGACTACGGCGGCCTGATGGCGGGCGCCACCCTGACCGCACTCCCCGTGGTCGTCTTCTTCCTCGTCGTCCAGCGCAGAATCGCCTCCGGCCTCGCCGCCGGTGCCGTCAAGGGCTGACCCCGGCGCGTGTCTCAGCGGGCCGCGGCCGGCGGCGTCAGGCGCAGGCCGGCCAGGTCCGGGGGGACGCAGGAGTCGGGGCGGAAGAACGGGGCGGCCGCCCCGTCGGCGGAGGTGGCGGGGGCGTCGGTGAGCCGGAAGCGGTCGCGGAGCCGGCCGTAGAAGTCGGTGGGGTGGAGCCGGACCAGCCGTACGCGCTGCGGGGCCCGGTAGACGCCGATCCAGTCGCCGGGGTCGAGCACGCCCCGGAGCTGGCCGTCGACGCTGACCGCGGCGCGGCCGGAGTTCGGCAGGATGCGCAGCGCGACCGGTTCGTCGGGGGCGGCGACGACGGTGCGGCTGAAGGTCATGTGGGCGGCGATCGGGGTGAACACGACGGCGTCCATGTGCGGGGAGAGCACGGGCCCGCCGGCGGAGAAGCTGTACGCGGTGGAGCCGGTGGGCGTGGCGACCACCAGGGCGTCGGCGGAGTAGGCGGCCAGCAGCCTGCCGGAGATGTAGACGCCCGCGCCGACCTGGTGGTCGCGGGCGAGTTTCTCCACCACCACGTCGTTCAGGGCGTTGACGTCCAGCGGCACGCCCCAGCCGTCCCCGACGATGCCCTCCGGCCGTGCCTGCGGGGGCGGCAGGGTGGGGCCGCGTCCGTGGCTGAGGAACGGCTCCAGCTCGGCGGGGACCTCCGGCGGCCGGGAGGCGCGCATGGTCAGCGTCATCCGCTCCTCGACGGGGGCGTGGCCGGCGTGCACGGTGTCGAGGGCGGTGGCGAGGTCGTCGGCCGGCACTTCGGTGAGGAAGCCGACCTTCCCCAGATCGACCCCGAGCACGGTGGCGCCGGTCTTCACGGCGATCCGGGCGCCGCGCAGGAAGGTCCCGTCCCCGCCCAGGGTGACGACCAGGTCCGGGTTCCCGGCCGCGCGGGCCTCCTCCCGCCCGGAGCGGCGCTGCTGGTGCGGCGACCACACGTCGATCTCGGTGCACGGAACCCCCCGCGCCGCGCACCACCCGCGCACGACCCCCGCCGCCTCCCGCGCGGCGGCCCGCCCCTGGTGAACAACCAGCCCGACGTGCTGCACGGCCATGCTGGACCTCGTCCCGTTCGGCGGCCCCTCCCGCCGGAGTGCGGGCGCCGCATGCTGTCATCCGGCCAATCCTCGGATCCCCGCGCACGATCGGTCCGCCGACATGCCGCCGACGCGGCCTTGACCTGTGCATTAGCCGGTAATTAAGCGATGACGGACCGCTTTTGAACCGGACCCGCCAATGCTGGTGCCGCGCTGGTACGGCAATCCGCCGCACAGCCGACGCGGGAGGCGCCAGATGATCGAGAAGTTCGAAATCGGGTCCGACCTGATGGGCTGCAAGCTCTACATGGAGCCCCTCAGCGTCTCGGACGACGAGGTCGTGGCCCACGGCATCGACCTGCCCGAACCGGCCCCCGAGCCGGACGGCGAGCGCACCGAAGACCCGGCCTGACGGCCCGTCCGGCAGTCGCTCCGAGGCTGCCCGGGCACTGGCGAACGACACCCGGAACATCCGCTTCCACCCCCTGGAGAGACTCATGTCCGAGAAGTCCGAGAAGTTCGAGACCCCCGAGGTCGTCTGCGGCATCTACGACAAGGCGTCGCCCCTCGGCAACGCCGACGACGTCCTCGCCCACACCGCCGAGAAGCTCGAGGCCCCCGAGGTCGTCTGCGGCGTCTACGACAAGGAGTACCCCTCCAACTCCGAGGACGTCCTCGCCCACACCGCCGAGATGCACGAGGGCGCCGAGGTCGTCTGCGGCATCTACGACAAGGAATACCCCTCCAACTCCGAGGACGTCCTCGCCCACACCGCCGAGATGCACGAGGGCGCCAAGGTGATCTGCGGCGTCTACGACACGGACCTCGAGAGCTAGTGCTGCGTGGCCGGATCCGTGGAGCCGCGCCCGGGTTCCGGCCACGCGCCCCGTTTCCGCTCGGATGCCCCGTCCGACTCGTCGCAGGAAGCACTCGCCGCAGGAAGCCCCCGTCACAGGAAGCGCAGGCCAACCGTGAGAATCATCGAAGGCAGGTCCGGCGTCTGGCACCTTGGCCCCGGCGGGACGCTGCTGCTGCCCCACCGCTACTACCGGGACGGTGTGCTGACCGAGGAGGGCGCGCGGGAGCTGGAGCAGGCGGACCTCACGCGGCGCGCGCCGAAGAGCGACTACAGCCTGACGGTGGTCACCTCGACGGCCTGCAACCTCGGCTGCCCGTACTGCTTCCAGAACACCGACGCCGCCCAGCCGGGGCGCTTCGACCCGCCGCGGATCGACAGGCAGGTGCTCGACGGCCCCACCATCGACCGGATCGTCGAGTTCACCCGGCCCCGGATGGAACGCGCGGGCGCCCGGCGGCTGTTCGTCCTGCTGTTTGGCGGCGAGCCGCTGCTCAACCCGTGGGCGTGCCGTGAACTCCTGGTCCGCCTGGCCGCGTTGGGGCCGGTCGCCGCCTCGATGGTCAGCAACGGGGTGCTGCTGACGCCCCGCCGGGCCGAGAAGCTGGAGCAGGTCGGGCTGCGCTCGGTGCAGATCACCCTGGACGGCCCGAAGGAGCTGCACGACTCGCTGCGCGCGACCCGGTCCGGTCGCGGCACCTACGAGTCGATCCTCGACAACCTCGCGGCCGTCCAGGGCGCCACCGCCCTGCGGTTCGGCCTGCGGCTCAACACCACCGCCGAGGGCCTGCCCCACCTGGAGGGCCTGGTCCGGTCGCTGGCCGAACGGATGGACCCGTCGCGCTGCACCCTGGACATCGCCCCGGTGCTCAACTACGAGGGCATGTTCGGCGACGTGCTGGACCGCTCCGGCGGCGAGGTGGAGACCATCCTGGCCGCTTACACCGCCGCCCTGGAGGCCGGGTTCACGGTGAACTGGCCCGGCGGCGGCGAGTGCGGCTTCTGCGGCGAGCGGGACGGCACCTCCGGCGCGGTCGTCAACGCGGACGGCACGCTGTACAGCTGCTGGGAGACGATCGGCAAGCCCGGGTACGAGGTCGGGGACATCGACGGCGGCTACACCTCCTACCCGCAGGAACGCTGGGTCAGCTGCGGCGAGTTCGCCCAGCAGTCGGCGACCGAGGCGGCCTCCCGGGCGTTCGACGACACCCTCTCGGTGGGCCTGCTGGAACTGCTGCGCACCCACAAGCGCCGCACCGAGGCGCTCGCGGCCGGGTGAGGACACCGGCCGGCACGCCCCACCGCACCCACCCCGAACAGGAGTCGCTCATGAGCACCGTCCCCACCGACCACGCGGCCGTCGCCTACGACGCCACCGCCCCGTTCTACGACGCGCTCACCCGCGAGGACAACTACACCCTCTTCGGCGACCTGCTGGAGCAGCTGATCAAGCGCGCCACCCCGCCCGGGGACCGCCTGCTGGACGCGGGCTGCGGCACCGGTCGCAGCACCGTGGCGTTCGCGGAGCGCGGCTTCCGGCCGACGGGGACGGACATCAGCCCCGCCATGATCGCGATCGCGCGGACCACCCACGCGGACACCGGCATCGACTTCCACGTGCACGACATCCGGCTGCCGTTCGCGCACGGCGGGCCCTACGACGTGGTGCTGTGCATGAGCGACATCGCCAACTACCTCGCCGACCCCGCCCACTTGGCCGAGGCCCTGGTCAGCCTGGGCCAGGTGATGAGCCCGGGCGGCGTGCTGGTCTTCGACGCCAACACCCGGCACGGCTACCGGCTGATGCACGAGCCGCACGTCTTCGAGTCGGAGGGCCTGCACGTGACCCTGCGCGGCCGCTTCCTGCCCGAGGACGGCGACCCGGAGCGGTTCCGGCTGAACATGACCGCCTTCCGGCGGTCCGCCGAGGCCCCCGGGGTGTGGTCCCGGGAGAGCATCGACCACCTCCAACGGCACCACTCCGTCGAGGAGTTCACCCGTCTCCTGGACGCGGCCGGCCTGGACCTGGTCGCGGCGCACGGCCTGAACCGCGACGGCAGCATGGCCGACTCGGTGGACGAGGACAGCCACACCAAGGGCCTGTACGTCGCCGTTCGCCGCACCGCCGGCTGACACCGGGACCGGGCCGTGATCAGCAGGAGTTACACGCTCATCTGGGTCAGCCAGGCGATGTCCGACATGGCGAGCGAGATGACCTCGCTCGCCCTGCCGCTGGCGGTGCTGGCCTCCACCCGGTCGGCGGTGGACGCGGCCCTGGTGGCCACGGCCGTGGGTGTCGCCCAGCTGGTCGCCAAACTGCCCAGCGGTCTGATCGCCGACACGGTCAACCGCAAGTCGCTGATGCTGCTCTGCGACGCCGGCCGGGCCGTGATCGCGCTGCTGCTCGTGCTCACGCTGGCGATGGGCCATCTGACCACGGTCGTCGCGGTGGCCGCCGCGGCGGCGACGGCCGTAATCTCGACGCTGTTCTCGTCGGCCGAGTCGGGCGTCCTGCGGCAGTCCGTCCCGGTCGAGCGGCGGCGGGAGGCGATCACCCGCACCATCGTCCGCACCAACATCGCCATCGCCGTCGGCCCGCCACTGGGCGGGCTGCTGCTCACCCTCGGCGCGCCGATCGCCTTCCTGGTGGACGCCGTCTCCTACCTGCTCTCCCTGGCCCTGCTCTCCCAGGTGGTGTACGAGCACCTGCCGCGCCCGCCGTCCGACCGGAACGGCGCGGGTCCGGTGCGCCACACGGCCGGGGAGCTCACCCGGGGTTTCGGCTGGGTGGCCCGACGGCGTCCGCTGCTGTTCCTGGTGGGCGTCGTCGCCTACATCAACCTGCTGGGCCGCGCCATCGAACTGCTGGCCGCGATCGGCGCCTCGGACGTGGGACGCCACCCGGTCTCGGCCGGCTGGGTGCTGACCGCCGCCGGGTGCGGCGGGATCGTCGGCGGCGTCTGCACCGGGTGGGTCCTGCGCCGGTTCCGGCCGGCCACCGTGCTGCTGGGCGTGATGACGGTGTGGCTGGTGGTCACGCCGCTGGTGGCGCTCGGCTCGATGCTGCTCACCGTCGCGGCGGTGGGCGTGATCGTCTTCTTCCTGCCGCTGATCGGCTCGCTGGTCTTCCTCCAGGTCAGCCTGGATTCCCCGACCCACCTCCAGGGCCGGATCTCGGCGGCGGTCATCCTGCTGGCCGGCAGCATCGCCTGGGCCGGGCCCGGCATCACCGGTTTCCTGATCACCGGCGCGGGCGGCCCGACCGCCTCGATCGTCCTGGTCGCGCCCCTGATCCTCCCCCTGGCCGCCCTCGCCACCAGCCCACGCCTGCGCGCCGCCGTCAACACCGCCCCCACGCCGACGCCCGACCCGGCCACCGCCCAAAGACCCGCACCGGTCGCCCCGGCCGCACAGAAGTGAGCTCCGTCAGAGCTGACGCCAGTGGAGTTCGTCGGGATCGGTGACATTGGTGGCACCTGTGGCGAGCACCCGGCCCGTTCCGTGTCCGCCCAGCGGAGCGGTGACGGCCAGGCGCGGGGCGCGCTCGGCGACGGCGTCGGGCGTGGAGTAGTCCAGGGCGACCCAGTCGGGTGCGTCGGCCGGTGTGCTCGCGGCCGCGATCCGGTAGTAGAGGTCAGGGTTCTGCCGCAGCTGCTCCCACACCGCGCCGGGCAGCCGGTACTGTCCGGTTCCGCGCGCGTTGGCAGTCGTGGAGGCGAAGAAGTTGAGCGCGTTCCGGCTCGCGGCCGCGGCCGCGTCGAGCAGCCCGGCGTCGGCGGCGATCTCCACCCGGTAGGACCGCATGGCGGCAGGCAGGCTGAAGCCGAACACCGGCGCCGGGCCGTCCGAAGCCACCTCGGCCGGTCCACTGATCTGCGGATGCTCCACGGAATGCAGGGCCGCGACCTGCTCCGCCGCCCCGACGGCGACCGAGGGCGCGCCGGCGTAGTCGGAATCGGGCGTGGTCGCCAGGGCGTCCGTCCACTGCTGGGACGAACTGCTGAACCAGGCACGGTAGTACAGGACGTCCGCCGCGCTCAGCCGCTGCCACGCCTGATCCGGCAGGCTGTACTGACCGCCCGACAGGAACCCCGTGTCCTGCCACGACGCATAGAACGTGTCCGCCGTCCGCTCCGCCCCATGACCGGCACGATCGAACAGCATCGCCGCCGTCGCCACCTCCACCGCGAAGAACAACTGCGGCCCCGGCCCCGCATCCAGCGTGAACACGGGCGGCGGACCCGAGCGGCTGACACCCGCCGGCCCCGAGACCGACAACTCACGGTCCGCCGAGGCCTGACCGGTAATGCTGATAGCGGGTGCGGAGGCGAAGTCGGGGTCGGACGTGGTCGCCCGGGCGTCCGTCCACTGCTGGGACGAACTGCTGAACCAGGCACGGAAGTACAGGGCATCCGCCGCACGCAGCCGCTGCCACGCCTGATCCGGCAGGCTGTACTGACCGCCCGACAGGAACCCCGTGTCCTGCCACGACGCATAGAACGTGTCCGCCGTCCGCTCCGCCCCATGACCGGCACGATCGAACAGCATCGCCGCCGTCGCCACCTCCACCGCGAAGAACAACTGCGGCCCCGGCCCCGCATCCAGCGTGAACACGGGCGGCGGACCCGAGCGGCTGACAGCGGCCGGCCCCGAGACCGACAAGTCGCGACCGGACTGGGGCGGGGAAGCGGACGAGGACGAGGACTGCGACTGGGACTGGGCCGCCAGGACGGCGGCGTGCGCGTCCACCTGACCGTATCCGTAGTCGGGGCTGTGCCCGGTCGCGTCGTAGCCGTCACCGATCTTGCGGGCGGTGTCCTTGAGGATGCCCCGCACCTGCTGGGCGGTCAGCCCGGGGTTCGCCGAGAGAACCAGCCCGATGATGCCCGCCACCAGCGGCGCGGCGGACGAGGTGCCACCGAAGGAATTCGTGTAGTCGGCGTCCACGCCCTCGGATCCGTCGTTGTATCCCTTGGCGCCGGTGCGGTCGGTGGTGAGGATGGACTTCTCGCCGAGCGAGCCGGCACCGCTCGACGGGGCACAGACCCAGATCGCGTTGCCGAAATCGCTGTAGTAGGCGCGGCGTTCACGGTTGGTGCTGGCGGCCACCGCGATGACGTTCGGATTCGAGGAATAGCCGTCCTTATCCACCGACTCGTTGCCGTTCCCGGCCGCCCAGCAGATCGGGATCCCCCGGCCACCGCGGCCCTTCTGCAGGCAGTACGCGATGGCTGCGTCCGTGGCGCCGGGCAGCGGCTCGGCGGCACCCGCCCCGTCCGGCGGGCCCCAGCTGCAACTGATGACGTCGGCCCCGTTGTCCGCGGCCCACTGGAACATGCGCGCCTCGTCGGCGGATCCGAGGTACTCGGGGAAGCGCGCGAGCATGAGCGAGCACTCCGGAGCCGCACCGGACGCCCGGATCCCTTTCGCCGCGGCAACCCCGGTGCAGGCGGTGCCGTGGTTCTCCAGGTCCGACTTCGGCGTGGCGTCGGGGATGTGCGCGGAGAAATCGAATTGAGGCCCCAGCTTCCCGGCGAACTCCGGGTGGCTCGTATCGGTGCCGTCGTCGAGGATCGCGACGTGAATGGCGGGGTCGCCCATGGTGAGCGACCACGCGTCCACCACATTCGCGGCCTGGAGATGCCACTGGAGGGAGACATAGCCGGCATCGCGCAGCGCCTGCACCGACGGCCCCGCCCCCGCCGGGGCCGCCACCGTGGCGGCCCGGCGCCGGTGCTTCTTCGAGATCAGGTCGGGGTGGGAGAACAGGGTGAGGCCCGTGGCGCGGTAGGTGTTGGCCATCCGGATGGCCCCCAGCCCGTCCGCGCCGGCGGGAGCCGCGAGCAGAAACCCGTTCTCGGCGTACCCCAGCTCCTCCACGACCCGCACCCCGTGCTGACTGTTCAGCTGGTCGATCTGTGCACGGGTCACCTCCGGCCGGAACTGCACGACGAAGTTGCTGGTGACGTAGATGTCGTCCTGCCCGCCCCCCGCCCGATGGAGCACCGGCGCGGCGACCTCCACACTGCGCTCCCGGTTGAGCACCTGCACCGCACTCGCCGCCTCGGCCGGGCTCAGCGTGTACACGATGAGCTGCTGGCCGGCCAGCTGCTCCACCTGAGTGGCCCGGTTCCGCAGCAGGTCCTGGGCCTCGGGCTGCAACGCATCGCGTTCGATGCCGAAGCGAACGCTGAACTTCACCGGGTCGCGGACAAGTGCGAGCTGCGCACTGCCCGCGTTGGGAAAGTACGCGAGTTCATCGCTCGCGGATTGACCACCCGTGCTGGGGTCGCTCATCGTCACTTCACTTTCTTCCTTCGGCGCACGAACAGCTGGTTCCGGCCGGGCCCATCACGCCGGGGCGCCGGCCAACTCGCGGCGGAGCCGGAGCGTTTCCTTGGGTTCCACATCGAGTCGCCGGCGCAAATGCCCGAAAATCTTCAGCAGGTCGGCGCACCACACACTGCGATTGTCGAAACCACGGTCCCGCGAATACCGGTGCGGGTGATAGCCGCCCGCACACGTGCTCATCTCGACGCACCCCACGCAGTCGTTCGGCAGGGGAGCACCGTCGAAAACCATCTGACTGTGCAACGGGCTCGCCTCGATCAGGTCCACGAAATCGTCCCGGAGAACATTGATGCCCGTCCGCACCATCCCTTCCTCGCACGCCTTGAGGACATCGAGCCCTTCGATGTCACCACTCGGATTGACCACGACGAATCCCAACGGAATGTTCCCCAGGGCATCGACGTGGCTCGACCCGCCGAGAATCAGACGGGACACCTCCCAGAAGTTCCGGATCCGCACTTCCAGCGTCGAATTGTTCCACCAGTCCTCGAAAATGGGGATCAGATAGTCGGCACAGGGAGTCGGGCCGTACTTCTCGTGCACGTCGCCGATGGTTTCGTGAGTCATGTCCGGCATCAGATAGCTGATACTGCGACAACCGATCTCCAGGAAGTGCCGGTGAATCTTCAGCGGGTCGGCCCCCAACTGCACCACGGCCAGAATCCCGTACCGCACGCCATGCTTCTGCAACAGATCGAGACCGCGGCGCACCGCACGGTACGACCCGCTCCCGTTGCGCCGGACCCGGAAGGTGTCATGGACGTCCGGAGGCCCGTCCAGGCTGATACCGACATCGACGTCATGCTTCAGCAGGACATCGATCCACTCGCGGTTGAGGAGCGTGCCGTTGGTCTGAATGGAGATGTACACCCGAAGGCCCGGCAGCGAAGCGCGCGCCTCCGTACACCAACGGTCGAAGCGCGCCGCCCCGACCAGACACGGCTCCCCTCCGTGGAAGGACAGCGAAACGGAGCGCTGTCCGCTCATTTCGGCATGCCGGCGAAGGCGTTCCATCGTGGCGGAGAAAACCTCGTCCGACATCATGCGCGGACCTTCGGCCAACGTCTGGTCCGCCAGATTGAATTCGTAGCAGTACGTGCAGTCCAAATTGCACCTCCCCGCCACCTTCAGGATGGCGAGGCCCAGCCTCGGGGCGGCGGCAATGGCAGTTTCCACTTTCTCTCCTTACGGCGCAGCGCGGCACATCACGTGATGGAGCGAGAGGCGATCACGACCTCTCGCTCCCTTCGGTACGTCAGTACGTCACTCAGGAAGGAGGCGGCCCCGCCGGCCCGGCCCCCGAGGCCTTCCCACCGCCGGCCCCGCTGGGAGGCCCCGAACTGTCGTGCCCCGGCCCGCCGCCGCCCCCGCAGCACTTGAGTTCGTCCTCGATGATGGGCCGAAGCGCCGCCGCCACCCGTTCCACGAGACTGTCGGCGCTGCCTCCGCCGTCCTTCGTCGACTCGCTGCACGTCTGCGAATGCGGCTCCTCCCCACCGACATCCCGCGTGGCGGCCGCAACCTGCTTGGTCCCCCCGCCCCCACCC
>NZ_JBICXW010000008.1:0-133912 GCF_043200475.1 Kitasatospora sp. NPDC048407 | reverse complement strand
CGCCCTTCGACTCACTGTGCGTCTGCGAATGCCCATCCTCCGCACCCACGTCCCGCGTGGCCGGAGACCTCAACTGCGCGGCGTCCTGCGCAATCGTCTGACTGAACGTCTGCGAATGCGGCTCCTCCCCACCGACATCCCGCGTGGCGGCCGCAACCTGCTTGGTCCCCCCGCCCCCACCGCCCTTCGACTCACTGTGCGTCTGCGAATGCCCATCCTCCGCACCCACGTCCCGCGTGGCCGGAGACCTCAACTGCGCGGCGTCCTGCGCAATCGCCTGACTGTACGTCTGCGAATGCCCATCCTCCGCACCCACGTCCCGCGTGGCCGGAGACCTCAACTGCGCGGCGTCCTCCGTAATCGTCTGACTGAACGTCTGCGAATGCGGCTCCTCCCCACCGACATCCCGCGTGGCGGCCGCAACCTGCTTGGTCCCCCCGCCCCCGCCACCCGACGTCGTCTGGCTGTGCGTCTGTTCGTGGGGAGTCTCGCCGCCCACATCGCGCGTAGCGGCCGAGCGCTGGCTGACGGGGCTCTGGACCTCGAGGGCCGTGCCCTGGCTGTGCGTCTGTCCGTGGCCGCCGCCGGTCCCTTCGCTGTGTGTCTGCGAATGCGCCTCAGGGCCTGCATCACCTGCATCACGCGTGGCGGCCGCCTGCGACTGCGAGGAATCCGCCAAGCCGCCGCCGGACTGGGAGTGGTTCCGGTAAACGACAATGCGCTCTCCGGAATCCGCAGGCACGGACCGCACCTGAATCGCCGGAGTCTGATTGTGGCTACAGACACCGCTGGCGTCACTGTCGTGGGACTGACTGTGTCCCATGACGTCCGCCGATTCCGATGCCAGCTGCGTCTGCACTGCGGATCGCAGACTGCGGGCGACTTCTCCGGCCAATGTGTCCGCGACCTTCCCCGGGGACGATCCCGCACTATTTTGTTGATCACCAGCCACGTGATTCTCTCCTATACCAACACACAGCCACCGGTCAGCTACTTAGTTCATGTACGCACAGGCTCCCGCCGATGGCATGTTCGTTTACGCCATTCAGCACACGAGGCCGTCAACACCATCGAGTCGCGGATATCTCACCGCACACACAATTCCGCAAGTCAGGGCAGTGCGGGAAACCCACCGGCGGCTACTGCTCGGCCACGCCGGGCACCGTGACGACGGGACAGCTCGCCTCGTGCAGCAGCCCGCGGGGCACGGAGCCGAGTCGCATGCCGGTGAAGCCGCCGCTGCCGCGCCGTCCGACCACGACGGCCAGCGCGTGCCGGGACTCATCGGCGAGCACCCGGACGGGATGGCCGGGGACGACCTCGCTCGTGACGGGCACGTCCGGGTTCGCGGCCAGTTGTCCGGCTGTTGTGTGGGCCAGCGTGCGGCGCAGTTCGTCGAGTGTGGCGTCCTCGTCGATGCGTGCCAGGCGTGGCCGCTGCCAGACCCACAGGGCCCGCACCGTCGCGCCGCGGTGCCGCGCCAGTTCGAGGGCGGCGGCGAAGGCGACGGCCGAGGAGGCGCTGCCGTCGACTCCGACGACAATTCGGGGCGGGTCGTCCGGCTCCTCCTGGCGTCCGCCGACCACGACCACCGGGCAGTCGGCCTGCGCGCTCACCGGCACGGTGATCGAGTAGCCGCTGAGCAGTTCCTCGACCCGGCTGAGCGACCGCGAACCGAGCACCACGTACGCGGCCTCGCGGGAGGCCCGGACCAGGACCGGGCCCGGCGCCCCCTCCAGGATCTCGGCGGACACCTCCAGATCGCGGTGCCGCGTCCGGGCGAGCCGGCCGGCGAGGTGGAGCTGCCGGCGTCCGACCCGCCTCTGGTCCTGCTGGAAGGCCGCCCCGAGCACGCGCATGCTCCGGGGAGACGGCTGAACGACGTGGATCATGCGCAACGGGAGGCCGCGACGTTCCGCCTCGTCCGCCGCCCAGCGCAGCGCGTCGTCGTGATCGCCGAGCGCATCGACGCCTAGGACGACCGAACGGCCCGGATCGGTGGCTGCCATCACTCCTCCAATGAGCCCTCGGGCCTCGCCCGCCGGACCTCGTCGGCTCCCCTCTCGCACGGTATGTGGCACCGGGGGAAGCCGCGCGCCGGAGCACCTCGGCCGCCGGGGATCTGTCCCGGTGTGAGGGCGGTTACCGTTGACGCACGGTGGCCGGGAGGGCCAGGGGAGCGGGCGGGAGCAGATGGCAGCGGCGCGGACGTTCGGAGGGCCGGCACGCCGGCCACGGGCCCGCCTGTTCCACGCGTTGCTGCTCGCGCTGGTCGCGGCGCTGGCGCTGCTCGTGCACCACAGCATCTCGGCCGAGGCGTCCCCGGCGATGCGAAGCATGCCGGATATGGCGCACCACCTGACCGCCTCGGCGCCGGACGGGCCACGCGCCCACTCCCCCGTCGGTCAAGCGTGCGCGACCGGCATGCACTGCGTCGGAACCGACATCCGCGGGCCGGTGCTCACCGCGCCGCCGGCCCACCCGGTGCCCGTCGCCGCGGCGGCCGGCACCACGACGGGCGGTGGCCACAACAGCCGTCCGACCACCGGCCGTTCGCCGCCCGATCCGTCACTCCTCTCGGTCCTGCGCAGATAGGCACGGGCCGCGGCCTCCGCATGCCCGGCGGCCGCCGTCGCCCACGTCCACCGGCACGGCCGGGCCGTGCCACGCGCACCCACCAAGAGGAACGATGACCACCATCAACCGACGCTCCCTGCTGCTCGCCGGCCTGGGCCTGGCCGGCGGCGGAGTGCTCGCCGCCTGCTCCGGCCCGAAGGGCGGCTCCGCCGCACTCGTCGGCCCGTCCGGCTCCGCCGTGGCGGCGGCCGAGACGAAGCGCGCCGCCGGCGGCGCCGAACGCACCGTCCGGCTGACCGCCGCCGCCACCCCCGTCGACCTCGGCGGAACGACCGTCAACACCTGGACCTTCGGCGGGCAGCTGCCCGGCCAGGAGATCCGCCTCACCGCCGGCGACACCCTGGTCGCCCAGCTCGCGAACCACCTCGCCGCGCCCACCTCGATCCACTGGCACGGCCTGTCGCTGCGCAACGACATGGACGGCGTCCCGCCCGTCACCATGCGCGAGGTACCGGCCGGCGGCAGCTTCGACTACCGCTTCATCGCCGACCGGCCCGGCACGTACTGGTACCACCCGCACGTCGGGGTGCAGCTCGACCGCGGACTGTACGGACCGCTGATCGTCGAGGACCCGCACGAGCCGCTGAAGTACGACGACGAGTGGGTCGTCGTCCTGGACGACTGGCTCGACGGCGTGACCGGCACCCCCGACGAGGCGTTCGCCGAACTCTCCAAGGGCATGGGGGGCATGAACCACGGCATGGGCGGGATGGACCACGGCTCGGGCGGAATGGACATGGGCGGGATGGACATGGGGCAGAGTCCCTCGTCCACCGGCGGCGGGATGTCGATGAAGTTCATGCTCATGGGCGCCACCAGCGCGCTGCTCGGCGGCGACGCCGGCGACGTGAACCACCCGCACCATCTGATCAACGGCCGGCTGCCCGCGGCCCCGGCGGTCAAGCAGGCCAAGCCGGGGGCCCGGGTGCGGCTGCGGGTCATCAACGCGGGCGGCGACACCGCCTACCGGGTCGCGCTCGGCGGGCACCGGCTCACTGTCACGCACACCGACGGTTACCCGGTCGAGCACCAGGAGGTCGACGCGCTGCTGCTGGGCATGGGCGAACGGTACGACGTCCTGGTCACCCTGCAGGACGGGGTGTTCCCGCTGGTGTCCCTCGCGGAGGGCAAGAACGCCACCGGCACGGCCCTGATCCGCACCGGCTCCGGCCAGGCCCCGGAACCGTCCTTCCGTCCGACCGAGCTGGACGGCAGGCTGCTGACCGCCGATCAGCTCCGCGCCGACCAAGGCGTCCGGCTCGCCGCGCGCACCCCCGACGTCACGCACCGGCTCCAACTCACCGGCGGCATGGCCCGCTACGACTGGTCGATCAACGGGCGGCGCTTCGACATGAACGACCCGGTCGCCGGCGCGTTCCTGGTCGGCCAGGGACAGCGCGTGCGGCTGGAGTTCACCAACGCCAGCGAGATGTGGCACCCGATGCACCTGCACGGCCACACCTTCCAGGTGGGCGACACGGGACCGCGCAAGGACACCGTGATCGTCAAGCCGAAGCAGCGAATCGTCTGCGACTTCGACGCCGACAACCCCGGCCAGTGGATGGTCCACTGCCACAACGCCTACCACGGCGAGAGCGGCATGATGGGCCTGGTCGCCTACCGCGCCTGACAGCAACTCACCTACCGGGACCGGCACTTGTGCGCCGGTCCCGGCAACCTCACTTGACCGGAGCGGCTCCGGGGGACGCGGACGGGACGCTGCCGGCCCGCGCCGAGGGCGACGGCGACGACGACGTGGATGCCGTCGGCGAAGGAGCGTTGCAGCCGGGCGAGGGCGAACCCGACGCAGTCGCGGACGGCGACGGCGACGGCGATGCGCTCGTCGTCGGCGACGGGGACGGCGACGCTGACGCCGATGTGCTCGGGCTCGGGCTCGGGCTCGCGGTGGGACCTGCCGTCGGCGACGGGCAGCCGGAGGGCGTCCCGCTCGGCGAGGCGGACGGCGACGGCGACGGCGACGGCGATCCGCTTGCCGTGGGCGACGGCGAGGAGCTGGCACTCGTGCTCGGCGCCGGAGTCGGCCCGGCCGTCGGCGTCGGGCTCGGCTTCGGCGCGGACGGAGACGGGGTCATGGTCGGCGTCGGCGCCGGCGCCGGCGGGGTGACCGAGACGCCCGTCTGGAAGTGCACCATCCACGCCCGGACCGTCCGCAGGTACTCGGCGGAGTGGTTGTAGCCGAGGACCGCCCGGTCGAGCTGCGCGGGGACTGCCAGGTCGCGGCCGCCCGCGCAGAGGTACCCGCCGGCGGCGAGTGCGGCGTCCCAGATGTTGTTCGGGTCCGCCTTGCCGTCGTCGTTGCCGTCCGCACCCCAGGTCGCCCAGGTGGACGGGATGAACTGCATCGGACCGACGGCCCGGTCCCAGGCGGCACTTCCGTCGTACCGGCCGCCGTCGGTGTCGGGGATCGCCGCGAAGCCGTTCCCGTCGAGGACCGGGCCGAGGATCGGGCGGTAGGTCGTCCCGTTGGCGTCCACCCGGCCGCCGTCGGCCTGCCCGGACTCCACCTCGCCGATCGCGGCGAGCAGTTGCCACGGCAGGTGGCATCCCGGGGATGACTTGGCCAGCGACGCCTCCGCCTTGCGGTAGGCGTCGAAGACGATGGACGGCAGCCGCGCGCCTCCCCCGTCCTGGAGCGCGACGGTCTCCGCGCTCGGCGCCCCGTCCGCCGACGCCGGCGGCTGGGGCAGCGGACGGGCACCGCCACCGTCCAACGGCACCTGACCGTCCGGCAGGTCGACCGGCCCGTCGTCCGTGAAGGCGGCGAGCAGGCCGGCCCCCGCGGCTCGCGCCGGCAGTGGTTCCGCCGGTGCCGTGGATGCCGTCGCCGCTGCCAGGGCCACCACCACGCCCGCCGCATGCAGAAACACCCGTTTACGTATCCGCCGTGCCATCCGGGTCCCTTTCGCCGATCTCGCGGTCAGCAGTTCCGACGAACCTACGGCCTGTCAGGTTCCGGGCAGGCCCGGGGCCTGCCTTCAAACCCCCGCCTGCCCCACAGCCCGCCCGCAGCCCTGGCGGGCTGGGAGGTACCCCAGGCACGCACTCTCGCCGCACCGGGCGAAAGGCCAAGTACACCCAGTACGAGGCCTTCCACCCGGCACGCCGAGAGCACGCACCAGACGCCGCGGGGCTGCGACGTGGGTTTTGAAGGCAGGCCCTGGCGTATCCGCGTCAGCGGGCGAGCGGCTCGCCGTTCTCGAACCGCAGGATCTGCCGGCGCAGCACGCGCTTGGCCCGCGGCAGGAACGCGCTGCTGGGGCCGCCGACGTGCGGGGTGATCAGCACACCGGGGGCGTGCCAGAGCGGGTGGTCGGCGGGCAGCGGCTCCGGGTCCGTGACGTCGAGGGCGGCCCGCAGCCGCTGCGCGGTGAGTTCCGCGAGGAGTGCCCCGGTGTCGACGACGGGGCCGCGCGCGACGTTGACGAGCAGCGCGCCGTCCTTCATCCGGGACAGGAACCCGGCATCGACGAGATGACGGCTCTCGGGGGTCAGCGGTGTCAGCAGCACGACGACGTCGGCGGTCGGCAGCAGTTCCGCCAACTCCGCCACGCCGTGCACCCGTTCCTCCGGGCGGGCCCGGCGGGCGACCCGGACGATGTCGCACTCGAAGGGCTCCAGCCGCGCGGCCAGCGCCCGGCCGATCGAACCGTATCCGAGGATGAGCACCGTCCGGTCGGCGAGCGACTGGTGGAACTCCTGGCTCCAACGCCCTTGGTCCTGAAGGCGGGTGAAGCGCGGGATGCCCCGCAGCGAGGCGAGGATCAGCGCCACTGCCAGCTCGGCGGTGCTGGCGTCATGCAGTCCGCGCGCACTGCACGCGACGACACCGTCCGGCACCTGCGGCAGGACGTCGTCCATGCCGGCCGTGAGCGTCTGGACCACCTTCAGCGACGGCAGGTGCGGGATCACCGGGAGCGCGGCGGCGTGCCGCAGGTACGGCAGGCAGAAGAACTCCACCTCCCGGAGCGCGTCGTCCGACGGCACCGGCCCCTCCCCGTCCCACACGAGGGCGTCGAGACCGGCGGGCAGGCCGCCGATCGCATCGGGGGCGTACGGGAGGAGGTAACGAGCACTCATGCCCCGACCCTAGCCGCACCCGCACCCCGCCCCGCCGGGCCCCCTCGATGACGTCCCGCGTTCACAGCACGAAGACCAGCAGGTAGGACAGGGCGCAGGCCAGCAGATAGGCGCCGAGCGCGGCGGGCAGGGCGAGCCAGGCCGAACGCCCGCGCCGGCGCGCCCAGACGGCGCCCAGGGAGGCGACCAGCACCAGCGCCACCAGACCGGCCCACGGAAGGGCGACCGCGAGCAGCCACACGGCCGGTGTGCACACCGGCGCCGAGCCACCGGCGCCTCCCGTCCCGCAGCTGTCCGTGGCGAACAGCATCCCGAACGAGAACAGCGCGTCGACCAGCCCGCCGAGCACGGCGAACAGCACCACCACGACGATGTACCCGACCGGCCGCCGGGCCACCGGCCCCGGCAGGTACCCGCCTTGGTATTCCCCCACCACTCAGATCCTCCCCACCACCCGGCGCGTCCCTCTCGACGCGCCACCTCCCCAGGGCGGCACACACTATCCAGTTCGCCGTCCGGCTGTCACACGGGAGCCGCAGGGGTCCTGACGCCTCATCAGCTCCGGTCCGGCGGTCAGAGTGCGTGGATCGGTGCGCCCAGGCGGTAGTCGGTGTTGGAGAACGCGGCGGAGACGGCGAAGCGGTCGGCGCGGACGAGGGTCTGGCGCCATTCGATGAGGCGGCCGCGGGTGTCGTGGCCGAGGCGGTCGATGGCGAGCAGGGCGGTGGTCGGGGGGCAGTCGAGGAGGATGCGTTCGCCGCGGCCGGGGACGACGGCGCGGATGCGTTCCCAGCCGCCGCAGATGCGGCTGCCGCAGTGGCGTTCGAGTTCGTCGTAGAGCGCGGTGTGGGTGAAGTCGACCTCGAGGAGCGGGTGGGCGATGTCCGCGGGGAGCCATATCCGGTCGACGGCGAGCGGTTCCTCGTCGGCCAGGCGGATGCGTTCGAGGTAGATCAGTGGCGTGGATTCCTCGAGCCCGAGGCGGGCGGCGATGACGCCGTCGGCGCGCTGGTCAAGTGCGCGCACGACGCTGCGCTGGACGGCTCCGACTTCCTCGACCGAGCGGAAGAGGCTGTACGCCTCGCCGACGTCCTGCTCCAGCGGGCGGTTCGCGGTGAACCGGGAGGCCTTGCCGCGCTGGGCGCTGACCAGGCCCTCCTCGCGGAGCTTCCGCAGGGCCTCGCGGACGGTGTGCCGGCTGACCTGGTACTCGGCGACCAGGTCGTGTTCGCCGGGGAAGACGTCGCTGAACTCGCCCTCGTCGAGCCGGCGCAGCAGGTCGGCGCGGAGTTGTGCCCAGAGCGGGTTCCCCGGGGCGCGGACGAGGGGCTGGGGGCCGGGGGCGGTGGTCACGGCGCCGTCCTGGGGTGGTGAGTCGGAAGGGTGGTGCGGGGCACGAAGTGAATGTTCGTACCTTTGCGGGGGCAGCGCAAAATCGGCGCCGGCCGCTCTACGGGGGGTGACGCGGCGACCGCTGCCCGGGCGGGTTCGTGCCGGGCAGCGGTCCAGGGTCTGTCCGGCCGATCTTGCCGGGCGCCCGACGCCGGATCATCCCGCCTGGAAGCACCGGCAAACCGCCCAAGTACACCCAGTACGAGGACGGTTCGCCGGCACTCCCAGCCGGGCGCCCGACGCCGCGCGCTGATCCGACAAGATCGACCGGACAGACCCTAGCGCGAGCCGTCAGGCGACGGCGCCGATCAGCATGGCGGCGGACACCGCGAGCAGCATGGCCGCGAAGGTGCGTTGCAGGGCGGTGCCGGAGATCTTGGCCGCCAGTCGTTTGCCGTCCCAGGCGCCCAGGACGGCGGCGCCCACGAACGGTCCGAAGACCGCCAGGTCCAGGGACATCCCGGAGACCGTCAGCCGGGTGGCGAGGGAGACCACCGAGTTGACCAGGATGACCACCAGGCTGGTGGCGGCCGCCTTGCGCATCGGCAGCCGGAGCACGGACACCAGGGCGGGCACCGCGAGGAAGCCGCCGCCGACTCCCAGCAGCCCGGTCACCGCCCCCAGTCCGGCCCCGGCGGCGAGCGTGCCCGGGTGCCCGCCCCGACCGCCCCGACCGCCCCGACCGCCCCGGCCTGCGGCGTCGGCCGGTTCCGCGGTCGGCGCGCGCCGCGCGGTGCGGGTGCCGCGCAGCATCGCCGCGGCGGCCAGCGCGGCCAGCACGGCGAACGCGGCGGTCAGCACCGCCTGCGGGATGCGGTGGGCGAGCGCGGACGCCCCGATGGCGGGGAGCACGCCGGCCGCGGCGAACAGGAAGCCGGTCCGCCACTCGATGGTGCCGGCGCCGGCGTGGCGGGCGAGCGCGGTGACCGAGGTGGCGATGACGATGACCAGGCTGGTGGTCCCGGCCTCCGCGGGCGCGACGCCCAGCAGGTACACCAGGGCCGGGACCGCCAGCACTCCCCCGCCGCCGCCCAGCGCGCCGAGCGCCACGCCGACCACGGCTCCGCAGAGCAGAGCGGTGATCAGAACGCTCACGCCGTGACGCCGTCCGCACCGCCGGCCGGGCGGGCGACCTCGCCCTGCCAGGCGGCGAAACCGCCGCGCAGGTCGGTGGTGTCGAAGCCGCGGGCGCGCAGCACGGACGCGGCCACCGAGGAGCGGTTGCCGCTGGCGCAGATCACGGTCAGCGGCTGCCCGGTCGGCAACTCGCCGAGGCGGGCGAGGAGTTCGGGCAGCGGGATCAGTCGGGCGCCGGGGACGGTGCCCTTCTCCTGCACCTCGCCGGGGCCGCGCACGTCCAGCACCACGAGGTCGGCGGCGGCGAGCTGCTCGGCGAGGGCGTCGGCCTCGACCCGTATCGCGCGGGTCAGGTGCTCGGCGCCGACGGCGCCCACCGGCGCGGCCAGGGCGCCGAGCACGCGGTCGAAGCCGATCCGGGCCAGCCGGGTGCGGGCCTCGACGGCGGTGTCCGGGTCGCCGCACAGCACGATGGCGTCCTGGGCGTCGAGCACCTGGCCGGCGAGTTCGGCGAACCGGCCGCCGAGCGGGACGTTGACCGCGCCGTGCAGGTGCGCGGCGGCGAACGCCTCCGGGTCCCGGGTGTCCAGCACGATCGCGCCGCCGGCGCGTGCCTGGAGCAGTTCGTCCGGGGTGAGCGACGGGACGCCGGTGTCCTCGTCCAGGACCGGGCGGGCCTGCCGGTTGCGCACCGAGGTGAACGCGAAGTAGGCGGGCACGGCGGGCTGACCGTCCGTCACCACGGCGACGAACTCGTCCTCGGTCATGTCGGCCAGCGCGTAGTTGCCGCGCCGCTGGTTGCCGATCGAGCAGCTCAGCTCGGCGGAGAGGTTCTTGCCGCAGGCCGAGCCGGCCCCGTGCGCCGGGTAGACGCGGGTGTCGTCGGGGAGGGCGAGCAGCGCGCGGGTGGAGCGGTACAGCAGGCGGCCCATCTCGTCGGCCGACCGGCCGCGCGAGCTGAGCAGGTCGGGGCGGCCGACGTCGCCGATGAACAGCGTGTCGCCGGTGAGCACGCCGTACGGGACTTCGTCGTCCGCGTGCTCGCGCACCACCACGCAGATCGACTCCGGGGTGTGGCCCGGGGTGTGCAGGATCTCCAGCTCGACCTCGCCGAGGGCGAGGCGCTCGCCGTCGGCCAGCGGGTCGGTGTCGAAGTCGAGTGCGGCGGCGGAGCCGTAGGAGATCCGGGCGCCGGTGCGCTCGGCCAGCTCCAGGTGGCCGGAGAGGAAGTCCGCGTGGATGTGGGTCTCGATGACCCGCTCGATGGTCAGGCCGTGGCGCTCGGCGGTGACGAGGTAGTCGTTGACGTCGCGCTGGGGGTCGACCACGACGGCGCGGCCGGTGGTGCGGTCGCCGACCAGGTAGGAGGCGTGGGAGAGGCAGTCGAGGTAGAACTGCTCGAGGACCAGCGGTCCGGCGTTCTCGGGCATGACGGGCTCCTGAGGGTGGGCAGGGATGGTGGCGCCGCGAGGCGCGGGACGGTGACGCGGGTCGGTCGGCCTTCGGCTCAGGCGAGCCCGCGGAGCATCAGGTTCCAGTAGAGGAACGGCAGTCCGCGGCGCTTGAGGTACCACATGTCGGTGCGCTCGCGGACGGTGTTGATCACCGGGATCGACGGGGCGGGCCGTCCGCTGTAGTCGAACTCGGCGAGCAGCATCTTGTTGCGCGCGGTGGTCAGCGGGCAGGACGAGTAGCCCTGGTAACTCGCCCTGGGTTCCCGGCCGCCCAGCACGGCGAGCAGGTTCTCCACCAGCACGGGCGCCTGCTTGCGCACGGCGGCGCCGGTCTTGGAGTTCGGTGACGATCCGGCGTCCCCGAGCGCCCAGACGTTCGGGTACCGGACGTGCCGCATGGTGTGCTTGTCGATCTCGACGTAGCCGGCCGGGTCGTCGGCGCCGGCCAGCGGGCTGCGCTTGATCCAGTCCGGGGCGCTCTGCGGCGGCACCACATGGGCCATGTCGTACGGCAGCGTCGTGGTGCCGCCGCCGTCCAGCTCGGTGACGACCAACTCGCGTGCCTCGGGCCGCACTTCGGTGACTTCGCTGCCGTAGTGGACCTTGATGCCGTACCGGCGCACCACGCCGTCGAGCACGCGGGCGAACTCCGGCACGCCGAAGATCGCGGCGCCGGGGATCACCAGGTGGACGTCGATCTTGTCGAGGACGCCCTGCTGTCGCCAGTGGTCGGCGGCGAGATAGGCGATCTTCTGCGGGGCGCCGCCGCACTTGACGGCGCCCGTCGGCATGCTGAACACCGCGCTGCCGGAACGGGTTTCGCGGATGAAGCGCCAGGTCGCGGGGGCGTGCTGGTACGAGTAGTTGCTGGACAGTCCGTCCTTTCCGAGCCCCGCCTCCAGGCCCGGTATGCGGTCCCAGTCCAGCTGGATGCCCGGGCAGACCACGAGCTGCTCGTACGAGACGGTGCCGCCGTCGTCCAGCGCCACCTCCCGCGCCTCGGGGTCGACGGCGACCGCGGCACTGCGGATCCACCGGACGCCCTTCGGCATGACGGACGCCTGCGAACGGACACTCTCCGCCAGCGGCGCCCGGCCACCGCCGACCAGCGTCCACAGCGGCTGGTAGTAGTGCCGCTCGCTCGGATCGAGCACGGCGACATCCCGTTCCCCGGCGCGGCGGAGCCGGGCCGCGACGGTGATCCCGGCGGTACCGCCGCCGATGATCACGATCCGGTGATGCTGCTTGGCCATCAAGGACCCCCTTCAAATGTACGGACATTAAGTTAGGACGGCGCAGGCCGGACACGCAAGCCACCTGCGAGGATTCGGCCGAATTTGTCCGTACATTTAGCTGGCCCCGGACGAAACGGACACCGGCGCCCGACCCGCGCCGACCCACAACTGCGGGCCGGGGCGGTGTCGGCGGCATGTCGCACAGTCGCCGTCCGCGACCACAGTCCTGATGACGTACGCGGGCACCGCGGAACCCAGGACGACGACCGGGAGCAAGTGCTGCTCGGCGCGGTGAGCGCGGTCGCGTACGAGGCTCCGGCCACGGGGGCGGACTACGGCCGGGCGGCCGAGGAGCGGGCGAGCCTGCCGGGCCGGACTCCGCTGGACGTCCTCGGCCAACTCGGCGGGCACCTCGCCTGGTTGTGGCACGACCAGACCCCGCCTGCCCGGACTGCACACGGGCGATGAGTCTCATCGTCCAGCTCGAGGAAGGACGGGACCACGCCACCGCCATGAACTTCGGCGGCCGCACGATGAGCCGGCGGCCCCCGCAGTGCGCGCGGACCGCCGGCTCTTCATGGCGGGAGCGTCACTTCCAGTGCGTGTGGACGGAGTTGGCCTCCTGGATCTGCCGCCAGGACTTCGGTTCCGCCGGCGGCTGCCCCTCGGTCCGGGTCGCGGTGGCCGCCGTGGCGTGCAGGCCCGGGCCGACGGGGGGCTTGGCGGGGGTGAAGAGCCAGGTGTTCAGCAGGTCGCCGAGCTTCCGGCCGGAGATCCGCTCCGCGTAGGACTGGAACTCCGGGATGGTGGCGTTGCCGTAGCGGCGCTCGGTGGGCCAGCCCTTCAGGATCCGGAAGAACGTTTCGTCGCCGACGGTGTTGCGCAGCGCCTGGATGGCGGCCGCGCCGCGCTGGTAGACCGCCCAGTGGAACTGGTTCTCGTCTCCGGGGTCGCCCGGCTTGACCTTCCAGAACGGGTCGTCGGCGGGGTGCGAGGCGTAGACGTAGTCGGCCAACTCCTGTGCGGTGCCTTCGTTCTCGTGCTCGGACCAGAGGTACTGCGCGTACTGGGCGAAGCCCTCGTTCAGCCAGATGTCGCTCCAGCGGGAGAGCGAGACGCTGTCGCCGTACCACTGGTGGGCCAGCTCGTGCGCGACCACGGAGGTGTTGGATCCCCGGGCGAACACGCCGGGCCCGTAGAAGACCCGGGTCTGGGTCTCCAGGGCGCCACCGGCCTTGAGGTTGGGCACGTAGCCGCCGACCGAGCTGAACGGGTACTCGCCGAAGTAGCCGCTCAGCCAGTCCACCAGTTCGCCGGTGCGTTCCACGCTGGCCTTGGCGGCGTCCGCGTTGTCCCCGAGGTCCTTGCTGTAGGCGTTGTAGACCGGCAGCCCGCTCGCGGTGACGTCCCGGGTGATGTCGAACTTCCCGATCGCCAGGGTCGCCAGGTAGGTGGCCTGCGGCTTGTTCTCGCGCCAGCTCCAGCGGGTCCAGCCCGCCTGCGAGCTGGTGCCGGTCAGGACGCCGTTGCTGATCGCCTGGGTGCCGTCCGGCACCAGCACCGAGACGTCGAAGGTCGCCTTGTCGCTGGGGTGGTCGTTGCTCGGGAACCACCAGCCGGCCGACACGGGCTCGCCGGCCGCCACCGCGCCGTCCGGGGTTCGGCTCCAGGCGGTGAAGCCGCCGTACTTCTGCACCGTCGACGGCACGTCCCTGTACCTCACCACGACGGTGATCGGGGACCCGTTGGCCAGCGGCCGGGCCGGGGTGATCTCCAGCTCCTGGTCTCCGCTGGTAGCGAAGGTCGCGGGCCGCCCGTTGACCTGGATCTCGGAGACCTTCAGCGCGAAGTCGAGGTTGAACCGGGAGAGGTCCTGGGTGGCGGTGGCGAGGATGGTCGTGGTGCCCTCCAGCTCGTCGGTGGCGGGCTGGTACTTCAGCCGGACGTCGTAGTGCGAGACGTGGTACCCGCCGTTGCCGAGGGTGGGGTAGTACGGGTCCCCCAGGCCGTCCGCACCCGGTTGGAAGCCGGAAGCCGAGGCGGGGACGGCCAGTAACAGGCTCAGGGCGCTGGCCGCGGAAACGATCAACCTCTTGCGCACGTGGTCCTCCAGGGATCACCGAGACGATGGGGTCGGATCGATCCCTGTCCCGGCGACTGCCCGCCTACTCCCCGGCGGTGAGAACTTCATGAAGAAACACACCATCGAGACGGTGCCGCCACAGACACCGGACCGCCCGTCAACTACGGCTGCGCAACAAGGAGTTGTTCGTCCGAAGCCACGACGTTCACCGCCGACGCCGGAACCCCGAAGATCCGGTCGAAGGCCCAGTTGTAGGCGAAGGTGTAGAAGGGGACGTAGATGATGAACGTCAGGTCGAGCAGGAATGCCCGGACCAGGGTGAGCTCCAGCCACCACGCGATGAGCGGGACGAGGAAGCAGACCAGCGAGGCCTGGAACCCCACCGCGTGCAGGATCCGGCGCCACACGGTGCGGGTGCGGTCGGCCCGGCGCGCTTCCCACGCCTCGAAGAGGTAGTTGAACGCCATGTTCCACAGCGTCGCCGTGACGGTGATCATGATCGCCAGCGGTCCGGTGGAGGACATCGAGTCGCCCGTCAGCAGTGTCATCACCGAGGTGCCGATCACCAGCCCGAGGATCTCGTACCCCCCGACGTAGACCAGCTTCCGCTTTATCCCTTGCATGGTGGTTGCTCCTCTTTCGCCTGCCCGAGAGAGAAGAAGCTAGTTCAGGTAGTCTGGCGAAAAAAGCAAGGTTCTTTCAGGAACACTGACAGGTGGAGCCGGCATGGCGCTCTCCAGCGACGACATCACGCTGATCCTGGCCGTAGTGGACCACGGCTCCTTCTCCGGCGCGGCCCGCGCGCTGCGCCGGGTGCCCTCCGCGGTCAGCATGGGCATCGCCAACATCGAGGCCGAGCTCGGCTACCCGCTGTTCGACAGGTCCCACCGCGAGGCGGTGCCCACCGCGCAGGCGATGGCCTTGGTGCCGCAGGCCCGCACCCTGGCCAGCGGCCTGCGGTTGCTCCAGGTGCACGCCGCGCAGTTGTCGCAGGACCTGGAGAGCACGCTCACCGTCGCCGTGGCCGCCGGCATCCGGGACCGGGAGCTGCTGGATGCCGTGATCCGGATCGGCGCCCGCTACCCGCTGCTGCGCGTCAACCTGCTGCGCGCCCCGCAGGACCGGGTGCGCGCGATGCTGCACCAGGAGCGCATCGACCTGGCACTGATGGCCGCTCCCCCGCAGGTGGACCGGGAGGAGGCCCGGGCCGCCGTGGGAGAGGTGACCTTCGTCGCCGTGGCGTCGGCCACCGTCGAGACGCCCAGCCTGCCCGCCGACCTGCGGCGGCTGGAGGACCTGAGCACCAGCCGCCAGATCGTGCTGGCCGGCCCCGACGACCCCGCCGACCGCCGGCTGCTGATCTCCGACGACCGGTGGCACGTGGAGGCGGTGGAAGCCGCACTCGACCTGGTGCAGGGCGGCGCGGGGTGGGCCAACCTGCCCACGCACGCGATCCGGGAGGCGGTCGCCGCCGGCCGGCTGCGGGTGCTGGAGTTCGACAACACCGAGAACGGCGTGCCCCTGCCCGTCCACCTGGCCTGGCTGCGCAGGAAGCCGCTGCGCCGGGCCGCGGGGGAAATCGTCGAGCTGATGCACCGCAGCCACCGCTGAGCATTCAGCGAAAGGCTCCCGCCCTGGCGGCGCCGCAGGTGGCGATCAACTGGCTGCTGCGCCGGCCCACCGTCTCCTCGGTGATCATCGGCGCCCGCAACGAGGAGCAGCTGCGGCAGAACCTCGGTGCGGTGGGCTGGGAGCTGACGCCGGAGCAGGTGGCCCGGCTGGACGCGGCGAGCGCCCGCACCGCGCCGTACCCCTACTACCCGTACCGCCGTCAGGAGGGCTTCGCCCGGCTCAACCCGCCGATGGCGGGCTGAGGTTCGGCGGGAGAGCCGGGCGAAGCGCGGATCACCCCGCGGTGCGGCAGCGGCCGGCGGGTCTGGGAACGGTGCCCGGTGGGGCGGCCCCCTTGACCTCGTCGGCCGCCGCGGCGTTCCCGGCCTCCGCGGTCGCCTCCTCGTGGTCGGCCCCGGGCGCCGCCGTGGTGGCCGGCCCGGCCGGGAGGTCGTCGTCGGGGGGCGGGAAGCTGAGGCCGGCCAGCTCGTCGCGGAGCAGGTAGCCGGCGTGCAGCCGGTTGCGCGCGCCGATCCGGCGCATGATCTCGGAGATGTGCCGCTGGCAGGTGCGCACGGACATGCCGAGGCGCTTGGCGATCAGCTTCTCCTCGTAGCCCTGCACCAGCATCCGCACGATGGACGACTTGATGTTGTTGGAGGTCTCCCGGACGCGCTGGCGCTGCTGCACGGCGGGGAACTCGTCGGCCGCCACCCAGGCGCGTTCGAAGGAGGCGACGGCGAAGTCGATCACGCTCGGGTCCTGGACCAGGGCGGCGCCGAGCGGTTCGTCGCGGAGTTCGATCAGGGCGGTGGCCCGGTCGAAGACGATCACCCGGACGAAGGCGTCGCTGACGGTGCGGACCTCGGCGCCGAGTGCGGTGACCTTGCGGACGTACTCGACGGTGTTCTGGTCGTACTGCGCGGTGTGCTGGTAGAGGGTGCGCATCCGCACGCCGCGGTTCAGCAGGGACTCGGTGCGCTGGAGCGATTCGCTGAGCACCTCCTCCGAGCGGGCGCCGCCGGGCTGGGAGGCGAGCACCTCGGTGGTGCTGCGGGCGGCGAGTTCGGTGATGGTGCGGCGCACCGACGCCAGATCGGTGAGGCGTTCCACCTGCTTTCCGGCGACCCGTCCGAGGGTGCTGGACTCGTAGACGGGCAGCAGCGCGGCCAGGGTGCTGTGCATCTCCTGGAGTTCGCGGTGGTGCCGGACCAGGTCGCGGACGGCGGGTGCGAGCGCCTCCATTCCCGCCCGGGCCGGGGTGTCGGCGCGCAGGTGCCCGTCGGGGGCCTGCCGGACCAGACGCAGCTCCAGCAGGTGCCGGACGGCTAAGTCGAGGTCCACGCGGTCCGCGGCGAGGGCCGCGTGGAGTTCCGCGAGGGAGGCCGGGCCGTGGTCGGCGAGGTGGCGGTACACCTCGGCGCCGACGGCGCGGGCCACGGATGGATCTAGTTGCGTACTGGTTTCCACCTGATCCTCACTTGTCGCCCATCGTCTTCTTACGTGGCGAGAATACGAGCCCCACCGGACACGCCACCGACACTTTTGATCATGCACAGTAATTTCTGAGCGGCGATGACCGATTGCTGCCCGGATCTGATGGGTTATCACCATGTCCACACGTTTCATCCGTGACCTCGGGTGGGGCTGACCACCGACACCCGGCCGTACGAACCCACGCCTTCGAACGGAGCAGGTCAGTTGTCCAGCGCACCCAACTTCGTGTCCCCCGACCGGCGTTCCCCGCACCGGCTGCCCCTGCTCGCGGTCGTCTACGACCTGGGGGCGGTCGGACCGGCCGAGATCGTCGCCGCCGCCCGCGGCCTGTGCCGCGTCGTCCTGCTGTGCGACCCCGACCGCCCGCACGTCGCCCGGATCCTGCCCGAACTGCGCAGGTTCGCCGACGTGCTGGAGACCGGAGCCGACCCCGAGCAGAGCGCCCGCACACTGGCGGAGCTGACGCCGGACGGCATCACCACCTTCAGCGAGTACGCCATCCACGCCACGGCGGAACTCGCCGCCCGGCTCGGCCTGCCCTACCACGACGGCCCGACCGCGGGCCGGCTCACCGACAAGTACCTGCAGCGCGAGGCGCTGGCCGCCGCCGCGGTGGACGCCGTACGGTGCGTCGCCGTCCGGCAGCGGCCGGAGATTGACCGGGCGCTGACCGGGGTCGGCGCACCCGCCGTGGTCAAGCCCCGCCGCGGCGCGGGCAGCCGGGCCACCCACCGCGTCGACACCACCGCCGAACTGGCCGACCTGCTCGGCGCGTTGACCGCCGACGGCGACGAGGAGTACGTCGTCGAGGAGCTGCTCACCGGCGACCCGGCGGCGGCCGGCGCCGACTGGGGCGACTACGTCTCGGTGGAGTCACTGGTCCGCGACGGCGAAGTCCGACACGTCTGCGTCACCGGCAAGTTCCCGCTGGCCGAACCGTTCCGCGAGGTCGGCCAGTTCCTGCCCGGCGTGCTGCCGGCCGACCTCGCCGAGCAGTGCACCGCGCTCACCGAACGCGCCCTGCACGCCCTCGGCGTCACCGTCGGCGTCACCCACACCGAACTGAAACTCACCGACCGCGGCCCACGCGTCATCGAGGTCAACGGCCGGATCGGCGGCTACGTCAACGACGTGCTGGGCCGCTCGGCCGGCTACAACCTGCTGGCCGCCGCCCTGCGCACCGCACTCGGACTCCCGCTGCCCGACGACGGACCGGCGTTCCGCCAAGTCGCCTTCCGCCGCTACCTGGTGGCCCCCGCCACCGCCCGACAGGTCGTCAGCCTGAACGGCGCGGACCGGATCGGCGCCATCCCCGGCGTCCAGTACGTCGAGTGGCGGGCCACCCCCGGCGCCCCGCTCGACTGGCGCGACGGCACCCAGGGCTGCCTCGGCGTGGTCTACGGCATCGCCCGCGACCACGACGCCCTGCGCCGGATCGGCGCCGAGATCGACCGCCTCTTCACGCCCGTGTTCGCCCACTGAGCGACCCCCCGACCGGGCCTTCTTCCGCCCCCCGTCGCAGGCCACAAGCCTCTTGGCCGCGACGAGGCTTCCGCACGCCCCGCCCCGCTCCACCCGCCGCCCGGCCCGCCCCCGACCGGGGCCGCCGGGTGGCTCACCGCCGCGCGTCCCCGAGCACCAGACCCGGCCCAACCGTGTCCGTCCCACCATCGAAGGAGCGCACGTCCGTGGACCGCCATCCCCTCGGCGCACCCGCCGACCCACCCCACTCCCGACCTCCCGAGCGTCCCGAGCAGCCGCTCGACCTGCCCGGCGCCCGGCCCTGCACCGGCCGCTGCGACCTGCGGCACACCACCGTCCGCCTGCCCCGCACCGGCGGCGACCCGCTGGCCGCCCTGTTACTGGTACTGCGCAAGTACACCGGCGCCGACCTGGTTCCGCTCGGCCGCCTGGACGCGGCCGGCCGGCCGCTGCCCGCCGTCGAGGTGGGCGTCGATCCGGCCGCCACCCTCGCCGAGTTCACCGCCCACGCCGCCGAGGCGCTGCGCACCGCCGACGGCGGCACCGGCCCGCAGAGCGTGCTGCTCGCCGACACCCCGCAGGCGCTCGCCGCGCACCCAGTGCCGTTCGACCTCGCCGTGTGCGCCACCGAGGACGGCGCCGAACTGCGGCTCGACGTCCGGGTGCACGCCGACGCCGTCGACCCGGCCCTCGCCGAGGCGCTGCCCCGGCACCTCGCCCTGGTGCTCGACGCCCTCGCCGAGCGGCCCGACCAGCGCGTCGCCGACACCGGCATCATCGGCGCGCAGGAGCGCGACTTCGTACTGCACGAGGTCAACGCCACCGCCGTGGACTACCCGCGCGACGCCTCGCTGCCCGCGCTGTTCGCCGAGCAGGCCGCCGCCCACCCCGAGCGCACCGCACTGGTCGGCCCGGACGGCGAGTCCCTGAGCTACGCCGAACTCGACCGCCGCTCCGCCCGGTTGGCCGGGCGGCTGCGCGCCGCCGGGGTCGTCCCCGGCAGCCGGGTCGCGCTGCGCGCCGAGCGCACCGCCGCGATGGTGGTCGCCACCCTGGCGGTGCTGCGGGCAGGCGCGGCGTACGTGCCGGTCGACCCGGGCCACCCCGAGGAGCGGGTCGCGTACACGGTGGCCGACAGCGGCGCGGTGCTGATGCTCACCTCCGACCCGGGCCTCCCGGCCCCGCTGCCGCTCCTGTCCTGGGACACCGCCGACGGCGACCCGACCGGCCCGGACAGTCCGGCGGCCGCCGAAGCGACGGCGTACGTGATGTACACCTCCGGCACCACCGGCCGGCCCAAGGGCGTGCCGATCAACCACCGCAGCGTGGTGCGCCTGGTGCGGGGCAGCGACTTCGCCGAACTCGGCCCGGACACCCGGGTGTTGCAGACCGGCGCGCCGGTCTTCGACGCCGCCACGCTGGAGATCTGGGGGCCGCTGCTGAACGGCGGCACCCTGCACCTGGTCGACGACTCCGTGATCCTGGACGCCCGGGCGCTCGGCCGGGCGGTGCGCGAACGCGGCATCACCACCATGTGGCTGACCGCCGCCCTCTTCAACCAACTGGTCGACCAGAACCCGGCCCTGCTCACCGGCCTGCGCGAACTGCTGGTCGGCGGCGACGCGCTGTCCGTCCCGCACATCGACAAGCTGCTCACCGCCTGCCCGGGCCTGAAGGTCACCAACGGCTACGGGCCGACCGAGAACACCACCTTTTCCACCACCCACCCGGTCACCCGCCCGCTCGGCGAGCGCATCCCGATCGGCCGGCCGATCGCCAACTCCACGGCGTACGTGGTCGATCCGGACGGCGGGCTGCAGGCCGTGGGCGTCCCCGGCGAGCTGCTGGTGGGCGGCGACGGCCTGACCGCGGGCTACCTCGGCCGGCCCGACCTGGACGAGCGGGCCTTCGTCCCCGACACCTTCGGCGGCGGCGGGCGGCTGTACCGCACCGGCGACCGGGTGCGGCTGCTGCCCGACGGCGCGCTGGAGTTCCTCGGCCGGGTGGACCACCAGGTCAAGATCCGCGGCTTCCGCGTCGAACCCGCCGAGGTCGCCCAGCAGTTGATGCGGGAGCCAGGCGTGCGCGAGGCCGTGGTGGTGGCCCGGCAGTACCCGGAGACCGGCGAGAAGTACCTGTGCGGGTACGTCGCGGCCGACGCCGCCGCCGACCCGGCCGCCCTGCGCACCGCCCTGGCGGCCCGGCTGCCCGAGCACCTGGTGCCGGCCCGGATCGTCCGGCTGGACGCGCTGCCGCTCACCCGCAACGGCAAGGTCGACCGGGCGGCGCTGCCACTGCCGGAGGCCGCCGCACCCGACGCCGGCTACGCCGCCCCGCGCGACGAGCTGGAGCGCTTCCTGTGCGAGCGCTGGCAGCAGGTGCTCGGCCGTGAACTCGTCGGCCTGGACGACGACTTCTTCGACCTGGGCGCGAGTTCGCTGACCGCCGCGATGCTCGCGGGGGACGTCCAGCGGGAGTACGCCGTCGACTTCTCGGGCGCGCTGATCCTCACCCACCCGACGGTGCGCGAGGTCGCCGAGCTGCTGCGCGCGGCGTTCGCCGAGGCCGCCGACTGGCCCGCCGACGCGGGCGTCCGGGAGCTGCCGACCGCGCCCGAGCTGCCCGACCACCCGGTCACCCCGCAGCAGAAAAGGCTCTACGTCGAGCAGTTGAAGGACCCGTCGACCACCCAGTACCACGTCCCGCTGGTGGTCGACCTGCCCGCCGGGCAGGTCGGGGCGGACGCGCTGGAGGCGGCGCTGCGGCAGCTGATCGCACGTCATGAGGTGCTGCGCACCGCCTTCGTGCACGACGGCGACGAGCCCCGGCAGCGGGTGCTGTCCGAGGTGCCGTTCGCGCTGGAGCGCGAGGAGCGGACCGTGCGCGAGCTGCTGCGGCCCTTCGACCTGGCCGAACCGCCGCTGCTGCGCGCCGCGTTCTTCCCGCGCGGCGACCACGACCGGCTGCTGCTGGACGTCCACCACATCGTCGCGGACGGCACCTCGGTGGCGGTGCTGCTGGCCGAACTGGCCGACCTGTACCGGGGCGTGCCGCTGCCCGAGCCCAAACACCAGTACCGCGACTACGCGCACTGGTGGCGGCAGCACGGCGAGGCGATGGCCGAACGCGAGCACCGGCCGTACTGGCTGGAGCTGTTCGCCGAGCCGCAGCCCGCCGCCGACCTGCCCGTGGACCGGCCGAGGCCCGCCACCCGGGGCACCGCGGGCGACCGGACCGCCTTCGACCTCGGGCCCGAACGCTCGGCTGCGATACGGGAGTTGGCGTCCCGCCACCGGGTGACCGTGTTCGGCTTCCTGGCCGCCGCGCACGCGCTGTTCCTGTCCGCGGTGACCGGCAGCCACGACGTCACCGCGGGCGTCCCCACCGCCGGGCGGACGGTGCCGGGCAGCGAGCGGCTGCCCGGCATGTTCGCCGGCACGGTCTGCCTGCGCAGCCGATTCGAGCCCGGCACCCCGTTCGCCGACCACCTGCGGGCGGTCGCCGACCAGGCGGTGCAGGCCTTCGCCCACCAGGACCAGCCGTTCGACACCCTGGTCGAACTGGTCGCCGGGGAGCGGGACTACAGCCGCAACCCGCTGTTCGACGCGATGCTCGCCTTCCAGGGCGGCGGGGTCGGACCGGGCGACTTCCTCGGCGCGCGGCCGCGGTTCGCCGACACCGACACCGCCCACACCATGTTCGACCTGAACCTCCAGTTCCACGAGGCCGGCGAGTCCGTCGAGGCGGTGTGGGCGTACAGCACCGACCTGTTCGACCGCGCCACCGCCGAGGCCTTCGTCCGCCTGCTGCTCGACATCGTCGACGGCGCGCTGGCCGACCCGCACGCGCCCGTCGGCCGGCTGATCCGACCCGCCGCACCGACCGTCGCCCCGGCGGCCGTCGCCATCGAGTTCGACCTGTGAACCGCGCCCCGGGCGGCCCCGCTCCACACCCAGAGGAGAAGACCATGGCCCAGCACGAGACCTTCGGACAACGCAAGATCATCGCGGCGCAGCGCCCGCTGGCGACCGCCTACTGGAAGGGCCTGATCCGGCCCGGCCGGTACCGCTCCGCCTTCCCCGCCGACCTGCACCACGGCATGCCGGACGACGCGCCGCGGGTCACCGCCGACACCGCGCTCGGCGCCGAACTCGCCGCCGTGCTCGACCGGTTGACCAAGGGCAGCCCGGACGCGCTGCACACCCTGCTGACCGCCGGCGTCGCCGCCCTGCTGCACCGCTACGGCGCCGGCGAGGAGCTGACGCTGGCCCAGCCGTACCCGGCGGCCGACCACGAGCCGCTCGGCGACGCCCTGCCGCTGGAGCTCGCGCTGGACGCGGACACCGACCTGCGCACCGCGCTGTCCCGCACCCGGGAGGCCGTGCTCGGCGCCCTGGAGCACCGCGACTACCCGCTCGACGTGCTCGCCGCGGAGGCCGGGCTGACCGCCCCGGCCGGCGACAACCCGCTGTTCGACGTGGTGGTCCGGCTGGCGGGCCTGCACGCCGCGGCCCCGGCCGCCGGCGTCCGCTTCGACGTCCGCCGCGAGGACGACGGTCTGTACCTGACCGTGGACTGCGACGGCCGCCGCTACGAGGCCGGCACCGCGCGGCGGCTCGGCGCCCACCTGGCGCTGCTGCTGGAGCGCTGGGCCGCCGCTCCGGAGACCCCGCTCGGCGACCTGTCGCTCTTCACCGGTCAGGACGCCGCCCGGCTCGCCGAGGCCAACGCCACCGACGCGCCGTTCGAGGACGGGCCGCGCCTGCACGAGCTGTTCGAGCGTCAGGTCCGGGCCACCCCGGACGCGCCGGCCGTCGTGCTGGACGGCGAGAGCGTCAGCTACGCCGAGTTCAACGCCCGCGCCAACCGGCTGGCCCGCACCCTGGTCGCGCGGGGCGTCGGCCCGGACACCGTCGTCCCGGTGGTCGCCGAACGCTCGGTGGAGATGCTCACCGCCGTGTACGCCGTGCTCAAGGCGGGCGGCGCCTACCTGCCGGTCGACCCGTCCTACCCGGCCGAGCGGGTCCACTACCTGCTGCGCGACAGCGGCGCCGCCCTCGTCCTCGCCCGCACCGCGCACCTGGGCCTGCTGCCCGACGGCACCGCGATCGTCGACCTCGACGACCCCGCCTCGTACGCGGACGCCGACGGCGACCTGGAGAGCTTCGGCACCGCCCGCGACCTCGCCTACGTGATCTACACCTCCGGCTCCACCGGCAACCCCAAGGGCGTCGCCGTCGAACACCGCTCGGCCGTCAACCGGATCGGCTGGATGCAGCGCGCCTACCCGATCGCCCCCGGCGACGTGGTGCTGCAGAAGACCTCGATCTCCTTCGACGTCTCGGTGTGGGAGCTGTTCTGGTGGGGCCAGCGGGGCGCCGCCGTCTGCCTGCTCGCCCCCGGCGGCGAGAAGGACCCGGAGACGATCATCCGCACCGTCGAACGGCACCGGGTCAGCACCCTGCACTTCGTGCCGTCGATGCTCGCGGTCTTCCTCGACTACGCGCACGGCACCGGCGCGACCGGCGCCCTCGCCACCCTGCGGCAGGCCTTCGCCAGCGGCGAGGCACTCCCGCCGCACCTGGCCGCCCGGTTCGCCGAGGTGCTGCCCGGCAGCCGGCTGATCAACCTGTACGGGCCGACCGAGGCCACCGTCGACGTCACCCACCACGAGGTGCACGGCCGTCCCCACCGCGTCCCGATCGGCGCGCCGATCGACAACACCCGCCTGCACGTCGTCGACCACAAGCTGCGCCCGCAGCCGATCGGCCTGCCCGGCGAGCTGTGCCTCGCCGGCACCGGCCTGGCCCGCGGCTACCTGCACCGGCCGGAGCTGACGGCGGAGAAGTTCGTCGAGCGGCCCTTCGACGGCGAGGAGCGGGTCTACCGCACCGGCGACCTGGCCCGCTGGCTGCCCGACGGCACCGTCGAGTACCTGGGCCGGATCGACAACCAGGTCAAGATCCGCGGCTTCCGGATCGAGCCCGGCGAGATCGAGGAGCAGCTGCGCCGCCACCCCGCCGTCACCGAGGCCGTGGTGGTCCCGCACCGCGGCGCGGACGGGCAGCTCCAGCTGCACGGCTACGCGGTCGCCCCGGCCGGCGGCCCCGACGAGCGCGAACTGAAGGAGCACCTGCGGGCCGCGCTGCCCGAACACCTCGTCCCGGCCCGCGTGGTGCGCCTGGACGCGCTGCCCGTCACCCCGAACGGCAAGCTCGACCGGCGCGCCCTGCCGCTGCCCGCGGACACCTTCACCGGGCCGGAGTACACCGCGCCGGGCAGCGCCACCGAGCAGCGGCTGGCCGGGATCTGGGTCGAGGTGCTGGGCCTGGAGCGGGTCGGCGTGCACGACTCGTTCTTCGCGCTCGGCGGCAACTCGATCCACTTCGTCAGCGTGCTGGCCCGCAGCCGCCGGCACGGGCTGGAGTTCACCTTCCAGGAGTTCTTCCAGCACCCGACCGTCGCCGAACTGGCCGCCCTGCTCGACCGGGAGGGCGCCGAACGCACCGGCGAGAGCCAGGAGTTCGCACCCCTCTCGCTGATCTCCGAGGCCGACCGGGCGCTGCTGCCCGCCGACGCCCAGGACGCCTACCCGATGTCGATGCTGCAGGCCGGCCTGATCTTCCAGAGCGAGATCACCCGCGGCACCGCGCAGTACCACGACATCATCAGCTACCTGATCACCAGCCCGTTCGACGCCGGGCTGTTCGCCGAGGCGGTGCGGATCCTGGTCGAGCAGGCGCCGATCCTGCGCACCACCTTCCACCTGACCGGCTTCTCCGAGTCGCTGCAGATCGTCCGCTCCGAGGTGCCGCTGCCGCTGACCATCACCGACCTGCGCGGACGCACCCCCGACGCCCAGCAGTTCTGGTACGAGCAGTGGGTGAAGGAGGAGCGCGGCCGGCGCTTCCGCTGGGAGGAGCCGGGCCTGATCAGCCTGCACGTCCAGGTGCTGCGCGACGACCTGTACCGGTACAACATCAGCCTGCACAACTCGGCGCTGGACGGCTGGAGCATCAACCTCGTCCACACCCGGCTGTTCGACATCTACTACCGGCTGCGCGACGGCCGCCCGATGCCCGAGGCGCCCGGCGACCACCTGCGCAACCACGTCGGCCTGGAGCTGCGCGCGCTGAACTCCCCGGCCGCGCGCGAGTTCTGGGCGGGCATGCTGGACGGCGCGGAGAGCACCGCGGTGCCGCGCCCGGCCGTCCCGGACAGCGAGGAGTTCGCGGTCGGCATCCGCCCGGTGCCGATCCCGGCCGAACTGTCGGCCCGGATCGTCCGCCTCGCCGACCAGCTCGGCGTCCCCGTGAAGAACCTGCTGCTCGCCGCCCACCTGCGGGTGCTCGGCCTGCTGGCCGGCCGCACCGACGTGCTCACCGGCTACGAGCACAGCGGGCGACCGGAGTTGGAGGGCGCCGACCGCTCGATCGGCATGTTCCTCAACACCGTGCCGTTCCGCATCGAGTTGTCCGGCGGCAGCTGGGCCGAGCTGATCCGCTCGGTCTACCGGGCCGAAATCGACCTGCTGCCGCACCGCCGCTACCCGATGGCGCGGATGAAGCAGGACGCCGGCGCCCACCGGCCGCTGTTCGAGACGGTCTTCAACTTCACCCACTTCTACCTGCTGAAGGAGCTGAAGAAGCTCCCCGAGTTCGCGCTGCTGGACGTGCAGGTGCAGGCGGAGACCGAGTTCGTGCTGCGGGCCGAGTTCTCCCGGCACTTCTTCGAGGACAACGTGCGGCTCAGCCTGCACCACCACGCCGACGTGCTGAACAGCGAGCAGATCGACCGGATGGGCGGCTACTACCTCACCGTCCTCGACCTGATGACCGCCGACCCCGACGGCCCGTCCGTCACCCCGGAGCTGGCCCTCGCCCCCGAGGACCGCGAACTCCTGCCCCCGGACGCGGAGTTCGAGGCCCCCGCAGCGGTGGCCGCACCCACCACCGGCGGCCCGTCCGCTGTGCAGCGCCGGATCGCCGAGGCCTGGTCGCAGGTGCTGGGCGTGCCCGCCTCGCGGATCGGCGCCGGGGACGACTTCTTCGAACTCGGCGGCAACTCACTGGCCGCGCTGCGGGTCGGCATGCTGCTCGACGGCACCGTCTCGCTGGTCGACGTGATGCGCTACCCCGTCCTCGGCGACCTGGCCGCCGCCGCCGAACGCTCCGCCGAACAGAACGACGAGCAGCCCGGCCACCTCCAGCCGCTCACGGTGCCCGACGGCACCCCCGACGCGACGCTGATCTGCTTCCCGTACGCGGCCGGCAACGCCGCCAACTTCGTCCCGCTGGCCCGCGAACTCGCCGCCCTCGACGACCGGATCGCGGTGTACGCCGTCGAACTGCCCGGCCACGACCTGCACCGCTCCGACGAACCGTGCCTGGACGCCGCCGCCACCGGCCGCCTGGTCGCCGAGGAGATCACCCGGCACATCGACGGCCCGGTCCTGCTGTGGGGCCACTGCGGCGGCGCCGCGGTCGCCGTGGAGACCGCCCGGGAGCTGGAGCGCCGCGAGGCCGACCTGCGCCACCTGGTCATCGGCGCCAAGCTGTTCAACCCCGTCGATGACATCCACGAGGCGATCGGCATCCTGCACGGCATGTCCGACCAGGACATCGTCGACTGGCTGATCGAGCGCACCGGCTACGGCATCGACGACGGCCTGGCCATGGACCGCGCCCGCACCATCGCCACCCTGTTCCGGCACGACGTCGAATCCAGCCACCGCTACCTGCTCTCGCTGCGCGAGCAGACCGGCACCCCGCTGCGCGCGCCGATGACCTTCGTGGTCGCCCAGGACGACCGGACCACCGTCGAGTACCCGCAGTACCACCAGGACTGGAAGCTCGTCGCCCCCGACCTGCGGCTGTGCGAACTCGACTCCGGCGGCCACTACTTCATCCGCACCAGGGCCGCCGACGCGGCCCGGATCGTCCGCGAGGCCTGGCAGCAGGCCGCGCCCACCGGCTGATCACCCCGCACCCCGGGCCGGTGCGGCACCCCGCCGCACCGGCCCCACCGCCTCACCCCTTTGAGATGAGAGATCCCCGATGAAGTCCTACCTGTCCGTCCTGCGCCTGCGGGACTACCGGCTGCTGTGGTCGGCCTCCGTGCTCAACCTGCTCGGCGACGGCGCCACCTGGACGGCACTGTCCTGGCTGGCCATCTCCAAGGCCGGCGCGGGCGCGCTGGGCGTGCTCGCCATCTGCTACACCATGCCGGTCATCGTCGGCGGCGCCTTCGTCGGCCCGCTGCTCGACCGCTTCTCCCGCAAGTTCGTACTGATCGGCGACTCGGTGCTGCGCGGCGTCATCGTGGCCGGCGTCCCGCTGATCGCGCTCTTCGGCGACGTGCCGCTGTGGCAGCTGTACGCGGTGGCGGGCACCTACGGCCTGCTGAAGATCGTGCCGCTCGGCGCGGTGCCCACCATCGTGCCCGAGCTGGTCCCCAAGGAGCAGCTGCAGCCCGCCGCGGCGCTGGAGACCATCGCGTACGGCGCGGCCGGTTTCGCCGGTCCGGCGCTCGGCGGTGTGCTCATCCCGGTGATCGGCGGCGAGGCGGTGCTCGCCCTGGACGCGGCCAGCTACCTGCTGTTCGCGCTGGCCATCTGGGCGATCCGCGCCCCGCTCTCCCGTCCCGAACCCGCCGCCCCGGCCGCCCCCACCGCCACCGGGAAGAAGCCCAAGTCCGGAAACTGGGGCTGGGGCCCGGTGTTCGCCCTGCTCAAGCGGGACAAGGTGCTGCTGAGCATCACCGTCGGCTTCGCCCTGTTCAACTGCGCGATGGGCATGCTGCGCGTCACCAACCCGTGGCTCGCCCACAACGCGCTGCCCGGCGGCGCCGAGACCCTCGGCCTGCTGCTCGCCGCCGCCAACGGCGCCGGCCTGATCGGCTCGCTGATCGCCGGCGCGCTCAAGCCCTCCGACAAGCAGATGGGCCGGATCGGCCTGCTGCAGATCTTCGCCGGCGCCTCGCTCGGCCTGCTGCTGATCCTCAACCTGCCGGTGATTCTGATCGGTCTGGTCCTGTCCGACCTGCTCTCCGCGCCGATGACGGTCTCCTCGCAGGTGGTGCGGATGGTCCGCATCCCGGCGGAGGTCCGCGGCCGCACCATGACCTTCATGCGCACCCTGATGAACAGCACCAGCCCCGCCGGTGCCGCGCTCGCCGCCGCGCTCCTCGCCGGCAACATCTACCGCCCGACCGTGGTGATCATGACGCTGGTCGCCGCCGTCCCCGGCCTGTTCATGTGGCTGGCCTACCGGAAGACCTCCTTCTCCGAGGAGCTCGGCCTGAACAAGTCCGAGGAACCCGCCGCCGAACCCGCCCCCGCCCCCGCGCGCTGAGAGGACACCGACCATGCCCAAACTGCTGCTGGTCGGGGTCGGTGAACTCGGCCTGCCCTACCTGATCGCCGCCAAGCGGCTGCGGGCCTCCGTCGGCCTGGTGGAGACACCCGGCCGGGCGGCCCTGCTGCGCGACCTGGTCGACGAGGTCTTTCCGGTCGCCGGGACGGCCGAGGAACAGTGGTCCGAGGCCGCCCTCGGCGCCGCCGCCCGCTGGTCCCCTGACGGGGTGCTGGCGCTCGGCGAACCGCAGGTGCTGGCCGCGGCGCTCACCGCCGGGCGGCACGGCCTGCCCGGGCCGTCGCTGGGTGCCGCGGTGGTCTCCCGCAACAAGGCGCTCCAGCGGGCGGTCTTCGCCGCGGCCGGGCTCCCGCAACCCGTCTCCACCGTCACCGAACGGCTCGGCGCCGCCGCCGACTGGGCCGCCGAACGGCTGCCCGTCGTCGTCAAACCGCTCTCCTCGTCCGGCAGTTCCGGCGTCGAGCTGGTCCCGGACGCCGCCGCCTGGGCGGACGCGGTGCGACGCCGCGACGGCGAGGGCCGGCTGCTGGTCGAATCCGCCGTCACCGGACCGGAGTTCAGCTGGGAGGGCCTGGTCCGGGACGGGCGGGTACTGCTCGGCAACGTCACCGAGAAGGAGACCGGCCCCGCGCCGTACTTCGTCGAGGTGGCGCACCGGGTCGGCACGGCCGCCCCCGCCACCGTGGCGGCCGGTCAGCGACTCGGCCGCCAGGTCGTCGAGGCGCTCGGCATGCGCACCGGCATCGTCCACCTCGAATTCCGGCTCACCGCCGACGGCCCCGCCATCATCGAGGTCGCCGTCCGTACCCCCGGCGACTCGATCATGGACGCCGTCGGCCTGGTGCACGGCCTCGACCTGTACGAGGCCGTGGTCCGGCTCGCCCTCGGCCTGCCCACCCCGGCGGTCGAAAGCGCCCGCCAACTCCGTTGCAGCGCAAGCCTGTTCCCCACCGCCACGCCCGGCCGGGTGGTCGCCGTCCACGGCGCCGCCGACCTGCGCGGCCGCCCCGGCGTCGCCCGCGTCCACGTGGGCGTCCGCCCCGGTGACACCGTCGGCCCGATCCGCTGCTCGGCCGACCGCCCCGCCGCCGTCCTGGTCGAGGCCGCCGACCCCGAATCCCTGGAGAAGGCCGTCGCCGACGTCCGCGCCACCCTCCTCGTCGAAACGGAGCCCACCCCCTGACACCCCCTCGGCGGGGCCGGTCCCGGACCCCGGCCCCGCCCCCTTCGCCCCTCGCGGCACGCGGGTGCGCCGGCACTCGCTAGAGTCACCCCGTGACTACTCAAGGACGCCTCGCCCTGATGCTCATCGACCTCCAAACCCGCATCGTCGACCTGGAGTTCAAGCCGCGCAGCGGCCGCGAGGTGGTGGCGACCGCGCGCACCCTCGCCGACGCCTACCGCACCGCCGGCGTCCCCGTCGTCGTGGTCCAGGTGCACCGCCCGGGCATCCCCGAGCAGCCCCCGGGCAGCGAACTGGTCGACGGCGTCCTCGCCGAGGGCGACCTGCTGTTCACCAAGCAGGCCATCGGCGCCTTCCACAGCGGCGAGCTCGACACCCACCTGCGCGAGCGCGGCATCGACACCCTCGTCCTGGCCGGCCTGGTCACCAACATGGGTGTCGAATCCACCGCCCGCGCCGCCGTCGACCACGGCTACAAGGTCCACTTCGTCGAGGACGCCATGGCCGCCCTCACCGCCGAGGAACACGACCACGCCTTCCGCCACACCTTCCCCCGCTTCGGCACCATCACCACCGCCACCGAAGCCGCCACCCTCGCCCGGCCCTCCTGACCCACCGCCGACACCGGCCCCGCCGCGGTGGACACGGGCGGCGCGGCCGGATCGGCGAGGGCCCGCTGTCGTCCCTCCGGTTCCGCCGCCCAGGGGGGGTTCGCGTAGGTGCCGCCGGGCGACTCCCCCACCGCGTGCCGCTCCGCTGCGGCAGGGCGGCCACGTGCACGGTCGGGATCCCGCTCGGTCCCGACCGTGCGAGGAGGCCCCCGATGCGCCTGCCGGCCCTGACGACGACCGCCGTCGGCGCCCGGAACCGATCGCCGGCCGTTCACTGCCCCTGACCGGCAGCTTCGTCATCGCCGTAGGATGCGGACCATGGACAGCACCACCCCGGCACACGACGAACCCATACCGACGGCGGCGCGGCGAACCCGCTGGCAGGAGGCGGGAAACAGCGGAAACTTCGGCAAGCGGTTCGCCGAACTCGTCTCCACCGGCGAGGACATCGACGGCGAGGCCCGACTCGCCGACACGCTCCTGCCGCGCGGCGCCCGGGTGCTCGACGCCGGGGCCGGCATGGGCCGGGTCACCGCGGCCCTGCTGCGGCGCGGGCACGACGTGGTCGCGATCGAGCCCGACGAGGCACTGGTCCGGCAGGCCCGGGAGACCTACCCCGGGCTGCCGATCCAGGAGCGCGACATCCTCGACCTCCGCCCCGACGACGGCCCGTTCGACCTGGTCGTCTGCGTCGGCAACGTCATGCTCTACCTGGCCGAGGACACCGAACGCGAGGCCCTGCGCGCCATGCGCGCCGTCCTCGCCGAGAACGGCCGCATCCTGGTCGGCTTCCACCTCCAGGACGCCCCGGCGCACGCCCGCACCTACACCCCGGCCGAGTTCGAGGCGGACCTGACGGCCGCCGGCCTGCGCGTCGACCTGCGGGCGGGCACCTACCAGCTGCACCCCGCGAACGACGCCTATGCCGTCTGGATCCTGAGCCGCGCCCACGACTGACCCCGCTCCAGGTCTCCCGCCGCGGACCGCTTCAGGAGGGCAGGGACTCCAGCCAGTCGACCAGCAGCCGGTTGACCTCGGCGGGGCGTTCCTGCTGGATCCAGTGCCCGCAGCCGTCGAGGACGTGACAGGAGAGCAGGCCCGGCAGGGTCTCCGGGTAGGCCGCGATCGCATCGGCCATCCAGGTGGTGGAGGCGTCCAGGCCGCCGCCGGCGAACAGCGACGGCTGGGTGATGGCGACACCGTCGAAGGCGGCGAGGTCCTCCCAGTCGCGGTCCATGTTCCGGTAGCGCGCCAACCCGCCGCTCATACCGGTCCGTTCGAACTCTCCGGCGTACACGTCGAGGTCCTCCGCGCTGAGCCAGGCAGGCCGCCGCCCGACCGGGAACCGGTCCCGCAGCCGGCCGCCCCGGACCACGAAATGCGGGTCGGGCGCGTCGGCCGCAGGCATGGTGTCGGCGGACAGCGCGGCGTAGAAGCCCGCGAGCCAGCCGCGCACGTCCGGTTCGATCTCGGCCTCCGCCCGGCCCGGCTCCTGGAAGTAGGAGATGTAGAACTCCTCGTCGCCGCCCATCCGCCCGAAGATCTCGCTCGGCCTCGGCCCGCCCCGCGGGCGGTAGGGCACGCTCAGCAGCCCCACCGCGCGGAAGACGTCCGGCCTGGCCAGAGCGGAGTTCGCGGCGATGACCGAGCCCCAGTCGTGGCCGACGACCACCGCCCGCTCCTCACCCAGGGCGTGCACCACGGCGACGTTGTCCTCGACCAGGTCGGGCATCCGGTACCCGTCGATCTCCCCGGGCCTGCTGGAACGCCCGTACCCGCGGACATCGACGGCGACCGCCCGGTACCCGGCCGCGGCCAGCGCCGGCAACTGGTGACGCCAGGAGTACCAGGACTCCGGAAACCCGTGCACCAGCAGAACCAGCGGCCCGATGCCCTGCTCCGCCAGGTGGATCCGGCCGGCGGGCGAGGAGACCAACCGATGGGTGACGCCTGCGGTCCCTGCTGACATGAAACCTCCCGAGATCTCGGCCCACTGCGCGCCGGATCCGTCGCCCGACGGATCAACACCGATGGTGCTGCGCGCAGTTGACGGCGAACAAGCCGTGTTGCCACTTCGGCAAACCGCCCGGGCGGACACGGTTCACGCCCTGTGGGCGTCGTCGGTGCCCACGGAACCGCCGACGGCGGCCTGCTGGTGGGGCAGGACGGCGGTGCCGGCTGCCGCTTCGGGCGAACGGGTGAGGCGCCGGATGATCGGGTTGACGGGCAGGGTCGCGGAAACGGCGGCGACGAGCAGGATCGTGAAGAGCCGGTCGCCGATGATGCCGAGGTCGCGGCCGATCGTCAGGATGAGGACCTCGCCGAGGCCCTTGGTGTTGAGCAGTACGCCCACGGCCACCGCCTCGCGGCGCGGCACGCCGACCAGCCGGGCGCCGATCCGGACACCGGCGAACTTGCCGCCCCAGATGACGGCCAGGACCACCAGCGCCGCCGCCAGGCCCGCGAAGCCGAGTCCGCCGAGGTCCACGGACAGGCCGGTGAGCGCGAAGAACACCGGCACCAGCAGCGCCCCGGCGTTGCGCAGTGGCGCCTCGACGGCCTGCCGCAACTCCTGCGCGGCGTCGCGCGGCATGACGAGCCCGAAGGCGAACGCGCCGACCGCCGGGTGAACGCCGAGGAAGGAGGCGGTCCAGCCGGACAGCAGGACCCCGCTGCCGAGGGCCAGCAGGGCGAGCGACGGGTGCCCACCACCGGCCGGGCGGCGGAGCAGTCGTCGCAGCAGCGGGCGGACCAGGAACGCCATCCCCGCCGAGTAGCAGGCGAGTTCGACGAGGGCGAGAGCGAGGTGGCTCGCGCCGTCGCCGTGCGCCGCAGGGGCGAGGCAGGCGACGGCGCACCACACGGCGAGGTCGGTGAGCGCCCCGCAGGCCGCGGCCATCGCGCCGGTCCGGGTGGCCTGGAGCCGGTTCTCCCCCACGATGCGCGCCATCACCGACAGCGCGGTGGCCGACAGCACGATGCTCAGGAACACCGTCAGCAGCACCGGGGAACCGGCCCCACCGACGAGGTGCGGCCGGCCGACCGTGAGGGCGGCCGCCAGGACCGCCGCGCAGGCGAGGGGGACCGCGACCGAGGTGACGGTGACGGCCAGCACGACGCGGACCCGTCCGTGCAGCTGCTTCAGGTCGAGCTCCCACCCGGCGGCGAACAGCGTGAAGACGATGCCCAGTTGGGCGATCCCCAGGAGGTGCACCCGGGCCTCGGGCGGGAACAGCAGGTGCGGAAGGTCGCCCGGGAACAGCCCGAGGACGCTCGGACCGAGGATCACCCCCACCGCGATCTCACCGACCACCACCGGCTGGCGCAGCCGGGTGCGCAGCGGCGACAGGAGCAGTCCGACCAGCAGGATGACCGCGACATCGGCCATCGCGGTCGTCAAGGAGCCGTCCAAGAGCGTGCGCCTTCCTGGGAGTTGGCGTGGCGTCCTGTGCGTTATCGGCACGGCCGGTTCGTCGACGTAGCGTTCCTCCCGCGCCGCAGGAGCACGACCGCCCGGCCCGCGCCCCGGCGCCACACCTTGCGCCCCTCGCGCACCTCCTCTTTCAACTCCCCCTCCACCTGGGCCGCTCGCTCACCGGGGCAGCGTGTACCCCCGGCTGCGGACGAGGTCGCGGGTGATGCGGGTGAAGGCGTGGGCGGCGACGCTCTGATAGGCGCCCTCGCGGTGCAGCAGGGTGACGGTGCGGGTGGGCAGGGGCGGGTCGAGGGGGACGGGGGCGAGGTGGGGGTGGTCGTGGGTGAGGGCGTCGGGGAGGACGGTGACCAGGTCGGTCCGTTGAACGATCTCGGTGAGCGCCTGGATGGAGTTGGCCTCGACCGAGATGCGCGGGGTGCCGCGATGGCGCGCGAAGTACTCGTCGATGTGCCCTCGGGTGGCGAAGTCGCCGGTGAGCAGCGCGAGTTGCTTGTCCTTGAGGGCCTTGACCGGTAGCGGGTCGGGCATGGCGCGGGCCCGTTCGGTGCCGGCCACCAGGGCGAGCGTCTCGGTGAACAGCGGCGTGCCGGCCAGGCCGGGGAGGTGGTCGCCGGCGAAGGCGATGCCGAGGTCGAGGTCGTCGGCGAGCAGGGCCGCCTCGATGCGGTCCTGGGTGGCCTCGGTCAGCGTGAGGTCGATACCGGGATGGCGGCTGTGCAGCTCGGCCGCGAGCGGGCCGACCAGGTACGCGGTGAACGTCGGCGTGACGCCGAGGCGCAGGTGGCCGCGGCTGAGGTCCTGCACGTCGTGGACGGCGCGTTCGGCGGCGGCCAGGTCGCGCAGCGCGCGCCGGGCGCGATCGGTGTAGACGGCACCCGCGTCGGTGAGCCGCACGGTGCGGCCGCTGCGGTCCAGCAGCTGGACGCCGAGGGTCTTCTCCAGCTGCTTGATCTGCTGGGAGAGCGTGGGCTGCGAGATGTGCAGCTCCTCGGCGGCGCGGGTGAAGTTGCCCTGCTCGGCGACGGCGAGCAGGTAGCGCAGGTGACGCAGTTCGACTTGAGCCATGGGCGCCACTATAGGTACCACCAATTGCTTCTGCCGCTAACACCCCTACGGCACTATGCACGCTGGTCATGCCGGATTTCACAGGCGGGGAGGCGAAGGCTCGCCGGCGAGGGTCGGCGCACCCGGCGGCGGACCGCCGGTTTTCGGACAGCCGGGGGTCGGCGCCGTGCCCGCGCGCGCGACGGGAAATCCCCCGTGTGCGACCGGGGCGAGCCGCTCAAACTCTCGAACTTTGTCCGATTCGTCGTCAGAATCTCGAGGCCGGAACACGCCTGACGCGGACATGCCCCTTTGCGTAGCCTTGACCCCCGGCGGCCCCCTCGACCGCCGTCCCCCACAACTCCCCAGGAGCGCAGATGCGTCGTTCCGTTCGCGTCCCCTCGCGTACCGCCGGCAGGATCCTCGGCGCCGCAGCGCTGGTCGCAGGCGTCGGCCTCGCTCAGTTCGCCGCCCCTTCCACGACCACCACCGCGCAGGCCGCGGCCTCCACCGAGTGCGCCGGGGCGGCGACCAACGACGACGCCGCGGCCCGCAAGCCCGCCGGCAACACCGTCGGCCACGACCCCAACGCCGTCACCGACGCGCAGGTCAAGACGATGGAGGCGGACCTCAACGCCCGCGTCGCCGAGCTGGCTGCCTCCGGCCAGGGCGGCGCCCTGCTCGCCCCGGGCGTGACGGCGGCCACCACCATCCCGGTGTACATGCACGTCGTCCACTCCGGGACCACCGGCAAGCTGTCGGCCACCACCATCGCCAAGCAGATCGACGTCCTCAACGCGGCCTACAGCGGCCAGGGCGCGGGCAACACCCCCAGCCAGTTCCAGTTCCAGCTGGTCTCCACCGACTACACCGACAACGCGACCTGGTACAACGGCGTCGCACCTGGCTCCACCGCCGAGAGTGCGATGAAGAACGCGCTGCGCAAGGGCGGCGCAGGCGCCCTCAACCTGTACAGCGCCAGCCTCGGACAGTCACTGCTCGGCTGGGCGACGTTCCCGAGCAGCTACAAGTCCAGCCCGAAGGACGACGGCGTGGTCATCCTCGACACCTCGTTCCCCGGCGGCTCGGCCACCAACTACAACGAGGGCGACACCGCCACCCACGAGGTCGGCCACTGGCTCGGCCTCTACCACACCTTCCAGGGCGGCTGCGGCGGCCAGGGCGACTACGTCGCCGACACCCCGGCCGAGAAGAGCGCCGCCTTCCAGTGCCCGACCGGCCGGGACACCTGCACCGCCACCGGCGTCGACCCGATCCACAACTTCATGGACTACACCTACGACTCCTGCATGACGCAGTTCACCCCCGGCCAGGTCGCCCGCATGGCCAGCTCCTGGGCCGCCTACCGGATCTGACACCCACCGCCCCGACACCGGCGGGTGCGTGGCGACACCGCCGCGCACCCGCCGGCACGCATGTTCCCGGATACACCCACAGCGTTCTTCGCCGCCGGGCGCGTCGGCCTCCTCGGGGCGATCAACTCCCTTGTCCCACTGTCTCGTTGGCCCTCTGGTGGAACCGGCCCGGGCCGGGCACCATGGGGGCCGGTGGACGGAGTGGATCGCAGGGGGACTGCAATGCTCCAGTACTTGAGCGTGTCGGCGTCCGAACCGAACTGGCTGATCTCCGCGGCGGTCGGAGCCGTTCTCGGCGCCCTGGTGGTACCCGCGGCGAACCTCGCGCTGTACCCGGCCCGCAGGCTGCAGGCCCATCCGATGGCCGGCCATTGGTATTCCTACCATTTCAGCTACCTCTCGGGGCAGCCGGTGCTGCGCTACGGGACGATCGTCATCCGGACGGGCATCAGGACCCGGCACGTGATCGAGCGGCACAGTTCGGCGAGTCCGATCGGCCCCGATCTCGCACTGACCCCGCCGGTGCTCAGCTATCGCGGCGGGTCTCTGATCGACGAAGCGGATCATATTGTCATGACCTTTTCCGGGAAAACCCATCGCGAAACCCTGGTGTACAGGTTTCTCAGTCGCATCCCGTCGAACGCGAGTGTCATCCCCGGCGTCTGGATGGCTTACGACCATGATTTGAACCCCGCTGCGGGCGCGGCTATCATCAGCCGCGAACCGTTGGCCGACTCGGACATCAGACGCCTTCTCGAATCCTGGGTGGTCAGCGAGGGATTCGCCCTGCACCTCCGGAAATCCCCCCGCTGAGAGTTCCACCCGCAGCAGCTCGGCCCGCTACCCGACATTCATGAAATCCCTGAAATTCATGCAATGTCCGGTCCCGACCGGTTCGGAGAATTCCGACACACGAGTGTGGAGCTGTCGAATATGACCAATTCGGTGGATGCGGACGTGATCGTCGTCGGACTCGGCGCGATGGGCAGCCAGGCCCTCTGGCAGCTCGCCCGGCGCGGGGTCGGGGCCATCGGCATCGAGCAGTTCACGCCGGGACACGACCGGGGTGCCAGCCACGGCGAGTCCCGCATCATCCGCACCGCCTACGCCGAGGGCACCGCGTACGTCCCGCTGGTGAAGCGGGCCTGGAAGCTCTGGCAGGAACTCGAGCAGACGTCCGGCCGGAGCCTGCTCGACCGGACAGGCGGCCTGATGATCGGACCGGCCGACTCCTCGGTGATCGCCGGGCCGCTGGCCTCGGCCAAGGCGCACGATCTCAAGTACGACCTGCTGTCCGCCGACGACCTGCGGCGGGACTTCCCGCAGTACCTGGTCACCGACGATCTTCGGGGCTTCTACGAGGAGGAAGCCGGGGTGCTGCGACCCGAACTCGCGGTCACGGCGGCCGTGGACGCGGCCGTGGCGAGCGGGGCCGAGGTGTTCGACGGGACGGCCGTCCGGGAGATCGTCCCCGACCCGAGCCGCCCGCGGGTGGTGGTCGACGACCACGAACTGACGGCGCGCCACGTGGTGGTGGCGGCGGGCGGCTGGCTGCGGCAGCTGCTGCCGAGCACCGCGGGACTGATCACCGTCGAACGCAGGGTGATGGGCTGGTTCCGCGCCCAGGACCCCGCGGCATTCGCCCCCGCCCGGTTCCCGGTCTTCGTCCGCTGCGACTCCAGCGGCGACCACAACTGCTACGGCTTCCCGTCCACCGACGGCGCCACCGTCAAGGTCGGCCTGCACACCTGGCCCGGCATCTACGAGCCGACCGACCCCGCTGCCGGCCACCGCCCGCCCGACCAGCAGGACGCCGAGCGCTTCGCGGACGCGATCCGCGGCACCCTGCTCGACGTGGACCCGTACCCGGTCCGGATGACCTCCTGCATGTACTCCCTCACCCCGGACCATCACTTCCTGCTCGGCCCCCGCCGCGAACTGCCCGGCCTCACCCTGCTGGGCGGGTTCTCCGGACACGGCTTCAAGTTCGCCACCGTGATCGGCGAGATCGCCGCCGACTTCGCCTGCGACGGCTCCACCCGGCTGCCCGTCGCCCAGTTCGACCCGCACCGCTTCGCCTGACACCGACCCGAGCGCCGCACCGAGAGGGGCCGCCGTCCGTGTTCTCCGACGCCGAGTACAGCGAGCACGTGGCGGCCGCCTACGACGACGGGCAGCACCTGCCGCCGCACACCATGCGGAAGTGGGTCGACCTGTTCGTCCGGCACGCCGGCCACCCCGGCCCCCGGACGGTGCTCGACCTCGGCTGCGGAACGGGCCGGTTCACCCCACTGCTCGCCGAGGCGTTCGACGCCCTGGTGGTCGGCGTCGAACCGTCCGAACCGATGCTGACCGTCGCCCGGGCCGGCCGCTCCCACCCCCGCGTCGACTATCGCGGAGGAAACGCCGAGAGCATTCCACTGCCTGACGCCTCCTGCGACCTGACGCTGATATTCCAGGTCGTCCAGCATTTCTCCGACCCCGCCCGGGCCGCCGCCGAGACCGCCCGCGTCACCCGGCCGGGCGGGCGCGTCCTGATCCACGGGTTCTTCGCCGGACGGGGATACCGGCGGGCCCACTCCGCGTACTTCCCGAGCGCCCACGGAATCGAGGAATCCCGCCTGCCCGGGATGGCGGAGACCATCGGCCATTTCACCGCCGCGGGCCTCCGACCCGGCGGAACCCACCGTTGGGCAATGGACCTCGCCACCAGTCGAAAAGCCTATTACGAACGGCTGAGCCACCGCGCACTCTCGATATTCCAGTACCTCTCCGAAGCGGAGATCGAATCAGGCCTGAACACCCTGCGCGCCGAGGCCGACTCCGAAACCGTCCCCCGCCCGGTGCCGCAGCCCGCCGAACTCCTGGTCCTGCACAAGCCGCACAGCTGACGAAGCCACCAGTAGCGGTCGATCAGGCCCGGCTGCCGGCCCGCCGTCGTCGACCGCACCGGAGTCCGCGAACTGCGCGACCGACTGGACCGCGCCTTCGCCCGCGCCGCCGGCGGCGACACCCTGCGCCGCTGGATCGACCGATAAATCACTCGATAGCGTGATCGGCTTGGCATTTGTCATGCCATCAGGGCAGGATCTCGACCGGTGCGCGACGACGGCCATTCCTCCCATCGCACAAGCAGAGAGTCCAGGGTCACCATGACAATGCCGCGGCAACGGCGCGCGCGACGTATCGGCCCGGTCGATCAAGTGTTCCTGGACCTGTCCCCCGCCCTGATCGGCGGATTCATCCTGGAATTCACCGGCAGCCTTCCGGACACGGCCGCTCTGCGTGAGCAAATCCACGAGCGGGCATCGAAACTCCCCACCCTCGCCCTCACCTGCCCGGCTTCGGCGAAATCGAAATGGTGGCGCACCGCAACTCCGGCTGAATCGATCACCTTTTCCGTCCGCCCGGACATCTCCGACGAGGACGCCCTTCGGGTCGCGGTCACCGAACTCTTCGACCGCCCGTTCCCGTCCGCACCGGCCCCGCAGTGGGACATGCACTTCTTTTCTGGATACAGCCTTTCTGGATACAGCACGCACCGGTTCACGGTGATCTATCGCGCGAATCACGCCCTCCAGGACGGGGTCGGCATCGTCCAGCACCTCCAGGCCCTGCTGGGCGATCCGCACGGCGAACCCGTGGGGCTCCGTCCCCGACGCCGGGCGACCGCCCGCGCGGTGATCAACACCGCCAGGGACGTCAGCGCCACCCGGGAGAGCCCGAGGACGGAAGCGGTCGAGGGCTCCCCGGCCCCGCTGCAGTGGCACTTCAGGGACATCGAACGGCCACTCCTCGCGGCCGCCGCGAGGAGCCGGGGCGTCACGGAGAACGACCTGTGCCTCGCCACCCTCGCCCGCGCCGTACGGGCCGTCGGCCTGCGCCATACGACGCTGCTCGTCCCGATGTCGATCCGGCGCCCTTCCGAGCGGTACACGCCCGGCAATTTCACGGCCGGATATCTCCTCAGAATTCCGCCCGAAACTCCGCTCTCGCCACATGACGCACTCCGGAGCATCCGCGAACAGACGAGCAACGCCCGCCGCACGAACGAACGGGACACCCGACGCGCCGTTCTCTCCCTCCTGCCGAATGCACTCGCCAGGAGAGCGGCCCGGCCGGTCATCGTGAACATCGGGCTGACCGCGAGTTCCGTCTCCCTCCCGCACCTGGAAATCGGAGGCGCCCGCCTGACCGGCGCTTCCGTCGCACACTCCGCTCCTTCCTCGCTCGCGCTCGACGCCTACGTGTCGTTCACCACGACCGGAACAGCCGTCCGATGCTCGGTCTTCCATCGGAAGAAGCTGCCGGGCGAGCTCCTGGTCGAGACATTCCGCAACCTCTTCCTCGAAATGCATCAGCACGAACCGAGTCCCGAATTACGCCTCGGCACGTGACGGCGCGAAGCCGTGACAACGAACGAAAACGAAAGAAGTGGAGCACCCTTCATGCGACCCGTCGCCCTGGTCACCGGGATCTCAGGAGTCCTCGGCTCGGCCGTCATTCCGGCCATGGCCCAGTCGTTCGACATCGTGGCCCTGACCGGACGCCGCCCGGTCGACCTGCCGTGCCGGCAGGTCGGCATCGACCTTCGGGCTCCACAGCTGGGTCTGGACACCCCCGCCTTCAAGGAACTCGCCCAACAGGCCGACGTGATCGTCCACTTGGCCGGCAACGTCCGCTACACGGCGTCCGCCGACGACCTGCACGCGGTCAACGAGGGCGGCGCGGCGGAGATGGTCGCACTCGCCGAGACGGCCGGCAGCCCGCTGCTCTACGCCTCGACGGCCTTCGCCGGGCGTCACACGCAGGCCGCCAGGGAGGACACGGTCGGCGCGGTGTGCTCCTCACGGCCGTCCGCCTACCACCGGTCGAAGGCCGCCGCCGACGACCGGATCCGGTCCTGCACGCAGCCCTGGTCGATCATCCGCCCCTCGATCATCATGGGCGACTCCCTGGACGGGGCGATGCCCGAGCTGCAGAACATGCACCGGATCATGATGTTCATCGCCTCCGGACTGCCCGCGGTCTTCGGCCGGCCCGAACAGCGGGTGGACATGGTCCCGCGCGACCACGTGGCGGCAGCCGTCAACGCACTGGCCCGCCTGGCCGTGGAAGGGTCGCCGCTCCCCCGCGAGTACTGGGCCACGGCCGGCCCGTCCGCCCTCACCGTCGCCGAGTGGATCGACGCCCTCGGCGCCACGATGACCGCCGCCGGCCTGCCGTTCCAACGCCCCGCCCTCCTGGACCCGTTCACCACCGAGCTGACGGCCTACCCGCAATGGGAGACCACCCGCCGGTCCGTGCGCCGGGCGCTCGGCAACCTCTACGTCAGCGCGCTCGCACTCGGCGACGGCGAGAGCTTCCCGGCCTCCACACTGCCCGCGAGCCACCGGGTACCGGAGATCGACAAGGCGGCCGCCCGCTCCCTCTTCGCGAACGACATGGCGTGGCTGCTCCAGAAGCACGTCGTCCCCGGCCCCCGGAAGCACGCCGCCAGCCCGAACCCGGTGGCATAGGCACGGTCAAAACCGCCGGACGACCGGCGGGACCGTACAAGGCAGCGCCCACCCCGGCCCGCGACTCCCACGGGGCGGACACACCATCACCCCCCGGCCACCCGCCGTCAGTTCGCGGCGAGTTGCGCGGCCAGCGCGGAGCTGAGCCAGGTGTTCGCGGCGCCGAGAGTGGGGCCCGGGGTCAGTTCGCCCGCGAGTGCCCAGTAGCGGCGCATGGCGGGGTGGTCGCCCACCGCCAGGTGACGGCCGAGTTCGCGGCGGTAGTCGAGGGTGTCGCGGCGGTCGTTCGCCCGGGCGTGGGCGGTGACGAAGCAGTCCAGGGCCTCGCCCGGGGCGGGGCCGCGACCGGCGAGCAGGGCGGGTGCGGCAAGGTCGTAGGCCTCGCGCAGGCCGTCGTAGAGCATGTCCGGCCGTGGCGGCGAGGGCCGGTGTTCCGCGAGGCACGCGTCGTTCATGGCCGCGGTCAGTTCGTGCAGCCGGGCGAAGGCCAGCACGTGTGCCGGCGAGGGTTGCTCCGGCAGCGGCGGCACCGCCGCCTCCACGATGGCGGCCACCAGCCGGGCGGGGAGCCGCACCGGCAGCAGCCCGCGCCAGTAGCGGGCCAGGGTCTCCGTGCTGGGAGGTGTGCCGAGCGCGCCGACCAGACGCAGGAGTTCGGCGCGCTCCGCGGCCGCGGCCTCGTGCAGCAGCCGCAGTGCCGCCTCCCGCCAGCGCAGCGCGGCAAGTTCGGCACCGAGGCTGTCCAACTGCCTGGCCACGACGGCCTCGAGGCCATCGTCGAAGCCGTCCCCGTCCCCGTCCTCGCCCGTCTCCTTCTCGACCACACGGGCGATCTCCGGCAGCGGCACGTCCAGCGCGCGCAGCGAGCGGATCAGCCGCAGCCGCTCCAGCGCCTGCGGGACGTAACGGCGGTGTCCGCCGCCGCTGCGGCCGGCCTCGGGGAGCAGGCCCTGTTCCGAGTAGAAACGCACTGCCTTCACGCTCACCCGGGCGCGCTCGGCGAGCTCACCGATGGTCAACAGATCGTGCGGCAGCACCACTTGAACCTCCCGTTAGGGGAGTTCCTACCGTACCCGCATGCGAAGCGATCATGAGATTCGGACCGCGTTCATCCTGGCCTCCGGCCCGTTCACGGGCGGGCCGCTGTGGGACCGGGTGGGCGAGAAACTGCGCGAGGCGGGCGCCGAGGTGCACGCCGCGACACTGACCGGCACGGGCGGCGGCACGGCGCCCGCAGGCGGAACGAGCCTGGAGACCCACATCGCCGACGTGGTGCGGCTGATCGACGGGGTCACCGCACCGAAGGTGGTGCTCGTCGGCCACGACTACGCCATCCACCCGGTGCTCGGCGCGGCACAGCACCGCGTGGAGCGGGTCACCCGGATCGTCTACCTGGACTCCGGGCTGCCGCAGGACGGCGACCTTCCCCTCGCCCTGGTGCCCGACACCGACGTGCAGGCGCTGCTGCGCGAGCAGCCGGACGCGACCGTACCCGCGCCCGCGCCCGACCAGTGGCAGAGGTGGGGCAACACGACCGGCCTGTCGCCGGCCGACCTGGAGCGGCTGTCCTCGCTCGCCGCCCCGCAGCCGGGCCGGACGCTGACCGAGCCGCTGCGGCTGACCGGCGCGCTGAAAGACGTGCCGACCAGCGGCATCCTGTGCACGGCGAGCGGGTTCACCATCGAGGCCGTGCAGCAACTGGTGACGTCGGGCATGCCGCAGTTCCAGTCCCTCGCCGAGCCGGGCGTGGGCTTCTTCGAACTGGCGACGGGCCACTGGCCGATGCTCTCCCGCCCCGACGAGCTGGCCACGACCCTGCTGCGCGCCGCCGCCGGGGAGGGCCACCGGCTCACCCCGGCGAACATCACGCCGTTCCACGAGCGTCCGTTCCTGCTCGACGCACCGGTGGCGGCACGGGAACGCACCGGGCGTCTGGACCTCCACCTGCCCGGCCCGGCCGACGACGACGGCCCCCGCCCGGCGATCCTCTTCGTGCACGGCGGCCCGCTACCGCGCGACATGGTGCCCGAGCCCCGCGACTGGCCGCTCTACGTCGGCTACGCCCGGCTCGCGGCGAGCCAGGGCGTGATCGGCGCGGTCGTCGCCCACCGGCTCCACGCGACGTCCGACTACCCGACAGCCGCGGCGGACATCGCCGAGGCACTGCGGGTACTGCGAGCGGATCCGCGCGTCGACGCGGACCGGATCGCCCTGTGGACCTTCTCCGGCGGAGGCCTGCTGATGTCCGACCACCTGGCCGCTCCCCCGCCCTGGCTGCGCTGCGTCGCCGCCACCTACCCGGTCCTGGCCCCACTGACCGGCTGGATCGGCGTCGACCCGCGCTTCGCCCCTGCCGCAGTGCTGCCGAAGGCAGGCCGACTGCCGATCGTGCTGACCCGGGTGGGGCTCGAGGCACCGGAGATCGCCGCGACAGTCACCGCGTTCCTGGCAGCCGCCGACGAGTGCGGCGCGGCACTGGAACTCGTGGACGTACCGCACGCAATGCACGGCTTCGACGTGCACGACCCCACGGACGAGACCCGGGAGGCCGTACGGCACGCACTGTCCGCCGTCCTCACACACCTCCGCGCCTGACCGAACGCCCGCGTTGAGCGGTGTGGGCGGGAACGGGGGATCCGTGTCCGACTTCCACATCCGCACGGCAGGCCTGCACATCCGCATGGCAGGCCTGCCGGTCAGGTCAGGTCATGTCGCGGCGCGAGACGAGTAGCGCGGAGAGGCCGAGGAACACCACCACGTACGCCGCCAGCACGATGCTCGCGGTCAGCGGTCCGGCAACCGAGACGACCCCGGGGATCGACGTGTTGGGCTTGCCCGACGGGTCGAGGGCGGTGGCGAGGGAGCCCGCGCACGGGCCGATCAGCAGCTTCTGGACGCCTTTCAGTGCGGACAGGATGCCGGCCAGTCCGGACACCAGGTTCTCGACCGCCAGCAGCCAGAGCAGGCCCACTCCGATGGCGGCCCCGGTGCCGCGCAGCAGAACGGCCAGGAAGATGCCCAGGCTCGTCGCGGCCATGCTGATCAGCCAGATGGCGCCGATTCCGGCCAGCAGCGTCGCCGTGTCCGGCCAGTGCGCGGGCCGGCCGGTGAGCGCCGCGATGAGCGCGCTCGCTCCCGCGCCGACCACCACCACCAGCACCGAGATGCACAGTGACGCCGCTGCCGCGGCCCCGGCCTTCCCGAGCACCACCGAGGTGCGGCTGGGCCCTTGGACCAGAAGCGTGCCCCAGGTCCCCCATCGGTGCTCGCCGCCGACGAGGACGGCGCCGAGGATCAGCATCAGCGCACTGCCGAACATGGGGTACAGGCTGACGGTGCCGGACAGGAACTTGTCCGGCAGCAGACCGTTGATCAGCTCCTCGGGATCACCGGACGATCCGACCGGCTTGTTCCTGATGGCCAGCCAGATGATGTACGGGACCGCCATCCCGAAGGCCACCGACAGCGCGACCCACGCCCCGCCGATGATCCAGGCGCCGGGGCGCTTGCGCGTCGACAGCAGCTCTGCTCGAAGGACACCGTTCATCGGTTGGCCGCCTCCACGGGTGCCGGTTCAGTGGGCCGGTGTTCTTCGACCAGGTCGAAGAACACGTCTTCCAGCGAGAGGACCCGTTTGCGGAGTTCGCTGACCTCCAGTCCGTTCACCACGAGCAGCCGGTTGATCGCGGCGGCCTCACCGGGGTCGACAGCCACCTGCAGTTCCCCGTCGACGACCGTCACCGAGCGGACGGCCGGCAACTCGCGTACCAGCTCGGCGGCGCGCTCGGGCGCGTTCACGGCGACCGTCAGCCCGCCTTCGCCGACGCCCTGGCGGAGTTCCGCCACCGTGCCGTCGGCGATCAGCCGGCCCCGGCGGATCACACCCACCCGGTCGCACACGTGCTCCACCTCGCCCAGCATGTGGCTGGACAGGAGTACCGTGCGGTTGTCGCGGCGCAGCCCGGTGATCAACTCCCGCATGCTCGCCATGCCTTCGGGGTCGAGACCGTTGGTCGGCTCGTCGAGGATGAGCAGCGCGGGGTCCTTCAGCAGTGCGGCGGCCACCCCGAGTCGTTGTTTCATGCCGAGCGAGTACGTGCGGAAGGCGGCGTCCGCCTTGGCGGCCATCCCGACCTCCTCGAGGACTTCCCCGATGCGGGTGGCGGGTACGGACGTGTATCCGGCGAGGATGCGCAGGTTGTCCCGGCCCGACAGGTGCGGGTACAGGGCCGGGGCCTCGATCAGTGCCCCCACCCCGCGCAGGCTGCGCGGGGTCCCGGCCGGGTGGCCCAGCACCGTGGCGGTTCCCGAGGTCGGCCGGATCAGCCCCACCAGCATGCGCATGGCGGTGCTCTTTCCTGCCCCGTTGGGGCCGAGGAATCCGTAGACCTCCCCGCGGTGGATGCGCAGGTCGAGGTCGAACACGCCGGTGTCCGGGCCGTACTGTTTGGTCAGTCCGCTGGTACGGATCGCGTAGTCGTCGCTGTCACTCACCGGTGGTCCGCCGTTCGCTCGAGCTGCCGCGGGCGACGGCTGAAAGGACACCGGCGGCCACCGCGGTCTCCGCGGCGAGAATCACCACTGCCCACGTCGGCCCTACCCAGTGCTGAAGGCTGCTGAACCACACCGACATCATCGCGCCGTACGCCGAGAGGAGAAGGAGGAGGGAGACGCTCCCGTAGAGGGCGTAGGTGCGGATGTCGCGGGGCGGGTAGGCGCTGAGGCTTTCCCGGGCGGCCGGGTCGCGCCAGCGCAGTCGCAGCCGCCAGAACCGGAAGGACTCGCGGCGCAGATCGGCGATGTTCAGCGCGTGGGTGAGCATCACGTAACCATCCGATCGTAGAACTGGCAGCAGGCTGATCGCCGTGGCACCACTGCCGAAGAGCAACAGACCGGCGGCGAGCGGCCGGCCGAACATGCCGTCACCGGCCAGCCACCACCAGGCCGCCACCGGCACCAGCGCCAACCAGCTGACGAAGATGCCGGCGAACGCGGTGCCCACCCGGGCCCTGCGCCGCTGGAACAGCACGATGTCGTCCGTGCGACAGTAGGGGACCAGCATGGGAAACCGCCAGCTGACTCCGATCTCCGTTACCCTGCCGCCGAAGTGACGACACGTCACGCCGTGGGCGAACTCGTGCAGCACGGTGATTCCCCACACCACGAGCGCCGAGAGCGGCAGGGTGATCATCGGGTGCTTCTGATGCGTCGCCTCGTGGGCCAGGGCGCCGACATGTGTCCAGACGAACAGCTGGACGGCGGCCAGCAGGACGAACGCCGGGACCAGGAACGCCGTGCGGAAGGCGAAGGACAGGCGGCTCGCCAAGGTGGCGCACAGCTGATCGGGGCGCAGGATCACCCAGCGCCGGCGCAGCCAGCCCTGCCGCGCCGACTGTTTCGCCTCGTGGGCCTGCTTCAGCCTGTCCAGCGCCGCGTCGTCGGCGTACCCGTCGAGCAGTTGGTAGCGGCCGAGCATGGTGAAGATCTGCTGCCAGTGCTCGGGGCCCAGTCTGCGGTCGAAGGTGTCGACGTAACTGCGCCCGATGTCCTCGATCGTGTGCTGTCCGTCCATCAGTCCCATGACGAAGTACTCGCGGGAACCGACCCGGTAGTAGCAGCCGGTGCGCGCGTCCTTGACGTGGTGAACGGTCCTGGGGCCGGAGCGCATGCCCGGGCCGAGTGCCACCTCCGGCCGGAGCCGGGGCCGGTCGTGGGCGGTGCCGGTCACCGCTGCGCCTCCTGCGGAGCCGTGTCGGACAGTGCCTTGCACAGGATGTACGACAGGTAGATCTCGTCGAGGATGCTCACCCCGAGCCGGTTGTTGGTCATGTGGACGTAGGAGCTGAGCACGATGGCCAGTGCGACCTGCGGGTCCTGCACGGGTCCGTCGCGGAAGGTCAGGGACCCCGCGTCGGTCATTTCCAGTACCTTGTCACGGAGTTCGCCGCAGTGCGCGAGCCACGACCGCTCCAGCGGGGTGGGTGCTGCCGAGGAGACGTCCCTGGCGCTGTCCCGCACGTGCTCCAGCCGGGCCACCAGCCGGTCCTTCATCCGCTCGTAGCTGCGGTCGAAGCGCTTGTGCTGGTCGTCGCTGGGTTCCTGGTACGAGGCCTCCCACATCATGCGGTAGTTGACCAGGAAGCGGGCCACCGCCTCCTCGTCGCGCAGGAACGCGAAGCACAGTCCCGCGGTCAACTGCGCGGCCTGGCCCAGCAGTACGGTGCGCACGTGCACGTTGGTGGTCTCCAGCAGGGTCATCACCGTCTCGCTGGATTCCTGGAAGTGCCACTCCGCGAGTTCCATTCCGGCCGGGCCCCCGTACCGGTCCAGCTCCCGTTCGTAGGGGATGCGGGCGACGCTGTTGTTGTCCCGGAACGGCATCGTGCCCTCGGCGCCGTACAGCTCGTTCCAGCGCTCCTCGCTGTATTCGGCCAGGAACATGTTCTTGTACAGGTCACCGCTGGCGTTGCGGTCCTCCTCGTACAGGGCGGGGCGCTCGCGCAGGTACGACTCGAGTGCGGTTCGCGCGGCCTCGGCGACTTTCGCGGTCGCCGAGGCCTCGGCCGGCAGCAGGCGCAGCCGGATGTGCGGGCCCTCCAGCCAGTAGCGGATGAAGAACCACGAGCGCAGCAGACCCTGTTCGCGCAGGCTCTCCACCAGCGGCCGCACGCAGTTGACCAGCACCGGGTTGGCGTTGGCGGCGTAGAAGACGTGGAGGCTGATCCAACCGTCGCCGTCCGGTTCCGCCTCAATGTGCCCGCCGTCGTTCGCGTCCTGATCGGCGCCCATCACCGCTCCGCATCCGTTGCTTTGATTCCGTTGAGTTCGACCGTGAGTTCGGTGACGTACCGGTGCCGGTCGTCACGCAGCCACAGCTGGTCGGGGCCGGGCAGCATTTCGGTGAGTGTCACCGCCGAGTCGCTCTTGCGGACCGCGGCCTCGAACAGCCGGAGGCACGTGTACGAGTCGAAGTCCACGTACTGCGGCTTGCGTTCGCCGCCGAGACCGGCGAACACGTGGCGGGGCAGCCCGGCCGCCCGCTGCCATTCCCGCCAGGCGAGGAACCACTCGTGGTCCGGTTGGCCGGCTGTCGCGGGCGGGAGCTGGTCGGCGGCGAACCGCCAGGACTTGCGTTGCAGCACCACGTTTCCGAGCCGCACGCGCGGAGTCGCGCCGTTGTCGCGCTCCAGGATGCCGGTGCCCTCCCACAGGTCGAGTTGGACCATGGTGGTGGAGGAGAAGTTGAGCAGGACCTGCTGCACCTCCGGCAGTGCCATCGGAAGCAGGAAGCCGAGGTAGACGGGAATCACCTCGACGCCCAGTGCGCGGGACCGCAGAAGCAGCCGGTCGGTGGCCGCGTCGTGCTCGACGACCAGGTCCTCCACCGGGATCTGTTCGTGCGGCGGCCGGAAGCTGGTCTCTCCGGGACAGACGATCTCGTAGGGCGTGACGACCGGATGCAGGTTCAGGTTCGTCGTGTCGTAGCCGCCCTTCAGTTCGGCGAACACGGCTCCCTCCGGCACGGCGTCGTCCAGCGACCGGCGCAACGACGTGGTGAGGCCCTCGTCGAAGCAGTGCGCGAACCGCGAGAAGAGCAGGGTGAGTCCGGAGTAGACCCGGTTGACGACCACCAGCGGGTCCTCGGTGCCGTCCTCGGCGATCTGGAGGAAGAAGGACAGCGAGCGCAGGCGCTCGTGCCCGGGCAGCAGCCCCTCCACCGTGGCCAGGAAGTCCTCGTCCAGCTCGACATCGGCTCCGGTGGCGCAGGCGCTCCGGTAGCGGAGGTCCATCTCCCGGGCCACCGCGGCTCGCGCACGGTCGACCGCCGTGATCTCCTCCTGCCGGAACCAGTTGTCGTAGTGACGGAAGTCGGTGCCGTCGAAGCGCTGGTGGCGCATCAGCCGCTTGTTGTAGTTCTCGTAGAAGTCCTGGTTGAACTGGTGGGCGAAGGACAGGAAGTCCTCGCAGCGCCCGCCTTCCCCGTAGCGCGCCCGGAAGAATCCCTTGGTGACGAGTCTGCGTACCAGGTTTCCGTCGAACGCCGGGAGGATCCTGGCGAGTTGCTGGAGCCCGGGGGTGAGTTTCCGGGTCCAGGTGGAGGCGTCACCGGTCACCGCCAGTCCGGGCAGGGTGCTGTCCTCGTAGACCAGGGTGCGGAGCACCGGGGTGTCGCCGCGGCCCGCGAGACGGTGCGCCTGTGCCGCCGACTCCCTTATCCCGGAGAGGAGTTCACGCCTCTCGGGCAGGCCGGCGTCGGCGAACCGCTCGACGTCCGCACCCATCCGCCCGACGAGCACGGCGATGTCGTCGGCCCGGTCCGTTCCCAGCCGCGACAGTCCCTTCCGGTACGTGGCGACCGGGTCCGGGTCGTGGATGTCGATGTCCAGATCCGGCACGACGAGCAGCCCCAGCCTGAGCAGCTGGGCCAGGTACCGCTCCACGTCCTGCTCCGGCCGCTTGCCGTCCATCGCGCACAGCCGTCGTACGGCGTCGCCGAACCGCAGCGTCCTGCCGTCGCGGAACAGCGTGAGGACATCGGTGATGGCCTCCCCGCCCGGCAGGTAGAAGAGACTCTCGTGCACGGCGTCCAGGGTGACCGCGGCGTCCGCGTCGCCGTCGGCACCGCGGAGCTTGCGCAGGTAGCGAACCCGGTCGCGGTGCACCTGTGTTCCGCTGGTGGCTCTCACCGGCAGGTCGCGGCGGACCTCCGGGTTTCCGGTGAGCTGGTCCGACAGTCTGGCGAGCAGGGCGATGTTCAGCCGGGTGCTGCCCTGCTTGCCCCAGCCGCGGACGGAGGCGGTGAGCGGCCTGCCGTCGCTCTCCGCGAAGGCGCCGGCGGACACGGCCGTCAGCGTGCTGAACGGGCTGGTCTTGCACGCGGTGCGCAGCAGGTACTCCAGCAGCGACCGCTCGATGCGCCGTTCCCGCTTGCTGAGCGGTCCGTCGGGACGCCGCAGGAAGTCGTCCAGGTACTCGTCCAGTGACGGGGACGACAACTGGACGCCGTGGCGCAGATCGGTCTCCGTCGCGACGCGGCGCAACTCCTCTCGGACCGCGGCGATTTCGTCGCCGAGGATCCCCGAACCGGTCCGCAGCAATTCGTCATGTCGTTGCCGGTCGGCCGACCACGCGTGCAACTCGTCGAGTTCGTCGGCCGAGAGCAGCGGTTCGGCCGCGGTCAGGCCGCGCGGGGCACGGGCGTTGAAGACGTCCCGACGCAGATTGATCAGTGCCCGTCGCGCCTGGGGATCGTCGAGGTGGTCGGCCACGCGTTCTTGCAGGGAGTCGGCGATCCGGGCCGCGCGCTCGCTCAGCCGGTGCCGCGCGTCGAGGACGCCGTCCCCCCATGCCGCGGCCGCCGGAGTCGCCAGAGCGGCCGCGGTTTCGAAGGGAAGACCACCGACACGCAGCATGAACCTCGGCACCAGGTGCCAGGTCACGTGCTCCGTGCTCCGGTGATCGGGCGGGGTCGCTGCGGACGCCGTGCGGGGCATCGTCGATGGCGGCGCGCTGGATTTCACGGATCAGCCCTCTCAGACCAGCCGGTAGTCGTAGTCCGCGCTGTCCGCGCGTTCGTGGCCGAGCAGCACGAACAGGAAGGTGCGCTCGTCGCCGTCGTCGAGGCCGACCGCCTCGTCGATGGCGATGTTGTCGAAGCCGAGCACCACTCCGCAGCCGACGTTCAGCGCGGCAGCGGTGGTGTACGCCGTCTGTGACAGGGCGCCCACCTCGGAGTTGAGAACGCGATAGCCGCGGCTGCCGTAGGCATCGAGCGTGCTCTGCCACCGGCCGGAGATCGCCAGTACGGCGGCGACCTGCTCCAGGTTGTAGTTGCTCAGGTAGTAACTGCGCTGCAGCTTCTCGGCGAGCGGCATCTCGGACACGACCCGCAGCCGGTGCCCGGCGGCGTCGTAGCGGTAGGTGCCGCTCGGCAGGCCGGTGACGCGGTTCGCCAGGACGTACAGACCCGTCAGCCCGACTTCGTCGGGCACCACGTCCGAGAGGTACCGCTGCCCCGCCGCCGTGCCCGCCAGCACGGTCGCCAACTCGTCGAGGTGCAGGGGGCGGGAGCGCGTGAACGAGCCGAAGCTGGTCCGCCGCGAGCGCAGGGCCCGGCCGACGTCCCGGCCGAGCCGGCCGGTCAGCGGCTCGGGCAGTTCGACCTCCTCGCCCCCGGCGGGCTTCCGCGGCACGAGGCCGCGGGCCACCGAGGGCTGCGGGCGCTCACGACGGTCCGCCAGGACCGCGCGGTGCACCTGCTCGATCTGCTCGAAGGTGCGGGGACGGGCCGATCGCTCGAAACTCGGCCGGTCGATGAGACCGCCGCGGTCCACCGGATCGACCTGGGCCGCCCGGTCCGCGGGTGGGCCGAACGGCATCGGCACCACGGCCAGTACGGTTTCCTGATCGGTTTCGAGTCCGAGCAGGCGGTTCAGCCGCTCGTCGTCGAACCACAGCGTGCGGGTGAGGCGCCGGCCCGTTCCCCGCGCGATCAGTTCCCAGCATCCCAGCAGCGCACCGGCGTCCTGTGTCACCACGTGGTAGCAGAAGCTGTTGTACTTGAAGGAGTTCTTCCAGAAACGCACGGTCACCACGAGGAACCCGTCCGCTGCCCCGTCCCCGTCCCCGGACTCGCACGCCGCACGGACCTCGTCCGTGAGGTCACCGGCAAGCAGCCGCTCGAAGCTGTGGTGCGCCGTCGAGTAGTGGTAGACACCCGGAAGCAGCGGGCTGCCGGGCCCGGCCACCCAGTAGACCTCCAGCGGGTACATGCCGCCCCCCGAGGCGGTACCGCGCCCCCACAGCGCCTCCGGGTAGAGCACCCGGACGTGGCTGTCCTGGTTCCAGCTCACCCGCAGCCTGCGGTCGAGCACGCCGTACGACAGCCGCAGCAGCGTGGCGAGGGACTCGAGGGTCCAGGGCGCCCCGTGGCCGACGGGCGGTTCACCGAAGAGAACCTCCGCGGTGTCCCCCAGCGCCAGATCGACGCCCGCCGGGAGCGGGAAGCGCCGCACCCCCAGATAGGTCTTGTGCCGGGACGGCTGGTCGTCCCAGTCGGGGGTGAAACCGACCGGCTCCATCGGCTCCCGACCGCGCCGGAACACAGACTCGACATAGCCTTTCACGACCTGCGTTCGGTCTACGGACACGGGACTTCCTCCTTCGGCCCGCGGGCGGGCCGACGTGACGGACGGGACTCACTGCCGGGTTCCGCACCGGACGGACAGCGCGCGGAACCCGACGGGACGGCTCAGGGGAACGGGTGCGGCCTGCGGTTCAGCCCCGTGGGACCGAACCCCTCGTCACGGGCGTGGATCTCGGCCAGTTCTCCGTCGAGGTACGCCTGGAGCCGCGGATGGCCCAGCACGCGCTGCCGCTCCCAGCCGAAGTCGATCGGCACCAGCCCGGGCGCCAGTACGCACAAGGTGCGGATGCCGGTGCCGTGCTGCTCCGGGCAGGTCTGGTCCACCGCCACGACGTCGCTGCCGGCCTCGCGCAGACGTTCCATCACGAACCGGGCGTCGTCCGCCAGGTCCAGGGTCGCGGGTCGCTGCGCGAGCCACGGACCGTACAGCTCGTCCATCGACCGGAGCGGTGCCGCCTCCAGCAGGAAGTCGGCCGTCGACGCCATTTCCGGCAGCCCGTACAGCAGTGCGTGGTGAGTGAGCTCGTGCACCTGGTTGTAGTCGGCGGCCATCTCGCGCAGCGCCGGCAGCTTCGCCTCCACCCGTTCGTCCATCCCCGGGATGTAGGACGCCGTCTCCGCGATGGCGGCGCGCACCGCCTCCACCGGGTCCAGGCTCGCGCCGGCGGCGAAGCACAGCTTGCCCAGTCCCCCGTCCAGGCGCTCGGCCACCGCCATCACGGCGGGCACCGGGACGTCGACGCGCATGTCGAACAGCCGCATCCGGTAGCCGAGCCGGGCCACCCGGTCCAGGACGAACCTGATCTCCTCGTCGACAAGGGTCGACTGGTCGATCTCGGGCAGTCTGGCCGCGCCGTACCAGCAGAGCAGGAACGCGTCCCGCTCGATGAGTTCGAGCATGCCGTGCAGCAGTGCCTCTTCCACGCTGCTGCCGCTGGCACAGCCGTTGGAGCACTCCTGGACGAACTTCCGGTCCGGCCGGCGGTCCAGGTAGAAGACGAACTGCTCGGGTACGAGCAGCGGACGCTGCTCCCCGAAGGAGTAGCCCCACACCCAGTGGGTCGGGGTGTCCGGGTGGTACGGCTGGTAGTAGTCGTGGTGCCCGGTGTAGAACTCCGGACTGTACGAACCCATCGCCATGGGGTCGAGCGCGTTCGGCTTCAGTTCGTTGTAACTGGCGTACGTCTGCGTCTGCTTGGCCCGCGGGAACTGCCCCGCGTACCGCTCCATGCCTTCCAGGACGCCGTACCGCTCGCTGCTGGCCGAACTCTGCGACTGCCCGCTCCACCACATCTCGTGGTAGTCGTACTTGCTGCGGACCCGGAAGTACCCGCTGACCGGCAGAGTGGCGCTGCACTGGTACACACGTCGTGCCGCGCTCGCCAGCGCTCCGCACACCTCGTTCACCAGACCGGCGGTCGGCAGGTTCAGGTCCGCCGCCGACGCGCCCCGGTAGCTGGTCGGACCCGGCTTCGGCCGCGGGCTCAGCGGGAGCATCGCGCCCTCGGCGGTGTCCGGTACCGGGGTGGCGCACCGCTCGCACTCGGAGTCGGCGACCAGCTCGTGCCGGTTGACCGTCAGATCGCGCAGTCGCAGTTCCACGATGCGCCCGATCCGGCGGTCCCCGGGAGCGAGCTGACCGCCGGCCGTCTCCGTGTGGACGATCTGAGCGATCTGTTCCATGGCGAACGGCGTGAGCAGGGCGTCGTCACCCGCCACCCACACGTCCGCGCCGTCCTCGACCGGCTTGCGCTCCTCGACGGGGCGCAGCGCCAGCCAGCGGCGTTCCAGGCAGAGCCCGCACGGCTGACTCGTACCGTCGGCCCGGTGCAGCGGCCCCATCAGTACCGTTCCGCCGTACAGGCGCACCGGGTAGACCAGACCGTCGGCCCTCCGCGCCCCGCTCGGCGCGTGGCGCTCAGGCAGGCCGAGCACTCCGACGTCGACCGTGACGCCCGCAGCGGCGTACCCGGCCAGATGGTCGCGGACGACCTCGACCACCCCGGGGCCAACCGGGACCGTCACGGTGGTCACCGCGCTCGACTCCACATTCATCCGTCCACCCAGTCGATGAGAAGATAGGGGTGTGCGGCTGCTTGCCACTTCACGGACAGACCCCTCCTGTCGATGGGGACCGTCCTGCCAAGCAGCCGCACGTTTTCAGCCCATGTGCCGGGTCCCGGGCAGGTGCCCGGCGACCTGGTCAGCCGTGGGTCAGCTGGTGCTCGAGGAGCAGGAGCAGCAGCTGCTGGTGGAGCAGGAGCAGCAGCTGGAGCAGGAGCAGCTGGAGCTGGACCAGGCCAGCTCGACGGACTCGTCGGTCATCTCCTCGACCTCGAACGTCGCGCTCTCGAGAGCGCTCAGCTCGTTCATGAGCTCAACGGACATGGCAATCCTCTTTTCTCGGGATGTGCTCGGGTTGTGCCACCCGGAACGGGACGTTCCGAGAACCGTGGCGCGCCTCGAGTGGGCGCGGACCGGCCGACTGTCCGGCTACTTCGCGGCGAGCAGGACCGTGCCTGTGGTCATTCCGCGGACTGCCCTCAGATCGATCGGTGTGGTGTCGACGAACAGCGCGCGTGTTCCCTCGGCTTCCAGCCGGGCGAGCGCTTCGGACATGGGCACTTCGAGTTGGTCGAAGGACCAGTCGGTCTTCGCGTCGGCCGGGACGAGGACCCTGGGATCGAAGTCCGCGATCAGCGGGTCGCCGAAGTCCATGGGCGCGCCCTCGTAGTGGCGGCCGACCGCGAGTCCGACGGCGTCCCGCACCGCTTCGCGTACCGCGGCACGTACGGACAGCGCCGAGCCGACCGCCCAGTCGACCTTCCCCTCGGAGTCCTCGACCATCGCGAGAACGGCGAAGGACGGTGCGGCACCGGGCAGCGCCCACACCCTGGCGGACCGGCCGATGGGCCGCAGGCTGCGCAGCGCGAAGGCCGTCTCGTCGTCGGTGCCGAGCCACTCCTCGGAGAGCGGGACGGCCGGTTCACCGCCGCGTACCGCAAGGACGAGTCCGCGATGGGCGAGCGCCGAACACAGTCCTCGCTCCCGCACCTCCTCGGCGGTCCAGCCGACCGCCGCGCCCGCGGGGCTCGGCTCGAACGTGAGGAGGGAGTTGGACGGTGACAGCGGGTGGACTGCCGCAGCCGGCACCTGCCAACGGCTTTCGTCGTACAGGGACACGGCGGCCACCATCGGGCCCGCCGCCCGCGCACCGGCCGCGGGCAAGCCGCTGAACAGGCCGAGCCGTTCGGCCGGAACCGCTTCGGCGTCGGCCGCAGATCCTCCGTCCGGAAGCCCGGGGGAACCGAGCCGGCCCACGTAGCAGGCGACTGCCGACCGCACCGAACGGGTGCGGGCGACGAGGGCCGTGTCGATGTCGAACGCGACGATCTCACGTGCCGCGTCGGTCAGGGCCAGGGCCGGACCCAGCCGCACCCGGCCCGTCTTGAGCGGGATCTGCCGAATCGATTCGTCGGTCCATCCGGACATGACGCCCAGTTCCGGGGAGACCAGAACAGCCGCGCGTCCGTAGGCGTCGCTGTCGTCCGCGGGCGCAAGCACCTCCTCGGGCGGCACCGCCTGGTGGCGCAGCGGGCATCCGGGATGGGGCAGCACGCGTTCGCGGCGGGATTCGAGCGTGGTCAGGTCCTGGATCACGGCGTGCCGCTCGTCATCCATCTGCAACTGCCCGGTGCGCAGCCGGAAGATCTCGAACGCCAAGGCGTTGCCGACCATGGACTGTGTCACCGGATCGCCGCTCGGGGCCCCGGCACCGGTCGGGCCGAGCGCCAGTCGGCGCCAGAGGTCGGCCGTCCGGCGCGGATCGGAGTTGGCCGACAGACGAAGCTGGGCGCACACCCAGCACGGCTGCTCACCGGGTCCGGAGATCGGACCGACGACCATGCGGGTCGGGTCGGCCACCACCGGGATCAGTCGAGGACCCTGCGGAGCTCCGTGCAGGCGCCTGGTCAGGTCGAGCACGGTGCTGCTGTCCGACTCGTCGGCGACCGCCACCACGACGTCGAATTCCGTCAGGTCCTCGGGAGTTGACGGCAGCACCACGACCTGTGCCGGTGCGCCCGCGTCGGCGAGCCCGGCCGTCTCGCTCTCGAACTCCCGTCCCCACGCCGCGTCGTCCAGCGACACCTCGGCCAGCCCGTTGCGCAACAGACCGCGCACCGCCGCCGCCGCGACACCACTCGGTGAGCCACTGACCAGGACCCGGGAAGAGCGGAAGCGCGCGAACAGCTCCTGTGGCGTCCGCTGGTCCGCGTGCATGAAATGTTCGACGAAGTTGATCTGCGGCGCGAACCTGTCCAGCACTTCGGCCGGCAGCGTCCCCGTGCCCGCGCCCGTGCCCGCGCCCGGAACAGCACGGGCGAAACCCCTGTCGAGCAAGGTGCGCATCAGGCCGACGGCGGTCTTGCGCCGATTGTCGTCCAGGCCTTCGCATATTTCCTCGACAGTGCGTTCACCCGTCATTCGGGGGCCGAGGACAGACATCCATTCATAGGCGCCCGCGCCTTTGAGAACACACGATGTCTCTGAACTTCTCAGATAAATTCCGGTGTCGACGCGAAGGAATACAACGTCATTGCGCAACCGGGGTCTTACGCCTGCCAGAGGTATATCTTCGGCGGTTCGCATAGCGTCCTCTCGCGGGATCATGCGCCGACTGTGGGGCGACGCTACGCGCGTCCACCGAGGAAGAGTGTGTTGGTTGGTCTAGGGCACGTCAACACTCTGTGCAAATCTCGGCAACCTGTGCCCGATTGGACCACTTTTGTAGCCATGGGCAACGCCGCGCGAAATGCCGGATCGTAGCGACACCATCACCGATTGCACTATCGCGCCCCGCAAAATGGGCGATCGGAGCCCATTGGTCTCGACCAAAGTCCTTGACCGGCCATCCCCGGAAAGCGCGATCGGCGCGGGCGCCGCGGTTCACGGCCGAACCGCACGAGCCCACCGCCACCTACTCCGGGTGCGCCGTGGACCGCGGGTCCGTTCCGTCGCCGGTGCGGACCCACGCCGCGCGGCGGCGGGACTCGTCCTCCTGGGCAAGGCGGCGCAGCACGGCCAGGACGGGTTCGAGGAGCAGGACGACGATGGCTGCGTGTTCGGCGAGCCGGAGGCGGTCCTCGATGTGTTCGAGCCGGTCGAGGTCCAGTCGGGCTGCGGCGGCGGCGAGTTCGGCGTAGGGCAGCAGTTCCTCCGTGCCGTACTCCATGCCGAGGCGGTTGAGGTCCATCAGGCTGGCGGCGAGTGCTCTGCGGTGCGGCGACTCCTCGGAGATCTCCCAGCGCATGGCCTCCAGCAGCTGGTCGACCTGCGGCGCCTGCTCGTCGACCGCGTCGGTCTCGGCGGCGTCGACCGGAGTGGGCAGGGCGTAGTGGACGACGCGGAGCGTGTCCAGCGGTTCGAGCGGCTGGTCGATCGCGGTGAGGACGTCGCGGGTGGCGGAGATGGACAGGCCGCCGCGGGCGGTCAGGGCGCGGATCAGCCGCAGGCGCTCGGCGTGTTCGTCGCCGTACAGGGTCAGGGTGGCCCCGAGGGGCCGGCCGGGCGGCAGCAGGCCTTCCCGCAGGTAGTACTTGATGGTCCCGACCGGTGTCCCGGTCAGGCGGCTCAGGTCGGAGATCCTCATGCGCTCACTCACTCGGCTGTTCGGTATGCGCCCAGTCTTCCAGACCCCCAGATGGACACCCCTGTTCGGTAGTGCCACTATTGAGCTAGAAAGTGAAGGTTTCTAGCAAGCCTCCAACCAGGCGCGATGCCGGAAACCGCTCACTTCCGCCCCTGAGCGCCACCCCGACGCGACATCGCAACTGGAGCACCATGCCAGCCCCACGCCCCACCGGACCCGGGTCCCACGAACAGGCCCCCGCCAGCCGCCACCGCTGCGGGAGGAGCCATGTCTGAACCGCCCCACGCGTTCTCGGCCAGCGCCCGCGGACTGCTGCGCAGGAAGAGCCTGTGGCTGCCGTCCGCGGTGATCCTCGGCCTGCTGTCGTTCGTCCTCTCCCTGCTGTACCTGGGCGCCAACAACAACCCGGTCGGCTCGATGAAGGACCTGCCGATCGCACTGGTCAACGCGGACCGGGGCACCCAGGTCGCGGGCAAGCAGGTCAACCTGGGCGAGCAGATCACCCCGCAGATCGCCCAGGACCCCGGCTCGAAGGGCAAGGTCGCCTGGAAGCAGGTCGACCGCCGAACCGCCGACGACCTCCTCGCCAAGGACAAGGTGTTCGGCGCGCTCGTCATCCCGGACGACTTCTCCGCCTCCGTGGCCGCCCTCGGCGGCCCGCCCCAGCACGATCCGCACCCGCCGACCATGACCGTGCTGACCAACCCCGCCGCCGGAAGCTTCGGCTCGAGCATGGCGTCCGAGATCAACCGCCAGGTCGTCCACACCGTCTCCACCCAGGTGGGCCAGGAGCTCACCCGGCAGCTGAGCCAGCAGGCCCAACCGCACGCTGCCTCCGGCTCCACCGAGCACCCCGCCGCCCCCGGCGCCGCCGCACAGCTGATGATCGCCGACCCGGTCAAGGCCGCGATCGAGGAGGGCCACCCGCTCGGCGACCACAGCGGCCTCGGACTGAGCGCGTTCTTCTACACCCTCGTCCTCGTCCTCGGCGGCATGCTGGGCGCCAACGTCATCCACACCCAGCTGGACACCGCACTCGGCTACATCGCCAGCGAGAAGGGCCCGTTCCGCACCACCAAGCCCGTGCAACACATCAGCCGGGTACGGCACTTCGCGGTCGGCTCGGTCCTCATGGTCGTCCTGTCGATGGCGACCTCCGCACTGGCCATGGCCGCCGCCGTCGGCGTCGTCGGCATCGACGCGTCCCACCTGCCCCAGCTGTGGATCTTCGGTACCTGCGCCACGGCATCGATGGGCATCACCGCCCTGGCCCTGCTCGCCGCCTTCGGCACCCCGGGCCCGATCATCTCCATGCTCGTGCTGATCGGCCTGGCCATCCCGTCCGCCGGCGCCACCATCCCCCTTGAGGCACTGCCCGGGTTCTACCGGTTCCTCGCCGACTTCGAACCCTTCCGCCAGGTCGTCGACGGCGTCCGCTCCATCCTCTACTTCGACGCCCAGGCCGAGGCCGGACTGGGACGGGCCTGGAGCATGGTCGGCATCGGCTTCGCCGTCTCTCTCCTCCTCGGCCTCGCCATCACCCGCCTCTACGACCGTAAGGGCCTGCACCGCACCGCGCCCCGCACGCCCGCACCGCAGCCCGCACCGATCGGCTGACCCGCCCACGGACGGTCCGACGCCGGCCCCGCGCCGACGCCGGACCGCCGGTGCACCGCCCCCGTATGCCCGCACGACACCTGGAAGGCCCCCGTGCCCCGGCACACACCCGAAAGAACTCCCGCTCCACCCGGCCGAACCACACCGAAGACCCTCGCCCGCGCTCCCCGCCCCGAGACCCTTCCCCCGGCCGGGCCGTCCCCGCAGCCACTCGGCCGCATGTACCGGATAGCCACCCTCTGGAAGACCCGACTGGAGCCCCTTCTCAAGCGGCACGGCCTCACCGCCACCGGCTTCCATGTGCTCGTCACCCTGCGCCAGGCCGGGCCCGCCCACAGCCTGACCACCGGCCAACTGGCCGCCCTCGGCCTGGTCACCTGCTCCGGAATGACCATCCGCGCGGACAAGTTGGAGCAACAACGACTGATCGTCCGCGAACGCGACGACCACGACCGGCGCATCATCCACCTCAGGCTCACCGAACACGGCCTCGACCTCGTCGACCACCTCCTCGCCCACTACCGCGCATGCGAACAGCGCCTGCTGGCAACGCTCGACGCCGACGAACAGCGGACCCTCTCCAAGCTGCTCGGCAGCATGGAGCACTCCCTGCGACACGACGAACAGACCCTCGTTCCGCACGTGCGCTGCGACGGCCGCGACTGATCCTCGCTCATGTCAGGAGGAAGCTTTGACGGCGGACCAGCCGCCGTCCACCACGAGGGTCGTACCGGTGATGTAGGAGGCGTCGGAGGAGGCCAGGAAGGCCACCGCCGCGGCGACCTCCTCGGGGCGGCCGAAGCGCTTGGCGACGGTCTCGGCCACGCTGTTCGCCCGGCCGACCTCGTCCACCCGGTCCCAGGCCGCCGTCATGATCGGGCCGGGGAGCACGGTGTTCACCCGGACCTCGGGCCCGTACTCCACGGCGAGCTGACGGCCCATCGAGCACAGCGCGCCCTTGGCCGCGGCGTACGCGGGGTGGCCCGGGATGCCGACGAGCGCGTGCACCGAGGAGGCGAGAACCAGCGAGCCCTCGCTCGCGCGCAACAGGTCGGCGAAGGCCCGCACGGCGAGCCAGGATCCCTTCAGGGTGACCGCGAGTTGGCGGTCCCACTCGTCCTCCGCCAGTTCGTGGGCCGGCTTGACGGTCACGGTGTAGGCGTTGCTGAACAGGACGTCCAGGCGCCCGTAGCGGTCCCGGACGTGTGCGGCCAGTTCGTCCCACACGGCGGCGGCGGACACGTCACCGTGCCGGTACTCGGCCCGGCCGCCCTCCCGGACGAGGGAATCGACCAGGACCCGGCCGGCGTCGTCGTCGATGTCGACGGCGATCACCACGGCGCCCTCGGCGGCCAGCCGCCGGGCCGTCGCAGCGCCGATGCCGTTGGCGGCGCCGGTGACAAGGGCGACCCGCCCGTGGAATCTGCGAGGTGTCTGCTCGGGCATGGCCTCACCGTAGCCCTTGGCACTGATGGTGGAAATATCCAGGCGAAGAGGCGGCGGCTCAGGTGGAGCGGGCTGGTTTCGGCGGCGCCCTGAGCTTGGGCTCGGACTCAGCTCCCGATGGTGCCGAGCAGTTGCCTCAGGCATAGGCGGATCGCCAGAACCGGTGAAGGACTGCTAACGCCCTGTGCCAGGCTTTCGACGTGTGTCATCCTGCGCAGGGCGGAACCGGGCGGCGGGGGGACTCATGGGCAAGTCGTCAGACGAAGCGCTGTTCCTGGCGGCCCGTGCCGCGCACCGGCCGCACAGTCGTTCACCATCGTCGGCTGCGCCTACACCGTCAGCCAGGGCGCCGACGCCTCGATTCACCCGGGCGCGGCAGAGGCGGGGCCGCTGGAGCCGCCCCGGTCATCGGGTCGTGGAGGTCATCCCGTCGGACCCGTGCTGGTGCTCCTGCGCCTCGTCCATGGCCTCGTAGATCTTGTTCTTCAGCCCCTCGGGGTCCGGAACATGCCTCAGCGTCAACATCCCCTGCTCGGAGGCCGACTCGACGTTGAGCGTCCCGCAACGGATGATCCGCTCCCACAGCGAAGCCTCGAACGAGATGTCGTTCACCCGGAGGAGCGGAACGCTGTGACCGGTCTTGGTCAGGAAGCCGCTGCGCAGGTGGAGCCGCTTGGTGGTGAGGATGTAGACCGTGCCACGCCACTTCATCAGCGGGATCAGCCAGTACCGCAGGGAGACGAACAGCGCCGCGGCGAGCACCACGTAGCTTCCCACCCTGCCCCAGCCTTCGCCGCTGGGCAGCAGCCACAGGATCCCGCCCGCCACGACCCAGGTGAGGCACAGCACGACGAACTCGCCGACGAGCTGCGTCCAATGCTGCCGGGTGACGTAAACGAGGTCTTCGTCCTCGGCGAGATGGCGGTCCACAGTAAGCATGATGTGCATCCTGGCACACCACCTCCTGTCCGCCCACGGGCTTACCAATCACCGCCGCTCCAGCACCTCGCCGTCACGGCCTCCACAGACACGAACCCTCGCCACCCGGGGAACGGGCGAAGGCAACCTCCCCGGCCGAGGCCAGGGCCCCCGCCCTCCTGAGCCCGGCCCCACGCTCGGCCTCCTGCCGGACGCCGCCCGGCGCACCAGCACCCACTGCCCCACCGACCACTGCCCGCACGCCAACCGGCCCGGACGAACGAGCCATCATGACCCTGGCCCGCCCGCGCGTACGCCGGCGCGCACGGACCGGGCGCTCTCCACCGTCGGCGATCGAGTGCGCCCGCTACCGGCTCGAAGCCTTCGACACCACCCACGCGGTCCGTACGACGCCCCGCCACTGCGTCCGGACCCGGCGGGCGAACGATCGGCACAGGTCACGCGCCTCATCCACTCGCACTCCCCCGCCGGCGGGCCGGGGCGCCTCGCCGCTCCCGGGCGAGGACGTGGTGAACCTGGAACCCGCTCCGCGCTTCGCGAACCACGACCCGCAAGCAACGCCTGGGCTATCTTCGAGACCTGCCTCGAGGCGATGGCGGCGCAGGCCGCCGCACCGGTGATCGCCGAATACACCGGCGCCCTCGCCGCAGTCGACGAGTTCACGCTCAAGAACGCCGCCGCCATGGTCGAAGTCGCTCCGGATCGACGCCGGGCTCCTCGGCCCGTTCAGCACCCGCCCCCGAAGACCGGTCCGCGCCGCCCCGCCAGGGGGCCACCGATCCACCGTCAGCCGTCGTCCCTCAGCGTCCTTGGAGCACCGCGTGGAACTCTCCCGGCCCGGAACCCGCAACCACCGCCGACCGTTCGGCGCGGCTCCGGCGGCAGCCGTCGCACCGAGCGCGACGGCGATCAGCGCCGCCACGCCCTCCGAACCCACCTCCGCCGGCGAGCGACTCCCCTCGGGGTTCAGCGAGCACCGCACCGTCGCGGCCGGTATCGGCCTGCACTACGTCATCGGCGGCCACGGCCCGACCCTGGTACTGCTGCACGGCTACCCGCAGACCTGGTACGAGTGGCACCGCATCATGCCCGCCCTCGCCGAGCACTACACGGTCGTCGCCCCCGATCTGCCGGGCGCCGGCCAGAGCGACGCCCCGCCCTCGGGCTACGACAAGAAGACGATGGCCGCCGAGATCCACGCGCTGCTGGCATCACTCGGCAAGGACCAGGACGTGCGGGTCGTCGGCCACGACATCGGCACCGTGGTCGCCTACGCGTACGCCGCGCAATACCCTTCCACGGTAAGAAAGTTGGTGCTCAGCGAGGCGCCGATCCCGGACGACGGCATCTACCAGTTCCCCGCGCTGACGAAGAACGGCCCCGGGGTGTGGAACTTCGGCTTCTTCAACGTGACCAACGGCCTGCCGGAGGACATGATCCGGGGCCGGGAGACCACCTGGATCGCCGGCTTCATCGACGGCCTGGAGGGCGTCAAGGGCGCCGTCACCCCGGAGGACGTCCGGGTGTACGCCCACTACCTGCGCGACCCCGCCCACCTGAGGGCGAGCCTGGCGTGGTTCCGCGCGTTCCCGCAGGACATCCAGGACAACGCACGGTTCCGGCAGACCCCCCTGCCGATGCCGGTGCTCGCCATCGGCGCGTCGGGCAGCCTCGGCCCAGCCGTCGGCGAGCAGGCCAAGGCGTACGCCTCCGACGTCACCGGCGTGACCATCGCAGACTCCGGCCACTGGATCTACGAGGAACACCCCGAGGAACTGACCGCTCTGCTGCTCGACTTCCTCGGACGCCCCTGACCACCTCACCGAGGCGCCCAAGCGCCGACGAACCGTCCGCCACACGTCGGACTGCGGCGAGGCCGCAGCGTTCGTCGCCGGTGAGCTGGGAGCCCAGGAGGGCCAGCACAGCGTCGAGTCATGACCGTGGGCCTTCCAGGGGCCGGCCGCCGGCGGACCGCCGGCGGACCGGCGGCGTGAGCGGGTGGTCAGGGGCGTGTCCGTGCGGTGGGGCGGCCGAACAGCAGGTCGTAGCCGGGTGGCAGCTGGAGCAGGATCCGCCTGGTGAGGTCGTCGCCGGCGGCGTCGGCCACCGTGGACAGGACTGCACCGATGTCCCACGGGGCCGTGGCTTCGGTGGCTCCCTCGATCCAGGCCGCGGTCGCGCGCACGAACCGCTCCGGGCTGAGCGGCTCGGCTGCCTGCAAGGGGTTGAGCAGGATCAGGGCCATGGTCTCCGGCAGGCGGGCGGCCAGTTCCGCGCGCGCGTCGCCGACCAGGTGGGCGCCGAGCAGGGCCAGGACGACCCGGGCGGCCCGCTCGGCCTCCTGCGGGGTGTCGTACTCGCCGCGCTCCCGGACCTCGTCCAGGAACGCCTCCCATCGAAGAGTCACCGCGGTTCTCCCTCCGTTCCAATGTCCGGCGCGACCGTGCCCGCTCGGGGCTCGGCGGCCAAGCGCCGGTGCAGACCGGTGAGTTCGAGCAGCCGGACGACGCGGCGGCCGGCTCCGCGCAGGATCAGGCGCCTGCCGCTGCGGTCGGCCTGGTTGCGGGCCCGGACGAGGGCGCCCAGGCCCGCGCAGTCCATGAACGTCACCTCCGAGAGATCGAGCACCACCTCCCGGTGCGCCTCGAGCGCGGCGGCCAGAGCACGGCGCAGCGCGGGGGCGGTGTCGAGGTCGATCTCGCCGTCCACCCGCACGATGAAGGGGTGGTTGCTCTGGCCGTTCATGGCGTTGCCACGTCGCTGCGGGTGGGCCGGTCCGGGCGGAAGCGGCCGGCTGTTGGGGGTCGGGGGTGTTCCGGCCGCCCTTGCGATCGAGGGGGGAGAGATCAGGGGGCGGCCGGAACGGCACCGGGGGTTGGTCAGGCCTGGATCTGCTTGCGGTCGCCGCCGTGACTGATCGCGACCTTCCGGGGCTTGGCCTTCTCCGCGACCGGGATCTTCAGGGTCAGCACGCCGGCGTCGTAGTCGGCGGTGATCCCGGCGGGGTCGAGGGTGTCGGAGAGCATGACCTGGCGGGAGAACACTCCGAGCGGGCGCTCGGACAGCTCCCACTTCACGTCCTCGCCCTGGTGACGCGGGCGGCGTTCGGCCTTGACGGTCACCATGTTCCGCTCGACGTCGATGTCGATCGCCTCCGGGTCCACCCCCGGCAGGTCGAAGCAGATCACGTACTCGTCGCCGGCCCGGTAGGCGTCCAGCGGCATCGGTGCCGGACGCGACCAGGTCCCCGTGTTGCCCAGGAACTGCTGGGTCAGACGGTCCAGCTCGCGGAACGGGTCAGTGCGCAACAGCATCGCGAAACACCTCCACTGATCGAATGGGTGCCAGTGCGCTTCACCTGACACCTTTGTAGCGCGTCATCCATCCGATGACAAGTCCATGTGTCGCGTATAGAGTGACTTCATGAGTGAGAAGCCCCGCAGACCCGCCGCCGGTCCTCCCCAGCCGGTCGAGCCCGCCTCGTTCCTGGCGGCCGCGGCGGCGCTGGCCGCCATCGACGACGCCGTCCGCACCGCCCAGGACCCCGCGTCCCGGCCCCCGGCCTCCCCTGACGGGCAGGAAGGCCCCGAGCAGGCCCTGGCCGCCCTGATGCTGCTGCGCGAGCTGCGTACCCAGCTCGCCGGGTGGGAAGCCGGCCTGGTGGAGAGCGCCCGGGAGGCCGGCGCCACCTGGGCCGACCTCGCCCGGCCCATGGGCGTCGCCAGCCGCCAGGCCGCAGAGAACCGCTACCTGCGCCTCAAGCCCGCCGGGGGCAAGCCGCAGGCCGCCACCGGTGTGGAACGCGTCAAGGCGGTCCGTGACCGGCGGGCCGCCGACCGGACGGTCACCGCTTGGGCCCGCGACAACGCCGCCGAGCTGCGGGTCCTCGCATCCCGGATCACCATGACCGCACTCGCCCCCGGCGCCCACTCCGCCCAGGCCGCGCTGACCGCCGCCCTGGGCGCCACCGACCCCGCCGACCTCATAGAGCCCCTCGCCGCCATCCGCCCCCACCTCGGCACCGATCAGGCCGACCTCGCCACCCGCCTCGACACCCTCACCCACCACACCACCCAGCTCCGCGATGACAGCGACCGACGCCGCGCCTGACCCCCTCGCCACCGCCGCCTCCGAAAGGCGCTGGCAGGACATCCTGGACCGGATCCAAGACCTGGAAGCACGAGTAGCCGCCACCACGAGCACCGTCACCGCCGCCCTCGACCACCACCTCGCCCGGCTCGACGCCCTGCGCCGCCGGCTCGCCCACCCCGACTGGCCGCTTCCCGCCACCCCGGGCAGCCCCCCGACCACACCGGCGGACAACCGGCCGACCTGACCGGGCCGGAAGCCACCGCAGCCGTCCGACCCGGCGCCCGTACCCCGTCCTCGCCGATCGCCCCCATCCCCAGCGGCGGCGACCGGCCGCTCCCCCGCGCGCGGGGGGCAGACTGTCTACCTCGCCGACACGGAAAAATCTGTGCTCGCTGGAGTAGACATTGCCGCGCACCGTGGCTAGTTTTTCTCTCGTAGACGAGGTCGAGCGGTACCCGCCAGACACGAACTGGCGGGCAGCAGTACGCAAGTGCACAGGTCGGCACGGTTGCAGGGTCCTGAAGCCACGGATGGTGCAGTAGGCGACAGGGTCGGCGGCCGGGCCTGGCGGCCCGCAGGTATCAGGGGTCGCAGACCGAGCGGTACCGCAGTTCAGCAGGACGCAGGACACGCCGGGCAGGTGGGCGTGAAGAAGGTGACGCGAAGACGGCGCGGTAGCGGAGTCCCGGAGCCACAGCAGGTGCAGGACGGCGACGGGGCTGGCGACCGGGCCAGGTGGCCCGCAGGTATCAGGGGCCGCCACCGAGCGGTACCGCAGTGCGGTAAGTGCATGACCGGCAAGTGAAGTTGAGTCGGGCAGTACCGGCAGTCGCAGTACGCGGTATCCCAGTGAAGGCGCCAGGCTGCCGGCGCGCGTGCTGGGAGTCCGGAAGTTGGAAGTACCCGCAGTTCGCAGTAATCGGCCAGTCCAGAGGATGAACGGAGGGCACAGAGCGCCATCAGGATCGCCCGGCCCGTGAAGATCACCCGGGCGGATTCCGAAGACCCCAAGGCAAGGACGGTGGTTTCCGGTCACGCATACGCGATCCCCGCACGCCCCCTCTCTCGGGGCGAGGCGGACATGAGGAAGTCGGCCACAGGCCGACAGATGGTGTAAAACCCTTCGGGGCCCCGGGAGCCGAAACGCCCCGGGGCCCCTCAACGCGTCCACCGACACAACAAGAAGAGGTGCAGTGACCACGGCAACCGTCCGACCGCATACCCCCGACTCCCTCGACGACGACGACTACCCCGCCTACACCATGGGTCGCGCCGCCGAGATGACCGGCACCACCCCCGGCTTCCTGCGCTCCCTCGGCGAGCAGGGCCTCATCACACCCTTGCGCTCGGAGGGCGGACACCGCCGCTACTCCCGCTACCAGCTACGGATCGCCATGCGCGCCCGCGACCTCGTCGACCAGGGCACCGCCATCGACGCCGCCTGCCGCATCATCATCCTCGAGGACCAACTCGAAGAAGCCCTGCGCATCAACGAGCAACTGCGCTCCTCCCAGCACGGCCAGGAACCCGCCGCCGACACCTGACCCGCCCGCCGGGGCAACGAGACCGGCCCGCGGCGGGCGACAGCCGCGCACCGCAGGCCGCCCCCGGGGGCGAGCCCCCCGTTCCGTCGCACCGGCCGACCGTTGCCCGCCGGGGTCAGAGCCGCAGGGCCCGGTCGACCAGTGGTTCCGCGGCGCCGAGGTAGTCCTCGGGGCGGCACAGCGCCGCGAGCGCCTCCGGAGTGAACACGTCCTTCAGTTCGGGGAGTTCGGCGAGTACCTCGGCGAGTTCCCGGCCCGTGGCCGCGGCGGTCGCGGCGGCCCGGGAGGACAGGGATCGGGCGGCTGCCCGGCCGAGCAGGGGGGCGAGGACGGCGGAGACGCGTTCGGAGACGATCTGGCTGCCGGTCAGTGCGAGGTTGGCCGCCATCCGCTCGGGCCGGACCTGCAGACCCTCGGCGAGTTCCACCGCGGTGTGCGCGGCGCCGCCGGTCAGCCGGAGTGCCTCTCGCAGCAGTTGCCACTCGGCGTGCCAGACGCCGCCGGAGCGTTCGTCCTCGGTGATCAGGCACTGCGTCAGACCGGTGGCGATGACCGGGACCTGGAGTGCGGCACTGCGGATCAGAGTGGAGTGCACCGGGTTCTGCTTGTGCGGCATGGCGGAGGAGGCTCCGCGTCCGGCCACCGGCCGCTCGCCGACCTCGCCGATCTCGGTCCGCGTCAGGACCTGTACGTCGACCGCCATCTTCCCGAGTGCCCCGGCGGTGAACGCGAGCGCGGCGGCCAGGTCGGCGATGGGGGTCCGCAGCGCGTGCCAGGGCAGGACCGGCCGGGCCAGTCCGGTCTCGGCGGCGAAGGCGTCGACCAGGCGGTCGAGGTAGCCGGCCGGGTCGTCGTCGGTGGCGGGGTCGGCGGCGCGGGCGTTCTCCAGGTATCCGGCCAGGGTGCCGGCCGCGCCGCCCAGCGAGACCGGCAGACCGGTCTGCTCGACCAGCGCCAGCCGGTGGTCGGCGTCCAGCACCAACTGCCGCCATCCGGCGGCTTTCAGGCCGAAGGTGGTCGGCACGGCCTGGAGGGCGAGGGTGCGTCCCGCCATCGGGGTGGACCGGTGGGCCTCGGCCAGTGCGGCGAGCGCCTCGGCCACCCGGTCCAGGTCCGCCCGGATGATCCGCAGGGCGCGGGCCGCGACCAGCATCGCCCCGGTGTCCAGGATGTCCTGGCTGGTCGAGCCGGAGTGGACGTACTCCGCCGCCTCGGGGTACCGGGCTGCCACCAGCTCGGTCAGGGCCCGGACCAGGCCGACCACCGGGTTGGCGGTCTCCCGGGAGGCCAGTGCGAGCGCCCGTACGTCGAAGTTCTCGACCCGGGCGAGGGCGGTGATGGCCTCGGCCGCCGATGCCGGCACCACTCCGAGTCCGGCCTGGGTCCGGGCCAGCGCCGCTTCGGCGTCCAGCATCGCCTGGAGCCAGGCCCGGTCGCCGACCGCGCCTTCGATCGGGGTGCCGGCCCGGACCGGCGAGAGCAGACCGGTGTCCGCCTCCGCCTCGGATGGCACGGTCTCAAGTGTCACGCGCTGACTCCTGTCCTGTCGGTTTCCTGGTGCCCCACGGGCCGGAGCGAAAGTATGGCGCGTGCGATCGCGTCCGAGTCGCCCAGGGTCACGGAGTCCACCCCGGGACGGATACCGGCCGCCGTGACCCAGTGGACGCCCTCGGTGGGAACCCCGTAGGCGAACCGGCGCGGGTGCGCCCTCCCGTCGGCGTCGACCACCCGGTACGGGCGGCCGGTCACGTGCAGTCCGCCGGTCTCGTGGCCTCCGGTCTCGTCACCGCCGGCGCCCGACGTCCGGTAGGGAGCGATCCGGCCGCTGTCCAGCAGGTGCCGCAGCAGCGGGTCGGCGGTCCGGCGCACGTCCGGTTCGGGGAGCCTGGCCTCGATCAGCACCGTGGCCAGGACCGGCGGCCCCGGCACCCGGCCGGAACGGGCGACGAAGGCCCGGCGGCCGGTGTCGACGCTCACCGTGGTTCCGGGGCCGGTGAGTTCGAGCACGCCCGCCTCGATCAGCGCGATCATCTGCTCGATCCGGGCGGCCGGTGGACCGATCGACAGGAACGCGTTGAGCGGGGTGTACCAGCGCTCCAGGTCCTCGCGGTGCGAGTCGCCGGCCAGGCCGCCGTGGTCCACCGCGAGCCGGATCTCGTTGCGCAGGTCGCGCAGGACGTCCAGCGCGGCCTTCAGCGGGCCCCGGAGGTTGCCGGCACGGGCCTCCCGGAGGTCCTGTGACAGGTACTCCAGCAGCCAGGACCGGAACTCCGCCCGGTCGCCGAACTCCCGGCCCGCGCACGGTCGGGCCAGGCGTTCCCAGTCCCAGTGGTCCGCCCGGTCGATGCCGTACGCGTGCAGGAGTTCGGCCCGCCGCTCCGGCCGTTCGGCGGCCAGGTAGAGCTCGGTGAACGGCCCCCGGTCGGCCGGGCGGTCGCGGACGTCCAGCAGCGCGCCGTAGTACACGCTCTCGACCTCGCGGGCGATCAGCGGCCACAGGTCGCGACGGAAGTCGAGCGGGGCGTCCTGCCGGCGAAGGGCGCTGACGAACTCGACCGAGAGCAGTCTCGGGACGTACCGCCCGTAGGCGCCCTTCTGGTTCTCGCCACGAGCCTGGTACGGCACGCCGCGCCGCGAACTCGCGTACAGCACAGGCTCCTTGCCGGAGGCCCGGTACACCAGCCGGCCGCCGCGGCGGGTGAACGTGCCGCCCCGGCCCTCGGTCAGCAGCGCCAGGTGGTCGAAGAAGTTCAGCCCGAGGCCGCGCAGCAGAACGTGTTCGCCCGGCCGGACGGCACTCAGGTCGGCGTCGGCCGGATTGCCCGGCGGCAGGTAGCGCAGCCCCGATCCCGCTGCTGTGTCGGCGAGTTGCTGTTCCTCTGGGCCCAGTACGGCCGGTCCGTGCCCCGTGGCCAGCACCACGGCGTCCAGTGCGTCGACCGTGCCGCCGTCCGCGAGCCGGACCCGCTGAGACCCCTCACCGGTGAGGGCGACCGCCCGGGAGCGGTGCACCCGGACCGTGACATGCTGCGGCGCCCGCTCGACCAGGCGCTGGAACACGGCCCGCAGGTACGCCCCGTAGAAAGCGCGGGTGGGGTAGGAGTCGGGGCCCAGCGAGGCTGCCTCGGCCAGCACGTCGGCCTCGGCCCCGTACGGCGAACGGGCCCACTCGTACAGGCTCGGCCCGGGCTCCACCGGGCCGTCGATCCGTACGCTGTCGTCGGTGAACACGGTGACCTGGGACGCCACGGTGTTCATCAGCAAGTGCCGCGACTGGTCGGTGCGCCAGACCCTGCCCGCCCCCGGCGGGTCGGGGTCGATCAGGTGCACGGTCAGGGGACGCGGGGAGGGGTTGATCCGCTCGTTGGCACAGAGCCGCTCCAGTACGGACAGACCGCGGGGGCCCGCACCGATCAGGGCCACTCGCATGCGGGTCTCCGTCATGACCGCCGTCACCGCGCCCGGCCGGGCAACACGGCACGGCCCGCCCCGGGGGCGGTGCGGCGAGCGCCCCCGGCCCGCGTCCCACCCCGGTGTCCCCGCCGGGTGACGAACATCCCGTCCACGGGGCTGATGCGATGCGATCCGAGAAGCCCCGACCGGCTTGGTCGGACGTCCGGCTCCAACGCAACCGTGCAGACGTTCCCCACTGGGCCCCCTCCTGTCCTAGTGCATCTGTTGCGGAGACCTTGCAAGGTACGGGTGGAGAGAGTGTGATTCCGGCCGTGTCCGCCTGGATGACCGGCATCCTGCCCGGCGATCGGCGACGGAGTCAACGGTCTCGCGAACTTCCTGGCCCGAAAGGGCATTTGACCTGCCCAGACGATACTGAGGTCGTTTGCAGGCGACCGGCGGGAGCGAAGCCGGCGGCACCTCCTGGACCAGCAGTTGGGGCCACTGCGGCTGCCCCGGGCCCGGCCACGGGACAGTGGACGACAGCGAGCGGCCCGGACCCCGGCACCGGATGCTGACCTGATTTTCATTGCGTAGCAATTTCCTGACGGACCATCACCCGGATCGTGTCGTGTTCTGTAGCCTTTCGATGCTGTGCATGGGGGAGCCAGCACCGTGAACGTCGGGGAGGGCCCAAGTGAGCGTCCACGAGGCGCGGCGCGGCAGCGGACAGGCGGTGCGGATCGAGGACGAGGACGAACAACGCCGGTTGCCTGTCTACCATCTCGTCGGTTTGGCGGCCGGGGGCGTCTTCGGGTCGGGCTGGCTGGTGGGCGCGCAGAAGGCGTACGAGCAGGCCGGTTCCAGCGCCTGGCTGGCTTGGCTGGTCGGCGGCGGGCTGATGCTGGTGGTGGCCTGGGTCATGGTCGAACTGAGCAGTGCCGCGCCCAAGACCGGCGGGCTGATCTTCCTGCCCCTGCAGAGCAGTGGACCGCTGGTGGCGACCGTGATCGCCGCCGGGCTGTGGATCTTCTACGCGATCAACTCGGCCAGCGAGGCCCTGGCGATGACCCAGGGCCTGTCCTGGAAGCTCCCCGGGCTGCTCGTCGACCACCGGCTCACCCTCGTGGGCTGGGGGTACACGCTGGCCTTCATGATGCTGATATGTGCGGTCAACCTGATTGCACCGCGGCTCCTGTTCCGCTTCTCCACCGCCCTGACCCTGGCGAAGGTCGCCGTCCCGGTCCTGGCCGTCGCGCTGCTGCTCACCCACGGCGTGCAGCGCGGCATCCTGCCGTCGGCCGCCGATCCGCGCGGGCACGGCGGCAGTGCGGTGCTGGCCGCCGTGGTGAACAGCGGCGTGATCTACGCCTACGTGGGTTTCCAGGCGCCACTCGAACTCGCCGGGAACGTCAAGCGGCGCGGGATCGGCGAGGCGGCCCGGCTGCGCTGGGCGGTCTTCGGGACGATAGTCGGCTCGACCGCCCTGTACATCGCGCTGCAGGTGGTCTTCGGCCGGTACCAGACGCACTGGCAGCCACTGGGGTCCCCCTCGCACCAGGCCGTGGACGGGCCCGAGTCGCCCTTCGTCGACTTCGCGTTCGCCGCCGACCTGAACGTTCTGGGGTGGCTGCTCAGGATCGACGCCGTGGCCTCGCCGTTCGGCGCCGGCCTCGTCTTCGGACAGGCCGTGACCCGCGAGGTCGCCGCGCTCAGCCGGGCCCACCTCACGCACCGGGGCCTGCAGAGCGCCCGCAGGGCCTCGCTGCGGCAGCGTTACGACGTCTACTGGCTGATCCTGCTGGCCGACTTCTTCATCGGGGCGATCGTGCTGTGGCTGGCCGGCGGGAGCTGGGCCCCGCTGACCGCCGTCACCGGGGTCCTGACGCTGATCATCTACGCCTTCCCCGGGGTGGTCCTGGTCTCGCTCCGGAGCAAGCTGGGCCGGCACTCCTCGCGACGGCGCACCGTCCACGAGGGGCTGGCCCGGGTGAGTTTCACGCTGATCGCGCTGATCCTCTACGGCGCGGGCTGGGCAAGCATGTGGCGCTCCATGGCCTCGCTCGCCGGCGGCAGCGCCCTGCTGCTGATACTCCCCGTCCTCTCGCGCCGGCTCCCACTCCTCGGACGGATCTACGACGCCAAGGAGCACGTCACGCTCCTGCGCCACTGGCGCACCAGCGCGGCGGCCCGGGCGGCGATCTGGCTGACCGCCTACCTGGCCGCGCTGATGCTGCTGACGCTGCTGGGCAACTCCTCGGTCGGGACGCACCAGGAGTTCGCGGTGGGCGTGCTGGTGGCCGCCCTGGCGCTCGGCGCCTTCGAGATCCTGGTCAGGACCTCGCGCCAGCACGTGGGGCAGGAGGCCCCGCTGCTGCCGGCGCCGACACCCGCCCCCGACCTAACGAAGTGAGCGGACAACTTCCGCCGCCTAACGAAGTGAGCGGACGACTTCCGCCGCCTCCGGGTCGTAGCCCTTCTCCCGCAGCAACTCGACCGCGTTCTCCCGGGCGTGGGTGTCGGACCAGCGGCCCACCGTGGCGCGCAGCAGGAAGAGCCTGCGGTCCGCCGGCAGCGTGCTGTCGGGCTCGCGCAGCCGGGCGACGACGGCCGCCACGTCCTGGTGGCTGATGCGCTGCTCGTTCTCCAGGCAGCGCTCCAGCAGGTCCCAGCCGTCGCGCCCCGCGTCCCGGGCGTAGAGGCGGACCGCGATCTCCGCGATGACCAGCGCCGACCCCTCGGACCAGCTGCCCGGGTCGGAGGGGTCAGCCAACTCCTTGAGGGCGAGGAAGACAGCGTCCGAGCGCCCGTCGACGCGCAGCCTCGTGACGTAGTCGACGAACAGGGCGGGGTCGGCGCCGTCGCCGAGCACGTGCGCGGTGAGCTTGCGCGCGGTCCTGCGCGCCACCCGGTAGCGGTCGCTGGTGCGCTCGACTCGGCCGAGCAGCTCGGCCAGTTCGATCCCCGAGCGGCCCTCGACCTGTTCGGCCGCGGCGATCCACAGCAGTCGCCGGCACTCCGCCTCGGCGTTGAAGTTCGCCAACACCTTGTCCAGGTCGGCCACCCTCGACCGCGGCCGGGGTCCGGTGGCCCCGCCGACCCCGACGGCGACGACGTCGGCGAGGAGGTCCTTGGTGGTCCGGGTGAGGATCTGGGAGCGGTGCCAGGCGATGACGAGCTCGGCGAGCTCGTCGTTGCTGCTCCGGGCCGCGGCGTGCCGGCGGATCTCGTCGCACTTCTCGGGCCGCGTCGTCGCCAACTGGCCGCATATCTCGACGATGTCGTGCCGGGACAACCGGGCGCCGACGTGTTCGACCAGGGTGTCGGGGCTGCCCGTCTCGCTGGCGATCAGCCGGGCGACGATCCGCCTGGTCGCGATCACCTGCTCCGGGTCGGCCAGTTGGGCATCGACCCAGTTCTCCAGGATCTGCTCGGCCGGGCTGAGCTGGTAGAGCGCCCCGACCAGGTCGTGGAACTCGGCCGGGTCGGTGTCCGCCGCCTGCGTCGAACCGTGCCGGTCGATCGTGGACAGGGTCTGCAGGAGCAGCTTGGTGGCCTCCGGGTCGCAGCCCTGTTCGCGCAGCAGGATGTAGAGCAGCGCCTTGTCGAGATTGGTCCGTCCGGAGCTCGGCCGGGTGAAGACGCGCAGCGTCTTGTCCACCGGCCCCTGCGCCCGCCGGCACTCCCGGACGAAGACGGCGACGTCCGGCGCGGTCCGCTGGCAGGCGACGTCGTGCACGATGCCGTCGGTCAGCGGTGTGCCCCGCCCCGCTGCGCCGCGTCCCTCGGCCTCCCACTGCTTGCACGCGAGCTCCGCGGCCTGTTCGGCGCTGCGGCACAGGGCCGCGGTCGCCAGCATGTTGACGGAGTCCCAGTAGTTGAGGCGGTCCCGCGCGGGGAGGGCCGGGCTGGACGCGGGCATCGACGTCGAGGCCGCCGTGAGCAGATCGTCGATGGAGCGACTGACGGCGAACACGTGCAGCAGGCGGATCGCGGTGGCGGGCTGCGCCCCGTCGTCGTTGGCCGTGCCCAGCCGGATGGCCTGCATGCGACGCACGAAGCTCTCGATCGAGCAGGTGGTCACCCACCCGTAGCCGAGGGCCGAGGGGCGCTCCGGGCCGCCCCCGGCGGCCTCGCCCGGCAGGCTGCCGCTCATGTGCGCGGCGCCCGCTCCACCCGGTTCCAGTACCGGGCGAAGGTCTCGGCCTCCTGGAACCGCGTGTTCGCCTTCTCGTCGAGGTGGCGCGCGAGGGACTGACTGGCGTCGTCGGGCCTCCTGCTCAGCGTGCCGACGATGTCCCCGACCATCCGCTCGTCCCCGAACAGCACGTCGAGCAAGTAGTCCTGATCGAGCATCAGATGCCGGATCCAGTCCTCGGCGCTGGCCGGCACCTGGCTCTGATCCCGCAGCCGGCGCTCCATCTGGTTGGTGAACAGCGGGGTGCCGTCCCGGGCGTCGTTGAGCAGCATGCCCGGCGCCTGGTGCGCGCAGTCCTCCATCTCCCGCCGCACCGCCTCGCGCAACAGGCCGATGGTCAGCCGGTCCTTGTGGTCCTTGGTGCCGCCCTGCAGGACGCGCAGCAGGTGTCCGCTGAACGGTGTGCACCGGTCCAGCGGTGCGGGCAGGCTCGAACAGCCCTCGGCGTCGGCGGCCCTGACGTTCCTGACGGCCGTGAAGACGCAGCTGCCCTCGTCCCGCCGGCCCAGCACCCCGGGCAGGACCAGCGCCTCGTCCCCTCCGCTCAGGATCGGCAGCATGTTGGAGTAGCAGCAGTCGGCTATCAGGACCTTCAGCCGCGCCTTGGCCTTGCGCATGGCGCGGTAGAGGTACCAACTGGAGAGCCAGGTCCACGGCTTGTCCTTGTACGAGGACCCCACCGAGAAGTGGACCTGACCGCCCGGCACGTCGCTCCAGTACTGGCCGTGGCCGACGTAGACCACCAGCAGGACGTCCTCGGGCCCGGTCGCGTCCGCGGCCCCCTGCAACGCCCGCATGACGTCGTCCGCGGTCCGCGCCTGCTCGCCGACCAGGACGCGGTAGCTCTCCGGGCCCCACATCGCGTCGCCGGCCAGGGCGTGCCCGTACATCAGGGCGCTCGCGCGGATCGTGGGATGGCCCGGCAGGCCCGAGTCCTCGGCGTACTCGCCCGGTCCGATCACCAACGCCCGGGAGGCCATCTCAGCCGTCCCGCTCCTGCGCACCCGTCGCCTCGGTGCCGGGCAGGGCCTGCGCGTCGACCGCTGCCTCCGGCCTGTCGAGCCGCTCCTCGCGCCAGCGCTCGACGACCTGTTTCACCCGCTCCAGCACCGCCTCGAAGGCCAGCTCGGTCGTCTTGCTCACCACGGCGACCAGCAGGATCTCCACCAGGCCACCGCTGAGGACCTTGCCCTCGTCGACCGGCTCCTCGCGCCAGCCGAGGCCCGTCTGCGCGGCCAGCTCCTCCAGCAGCCGGGACGCGTCGTCCAGCCCCAACGGCCCCTTGAGCGACACCGAAATCCTGGTCCCCACGCCCGCCCCCAGCCAGCCGCCAACCCTTGCGCCCAGCGTACCCGGCCCAACGGTCGGACACCCGCGAGTCACTGATGAACAGTCAGTCGAACTCGGCGACCCACCCGACACCGGCGCCCGGCCGGGCCGGGCCGCCAACAGGGTGAGCAGCCAGGTCCGGATGTGACCGCTTCCCCTGCGCGGTCGTTGGACGGGGCATGGCCACCGCCGGAGGACCAAGTGCAGACGTCGACCTGTTCACGACGGTCAGGATCGGGGACGTCATCGGCCCCCGCGTCGACTGATCCGCAACCGAGTCCCCGAGCGGGCCTTCACCGCTGACACCCCTGGAGGACAGCTCATGACCGTACGACGCGTGACCGCCACTCTCCTCACCGCGGTCTTCGCGGTGGGTGTGCTCACCGCCCCCGCCCAGGCCGAACCCCGTTCCGCCGCGCACCGGGCGGGTGTCCAGCGCGCCGAGGGCAACGAGGAGGAGGAAGGGGGACGCTGGCTGGAGTGCCACCCGCACAGTTCCAGGGACTGGTGTCCGCTGCTGGGCCCGGACTGGCACATGAAGTTCTGGCAGTACTGCGACAGCATCTTCGGCAAGCAGGAGTACTGCGTGCAGACCCCGGCCCCCACTCCCACGGATGTCGCCGCCCTGCCCCCCGGCGGCTGACCACCCTTGCCCCGCTTGGCTGTTCGTGCCCCGCCGCACCCGCGGCGGGGCGGTTCCACGGGACTTCCGACCGGGAGGTCAGAGAACGCCGACGGTCTTCCAGGCGTTGTTGACGGCGTCCAGTTCGGTCCCGGTGCCGTAGAGCTCCTCGGCGACGGTCGCGGTCAGCTTGGCGAAGTCGGCGAACTTGGCGTCGCTGGAGAGCTTGCCGCCGGTGGCGGCGTCGTACCAGATCCGGCCGGCCTTCTCCCAGGCGTTGCCGCCGATGGCGGTCGCGGTGAGGTGGAAGGCGCGGTTGGGGATGCCCGAGTTGACGTGCACTCCGCCGTTGTCCCGGTAGGCCGGCATCTCCCGGTAGTCGTCCGTGTGGGCCGGCTGGGGGTCCTTGCCGATCCGATCGGGGTCGTCGTAGGCGGTGCCGGGTGCGGCCAGTGAGCGCAGGGCCTTGCCCTTGACGCCCGGGGCGAGCATCCCGAGGCCGAGGAGCCAGTCTGCCTGGTCGGCGCTCTGGCCGAGCGAGTACTGCTTGACGAGGGAGGCGAAGACGTCGGCGACGGACTCGGAGAGCGCCCCGGAATCGAAGGCGTACACGAGCTCCGGGTTCATGATCTGCCGGACCATGCCGGCCGCCACGACGTCGAGGATCTCCTGCGGGCGCAGCTGGTACACCGTGCCGTCGCCGTCGCCGAGGACGAACTGCTTCCCGTCCCAGAAGGCGTTGGGGAACTTCTCGCGATAGTGGACGGTCACCCGCAGCGGGCCGCCCTCGCCGTCCAGGGAGTTCCTGCCGTACACGTCCCGGAAGAAGTCGAAGGTGGTGCCGAGCGCGTCGTAGACGCTGTTGACCAGTTCGTCCGTGCTCGGGTCGTCGCCCTCGGAGCGCACCAGGGTGCCGGGCAGGGTGTCCTTGGTGCCGGCGTCGTAGACCTCGCGGCGGGGCGTGGGAGCGTCTTCGGTGTCCATACGATCCAGTGTGGGTGCCGTCGGGTGCGGCGACGTGCTTTCGGAGGTTCCCGGTCGCGTGTCCGGGCTCCCGTGGTAGGGCGGGAAAGTGACGTGCAGTCGGTGCGCGACCGGCCCGCCGGGACGTTCGCGCTCCGCCTGCACCGTGTTCCCGGCCTGGTGGCGGGTGTCGCCGCCGTGGAGAGCGCCGAACTCGGCAACCTGGCCGGCCGCACCGACGGCCTCCTGTCCGACCCCGCTGCCCTGCGTGAGCAGCTGGCCGGACTGGAGGAGACCCTCTCAGGCCTCCACGCCGTAGTACTGGGCGAGGAAACCGATCACGTCGTCGGCGTGCGGGAGCAGCTCCGGCAGTTCCCGGGCGAGCGTTGTGCGGGTGGCCGCGGACAGTTCGGGCAGGCCGGTGGCGGCGCCCTTCACGTAGGGGTCGAGGCGGCGGACGAGTTCGTAGTTGCTCTCCACGTCCAGCTGCCGCATGGCCTTCTCCAGCGGGGGCGCGTCGGCCGGCGGGATGTCGGGCAGGACCCGGCTGACGAAGGTGACCCGGTGCAGGACCCGCCAGCACGGCGGCTTGCGGTCCGACTGACGGGCCTGGCGCAGCGCCGCCGCGTTGGGGTCGTTGCCGTTGTTCAGCCAGGTGGGGTCGACGACCTTGTGGAAGAAGCTGTCGAAGTGCTCGCTGTCCTCACCGAGGTAGAAGCTGAGGAAGCGGTAGGCGTCGACCTTCCCGGGTACCTTGACGGGGTTCCCGTCCTGGTCGAAGACCGGGTTGCGATCGGTGTCGTAGCTCTGGAGGTTGCTGCTGGGGGCGACTTCGACCTCCAGTCCGAAGGAACGGGTGGCCTCCTTGCCGCGGGCCCGGGTGGCGGTCATGCCGCCGCCGACGGAGGCGTCGAGCTGGGCGCCGATGCCGATGCCGGCGATCTGGAAGGAGGTGCCGATCGAGGTGCCGACCGAGCCGGAGAGTGAGTACGAGCCGGACGTGGTCTCGCTGACCACGTCGGTGGTCTCGGTGGTCTCGGCGAAGAAGCCGCCGGCGGCGGTCCACACGTAGGTGTTGACCAGGTCGCGGCGGGAGAAGCCCTGTCCGGTGGCGCTGTCGGTGGCGTCCCGGCCGCGGGCCGGGGCGGCGTCCGCGCCGATGGCGCCGCCGAGCACCCGGCCGGCTTTCTGGGCGAGCGGGTCGGGGGCGTGGGTCTCGGTGGAGACGCTGTCGTAGTAGCTGTGCAGGCGCTGCTGGTCGCGCTGGATGCGGCGCTTGAGCGCGTACGCCTCGCGGGGCTTGAAGTAGCTGTACTCGCCGCGGTCGCGGCCGCCGCGGTAGTCGGGGTCGGCGACCTTGCCGCGCTCGTCGAAGCCGACGGTGCCGTCCAGGGTGCCCTGCTTGGTGTAGCGGGGGTTGATCGGGAACGGGACGACGTTCCAGTCCTTGGGGATGTCCGGGTTGGGCTGGATCCGGTAGGCGACCAGGGCGCCGCTGTGTGCCAGGCGCAGCGCGAAGACGTCGGCGGTCTGCGACTGGACGACGGCGAAGCCGGTGTTGGCGGGGACGTAGCGGCGTCCGGCGGTGGGGTTGAGCAGTCGGCCCGGGTCCTCCCAGTGGCCGGTGAGCGAGACCTTGGTGGTCCGGGCGGTGTTCTCGCCCTGGGAGACGGAGGTGTCCTCGGCCCAGCTGTTGGAGAACTCCAGGTTGCCGCGCACGCTCGCCGAGACCCCGCCCTTGGCGATGGACTTGGCGATGCCGAAGCCGAGCGGGGCGGTGATCATCCAGACGTCGACATCGACCTCGTTGGAGAGCGCGAAGCCGAAGGCGGCGTCGACGCTGCGTTCCTTGGCGGAGGACAGCGAGCGGACGACCTGTTCGGCCTCGGTGAGCCTGACCGTGGAGGCGCCCTCGAAGGTGTCGCTGCCGGGGTCGGTCAGTCCTGCGGTGAGGTTCTCCGAGGGGATCGGCGGGGCGCCCTCGACGTAGCCGATGAGCTGGGGGTCGAACTGGATCTGGCTGACCCACTCGCTGACCAGTTCGCCGACCTTGTAGCCGGTGATCAGGTACCAGCGGCCGTCCTGGAGGTAGCTGTAGGCGCGCTTGAGGACGCCGAAGGCCTCGCCGCGCGAGCCATACTGCATGTCGGCGTACTCGGCGACCGCCGGGGCGGCGGAGATGCTCTGGTGGAAGGGGGTGCGCAGCCCGGCCAGGGCGGAGCGGACCTGGGCGGCGTCGTTGGAGACGGGTGCGCCGGAGAGCACGGTGCGCGGGCGGGTGGCCGCCGGGCCGAAGTCCAGGTGGTTGCCGCGCAGGCCCTCGTCGCGGACCTGGGCGCTGTCCGCCTCGGTGGAGTCCCGGTCGAAGGGCCAGTAGGCGACCAGGTCCTCCTTCTCGCCCTTGAGCCGGGTGAACAGGTTGTCCAGCAGCTGCTCGTGGGTGCGGGCGGTGCGCCAGATCCGCACTTCCTCCAGCACGCCGTCGAAGGCCTCGGCGGGCTTGCCACCCTTGAGCACGGCGCCCAGGGTCAGTTGCGGGTCGCCGCTGTCGGCGAAGGCGGCGGTGTCGGGCACGCCGGGGGCGCCGGCCGGGTCGCAGGCCACGGCGACGCCGTTGCGGTAGAGCCGGAAGACGCTGCCGCGCGGGTCGGGGTTGCGCACCCAGCGGGCGCCGCGCAGCCGGGCCGGGTGCGAGCCGGTGGCGTCGGCCGCCGTGCTGCCCGTGTTCTCCTCGAAGCGCCAGTGCGCGACCAGGCCGCGGTCGCGGGCGGTGACGGCGGTGCCGAGCCGGGCGGCATCCCGGGCGGTACCCCAGATCCGGACCTCGGCGAGCACCCCGGTCAGCTGCTGTGCGGTGGCACCTTCACGGGCCCGGCCGAGCTCCAGCGACGCGTCGTTGCCACGCGGCCCGGGGCCCTCGTAGCGGGCGGCGCCGGCCTCCCGGCCGTCCAGGTGGAAGCGGATGTCCTGCCACTCGCGGACGGCGAGCGACTCCACCAGCTCGACGCTCCGGGTGGTCGGCCTGCCGTCGGCACCGGCCACGGTGATCTGCTGGGTGCCTTTCTGCTCCTGCATCGAGCGGCCGCCCTTGCGGACCACGGCGATGCGGTGGAACTGCCCGGCCTTCACGCCCTCGGTGGAGGTGAAGCGCACGGCCCGGCCGTCGGGCTCCTCGAAGGCGAACTCCAGCCGCCCGTCCGGCAGGACGACCAGCCGGTACGGCACGCTGCCACCGACGCCGTCTGCGGTGCGGCCCTTGGAGAGCAGGCCCTGGGTCTCGCCGAGGCGGTCGACGCGGGCGAACACCTCCAGGGTCAGGTCGTCGGCGATGTCCAGCGCGTCGTCGTCCGGCACCTCCAGGTGGGCTTCGCCGGCCAACTCGACCGCCCAGGACTGCTGGTAGGCCAGCGCGATGTGGCCCCACTCGCGCAGCGGGAAGGTCTCCCGGCTGACCACCCGCCGGTCGCCGACGGCCGCGACGACCCGGTAGCCGCCGTCCGCGACCGGCGAGCGTGCCGGGACGGGGGTGGGCATGCCCCGCAGTTCGGCGTGCCGGTTGTTGCCGGAGCGGTCGGCGAGCACGGCCTGCGCACCGGGTGCCGGTGCCGAGTACGTCCAGTAGCCGAGCAGCCCCGGCTCGGTGCCGTTCAACCGCCGCCCCTGGTCGGCCCGCAGCTCGTCGCCCCCGCGGGACTTCGACCAGAGCCGGACCTCGTCCAGCCGGACGGAGGCGAACTCGCGGGGATTGAACAGCACCGTGCCCAGTGAGAACCGGCCCTGCCCGCGGTAGGAAGCGTTGGCGGTGCGCCGGGCGATCTCCTGGCCGTCCCGGTAGATCACCTGCTGGCGGGTCTCGCGCTGGAAGACGCAGGCCCAGTGGTGCCACTTGGTGTCGCCGAACAACTGGGTGGTGTCCAGGTCGTCGCCGTAGAAGGCGAAGGTGAAGCGGCCGTTCGAACGGAAGCCGATGTGCAGGCTCTCGCCGGCCCGCCCCTGGTCTCCGCTGTGGCCGAGCACGTAGTGCGACCGGCTGTCGACCGCGGTGCGCTGGGCCCAGAACTCCACCGTGAAGTCGCCGTCCCCGAAGCCGAAGGCACCGGGCACCACGGCGGCGTCGTCCGCGCCGTCGAAGACCAGCCCGGAGACCGCCTGGGTGCCGAGCAGGCCGAGGCCGTACGGGGTGTCCCCGGCGTTGGCGTGCAGCAGCCGCACCGGGCCCTCGGCCCGCTCCGGGTTGATCCAGGTCTCCAGGGTGAGGTCGCCCGGGGTTCCGGCCCGGGTCAACTGCCCGGCGGGCAGGGCGAGGTAGCGGCCCTTGCCGTCGAAGGCGTAGGCGCGGCCCGGCATGTCGGCGCGCCAGCGCCCGCCGTGGCCGCGCACCAGGCCGTCCGCGCGGCCGAGGGGCAGTTCCGCCAGGCCGCCCGGGTCGACGGTGATCAGCCGGGAGCCCTCGGCGAGGACGGCACCGGGCTGGGAGGACGTGGACCAGCGGTGGTCGTAGCGCACCCGCTGCACGCTCATCCCGGGCTTCAGCAGGGTCAACTCGGCGCCCTTGCCCAGGCGCAGCGACTTCGACCCGGCGGGGTGGCTGCCCTCGAAGCGGAAGCCGTGGCCGCCGACGGTCACGAAACCGGGGCCGGCCAGCGGGGCGAGAGTGCCCTCGCTGAACTGCACCACGTCGCCGTCGATCCGCAGCACCGTGCCGATGGTCACGGGCTGCTCGGCCGCGCCGTTCACCACGGCGGCGAAGTCCTCGGCCCGGCGCGGCAGATGGGACCACTTCTCGGTCTGCCCGTCGTGCCGGATCGTCAGGGTGACCTGCGTCGGTCCGTCCCCGGCCTCGACGGTGATCTCGGTCGGGCCGAGGTCGGTGGCCGCGTCCCGGGCCGTGAACGAGACCGTCCGTCCGCCGGAGGGCAGCTGCCGGGAGGAGCGCAGCACCTGGGTGTCGTAGTAGGCGGCGAAGAACTGGCCGTTGGAGCCCCGGAAGTAGAGCACGACGTTGCCGGTGGCGCTGTCCAGCAGGAACGGGCGGTCGGCGGCGCGGGCGAAGCCCAGCAGGGCGCCGGAACCGCTCAGCCCGGTGCGGTCGACGGCGAGCTGCGGCACCGGCAGGGCGATGTCGTCGGAGCCGCGCACGCCGCCGGTGAGCCGGCCCAGTTCGTCCTGTGTGGCGGCGAGGCCGGCCTGCTGGGCGGCCAGGTCGCGGCGCAATTGGCCGAGCCGGTCCTGCTTGGTGGCGAGGAGCTGGAGGCGATCGGTGAGTTCGGCGATCTGCTGGTTCAGCCGGTCGGTGGCGGGGCTGGACTTCAGCGAGTTGTCGATCCGCTCCAGGATCAGGATGCTCTCGCCGGAGGAGTTGACCGCCCCGTAGTCGTACTGGACGATGCGGTCGCCCTGACTGTCCCGGGCCGCGATCGGTTTGCCGCTGTGGCGGGCCACCAGGCTGTTGCCGTTCCAGGTGTCGAGGGCGAAGTGGGTGGCGCCGTTGTCGGCCTCCCGGGGGTACTGGATCAGGGGGATGTCGTTGCCGGTCCTGCGGTCGTCGACGTTCATGTCGAGTCCGGAGTTGGCGTTCCGGACGAAATAGCAGGTGAAGCCGTTGAACGTGGTACCGGTCGGCTCGAAGGTCCAGACCGTCGACGCGGCCTGCTTGTCGGCGGTGCGCACCAGCGGGGCGACGCGCTCCTTGCTGTCGCCGTTCACCGCGAGGTACTGGTCCTTGCCGTCCTTCTGCAGCTTGAACCGCAGCCGGTAGCGCCAGTAGGCGGGATCGTTCTCCAACGTGGCGCGCGCCTCGGCCCGTTGGCGCTCGACCTCCGGGGTCTCGGCGGTCTCCAGCTGGAGCCGGGTGATCTCGGCCTCGGTGGCGGCGATGTCCCGTCCCAGCCGGGCCACCTGGGCGTCCAGCTCGCCGGCCGCCTCCACGTTCCCGCTGGACTCCGGCGCGGCCAGCACCGGCAGGGTCAACTCCTCGGGGACCTGGGCCAGTCGGCCGTCCCGGCCCACCCCCAGGTCCAGGGTGGCGACGTACGCCTCGTCGGTGGCCGCGCCGGTCGCCGGGTCGGGCCCGCCGGTGGTGCAGGCCAGCAGCACCCTGGCCTGGCGCTTGACCGGCCTGGCCGACTGGTCGTAGCCGGCCGGCGCGGCCTCCTGCTGGTGGTGCAGCAGCGCGGACAGGCCGGAGACCACCCGGCGCCCGGTGAAGCCGAAACTGCTCCGGCTCACCGCGGAGTCCTCGCCGACCGGGGCCTCGGAGGTGACCCAGGCGGGGCCGCCCCTCAGCGCGGCGTGCCGGGCGTGGTCGGTCTGGTCGCGCAGCGTGGTGCCGGAGCCCTCGTCGAAGCGGTAGTAGACGGCCAGGCCCGGCTCGTTGCCGACCAGGCGGCGGCCGCGGTCGGCGGCGATCTCGGCGCCGCCGCGGGAGCGGTGCCAGATCCGGACCTCGTCCAGCTCGGCGCGCCCGTACGAGCGGATGCCACGTCCGAGGGTGAGGCCGCCGAGGCCGGCGTAGGGCATCTCGGTGGTGCGGCGGCCGAGTTCGACGCCGTCGCGGTAGACGATCTGCTCGCGGGTGTCGCGGACGAAGACGCAGGCCCAGTGGTGCCAGTCGGTGTCCGTGGTGCGCTGCGGGATGTTCAGGTCGTCGCCGTAGAAGGCGAAGGTGAAGGTGTCGTCGCCGCGGAAGCCGATGTGCAGCGTGCGCAGCCGGACGCCGCTGGTCGCGCCGTGGCCGATCAGGAAGTCCTGACGGCCGCCGGTGGCGGTGCGCCGGGCCCAGAACTCCACCGTGAAGTCGCGGTCGGCCAGGTCGAGGGCGCTACTCGGCAGCTCGGCCACGTCGTCCACGCCGTCGAAGCGCAGCGCCGTCCCGGCCCGCCCGCCCTCGTCCGTCGCCGGAACCAGCGGCCGGCCCGTGAACGGGCAGGCGCCGGGCGCGCCCTCGTGGACGGCGTCCCGGTAGCGCGGGTCGGGGCTGGTCCAGGCCTGGGTGCCCTGGGTGTTGAACAGGCCGTCCCGGCCGCGTTCGACGCTGAAGCCGTCGATCCGGCCGCCGGCGTCGTTGTGCGCGAAGATCTGCCAGCGCTCCCGGCCGTGCACCGCGGTGGGCACCAGCAGGGCGGTGAAGCGGCCGCCGGAGAGGTTGCGGACGAAGGACAGCTCCTGGGTCGGCTCGACGAACGGCCGCCCTTCCATGTCCTGGGTGCCGAGGCTGTCCTTGGCGGAGTCCGGGCGGCCCTTGTGCCGGCTGCGCCGGTAGCGGACCTCCAGCACCGGCTTCAACTCGCCGCCGGCCAGCACGAAGCGGTCGCACAGCAGCGTCGCGTCGACCACCGCGAGCCTGGCCTCGCCGTCCCTGGCCAGGTAGTCGGTACGGGCCGGGTCGCCCGAGGAACCGGTGCCGTCGGCGAGCCGGAACACCGCGTCGGGATGGTCGGCGCGCACCGACTGGCGCAGCACGTACAGGTGGGTACCGTCGGAGATCGCATGGAAGGGGGCGGCGGCGCCGAGCCGGGCCGTGCTCGACAGGAACCGGTCCAGCTCCTGCTCCTCCAGCCGCTCCGCCGCGTCCGCCTCGACCCGCCCGCCGCGCTTGACGACGGGCATCCGCACCGTGCCCGCCACCGCGTAGCCGACCCGCGCCACCTCCGCCGGGAAGCGCAGCGGCAGCGGGTCCTCCGACCAGTACGCGGCGTCCGCCTCGCCCTTCGCCTCGTCGTGCTGCGACAGGTCCAGGACGCTGTAGACGATCCGCCGCTGATCGTCCATCGCGAACGCGACCGTACTTCCCTGGTGCCGAACTGTCGTGGTGTGCACGTAGGCGCGGTCGCTGTAGACCTTGAGCAGATGCTGGTCTTCGGTCACGAAGGGTGCTCCCGGGAAGCTGTTTCGCGGTGATGGACTCATGCGCACCCGAGGTCACTGCCAACCCCCGATGTGCACACAGTGCAATCAACCTGTCGCAGAGGATCACCATCGTCAAGGGCGCATTCCCTCCGCCGCGCGCCGGGTGGCCGGCCTCATCCGGAACCGGCACGGCCGCCCCTGGCCCGGCTGGCGGTGCGGCGGCTCTCAGCGGTCCACGCCACCCATCGCCGGGTCGATGCTCGCCACCGCGACGACGACGTCCGCGAGCATGCCGCCCTCGCGCGTGCTGGCGCGTCCTGCACCGCGTCACCTTTGTCAGCCGCAAACTCCCCGAAGTGATGCCCGCCGACGCGCCCCGCTTCGGCCTGGAGAAGGCCATGCGCGCCGTGGACGTCTCCAGCAGCTTCGAACTCGTCCGCCGCCTGGAGCCCTACGTCGACCCGGCCGCCCAGGACACTGGCGAACTCGTCCGCCAAGTCCGCGAAGCCATCACCCTCCTACCTGCCCGAACTCACCGACCACACCGACCAGATCACCCGCTTCATGGCCGCCTACTGCGGCCTCGCATGCCCCTCCCCGCACTGCCGCCGGCCACCCCGGCCGGCGGCAACCGGAAGGACAGTCAGGCACGCGGCCCGCCGCACCGCCACCGGGTCTGCCCGCGCAGGTGCCGCGTCGGAAGCGACTGCCGGTCCGGCCCGGCACCGCGCTGCACCGGCGCCGGAACCCGGCGGCCGACCGCGCACCCCGCCGTGCCCCGGCCCTGCACCCCGCCCCGGAGAATCCGGGCTTGAAGCGGACGTACTCCTCGCCCACGACTTCTTCGAAAGGGTCGCCCTGCCCGGAGCGAATCCCACGCCTCCGGCCTGCCGCGTCACCGGCGGCCCGGCCACTCGGGGCGTCCGGACCTGGCTACCTGGCCCGCCAGGCATCACGCGCGGTCTCGACGGCGTCGACGGCGCGCAGCCATCGTCCTTCGATCCCCTCCAGTACGGTCAGCCGGATCCAGGTCCATCGGAACCACCAGGACAGTTGCCGGAACGGGATGAAGGTCAGAGCGTCCCTGATCGCCGTGTCCGCCACCCCTCCGAGTCCTTCCGCTCGCAGCGCCGCGTAGATGCCGGGAGTCAGGCGGCCCGAAGTTCGGGCGAGGTCGCCTGCGGCCACGCAGGCCAGCTGCCGAACCTCGAACCGGTCGGCTCCCAGAGCACGCTCGACCCTCGCCGCGACAGCCTCGAACCCGTCGCTCGCGAAGACCAGCTTGATCACCTCGGTACCGGCGTCGGGGTCGCCCCGATCGAGCGCGGCATCGAGCGCGGCGTCGACCGCGGCAAACCTGGGATCGATCCCGTCCTGCATGGCCGGCGTGCCCTCCCTGCTTCGCTCATCAAGCCCTGCCCACTCCTCGCCGGGCGTCTTCGCCGGGTCCGGACCCGCTCCTTCCTGCATGGTGTCGCCTCGGACGGGCCGGTCAGGAGTGGGCGCCCCCGCCCGGCTCGCCTTCGGCTTCGGTCGCGAGGGATCCGCCGTTCCGGATCCGGTGCGCCATCAGGCTGCGGAGGGCGCGGAGGTGGGGCGTCTCGCCGGGCAACGCGGAGATCGTTTCCCCGGTGCGGAGGACGACGCCGACCTCGTGGTCGGCCGTGGTGACGTGGTGGATGTCCCGCCACGGGTGCGCCGTGCCGTCGACGGTCAACGCGGCGGCGCTCAGGGTGAATCGGCCGTAGGTGACCGACTCTCCCCGGTCGAGTCGCTCCTGGGCCCGCGGGACTTCGTAGGCCGCGAGCAGCTCGGCGAACCGGTCCGCCTCCCGCTGCCCGAGGAATCCGAGCAGTTTGGTGCCGGCGGGGGAACGCAGCTCCAGGCAGCGGTGGTAGGAGGTTCGTGAACTGCTCCCTTGGCCACTGCTGCTCCTCAGGGCCCGCATGAACTCGAAAGGGACGACGTCCTGCCAGGAATGGGGTTCGCATCCCCGCTCGGAGGCGATGACCATGCCGGATTCGTACCCGTACACGATGGGCGCCCTGGCGGTGTCGCGTCTGTCGCGTCGGACCGTGAGCACCACGACGGCCACCGCCGCGACAAGGAGGACGACTCCCATCAGGCTCGGGGCCGACCCGAAGCCCGTGGCCGCCACCAGGGCGACCCCGAAAACGATGAGCAGGACCGCGCCCATGCACCCGCCGACGAAGGCGGCACTGCCCGGCATCTTCTTCCTGGCGACGAACGAACCGAACCCCTCCGCTTCGGCCACGCTCCGCGCCTCCGGCGTATCCTGCTCCGGCTCAGGTGCGTAACCGTCGCGACCAAGCCGAGCGAGGTCCCGTTCACCGTCCACCAGCCCCCACGCCGCCCCAGCGGCCGTCAGCGCGGAGAGCACGATACCGACCCACAGGAGCCTGTAGTCCTGGTCCGCCCTCCCCAGGTCTCCCGGGTGGGCCGGGTCTACCCGCAGCGTCACGGGAAGAGACCCCCCGAAGTTGCCGTCGCCGAGGTACTCCCGCCCGTTCACGACGTAGGAGTAGTGGCACTTCTGCCCGTGCTCACCGGAGTCCTCGCACTCCACCGTCAGGGCCTGGACCCGAAGCGTCGCGGTGTCGTCGAGGTCACGGCCATGGAACCAGACGCTGACGGTCAGCGCGAAGGCCACCGCCGCGACGCACAGCACCAGGACCCAGGCGAAGGCGAGGACGGCGGTCGCCCGCCTCTTCACCTCGTCGGCCGGCACCTCGCGGATGCGCCGGGGCCACGCCACGGCCACCGCGACGAGGCCGAGGCCCGTGATCAGCCAACCCGCTTTCCACTGCGGCGAGAACCACGTCCCCGACGCGGTGGCGAGAGCCCCGGCCACCACCACGCACACCGCGGCCACCGCCGCACCGCGCACCGGACCCGGCTCGGCCGACTTCCCCGTACTTTCCTGATCGGTCACAGGATCTCCAAGGTGAGAGCACATCGCCAGGCATTCGCGGGTGCCGCGAGTCGGGGTACCGATCTCGGGCGTTCAGCGCGACCAGGCGCAACAGGTCGGATTCCCGGCGGCTCTCGACTTCTCCTCGGCCGCTTCGCCGCTCACCCCAATGCCCCTCCGTCGTAAGGCAGTTGTGGCAGCCTGGCGCTCGGACAACAACGCGACTCGCCGTCACGGACACTACTGGAAGCCATGCCAGTGGTGGAAGTGGTTCCAGTACCGGGCGAGTGTGAAGTCGCCCCCGTGGCAGCGAAAGAGTCCTCCCGAACGACGCGACGGGCGGCCGCGACGCGGCAGGCGATCGTCGAAGCTGCCGAAGCCCTCCTCGGCGCGGGCGGACCGGCGCCCGTGGCCGGGCCCTGGTCGCCCGAGAGCTCTACCTGCCCAAGTCCCGGGCCGCGGACCGGGACCGCTGCCGCGCGGCGAAGATCCCCCGATGAACGGGACTTCCACACCAAGGGCGACCTGGCCAAGGCCATGGTGCTGCGTGCGCTTGCCTCCGAGCTGCCCATCGCCTGGGTCACCGCGGACTCGGCCTACGAGCAGGAGGGCCGCTTCCGGCGTCGGCCATGTCCTGGCAGTGCCCAAGTCCCAGTTCAGCGCAGGCTGTCCACGGATCGACCGGCTGTTCGCCCAGGCCCCGCCGAGGCTTGGGAACGGATCTCGTGCGGCAACGGCGCCAAGGGCCCGCGCGTCTACCACTGGGCGGCCGTCCGGCTGCCCGCCGTGGCCGAGTACGACTACCAGGGCGAGACCCAGGTCCGCCGGCGGTGGGCACTGCCTGACCAAGCCCGACGAGATCGCTTACTACCTTGCTTACTCACAACTCGATACGACCGTCGAGCAGTTGGTGCGAATCGCCGGGACGCGCCGGTCGGCCTTCGGTTGACCTCCGTGGCGGCGCGCACCTCCAGCGCGGGCACCCGGGCGGCACAGAGCAGACCCTGCCATCGTTCGGCGGCGTCAGCGGACGAAGATCCGGTGCGGGGTGTTCGTGGTGGTGGGCTGGTCGCGGTCCACGCGGACGCCCGAATAGGTCTTTGCCCCGCTGCGTACGCCGAAGCTGGTGGCCACGGCGAACAAGCCGGTCACGCCTGCCAAGCCGGCACCCGCGCCGCTGCCGCCGATGAGACAAGCGATGACAACAAGGCCGATCCCCGCCACGAGCAGGAGCCAGCCGAGCGTGCTGCGGGTCCGCTGCTTCTGCGCGGCGGTCGGCTCGGATTCCAGCACGACCTTGATCGGGACGCGGCAGTCTCCGCACACTACGTCGAGAACCACGGACCCCGTTTCCGGGCGTCGGCTCGCGCCGAGCGGGAACAGGTGCCACTGCGACCGATAGGTCGTGCTGCGCAGCCCCTCGGTGCGGGTCATGCTCGTTCGGTGGCCCAGGCGAAACTGTGAGATCTCAGTGGGTACGCTCATGGATCTCGCTCCGTTCTCCCCGTGCACGGTCCCCCACAAGTCCGCGCGAGTCGCGATGCTAACAGGCGCGCATGTACACGACGAGGCCATCAGGCAACGCCCAGGCGGCGACCTCAGCCGCCGGCTGACGGACCAGCAGATAACGCACTTCGGCTGGTGATCCGGCGCCACACCGGGTCGACATGCTGGACTCGCTCGGGATGCTGTGGTCGATGCCGTACGCGCGGTTCGAGGCCGGCCTGGACTGGGCCCGGGTCCGGGCAAAGGGGCCCGGCAGGAGCCTGGCGCCCGTTGCGCCGCCGCCGGTCGCCCGACCCCTGACGGCACATCCGGCTGCTCCATGCCGAGAACTGTCCCACCCGTTGACGCCCTCCAGGAGTTGGGACACCGCGGTGCGCTGTCGGCAGGGATCAACGAGATTGAGGGATGACACGGGAGCGGTTCACGCTCCCGCCGGGATGGCCGCCAGGGTCGCCCTCGCGACGTCCCGGGCCGACGCCTCGCAGTCGGGGTAGGTGCCGCGCTTCAGGTACACCCGGATCACCAGGTTGCCGGCGCGTACGTTGAGTTGGCATTTGGGGCCGGTGGTGGTGGCGTCGAGCCAGTCGGCCTGGTCGCCGAAGCCCAGGCCGGTCTCGGGCCGGTTGCCCGTCCCGGCGAAGTCCTGTTCGGCAGCCCGGGTGCCGTTCTGGGCGCGGGTCGAACGGTACATCTCCCAGGAGACGATGCCGCTCTCGTCCGGGATCGGATCGCCCTGGCGGAGGGGGGCCGTGGGGAACCAGTGACACTCGGTCTTGGAGTGGTTCCCGATGTTCGTGTCCGATCCCTTGTCCGCCCGCAGCTGATCCTTCATCGGAATAACGGACGCCATCTGCGCGCAGGTCGGCATCGTGTAGTAGGCGTCGGGCAGTTCACTGCCGCCGCCCGGCTGACCCAGCAACAGGTAGCCGCCGACGCCGAGTCCGGCCGCGATCAGCCCGCCCACGACCCACCACCTGATATGGCGTGGGGCGCGAGGACGGGGCGGTGGGACGGGGAGGTCGGGCACCGTGCGCAGCGCGGTCGGCGGGGCGTCCGCAGTGGGCGGCACCGGGTGCTCGGCCCCGCCGCTCAGCAGCTGCTCGGCGCGGGCCCGCTGCGCCGCCGCCATGAGCTGTAGTGGGGGGCGGGGAAGGGGCGGTGGGACGGGGAGGTCAGGCACAGTGCGCAGCGCGGTCGGCGGGGCGGCCGCGGTGGGCGGCACCGGGTGCTCGGCCCCGCCGCTCAGCAGCTGCTCGGCGCGGGCCCGCTGCGCCGCCACCATGAGCTGCACGCCGGGTGGCCACGGCTCGGTCGCCGGGGGCACCGGCCCGAGCAGGGCCAGTAGTTCGGCCGGCGTGGGGCGGTCGGCCGGCTGCTTGGCCAGGCAGCGCGCGACGATCCCGTGCAGGGCCGGCGGCAGGGCGGTCAGGTCGGGTTCGGTGTGCACGACGTTGTAGAGCGTCTGCAGGACGGACGGGCCGGCGAACGGGCTGTGGCCGGTCGCCGCCAGCACCAGCACCGAGCCGAGCGAGAAGACGTCGCTCGCCGCGGTCAGCTCCCGGCCGTCCGCCTGCTCCGGCGACATGAACTGCGGAGAACCGATCACCCAGCCGGTGCCGGTGAGCTCGGTGGTCTCCCGCCCCTCCGCCGCGCGCGCGATGCCGAAGTCGATGACCCGGGCCCCGTCCTCGGCGAGCAGCACGTTCTCGGGCTTGAGGTCGCGGTGGACCAGGCCCGCCCGGTGGATCTCCGTCAGGGCCGTTGCCAGGCCGACCGCCAGCCGGTGCAGTGCCGGTCCCGGCAGTGCGCCGGCCTTCCCGACGGCTGCGGCGAGCGACGGGCCGGCCACGAACACGGAGGCCAGCCAAGGCTGTTCGGCGTCCGGGTCGGCGTCCAGCACGGCCGCCGTGTACGCCCCGGAGACCCGGCGGGATGCGGCCACCTCGCGCCGGAAGCGGGCCCGGAAGTCGGGCTCGGCCGCGTGCCGGGCGTGCACCAGCTTCACCGCTGCCGGGCGCCCGTCCGGTGTGACTCCGAGCAGCACCCGGCCCATGCCGCCCCGGCCCAGTTCGGCGAGCAGCACGTACGGTCCGGCCTGCCGGGGCAGTTGGTTCTCTCCGCTCACAGGGCCGCCACCGCCGCCAGGCCCTGGCGGGCCATGTCCTTGGCGAGGTTCTGGCAGGCCGCCCCCCTCGGGTAGTGGACGCCCTTGACCATGATGAACATCTCCACGTTGACGTCCCGGGCGTACAGCTCGCAGTTGGCGTCATCGGGGGTGGCGTACCACATGCCCTCCTCGCCGACACCGAGGTTCGGGTCGCGCGGGGTCTTGGCGCCGAGGTACATGCCCTCGTAATGCTGCTTCGCGAGTTGGGCACCGGTGAGGCCCCCCGGTCGGGAGAGGAAGAGGTCCCAGTAGACCCCGACCTCGTCGCCCGAGCGGCTGTTCCAGACGCAGGAGTTCGCCGGATGCTGCTGCCCGTCCGGGCCGGGCTCCTGGCCCACGCCGTCACTGTTGCCGCTGGGCACGCCGAAGTCGGCCGGAGCCTTGATGCTGCGGTCGGCCTGCGCGCAGGTGGGGAGGGTCTTGGTGTATTTGTCGGCGACCTCGGCGAGCGGGGTGCTGCCGGGTGTCGGCACGGGGTCGGGGGCCACCGCCTGGTACACCTTGTCCGGGCCGGCTGTCAGCACCAGGGCCGCCACGGCGGCGAGCACCACACAGGACGCGATGACGGGGACGAGCCAGCGGGGGCGGCGGCGTGGGGCTGGGGGCTTCGCGACGGGGGCCGTCATGGTGGGGGCGGTGGCCACGGAGGCGGTCACCGTCGGAGCAGGGGCGACCGGGGGCGCGGTGGCCACGGATGCGGTCACCGCCGGAGCAGGGGCGACCGGGGGCGCGGCCTGCGCCAGCCGGGCCGCGGTGCTTCTCTTCTCTTCGATCTGCGCGTACACGCTCGCCGGCCACGGGCGTGCGGTCGGGGCCAGCGGGCCGACCAGCTCCAGGAGCTGACCGGACGTCGGCCGGTCGGCCGGCTCGTTCGCCAGGCACGGGTCGACGATCCGGCGCAGCCCGGCCGGGACCGCGGCGAGGTCGGGCACGCCGTGCGCGACGGCGTGCATGACGGCGAGCGGCGAGTCACCGGCGTACGGGCTACGGCCGGTGGCGGCCGTGACGAGTGTGACGCCGAGCGAGAAGACGTCGCTCGCCGGCCCCGGCTGCTCGCCGCGCACCTGCTCGGGCGACATGAACGCGGGCGAGCCGATCACGGCTCCCGTGCGGGTGAGCACCGTCTCGTGGTCGGCGGCGCGGGCGATCCCGAAGTCCACCACCCGGACGCCGTCGGCCGTCAGCAGGACGTTCGACGGCTTGAGGTCCCGGTGCACGAGCCCGACCCGGTGCACCTCCGCCAGCGCCTGCGCGAGCCCGGCAGCGAGCAGGCGCACCGTCTGCTCGGGCAGCGCCCCGCCCGCCTCCAGCGCCTCGGCGAGGGTCGGCCCGGCGAGGAAGAGCGAGGCGAGCCAGGGGGTGGGCGCATCGGGGTCGGCGGCGATGACCGGTGCGGCGTACGCCCCGGAGACCCGGCGGGATGCGTCCACCTCCCGCCGGAAGCGGGAGCGGAACCCGGGGTCCTCCGCGAGGTCGGCGTGCACCCGCTTGATGGCGACGAGCCGCCCGTCCGGCGCCACCCCGAGCAGTACCTGCCCCATGCCGCCCTGTCCGAGCACCCCGGCCGTGCGGAACGGTCCGATGTGCGTCGGGTCGTGAGATGCCAGTGATTGCACGCCAGGTCCCCCTTGCCCGCGAGTCTAATGCCTTGCCGAATTGGCCGCCTGCTAGATGGGTCCCGAGCAGGCGGCCAACTCCTTTCACGCAAAGCAAAGTTGACCCCCAAGCGATTGCTCGCGCGGTTCGCACGGCCTGACGGAGGCCCAGGTGTCACCTCGGCCAGAGATGTCCAACTCCGTCCACATGCGTCCACCGGCAGCCAAAACAGCTGGTCCCGAGCAACGGCAAGCAACTGGGCCCGTGGTGCCCGCAGTTGGCCGTGGACGTGAAGCCCGGCAAGTGCACGCACTGCATCGACCCCGCCCCCGACGAAGGGCGGCGCCGCACCCGCCGGCGGAGCGGGTTCGCCACCCGAGCCGAGGCAGCGCGAAAGATGGCGGCGGTCCTCGACGGCGAACTGCGCGGAGCGTACGAGAACCGGCGCACCACCGGCGCGAGCTTCCTGCGGGAGCGGCTGGTCCTGCAGAACGTGCGGCTGGCGCCGAAGACGTACGGCGGCTTTGACCCGCCGCTTCGTGGGGGCGCATCAGGGATCCGTCGGGGGCGGCCGCGACCTGAGGTGGAGTTCTGCGGGCGGGAAGATGGGACTCGGGACGGAGCTGCTCCGGCTCCGAGGAGGACGTCTCCTCCCGCACCGGCCTGACACTTTCTCAACTGCCTTTGTGGTCAATGGTGTTGGTTTCATCGGCCGGTTTCCTGGAGGGTGGCATGGTGGACGGGGCAGCGAGTCCGAGGCTTGGGAAGATCGGGGCGGAGAGCCGGCGGTGGCGTTCGGCGGTCGTGGTGCTCGCCTGCGCGGGCCTGCTGGCGGCCTTCGCGCCGGCCGCCGGTGCGACGGGCACCTCGGCGGCGCCCGACCTGGTGGCGGTGAGCGGGGCGCGGGCCGGGGACGGGGCAGGCATGGACGCGGTGGTCCGGGCCATGGTGCGGGAGGGCGGCGCCTCGGCGACGCTGGCCCGGGTCCGGGAGAACGGCTCCACGGTGTGGAAGGGTGCGGCCGGCGTGGCGGACATGGCCACCGGCGCGCCCGCCGATCCGGACGGTCGTTTCCGGATCGGCAGCGTCACCAAGACCTTCGTCGCGACGGTGGTCCTCCAGCTGGTCGCGGAACACCGACTCGGCCTCGACGACTCCGTGGAGAGCCACCTGCCGGGCGCGGTGCCGAACGGCGCCGGCATCACGGTGCGCCAACTGCTCAACCACACCAGCGGCATCCACGACTACACCGACGACCCGGCGTTCGACATCACCAACCCGGAGACGCTGCGGCGGTGGCTGACGGACGGACGCTGGACGTCCTACCGTCCGCAGCAGCTCGTGGACATCGCCAACAAGTACCCGCCGTACTTCGCCCCCGGGCAGGGCTGGCACTACTCCAACACCGACTACATCCTCATCGGCATGCTCATCGAGCGCCTCACCGGCCGCAGTTGGGCGCAGGAGGTGACCAGCCGCATCATCCGGCCGCTGGGTCTGACGGACACCTCGATGCCCATCGACTCGCCCTTCGTACCCGCCCCGCACGCGCACGGCTACCTCAAGCTCCCCACCGGCCCGGCCGACGTGACGCTACTCAACCCGTCGGTGGCGGGCGCCGCCGGGGCGGGCATCTCCACCACCGCGGATCTCACCCGCTTCATCGCCGCCCTGCTCGGGGGACGACTGCTCGGCCCGGCCGAACTCGCCGAGATGAAGCGCACCGACGGCGCGAGTGCGGCCGTCGGCTACGGCCTCGGGCTCCAGCGGATGACCATGCCCTGCGGCGAGTTCTGGGGACACGACGGCGGCATCCCCGGCTACAACACCCTGCTGGTCGGCGAGGCCAACGGCCAGCGGCAGTTCGCCACCTCGATCAACCGGTACGCCATGTCCGACCACGCCGCGATGATCCGAACCTCCAACGCCCTGTACTCCACGGGCATCTGCGGCAACCGCCCTTCGACCTCCTCGCCGTCCACCCAAATGCTGCGGCCCGCCGGACCGCTCACCTGACCCCGGAACCCTCGCCAGGGCCTGCCTCCTTGAAAAAACCGGCTCGTGTTTGACACCGGTGCGCTCACCGGCCGTACGGCTCGTCTCGGAGGCCGCGCCTTCGTCCACGGCGGGTCGGCTGCGCCGGGGCGGTGTGCTCGTCGTCGTGCACCCGCGTGAGCACGTTCGGATGTATGCCGACGCGCGGACATTGCGGTCGGCCGCAGGGTGCGGATGATTGACCAGGTGGCGGTTCAGGTCGACGTCGAGCGTGGCTACGCCACCGGCGCGGCCGAGTTGCCGACCCGGCCTGTCACCGTCACCGAGTGCCCCGACGAACCCGGGGTGGGCAGGAGGAGCTTGACATGCCCGTAGCCAACGCCGGGGCGGACGTATTGATCGTCGGTGGCGGGCCGGTCGGGCTCACCGCTCGGGTGCTTCTGGAGCGCTGGGGTGCGCGGGCACTGCTGGTCGAGAAGCACCGCAAGCTGTCACCGTTTCCCCGGTCCCGGCTGGTCAACGTGCGCTCGATGGAGATCTTTCGCCAGCTCGGGCTTGCCGACAAGATCACGGCCGACGCATTCGCACCGGAATACGGCCGCGTCCGCTTCCGTGACACCCTGCGCGACCGCGACTTCGCCACCGCGGCGATGGTCGGGGTCAACGCGCCGGTTCCGGAGAGCCCCGCAATCGGCGTGGTCACCTCGCAGGATCGGTTGGAACCCACGCTTCTTGCCGCCGCGGACGCGCACATGCGGTTCGGGGTCGAGCTCGTCGACCTGGTCGAGGAGGCCGAGAGCGTCGTGGCCTTGCTCCTCGACCACCAGCACGGTGAGAAGGTTCGCGTCCGTGCCCGCTATGTCATCGCCGCTGACGGCGCGAGCTCCACGGTCCGGCAACGGCTGGGAATCGACACCACCGGCCCCGGAGCGATCGGGGACTTCACCACCGTCGTGTTCGACGCCGACCTCAGCCGCTGGTGCGCCCGCCAGCCCGCCGGGGTCTACTTCACCGCGCACGGAACGTTCCTCCCGCTCTACCCCGAGGGAGGCTGGGCCTGGTTCGTTCCCACGCCCGAAGACGCTGCTCGGGCCGACTGGGCCGGCCTTGTCTCGCGCGCCCTCGGCGCCGACTCCGGCGTACAAGCCGACGTGTTGCGGGTTCAGCACTGGGTGATGAACGGGTTCGTCGCCGAACGCTTCCGTCACGGCCGGATCCTGCTGGCCGGCGATGCCGCGCATGCGGTACCCATCATCGGCGGTCTGGGCATGAACGCCGGCGTCGCCGATGTGCACAACCTGTGCTGGAAACTGGCGGGCGTTCTCCAAGGGTGGGCCGAACCAAGCCTGCTGGAAACCTATGAGACGGAGCGACAGCCCGTCGCCCAGCAGACTCTCCACCAAGCCGTGGCCAACACCCAACTGCTGCTCCAAGTACAGAACCGGCGCCGCGAGCAGCTGCGGACCGGCGAAGCAGCACCGGCACAGGTCGAACTTCCGTGGTCGGAGCAGTACTTCGCCCAGCTCGGTCTCGTACTCGGCGTCACCTACCACTCTGCCGCCGTCCTCACCGACGGCAGCACCCCGCCCGAGCCGTCCGACCAGGGCACGGACTATGTCCCCACCGCAGAGCCGGGCCGTCGCATGCCGCACCTCTGGCTCACCCGCGACCGCTCCACCCTCGACACCCTCGGCGAGTGGTTCACCTTGCTCACCCCGGACCCCACTCACTGGGAGCAACAGACCGCCGCACCATGGCCGCTGCACATCGAGGCCCTTCCCATTGAGCACACCGCTCTCTGCAACCTCCGGCCGCACGGAGCCCTACTCGTCCGCCCCGACGGCCACATCGGCGCCCGCTGGCGGGACCGCCCACCAAGCGACGCCACCCTCCACCGCGCCCTCACCGCAATCACCCGCTCGACAGCCCCCTGGCAGCCCGGCGCCCGATGACGCGAACCACCGCCGACCTCAGAGGGCGGTATGTGACGTCGGAACGTGTGGTGCTGGCGTATCCGCGCTGATCGGGAAGCCCGGTCGTGCTGGACTGTCTCCCGTGAGCGATCGCCAGCCCTGCAAGAGCGACTAATCCGACGAGCGGCGGGCCCTGATCGAGCCCGTCAGCACCTCCTGGAAGGCCCAGCACCCCTCCGTCAGCGGCCACCAGGGCGCCTACGAGATTCGGGAGATCGTCAACGCCCTGCTCCACCAGTCCCGCACCGGCTGCCAATGGGACTACCTCCCCCACGACCTGCCCCCGACCGGCGCGGTGAAGTACTACTTCTACAAACGACGCGACGACGGCATCGACCAGGCCATCCACGACCTCCTGCACCGGCAGGTCCGCGAGCGCAGGGGCCGATCAGCCGACCCGAGCCTGATCGTCCTCGACACCCAGAGCCTGCACGCCGGCACTGGCGTCCCCGCCGACACCACCGGCCGCGACGCCCACAAGAAAGTCCCAGGCCGCAAGCGGGGCCCGGCAGTTGACGTGCTCGGCCTGGTGATCGCCGTGGTGGTGCCGGCCCCGTCCGGCCACGACAACGCCGTCGGCACCGCCCTGCTGGACAAGGTCGCCGCCGACACCGACACGTGAAGAAGACCCTCGTGGACCAGGGATTCAACCCGCCGTCAGGGGTGCCCGCCGTGGAACCGGACCTGACGGCCGGTCCCGTAGCGGTCGGCGAGTTCGACCGCCAAGCGGTGGGCGAGCGCGTCGCCGCCGCACACCACCATGTGCCCGCCGGACTGCGACGGCGCGCCGGAGGGGGTGCGGGGACCGGGCAGCGGGACGGGGCGGTCGCGGTCCGTGGCACCGGGTGGGGTGCTCACCCGGGCAGTCTCCTCACTCGGCCGCCCCAGATCTCCTCGCAAGCGCGCTTCGTTGATGACCCGTCACATTGAGCGGGTGGGCAGAGGACCGCTCCGTGCCGGCTCGCGCCCGACGAAGCCGGGCCGGACCGCAGGTGCCCGCACCCGTGCAGATGACAGCCGAGAGCACACTCTCCCCGGGCGCCGGTTCCAGCGTGCCGGTGTCCATCCGCACACTGTCCTCGTTCCGATGGGCAGGCGTTGCTGCGCGATCAGCAGATTCTCGGTAGCTGCTCGCCGATGGGCAGGTCCATCACCCGGGTGGCGCCGAACGCGGTTCGAGCGACGACCATGCCGGGGTGGTCGGGGACGCACTCACCGATCACTGCCGCGCCGGCGCCGAGCGGGTGCGCGCGCATCGCGTCGAGCACGGCGTCGGCGGTCCGGCGGGGCACGAAGGCGACCAGCTTGCCTTCGTTGGCGACGTACAGCGGGTCGAGGCCCAGCACCGCACAGGCGTTCGCCACCTGCGGCGGAATCGGCACCGACCGCTCGTTGACCACCACACCGACCCCGGCGGCCATCGCGATTTCGTTGAGAGCGGCGGCGAGACCGCCGCGGGTGGGATCGCGCAGGACGTGCAGGTCGGGGGTGACGGCGAGCATCGCCTCGACCAGGCCGCCGAGCGAGGCGCAGTCGCTCTCGATCTCGACTCCGAACTCCAGGCCCTCGCGCACGCTCATGATGGCCACGCCGTGCAGGCCGATCTCCCCGCTGACGATCACCACGTCACCGGGAGCGGCCCGCTGCGGCCTGATGTCCACGCCGGCCGGGACCAGCCCGATGCCGGCCGTGTTGAGGTAGATGCCGTCGCCGTGACCGGCCTCGACCACCTTGGTGTCGCCGGTGGCGATCTCCACCCCGGCCGCCCGCGCGGCAGCGCCGACGGCCCGCGCGACCCGGTCGACGGCGGCCATCTCCACTCCCTCTTCAAGGATGAAGCCGCAGGACAGGTAGGCGGGCCGCGCGCCGCTCATCGCGAGGTCGTTGACCGTGCCGTTGACGGCGAGGTCCCCGATGCTGCCGCCGGGGAAGAACAGCGGCCGCACCACGTACGAGTCGGTGGAGAAGGCGAGCCGCGCGCCGCCGAGTTCCAGTACGGCGGAATCGCCGAGGCCGGCGAGGGCAGGGCCGCCGAACGCGGGGGCGAACAAGTTGGCCACCAGCTCGGCGGACATCGCCCCGCCGCCGCCGTGCCCCATCACCACCCGGGGGTGGTCGCGCAGCGGCAGCGGGCAGGACCACCCGGAGAAGTCGGGCGCCGAGGGCGGCCCGTCGGGCGCGGTCGCCGGCGGCGCGGTGAGAATCTCGATGTCAGCCAACGAAGCTCGCCTCCTGGGGAGCGGTCGGCGCGCCCAGTCGCCGGTAGAGGTAGTAGGCCGCGCACGCCCCTTCGCTGGACACCATGGTGGCGCCGAGCGGGGTGCGCGGGGTGCAGAGCGTGCCGAAGGCCTCGCACTCGTTCGGCTTGAGCTGCCCTTGCAGCACCTCGCCGGCCCGGCACTGCGCGGGCTCGCAGGTGGTGATACCGGAGACGTCGAAGCGGTGCTCGGCGTCGTGGTCGCGGTAGCGCGGGGAGAGCCGCCAGCCGCTCTGCGGGATCACTCCGATGCCGCGCCAGGCCCGGTCGGTCACCTCGAAGACGTCTTCCAGCATGGCCCGGGCCGCCAGGTTGCCCTCGGGGCGGACGGCCCGCGGGTAGGCGTTGTCGACGGTGTGCTCGCCGCGCTCCAACTGCCGTACGGTGCGCCGGATCCCCTCCAGGATGTCGAGGGGTTCGAAGCCGGTGACCACGATCGGCACCCGATGGCGCTCGGCCAGCGCCGGGTACTCGTCGATGCCCATCACGCTGCACACGTGCCCGGCGGCCAGGAAACCCTGCACCCGGCAGTCGGGCGAGGTCATGATGGCCTCGATGGCCGGAGGCACCCGGACGTGCGAGACCAGCATGCTGAAGTTGCGCACGCCCAGCTTCCGGGCCTGGTGGACGGCCATGGCGTTGGGCGGGGCCGTGGTCTCGAAGCCGATGCCGAAGAAGACCACCTCGCGGTCCGGGTTCTCCCGGGCGATCCGCAGCGCGTCGAGCGGCGAGTAGACCACCCGGACGTCGCCGCCCTCGCCGCGGACCCGGAACAGGTCGCGGTCGGTGCCGGGCACCCGCAGCATGTCGCCGAAGGAGCAGAAGATCACCTCGGGCCGGGCTGCGATGGCCAGCGCTCGGTCGATCACCTCGAGCGGGGTGACGCACACCGGGCACCCCGGCCCGTGGATCAACTCCACCCCCTCCGGTAGCAGTTGGTCGATGCCGTGCCGGATGATGGTGTGCGTCTGCCCGCCGCAGACCTCCATCAGCGCCCATGGCCGGGTGACCGCCGCGCGGATGTCGGCCAGCAGCCCGCCCGCCAACTCCGGGTTCTGGAACTCCTCCAGGTACCTCACTGCCGCTCCTCCGTCGCGCCCGTTCCTGCCGCCGCCTCCCATGGGTCGCCGAACTCCTCCTGCAGCAGGCCGAGTTCGGCGAAGAGGTCGAGGGTCTTCCGGGCCGACTCCTCGTCCAGCCGCTGCAACGCGAAACCGACGTGCACGATGGCGTACTCACCGACCTCGAGGTCGGGCAGGTACTCCAGGCACACGTCCTTGACCACCCCGCCGAAGTCGACGACCGCCATCCGCGTCCCGTCCCTTTCCGAGATCTCCATCACCCTGCCGGGCACCGCCAGGCACATTCCTTCTCTCCTCTCAACCCGCGCCCGGGCCGCCGGCCCGGGCGGCCACCATCAGCTGGCCGAGCGCCAGCCCGCCGTCGTTGGGGGGCACCCGGCGGTGCCGCAGCACGATGAAGCCGTCCTCCCGCAGCCCGCGCGCGCAGGCCGACGAGAGCAGCGCGTTGGCGAACACGCCACCGGTCAGGGCGACCGTGTCCGTGCCCTGCTCATCGCGGGCGGCCCGGCACTGAGCGCGCACCAGCTCGGCCACCGCGGCGTGGAACCGGGCGGCGACCAGGCCGCCGGACGCCCCTCGGGCGAGGTCTGCGACCACCGCGGCCAGCACCGGCTCGGGCTCGCCGAGCAGCACGCTGCCGTCGCGCCGGAGCCCGAAGGCGTACCCCTCGGCGGGCCCGTGGGCCAGCGCTGCGGCCTCGAGCTCAATGGCCGCCTGCGCCTCGTACTCGGCCAGCTGGCAGACACCGGCCAGCGCGGACACCGCGTCGAACAGCCGCCCCATGCTGGAGGTCGGCACACAGTTCAACGACCGATCCAACTGGGTTTCGAGTACCGCCAGTTCGTCGCGCGGGCAGGCCCGGACCGGTGCCAGGTCGGCCGACCACGGAATGCCCGCCGCCCACAGGTGGGCGAGCGCCATCCGGTACGGCCGGACCACCGCCGCGTCGCCGCCGGGCAGCGGCACGTACGCCAGGTGTCCGAGCCGCCGGAAGCCGTCGTAGTCGGCGAGCAGCACCTCGCCGCCCCAGACGGCGCCGTCGTCGCCGTACCCGGTGCCGTCGAACGCAACCCCGATGACGGGCCGGCTGCCGTCCAGCCCGTGTTCGGCCATGACGGAGGCGATGTGCGCGTGGTGGTGCTGTACCGGCCGCACGCGTGCGTCGCCGAAGGACCGCCGGGCGTGCCGGGCCGACCGGTAGTTGGGGTGCCGGTCCACCGCCAACACCTCGGGCTGGACCCCGGTGACGGCCTCCAGGTGCGCCGTCCCGCGGTCGAAGGCTTCCAGTGTGGCGAGGTCGTCCATGTCCCCGATGTGGCCGGACAGCCAGGCGTAGCCGTCGCGCGCCAGCGCGAAGGTGTTCTTGAGGTCCCCTCCGACGGCCAGCACCGGCCGGACCGGCACGGGAAGCGGCAGCGGCAGCGGCACGTGGCCGCGGGAGCGCCGGACCGGCAGCTGCTCCCCGTCGACCACCCGCACCACCGAGTCCTCGCACGGGACGTGGATGGTCCGGTCGTGCGTCAGCCAGCCGTCGACCAGCGGAGCCAGCCGGTCGAAGGCGTCCTGGTCGTCGGTGACGATCGGCTCGCCGGAGAGGTTGGCGCTGGTCATCACGAGCAGCCCCGGCCCGGGCGGCGCGAGCAGCAGGTGATGCAGCGGGGTGTACGGCAGCATCACGCCGAGGTCGGGGCTGCGGGGCGCAACGGCCTCCGGCGCCGCCACCGACCCCGGCGCCGAGACTCTCGGACCCACGCGGCGGAGCAGCACGATCGGCCGGGCCGCACTTGTGAGCAGCTCCTCCTCCACCGGCCCCACCTGCACCAGCCCGGCGAGCTCGGCAAGGTCCCGGGCCATCAGCGCGAACGGCTTGGAGCCGCGCCGCTTGCGCCGGCGCAGCCGGGCGACGCTCGGCACGTTCCGCGCGTCGCACGCCAGGTGGTACCCGCCGATGCCCTTGACGGCCAGGATCGCGCCGCCCCGGAGCATCCGGCGGGCCCCGTCGAGGGCGTCCTCGCGGCGGGTCGTCCGGTCACCCGGTACGACGAGGGAGAGTTCGGGACCGCAGGCGTGGCAGCAGACCGGCTGGGCGTGGAAGCGCCGGTCGGCGGGGTCGGTGTACTCCCGTGCGCAGTCCGGACACATCGGGAAGTCCGCCATAGTGGTGTTGGCGCGGTCGTACGGCAGACCGGTGACGATGGTGTGGCGCGGCCCGCAGTTGGTGCAGCTGATGAACGGGTGCCGGTGGCGGCGGTCGTGGGGGTCGGCCAGTTCGGCGAGGCAGTCCGCACAGGTGGCGGTGTCCGGCGGGACCAGGGAGCGCCGCAGGCCGTCGCCGCGGGACGGGGTGATGGCGAAGCCGGTCGCGCCGGTTGGCGGCAACGGCGCATGTTCGACTGCGTCGACGCGTGCCAGCGGCGGCGCGTCACCGGCGACGCGCCGGCAGAACGACTCGAGCGCCTCGGTATGCCCTTCGATCTCGGCGAGCACCCCTTCGCCGGTGTTGGTGACGGTTCCGGCAAGGCCGAGTTCGGCGGCGAGCGCGAAGACGAACGGCCGGAACCCGACGCCTTGGACGACCCCGCGGACAGCCACCCGCCGCCGCTCCAAACCGGCTGCGGGCGAAGCTTCCTGACCGGCCTTCACAGGTTCTCCGCGGCAGCACCGTCGTGCGAGTGCGCATCCCCGCGGGAGTGCAGGTGCCCGGGCCCGTTCGCCGATGCTCCCGCCATCACCGGCCGGTGCACCTCCGCACCGTCCAGCACGGCGCACGCCCGGTCCAGCAACCCGCCCACGCCCTGCCCGGTCCGGGCCGAGGTGAACACCACCTCCACCCCCGGGTTGACCCGGGCGACGTTGGCCAGGAACGCCGTCTCGTCGAACTCCGCCGCCGCAGCGAGGTCGGCTTTCGTCACCAGCACCAGGTTGGCCAGCCCGAACGCGGTGGGGTATTTGAGCGGCTTGTCCTCGCCCTCGGTGACCGAGGCGAGCGCCACCCGCAGCGTTTCGCCGAGGTCGTACGAGGCCGGGCAGACCAGGTTGCCGACGTTCTCCACGAACAGCAGCCGGGTGCCGGCTGGCAGCCAGCCGGCCAGCTGCCCGGTGAGCATCTCGGACTCGAGGTGGCACAGCCCATCGGTGAGCACCTGCTTCACCGGCACGCCCGAACGGGCCAGCCGCAGTGCGTCGTTCTCCGTCGCGAGGTCGGCGGTGAGGGCGGCGACGGCAATCCCGCGGTCCCGGGCCAGGCAGAGTTCGGCCTCGAGCAGCGCGGTCTTCCCGCTGCCGGGGCTGGAGAGCAGGTTCACCGCGACGGTGCCCTGGGCGGCGAGCCGGGCGCGCAGGGCGCGGGCACCGTCGTCGTTCCGGGCCAGGACCGCCTGCCGGAGTTCCACCGTACGACACATGGGAGTTCAGCCTTCCTGTCGGGCTCCGGCGCCCGCCGGGCGCTCGGCCCGTTCAACGCCGATGATCTGCAGCTCGCGGCCGGCCAGCAGGTCGACGCCGGAGCCGTCGCAGTTCGGGCAGCCGAGGTCGGGCGGCATACCGACGGACCATTCGGTTTCGCACCCGAGGCACCTCGCGCGGGCCGGCACCGTCTCGGTCTCCAGGACCGCGCCTTCCAGCAGCGTTCCGGCGCAGGCCAGTTCGAAGCAGAACTCGAGAGCCGAGGGCACCACGCCGGCCAGTTCGCCGACCTGCAGCCGCACCAGGACGACGGCCTCCATCCCGTGCTCGCGCGCCGCGGCGTCCACCTGTTCGACGACTGCCGCCGCGATCGACATCTCGTGCATGGGCCCCGTTCCCGCTGCTGGGAGGCAACAAGGCTTCATTGAAGAGCGCGGCGGCGGCAGCGGCTCGGAGCCGCACCGCCGCCGCGCCGGGGGCCTACGCCGTTCGCAGCAATCCGCGGCTCACATCCGGCTGATCCTCACGTACCGCTTCACGTCGTCCAGGTTCTGCCAGATCACCGCCGCCACGGCCGTCACGACGGCCGCACAGAGCAGCTTCTTCACCATGCCGTTGTCTCCCTCTCCACTTGCGGGTTCGCCTTCGCGCCCGTCGGCTCCTCCGCGCCGACGATCCGCAGAACCACCCGGACCGCCTCCTCGACGGCGGCGGCAACCGGTGTGCTCAGGCCGATTCCCTCGTCCAGCGACTCCGGCTCGCAGCCCACCACGAGCACCCGCCCGGGCAGAGTGCCTCCGGTACCTGCGGCCAGGGTGCCGAGCAACGCGAGTACGGCGTCGGGTCCCATCCGGTGCCCGTCCAGGACGGGCACCTCGACCGGGCCGGCGTCCGGTTCGATCAGGTAGACAGTGCCCGGCCCGCCGCCTCGCGCGGTGGCGTCGACCAGCACCAGCAGCCGGTAGCCGTCCAGAGCCTGGTAGGCGAGGTGGACGCCGCGCACGCCCACGTCGAGCAGTTCGACGTCGTCCGGCAGCGGGTGCTCCCCCAGCCGCCGGACGGTCTCCACCCCGAACCCGTCGTCGCCGAGGAGGATGTTGCCGACCCCGGCGACCAGGACGCGGCCCGTGCTCATGGCTCCTCCAACAGGGCGATCTCGTCGGGCTGGAAGTAGCGGAAGCGGCCCTGGGCCCGCCACAGGTCCGCGCCGGGGTCGTCCTCCACCGTCACGGCGAGGTGGACCGAGCCGTCCACGTCGTGCAGCACGGCCTCGACGAGGGCGGTCCGCCCGTCCAGGAACAGGTCCTGCGCGTCGGTGCGCCGCCGCCCGGGCCTGAGCACGACCCGGCTGCCCGCACCGACCTGCCGGCCGTTGACGACGACCCGGTCGTGTTCCGGGTCGGCCTCGGGGTCGTCGCCCGGATCCCACCACGGCTGGCCGGGCACGTTCCCGGTGATCTCGCGCAGGCCTCGGACCGCGCCGTGCAGGCGTTCCAGCACCTCCGGCGGCATCGAGTCGGCGAGGTCGATCACTGCGCCGGCCCGCTCGTCGGTACCGCGGGCCTCGCGCTTCTCACGGTCGGTCAGGGCGGCGGTCCGCAGTGCGAGAATCTCGTCGATCTCGGTCGCGTCGTAGAGCGCGCCGGGGCTCTCGGGGGCGATGCTCGGGTGGTCCTCCAGGATGATCGGCGAGGAGAGCAGCACCCGGCAGCGCCCGGGCGGCCCGGCGAGAACCGGCCAGGTGTGCTCGTTGCGGCACTGCGCGACCGCCTCCCTGGCCCACTCGGGCGGGTCGGTGACCGACAGGAAGGAGCCCCGGTCGAGCCCCAGCAACAGGTGCGCCGAGACGAGCGAGTGCTGCAGCGCCGCCTCCCGCCCGTCTGCCGGCGCCGCCGTCCGGACGGTGGTGTTCTCCACCACGACGGTCAGCCGCTGGGCCGCGTACGGCCCCGGGACCTCGCGGGCCGTCAGCCTCAGCACGCCCTCGACCGACTCCCGTCGCCGGACCAGCCGTCCGATCGGCACGTCTTCCTCATAGAGGATTTCGATGTCCTCGCCGGCCAGGAGGTGGAACGGGTGCACCACCCCCTCGGCCGGCTCCGTGACCGGGAGCAGTAGCCCGATGCGCTCCTCGACGCCTTCGTCCCACGGCACCATCACCCGGTCGGCGAGCTCCAACTCCTCGACCGGCTCGAACCCGCCGCCGGGCAGGGCGCGTTCGACGGTGCGGCGCTGAGCCCGCAGGAAGCGCAGTTCCACAGCGAGTCGGTCGCCGGGGCGCGGCTCCATCAGGCACTCGGTGCGCTGGTGGGAGTGCTCGCCGCTGTCCTCGCCCCAGCCGGGCGGGACGAGCACGCCGAACTGCCAGCGGAGCCGGTTCTTGGCGGCCGAGGCGCGGTAGGGGTACAGCACGTACCCCTCGAAGAGCACGGCGTCGGCGATCTGCCGGGCCTGCGCGAATCTGCTGTCGAACTCCTCGGTCAAGGCGGTCACCGGGCGGCGTCCTCGAGCTCGGTGGCGGTCAGCAGTTCCCGCAGGGTGGCCTCCCAGGAGGGCAGGGCGCGGCGGGAACGGTAGGCGAGCAGCGCGTCCATCACGTCCTCGGGCAGCCGCAGCCAGCCGCAGCCGGGAAAGTGCCGGTCGATCGCCTCCCGCCACACCGCGACGGGCATCCGCACCGAAGCCTCCCGGTCCCACGGGACCGGGGTGACCTGGAACCCGCCGGGCCCGGCGAACGCGGTGCCCGAGAACAGGAGCAGCAACGGGACCTCCCCGCCGTCCAGCGCCCTGAGGTAGCGGGCGGACGCGACGTCCATGTCGTAGGTGCACGGCACGGGCAGGTCCACCTCGGTCTCGCCGGTGAACCCGGGGACCATCAGCGGCACCTGGGCGAGCTGGACCGGGTTGAGCGTCGTGCCCCAGCGGGAGCGCTCGCCGAACAGGTCGGCGAGCCGCTCGCCCTCCGCCTCGCCGTAGCCGCGGCGGGCGGGTTCGATGCGAAGCTGGCAGCGGAGCGCGAGGGCGTGCACCCGGGCGGCGGCGGGCGCGGTGATCCGCAGCCGGAAGACGAGCGTGGGCCCGGCGGCGTGCGGATCGGTCGTCACGCCGGTACAGGCGAAGCCGAGTTCGGTCATCGGGAGACCTCCGCCACCAGCGGCCTGGCGCGCTCGTCGAGCCGGGCGAAGAAGGCGTCGAGTTCGGCCCGGGCCTCGGCGCCGCCGTCGAACCCCCGCCAGCAGCGCCGCAGCCGGCCGACCAGTTCGTAGCAGGTGTCGATGGGCACCAGGTGGCACTGGACGCCGTCGTCGGTGTGCCGCAGCAGCAGGGCCTCGACGTCCGGCTCCAGGACGGCGGCGAGCCGGCTGCCGTCGAGGGCGGACTGCCAGGCGGCCTCGTCCGGCTCGCTCTCGGTGGCACCGGCCGGGCCGGGGTAGAACACCACCAGTCGGTCCTGCCTGGCGTTGCGGAAGAGGAAGGCGGTCCCGACCGGGATGCCGAGCGCCGCCCAGGCGTCCTCGCCGATCCGGTGGTCCGGGTCGATCAGGTGGCGGTCGGGGACACTGCGGTAACGGCCGCCGGCCGCGCCCGGCTGCTGGAAGAGCAGCCCGCACGCGGTGCAGACGCAGGTCAGGGCCTGTTCCTCGGTGTCCACCAGGTGCCGGTGGTGCTGCGGAACGCGCTGGCCGCAGAAGGTGCAGCGCTCGGGCTGCGGAGGGGCCGGTTCGCGCAGCCGGCGCAGCAAGGCAGTGCCGAGCCTGTCGAGTCGACGGACGCTCACCGTGCCTCCGCCGGGCTGGGCGGGCGGGCGGAGATCTGCAGCAACTGCGGGGCCTGTTCCAGCTCGAGCGCCGTCACCTCGGGTGCGTGGCAGCCGAGAACGGCCTCGATCTCCTGCTCGGAGCAGCCGCAGCCTCCTCGGGTGCGGCGGAGCCGGGCGGTGCCGGTGGCGGGTTCGTAGCCGGACAGTTCGATCGGCTCGGCGAGGGTGGCGAGCGCCCGGCGGATACGGGCGGTGGCGTCCTCGGGGTGCAGGTCGTGCAGGACGAGCAGTCCGGCCACCACCGGGTCGTCCAGCAGCCGCTCCAGCGCGGGCGGCGGCACCGCCCGGACCAGTCGGGTGAGGCCGTCGCCGTACATCTCCATCAGCTCGCGCACCAGGTGCTCGCCGGTCTCCTGCGCACCGTGCGCGGCGAGCCGCTCCAGCGCTTCCTGGACCCGTTGCCCGGTCTGCTCCGCCGTCATGCGAGCCCGCTCAGGCCGGTGGGCACGTGCATCTGCTGCACGGTCTTCCCGCCGCCCACGTACATGTGGACGCCGCAGGGCAGGCAGGGGTCGAAGCTGCGGACGGCCCGCATGATGTCGATGCCCTTGAAGTCGTCCGGGGAGTTCTCCTCGAAGATCGGCGTGTTCTGCACCGCGTCCTCGTACGGGCCGGGCGTGCCGTAGCTGTCGCGGACGCTGGCGTTCCACGGGGTCGGCGGGTACGGGTGGTAGTTGGCGATCTTGCCGTCCCGGATCACCATGTGGTGCGAGAGCACACCGCGGACCGCCTCGGTGAAGCCGCAGCCGATCGACTCGTCCGGTACCTCGAAGCGCTCCCAGGTCTGGCTGCGGCCGGCGCGGACCTCCTCCAGCGCCTTCTCGGCGAAGTGCAGGGCCGCGGCGGCCGCGTAGGCCTGGAAGTAGGTGCGGGCGCGGTTGCGCTCGATGGCGTTGCTCCACTGCGGGATCTTCCACTCGAAGGTGGTCTCCGGCTTGGTCATCGAGCGCGGCAGGTTGATCACCACGCTGTGGCCGGTGGCCTTGACGTAGCCGATGTCGACCAGCCCGGACAGCGCGGTGGACCAGAGCCGGGCGATCGGGCCGCCGCCGGTGTCGAGCGCCAGGTGATTCTTGCCGTCGAACCAGCGTGGGGACATCACCCAGCTGTACTTGTCGTCGAAGTTGCGCTTCTGCGGCTGCGGGATGGTGTGCTGGTTCCACGGGTGGCGCGGGTCGACCGGGTTGCCGAGCGGGTCGTGGGTGACGAACAGTTCCTTGCCCTGCCAGTCCTCGTAGTAGGAGCTGCCGAGCAGGATCCGGATGCCGAGGTTGATCTCGGTGAGGTCGTTGGTGACCAGTTTGCCGTCGACCACGATGCCGGGGGTGACGAACATCCTCCGGCCCCAGTCGGTCATGTTGCGGTAGGTGAAGTCGCAGTGGTCCGGGTCGTTGAGGCTGCCCCAGCAGCCGAGCAGGACGCGCCGCCGACCGACCTCCTCGTACCCGGGCAACGCCTGGTAGAAGAAGTCGAAGAGGTCGTCGTGGAGCGGCACGACCTTCTTCATGAACTCGACGTAGCGCATCAGCCGGGTCAGGTAGTCGGTGAACAGCTGGACGGTGGCCACCGTGCCGACACCGCCCGGGTAGAGCGTGGAGGGGTGCACGTGGCGCCCTTCCATCAGGCAGAACATCTCCCGGGTGTAGCGGCTGACCTGCAGCGCCTCGCGGTAGAACTCACCCTCGATCGGGTTGAGCGAGCGCATGATGTCGGCGATGGTCTTGTAGCCGTGCTCGCCGGCGTGCGGCGCTTCCGTGCGCTCGGCCAACTCCAGCACGCCGGGGTTGGTCTCGCGAACCATCTTCTCGCAGTAGTCGACCCCGACCAGGTTCTCCTGGAAGATGTTGTGGTCGAACATGTACTCGGCGGCCTCGCCGAGGTTGATGATCCACTCACCGAGGTGCGGGGGCTTCACGCCGTACGCCATGTTCTGGGTGTAGACCGAACAGGTGGCGTGGTTGTCGCCGCAGATGCCGCAGATCCGGCTGGTGATGAAGTGCGCGTCGCGCGGGTCCTTGCCGCGCATGAAGACGCTGTAGCCGCGGAAGACCGATGAGGTGCTGTAGCACTCCGCCACCCGCTTCTGCTTGAAGTCGATCTTCGTGTGGATGCCCAGGCTGCCCACGATCCGGGTGATCGGGTCCCAGGACATCTCCACCAGGCCGCTGCCGTCCCCGGCCGCCTTGGTCATCGGTGCCATCGTGTCTGTCGTGCCCTTCTGAAGGGGTGGGAGGAGCGGCGGGCGGGCCGCCACGCGGGGTGCGCAGCGGCCCGCCGGGTCACCACGGGGCGCGGTAGCCGGTCGTGAGCTTGCGGCCGGTGCGGCGCCACTTGGGTTCCTTGTCGAGGGTCTTGAGGGTGATCGCACGCAGCCGCCGGATCACCGAGCCGTACGCGGAACTGGCCGCCGTGGAGACGGTCGAGCCGGGAGGCGCGTCCATGAACGGCATGAACTTGTCGGGGAATCCGGGCATCGTGCAGGCGATGCAGATGCCGCCGACGTTCGGGCAGCCGCCGACCCCGTTGATCCAACCGCGCTTGGGGACGTTGCACTTCACGACCGGGCCCCAGCAGCCGAGCCGCACCAGGCACTCCGGCGTGCCGTAGTCGGTGGCGAACTGCCCCTGTTCGTAGTAGCCGCCGCGGTCGCAGCCCTCGTGCACGGTGGCACCGAACAGCCAGGCGGGGCGCAGCTTGTCGTCCAACGGGATCATCGGCGCCGAGCCGGCCAGCTGGTAGAGCAGGTACGTCAGGGTCTCGGCGAAGTTGTCGGGCTGGATCGGACAGCCGGGCACGCAGACGATCGGCAGCCCCGCCTTGGACTTCCAGTCCCACCCGAGGTAGTCCGGCACACCCATCGCACCGGTCGGATTGCCCTCCATGGCATGGATACCGCCGTACGTGGCACAGGTGCCGATCGCGACGACGCCGGTGGCCTTCGGGGCGAGCCGGTCCAGCCACTCACTGGTGGTGATCGGCTGACCGGTCGCCGGGTCGTCGCCGAAGCCGCACCAGTAGCCCTCCTCCTTGATCTCCTCGTTGGGAATGGATCCCTCGACCACCAGGACGAACGGGTCGAGTTCGCCGCGGTCCGCCTTGAAGAACCACTCAACGAAGTTGTCGGCGCCCTGCACCGGTCCGCACTCGAAGTCGATGAGCGGCCAGTGGACGGCGACCTTCGGCAGGCCCGGCAGGGCCCCCGTGACGATCTCCTCGATGCTCGGCTGCATGGCGGCCGTCAGAGAGACCGAGTCGCCGTCGCAGCTGAGCCCCGCGTTGATCCAGAGAATGTGCACCACGTCGGTGTCGGTGGCAGTCGTTGTTGCAGCACCCATGAGGATGCCTCCTCGGAGCCGGGAGAGCCGGACACAATGGCTCAGAACCGTCTTAACAGCGGTTGGCCCGGCACGCCGGTCCACACGGCCGTGCGGGCCATCCGATGGGCCGCAGACCAGGTCCGCCGTTCGGCCCAACACACCGCCGCTCGGGGGCGAAGAACTGGCGGCGCATCACCGCCAGCTCCTCGGCACGGTACGCGGCCGGCGACCGACTGCGTCCGTCGACCTTCCGAGCGGCCTTCTCCGCCACGAGGGTTCCCTTCATGGTGCTCATCGCCGCGTTCGGGGCCGCGCTGCTCGTCGCGGTCCTGCTGTCGGGCCTGGCCGCTCGCACCGTCCTCTCCACCTCGTCGCTGTTCCTCGCCGCGGGCGCTTTCAACGGCGGCCTCGAACGCAGCCACTCGCCTGACGACTGACCACAACGGGGGGCGCCAATGTTGGCGGCCGGTTCGGATTCCCCGCACGCAACCGGTTGACGGGGAGTCACCAGGCTGCGGATGCCACGACGTGCGGTCGTCGACGGAGTCAGAATGAACAAATACCCCGTCGCGACCAGGCTGCAGAGGCCAGGCCTGCGGAAACGTGCTCGGCGAGGCGATGTGAACGAGCGTTCACGACCACATTGCGAACCTCACGAACCTGTTCGAGGTCATGCTCGGCACCGGCATGCGCCGCGGCGAAACCCTCGCCCTCCACTGGTCGCGGCGGGTGGCGTCGGTGTAGCCGGACCCCCTCCGCTTCCCGGTGGCCGGGCCTGCGGGTCGGCCCCGCCTGCTGATCTCCGCCCAGCCCGACACCACCCCACTGCCCATCACCGCCATCGAGCGCCCTGGGCGAACGAAACCAGAGGCGGGAATCGGAGCGCGACAGAAAGCCGTGGAACGGGCACGTGCGAGCGGCCCCGAACCAGTTGCTCCGATCGGCACAGCGCTCGCCAGGCGGCCAAGAGGATTCGCCCCATGGGAATCCGGTCCATTCTTCCCCTGCCGCGGTTTCGCCTCTCACACGATTGAGGGATTAAGGCCAGTAAATTCCTCTTGCCCGTCCCCGCCGAATAAACTGCGGCAGAGGATCAAGGGGATTTCCGCAGGTTCCTTGCACACGGCTCAAGCTCACGCGAACCTCGCTGAGCACCGGTTTCGGCGTGACTCACTCGGTGGCCCTGTCGCGCCGCTGCGCCTCTCGGAGAGGGCCACCCCTGGCTGCTGCGGCCCGGCAAGGGCATGCGGTGCAACGTGTCGTCCGACCGATCGTCGAAGGGAGGTGAAGCGTGATCAAACAGCTCTGGGGGCCGGTGTTCGACCTGGTGGGCGACGGCGGCTTCAACGCCGCCACGTTCAGTTGGTTCACTCTCAAGGTCGGCAACCTCATCGAGATGGGCCTGGTCGTGCTGATCTTCGTTGCCGGCATGTTCGTCAAGCTGCCCGGCGGCAAAACGGAGCCACCGGAGGACGCGCGATGACCGGCCGGACCGCCGTCTCCGGAGATGCAGCCGCCGGGAATACCCGGTGAGCGGCGGCGGTGCCGCCCCGGGCGGCCGGGGACCGGACCCGGCCACGAACACCACGGGTGCCGAAGGGTTCTCGTGGAAGCGTCCAAGCCCGTGGCTGCGGGGCTACCTGGTACGGAACCTCCCGCTGCGCAAGTTGCTGCCCGACCGGGAGCCGGCATTCGTCTCCTCGGTGCTCTACACCATGGGGGTGTTGACGCTCGCGGCACTCATCATCACGGTCGTCAGCGGCATGATCATCGCACTGGGTGGGGTGTCGTTCTGGCACACGAACACCTTCGGCGCTTTTATGAACAGCATTCATTTCTGGGGTGTGCAAGCCATGTTCTTGTTCATGGCCGTCCACTTCATGACGAGCTTCTTCACCATGGGCTGGCGCGGCGGGCGCGGTTGGACGTGGATCACCGGTGTCCTCGCCTTCATTGTGAGCATCCTGACTGCTTTCACCGGCTTCTTGATGATGACGAACTGGGACAGCCAGTGGATCGGCCAGCAGGCCAAGGACGCGTTCAACGCGCTCGGCATCGGTTCGATCTGGAACGTGATGAACGCGGGTCAGCAGTTCACCGTGCACATGGTCGTCACCGTCGCCGTGCTGCTGTTCATCGTCCTGGTGCACATCGGCCTGATCCGACGCAGGGGCGTCGCGCCGCCACCTGGGGCGGAAGCGCTGGAGGTCCCCGACGAGCCGGCCCGAACCGCGGTCCGGGGCTGAGGAGGCAAGGATGGCAGCACCCGCGCAGGAGCCGGGCACCACTCGCACCAAGCGCCACGCGCTCGCCACCTGGCAAGGCCCCGAACGCCGCTTCGATCTCATCGCCGAAGGCACTGTCGCGGTGGTCGTCGTCGCCCTGCTGTGCGTTCTTGCCGCAAGCCTGTGGGGTTCCCCGAACGGCGGCCTGACCTATCCCAAAGGCCCGGCCTCCCCACCCGGGCAGGCGTTCAGCGCCAAGTACTGGGACACCAACGACCCCTCCGACCTGACCCAGACGGCAGTGCAGGAGCTGCTCGGTGGGAGCAAGACGGCCGGGTACGGCCCGCCGTTCAACACCACCTCCGGGGCATCGCAGGAGATCGCCGGGATCCGCCCGGCGGAGATCGCGAAATCGGTCTTCGGCCTGACCCTGCCGATCAACACCGCCGACGACTTCGTCCTGGCCCCGGTCTCCCGGCTCGCCGCGCCCTTCGACCCCGCCGTCGCGGCGGCCGTCAGTCAGTACAAGGCCGCCGGCGGCGACCTCTCACCGGGCGCACCGGCGACCCGGCTCGCATCGCCTCAGCAGACGGTCTGGCTCAACAACTACGCCAGGGCGCTGGCCGACCCGAGCGCGACGTTCACCCCCACCTCCGCCACGGTGGGCCCGGGCGACTACGGACCTGTCCCGGTGATCATCCAGGCGGAACAGTTGATCGCTCAGAACGGCAGCCTCGACGGCTATTTCCAGAGCAGTGATCAGCAGCTGAGCACCAACACCACGAAAGGGACCATGTTCTTCGGTGACGGCGGCCTCTGGGCCGACATCGCGACGGCGCAGGGCGTCGCGGGTGACCAGTGGGGCGTCATGAACGAACTGTGGAACTACCCCGGGCAGGTCTGGCTCTGGCTGTATGCCGGCATGTACCAGATTCCTGCGCTCAACCCTTCCGGAAACGCCAATCTCGACCTCGATGTCGGGCTGCTCATGATCTTGTTCGGCTTCCTGCTGCCGACGTTCGCGCCATGGATTCCGGGCATCAATCGCATTCCACGGTGGATCCCCCTCTACAAGATCATCTACCGGGATTACTACCGCAGCACCGGCGGTGGCCATCCACCCGCCGAGACGCCCGACGAGCCAGATCCCGCACCGTCGAGCCCCACGACATGATTGAGCCCGGACGGAGCCCCTGAAACGACCACGCCACCAGACCCCCCGTTACCTTTTTGGTGGCCCCGCAATAGGGCTCCCGGCCTCCGGCCCGGCATGACTGTTCCCCCCTGTAGTTCGCATGATCCGGGGGGTGGTGTCACCGGACCGGAGGCATCGGTAGACCGCTGATAGAGGCAGGACCACCAGCTCGCTGGGAGGCTCTTCGTAACGTGGATGCCGGCGACTGGTGCCACGCCAACGAGGCCGGGACAGCACGACCTCGTAAGGGATCAGCGTGATCGACACCGGCGATGTGGACGTCTTCCTCGGCCTGGACGTCGGCAAGGGCGAGCACCACGGAACCGCGGTGACCCGGGCGGGCAAGCGGGTCTTCGACAAGCGGCTGCCGAACAGCGAGCCCAAGATGCGGGCCGTGCTGGACAAGCTCACCGCCAAGCACGGCACTGTCCTGGTCGTGGTCGACCAGCCCGCCTCCATCGGCGCCCTGCCCCTGGCGGTCGCCCGGAACGCCGGCTGCCGCGTCGCCTACCTGCCCGGACTGACGATGCGTCGCATCGCCGACCTCTACCCCGGCGAAGCCAAGACCGACGCCCGTGACGCCTTCGTCATCGCGGACGCCGCCCGCACCATGCCGCACACCCTGCGCGGCATCGAGCTCACCGACGAGACCATCGCCGAGCTGGAGATGATCGTCGGCTTCGACGACGACCTCGCCGGCGAGGCCACCCGCATCGCCAACCGCCTGCGCGGCCTGCTCACCCAGATTCACCCGCACCTGGAACGCGTGCTGGGGCCCAGGCTCGACCACCCGGCAGTCCTGGCCCTGCTGGAACGGTTCGGCTCACCGGCCGCTCTACGCAAGGCCGGACGCCGCCGCCTGCTCGATGCCGCCCGGCCGCTGGCCCCACGCATGTTCGAGCGCCTGGTCGAGGACATCCTCAGCGCGCTGGACGAGCAGACCGTCGTCGTCCCAGGCACCAAGGCGGCCGCGCTGATCGTGCCGAGCCTGGCCGGCTCGTTGAGGGCCGTCCTCGACCAGCGCAAGCTCCTGGAGAAGCGGATCCAGGAACTGCTCGACGAGCACCCGCTGTCGCAGATCCTGACCTCCATGCCCGGCATCGGCACCAGAACCGGTGCCCGGGTCCTGATCGACGTCGGCGACGCGAGCGCGTTCCCGACCGCAGCCCACCTCGCCTCCTACGCCGGCCTGGCCCCCGCGACCCGCAGTTCCGGATCCTCGATACGCGGCGAACAGCCCTCCCGCCGCGGCAACAAGCAGCTGAAACGGGCGTTCTTCCTGGCCGCGTTCGCTTGCCTCGCCGACCCGGCCTCACGGGCCTACTACGACAAGAAGATCAGCCAGGGCAAGCGGCACACCCAGGCCCTCCTCTGCCTGGCCAGACGCCGGGTCGACGTCCTGTTCGCCATGCTCCGCGACGGCACCCTCTACCAGTCCCGGCCAGCCGGAACGTCCTGAATCACCGAGACTCCGGATCTCCACAAGCCGGACAGTCGTACTCGTCCACAGAGTCCGCCGCGACCAGATGACCGCAGAAGTCACAAGGCCGCAGGCCCTCATCGGCATACACCGGAACAGTCGGCTCGTCTCCCACACACGCCAGGGTGTCAGATCACCTCCCGACAGCCACCGGCCTCTTGACCAAACACATAGAGGCACCCCCCGGGAGCCGGGCGACGGCTCGACGCCGACCCGGGGCGAGTCTGATGCACGTCCGGAGCCTGTTGGCGTTCCGAGGGTGCCGCTGGTGAAGTGCCCCAAGCGTGGTCGGGTTTACCGCAGGTGCGGGCGCAAGGACGGCAACAGCGGGAGGCAGTTGGGTTCGCGGTGTCCGCGGCTGGCCGCCGATACGGCGCATGGCCGGTGGACGTATGCGGTGGATCTGACCCGGGAGGACGGCAAATGTAGGACTCGGCGGCGGGGGTGGGTTCGCCGGCCGGGCGGAGGCCGCGAGGGAGATGGCGCGGGTGCTGGGTGCCGGCTACCGGGGCGTGCACGAGGACCGGCTCACCGACCTGTTGGAGGTGATGCTCGGCACGGGGATGCGCCGTGGCGAGGCCCCCGCCCTGCGCTGGTCCGACGTGCGCCTCATGGACCGCACGCTCCACGTCAACTGGACACTCGCCGTCATCGGCAACGGGAAGCCGGCGCGGCGAAGCGGCCTTCCCCGGCCGCCCCACGGCGCTCGGGCTTTTCCTCAACGGGGGCCCCACCCCTGGAAGCCGCCCGATCGGGGGCGGGGCTCCGCACACGTACGGTTCGCGGTCAGCCGAGGCCGCGGGTGTCCTGCTTCAGCGCGGTGTCCACGGTGAGCGCGGTCGCCACGACGAGGCTGATCAGCGGGTCGGGGAGCGGGCGGTGGATCTGGAGCACGTAGTTGTCGGCCGTGGTGAACATCGTCTTCGCCAGGCCTTCCCAGGTCTTGGTGATCCGGGCGACCTCGGTGTCCGTCTCGTCGACGATGGAGAAGTTCCAGGCCCGCCAGTTCTCCGCCTTGATGGCGCCGACCCTCCGGCCGCCGACCTCCATCGCGAAGTTGATCTTCCCGAGGACGTTCTGCTGAATGATCTGGCCGACCTCCTGGCCGTCCGGCCGCTGCACGATCACCCGCTACCTGATGATCTTCGCCGGACGGGTCAGCAGCAGCACCGGGGTGCCGTGCGCGTCACGGATCTCCAGCTTGTGGGTCAGGCACTGGTCGACGGAGGAGAGCAGCCGGAGCACCTTGCGCAGGCCGCTCTGGCCGACCTGAACCACCGAGCCCAGCGTGGCGCCCCGCTGATCGAAGACCGCGTACTCGTTGGTCAGCTCGATCAGCTTGACCTTCTGGTTCACCACCAGAACGGGCTCGGAGAAGAGAGTGCCGCCGCCACCGAGGACCGGCCCGACGCCCGCCTGCTGCTGCACCTGGCGCTGCACCTTGGCGGAGTCGCCGACCGGAGCGGCCGGCTGCCCGGGGAAACCCGGGGTGTTCGTATTCTGGGACATGGCGGGCAGGCTAGGGCCAATCCCCGGTGGGTAGCTAGATCATTTCGGACGGCCGCCGGGCTCGTCCGGGGCATCGAGTGGTGAATTCGACCTGCGGGTTTGGGCGTTGTGAACGCCGGCCGACACTCGACACGGTGGGCGTGGCCGACATCACATCCACTGATCGCGCGCGGACGATGGCCTGCCTCGCAGCAGGCCGGCCCGGCTGTCGAGACCCTGCTCGGCGACGGTCCGTCACGGGCAGCCGGCCACCCGTCGCACCACCCCGCTGTTCCGCCGGGTGAAAGTCACCGGGTTCGCTGCGGCGACCGTCGCGATCGACCGCGAGCCGCTGAGCTCGGAGGCAGACGCAAGCCATCGAATCAGGCCGTGACCTCGCCGTTCGCTCGGACGCGTCGGGTCCGGTCAGGCGGCCGCGTTGTAGCGCTCAAGATGACGACTGAACTGCTGGAGATCCTCTTCCGCCCAATCCGCGAGGCGCTCCAGAAAGGCCAGGCGGCGGTACTCGTTGGCCTGCTCCCCGACCTTGCGGCCGGCAGTCGAGGGGCGCAGGATCTGGCCGCGATGGTCGTCGGGATCGGTCTCACGAACCACCAGCCCCAGCTTCTCGAGCGCGCCGACCTGCCGGCCGGCGGTCGATTTGTCGAGCATGAAGTAGGTGGCTAGGTCCGTCGCCCGGCAGTCGCCGCGCTCGGTCATGACGTCGAGCATGCTGCGGGCGACCAGCGACATTCCGGGGTAAAGGCCCCCGGCGCGGCTGCGGGAACGCCGGGCGAAGGCCGTCAGCTCCCGCTGGATCGACTGCAGGGTCTCCTCGAAGGTTGGGGCATTCGCTGGTTGTATAGTACATCTCATTGGTTGCATTTACCAACAACACGCCATCGCCACCAGGACGGACCGCCCGAGCATGAAGACATCAGACGGGGCCGAATCGGCCCAGCCCACCGCCACCCACCACGCCGCACCGAACCGCTGGCACAGCATCGGGCACCTGGCCGTGCACCTGCTCACGCCGCTACTGATGTGCCTGGGCATGGCGCTCGCCTACCAGGGCGCCTTCCACCAGCCGGAGCCCCACCACCTGAAGGTCGCCGTGGTGGGCACCACCGCGCCGGACCAGGTGCTGGCGCAGACCCTCAAGGACCGGGCGGGCGACGCGCTCGACGTCACCACCCTGCCCGACCGGCAGAGCGCCGAGCAGCAGCTGCGCGACCGGGACCTCGTCGGCGCGTACGTCCCCGACGCCAACCGTCCGGAACTGCTCGTCGCCAAGGGCAACTCCGACACCTCCGCGATGGCCGCGGAGGCGGTGTTCCAGCCCGTCGCCGCGCACCAGGGCGTGCCGCTGGCCGTCACCGACGTGGCCCCGCTCGCGGCCGGCGACCCGACGGGGCAGGGGATCTTCTTTCTCCTGGTCGCCCTCAGCATCGGCTCCTACGCCAGCGTGGCGGTGATCGGCACGGCAGGCGCGGCCCTCGGCATCCGAGTGCGTGCACTGGTCGGGCTGGCGACCTCGCTCGTCGTCAGCGCGATCGGGATCGTCACCGCGGGACCCGTGTTCCACATCGTCGACCACCAGCAGGTCGCGATCTGGGCGCTCGGCTGGCTCTACTCGGCGGGCATCGTCGCCATCGGCACCGGCCTGCACGCCTTCCTCAAGCGGTGGACCACGCTGACCATGATGGTGCTGTTCGTGATGCTCAACTTCACCACCTCCGGCGGCATCTACCGTCCCGAGCTGCAGAACGGCTTCTTCGGCGCGCTGCACGGATTCTGGAACGGCGCCGGATTCATCGAAGGCGCGCGCAGCATCCTGTACTTCGACGGTGGCGCGGGCCTCGGCGGGCGGGTGCTCTCGCTCGCGCTGTGGCTCGTGGTCGGACTGGCGCTGCTCGTCGCCGCCGGTATCTACGAGCAGCGGCAGCGGACTGCCGCGGTGACCGGTCCGACGGCGGAGCCCAGGTCCGACGAACTCGCCGAGGACGAGCTGGAGGAACTGGAGGAGACCGTCGCGGTCTGACGCGAGCGCGCCGCTGAATGCCCAAGGGACGGCGCATCCCTCCGCAAGACGGGCAACGAGTCCTTCTCGCTGACGGATCGACAGCAACCGAGTGGATTCCTCGACACCGGAGAATTCACGGCGCGCGGCCCGCAGCGCCGGCGGCACGGTCTCCTCACGCCGACGCGTGTCGGCGTTCCGGGCGTTCGCGGGCTCACAGGTGCAGCTCGCCGAAGCCCTCGAACCGGAACTCCGGCGCGACCAGCGACTGTTCGGCCCAGATGACCTTGCCCCGGGCCGCGTACCTGGTCCCCCACCGCTCGGCCGTCTGCGCCACCAGGAACAAGCCCCGGCCGCCCTCGTCCGTGGTGGCGGCGTAGCGCAGGTGCGGGGCGGTGCTGCTGCCGTCCGAGACCTCGTGGACGAGGCTGCTGTCGCGCAGCATGCGGACCCGGACCGGCTCGGTGCCGTAGCGGATGGCGTTGGTGATCAGCTCGCTGAGGATCAGCTCGGCGGTGAAGGACAGGTCCTCCAGTCCCCAGGCGGCCAGTCGGTCGGCGCACTCCTTCCGGATGCGTGACACCGAGGCGAAGTCGAACGGCACGTCCCAGCTGGCCACCTGGTCGGCTTCGAGCAGCCGGGTGCGCGCGACCAGGAGCGCGATGTCGTCGGTGGGGCGCGGCGGCACCAGCGCGTCGGACACGGCCCGGCAGATGTCGTCCGGGGAGTGCCGGACGTCGGCGCCGGCCAGGGAGCGGCGCAGTGCCTCCAGTCCGGTTCCCAGGTCGCGGTCGCGGTTCTCGACCAGCCCGTCGGTGTAGAGCACCAGGGCGGTTCCGGGGGCCAGCCGCAGGTCGGCGGTTTCGAAGGGCAGTCCGCCCACGCCGAGCGGCGGCCCGGCCGGCAGGTCGACGAACTCGGCGCTGCCGTCGGGCTCCACCAGCACCGGCGGTGGATGTCCGGCCCGCGCCATGGTGCATTCGCCGGACGTCGGATCGTAGATCGCGTACAGACAGGTGGCGCCCGTGACGGCCGCCCGCTCGCCCTGGCCCCCGATGTCCCGCTCTCCCCCGGAGTTCTCCGCCGGGTCGAGGCGGGTGACCAGTTCGTCGAGGCGGGCGAGCAGTTCGTCCGGGGGCAGGTCGAGGGCGGAGAGGTTGAGGACGGCCGTGCGCAGGCGGCCCATGGTGGCGGCAGCGTGCAGGCCGTGGCCGACGACGTCCCCGACGACGAGCGCGACGCGGAAGCCGGGCAGCGGAACGACGTCGAACCAGTCCCCTCCCACCCCGTGCAGCGCCGGCAGGTAGCGGTAGGCCGCCTCCAGGGCGCTCTGCTCGGGCAGTGCTCCGGGCAGCAGGCTGCGCTGCAACGCCTCGGCCATCGTGCGCTCGCGGGTGTACCGGCGGGCGTTGTCGAGGCAGACTGCCGCGCGGGCGGCCAGCTCGTCGGCGAAGGAGAGGTCGTCCTCCTCGAACGGTGGCGACCCCGCCCGCCAGAAGTGGACCGTGCCCAGGGTCGTGCCGCGGGCCCGAAGGGGTGCGCAGATCAGCGAGTGGACCCCGTACGAGAGCACCCGGTCGGCCGCCTCCGGGCTCCGCGCCCGCCAGGCGTCGGACCCGCGCAGGTCGGCGACGAGCGCGGCGCGCCCGGTGTCCAGCGCGATCTCCTCCGGGGTGCCGGGGCGCGGGTCGAGCCGCGAGCCGATCGGGAAGAACGGCCAGTCCTCGTCGACGCCGCCGACCGCGACGCGGCGGATCCACAGGCCCTGCGCGGTGCCCGGGTCCGGGGGCTCCTCACCGTTCAGCACGGCGTCGGCCAGCTCGACCGTGGCGAAGTCCGCGAAACCGGGAACGGCCACGTCGGCCAGCTCCTGCGCGGTCCGCGCCACGTCCAGGGTGGTGCCGACCCGCAGCCCGGCGTCGTAGAGCAGTTGCAGTCTGGCCCGCGCGGTCTCGGCCTGCCCGGCCAGTGCGCGCAGTTCGGTGGTGTCACGGACGGTCGCGACGCTGCCCGGCTCTCCGCCGAACGGTGCGGTGGGGCGGTTGTTGACGGCGAGCAGCCTGTCCCCGGCCCGGTGCACCTCGTCGGTGGCGGCCCGCCCGGACGCCAGCAGCTCGGCCAGCGCGGGGGCGAGCCCGAGCTCGGAAACGGCCCGTCCCTCCGCGTCGGGCGGCAGTTCGAGCAGCCGGCGGGCCTCGTCGTTGGCCAGCAGCACCTGTCCGTCCCCGCCGACGATCAGCACACCCTCGCGGACGGCGTGCAGCACCGCGTCGTGGTGCTCGTACATCCGCGTCATCTCGGCCGGGCCCAGGCCGTGCGTCTGGCGTCGCAGCCGCCGCCGGGCCAGCGCCGCCCCGCCCGTGCCGACCGCGAGCGCGGCCGCCGCACCGCCGATCAGGATCGGCAGCTGCCGGCCCACCGCGCTGCCCACGTGGGCGACGGTGATTCCGACCTGGACCACGCCGGCGACCGAGCCGTCCGGCCGGTGGACCGGCGCGCCGGACTCGACGACCCGCCCGACGGGCGTCCGGAAGCTGTCGGTGGTCGGCCCGGCGAGGGTGTGCTCGAACGGACCGATGACGTGCTTCCCGATCAGGTCGGGGCTCTGGGCCGAGTAGCGGATCCCGGCCGGGTTGGCGAACACCACGTAGTCGACGCCGCCCTCCTGCACGACCTTGTCCGCCAACGGCTGCAGCACCGCGGTCGGATCGGGACCGTCCATCGCGCTCACCACGCCGGGGGCCCGCGACAGGGCGACGGCCACGGCCCGGGTGCGGCCCGCGGCCTCACCGGTGGCGGACCGCCGGGCCTGCAGCAAGAGCGCCGTCAGCGCCACGCCGACCAGCAGCAGCACGACCACCAGCAGCACCACGAACACCTGCCCGGCAACGGTGCGCACCCGCAGCCGCGAGCGCACCCCGCTTCGGGCGGATCGCTGTCCGTCCGACCCGCCCGGTCCTGCACCTCGAGCGGCATTGCCGTCCGCTGCATTCATCCAGGCCATCCCCGCACATCCGGGTCCCAGCTCCTTCCACGCTGCCACCCCGCCCGATGTCGCGCACAGCAGGAGAATCACCAGAGGTCCGACGGAGCACGGCATGGCCACCACCGAATACGTCAACGCGGACTACCCGGTCCCGACGAACCGGTTCGTCCTCGACATCGACGGCGACGGCAAGACCGACGGCGTCTTCGCCTCGGTGTCCGGCCTGGAAGCCGGCGTCGAGAACATCCAGTACAAGGACGGCTCGCAACATTCTCCAGATGCCCGGCCAGCGGCAGGGCCTCAGCATCACCCTGCGCCGCGGCACCGTCCCGAAGAACAGCCCCCTGTTCGCCTGGCTCTACTCGGTCAGCGAGAACGAGGTCGACAAAGAGGACTGCACGATCACCCTCACCGACGAGTCCGGCACCACCGAGGCCGTCACCTGGACCGTCACCGACGCCTTCCCGGTGAAGCTGTCCGGCCAGAACCTGGACGGCACGAACGGCGAGGGGACCGTCGACGAGGTCGTCCTGTCCGCCGATCGGCTCGCCGTCATGTTCCACTGACGACTCGGCCGCTGTCCCCATGAGGGCGACGGCAGGGCGTGCCGACAGGACGGGGCCGCCCCGCACAGGTCGGGGTCGCCGCGAGGTCGGCCGCCAACCACCATGTCCCCGCAGGCGTGCCACCAACGTGCCCCGGGAGACCGCGCCAAAGGGAGCCGACGGGGGGCCGTGTCAGCTCTTCTCGTCGTCGGCCCAGGTGATGTCCATCTGGTCGATGAAGTAGCGGCCGTCGAAGCAGAGGAACACCTTGGAGCTGGTGTCGTTGTCCGCGATCCAGGTCTTGTTCCACTGCACGACGGTGCCGGCGCCGTCACGCTTGGGGAAGTAGAGGCCCTCGCGGCGCTCGGGCCGGTTGTAGAAGCCGTGGCCGTTGGCCAGCCGGTACGGCGTCCGGACGAGGGCGCCGTCGTAGTCGTCGAAGAGGGCCGCGGGGAAGTTGGTGCGGGCGACGAGTTTCGGCGGGACGTAGTGGACGTCGACCTCCTCGGAGTCCACGTAGCGGGCGGGTTCGCCCGGCAGCCGGTGAAAGGCCCTGCGCGCGGCGCCGGCCCGCTCGTAGCTGTCGGTGAAGGTCACGAGGCTGTCCTCCCGGCCCTCCTCGTACCAGTCCCCTTGCGAGTACTGGTCGAAGTCGAAGGTATCGATGCGCGTGCCCGGGGCGAGGAGCTCGCCGGGCACCTCCCGGAAGATCGTCTCCCCGAAGATCTGCTCGACGATCCGCCCGTACCTCTCGTAGCGGCGGGCCGGCACCCGGACCCGGCCGGTCCCCACCGGCAGGTCGGTGGCCTTCGGCGCCGGAGCGGGCTCGGGCTCCGGCGGCGGGAAGGGCGCCGGAGCCCAGGCGGTGCAGGACAGGTCCTGGGCACCGGCACCCTTCTCCAGCACCAGCGGCCCGCCCGGCCGGTCCGCGGCGGGGTCGGCCAGGCCCAACAGGCAGTCGGAGGCGTCGTTGATCGCCATCAGCCGGCCGGTGCCGCTCTGCACGTAGGCCCGCCACATCTGCCGCCAGTACGAGGAATCACTGCCGTCGTCGGAGAACTTGGGCCGCAGAGTGACCGCTGCGCCCCGGCCAGATGCCTCGGCGGTCAGGTAGAGGCCGGTGGCGGCGTGCCGGATCCGATGCTGGACCACCCGGAACCGCTCGGCCACCCACCGCTCGCCGTCACCGCCCGTCTCCGGCCCGAGCACCACGGGGGTACCCCCCGGGCTTCCCGCCGCGGCACCCGCCACCAGGCCGGGAATGCGATGCAGGCGGAGCGCGAACGCCTCCGCAGGCCAATCGGCCACCATGGTGAACACCCTCTCCACACAAGGGATATGACGTAGCGTCACACTATGATTGCCGATTCGAACGCGGTGGTGCCAGACGCGCCGGAACCCTCGCCCCCGGTTCCGCGGGTCGGCCGCCGAGCGGGTGGGCCCGCACCGGCAGCCGATGGTGTTCGTCGCCGCGACCTCGACCGGGGAAGGTGAGCCACGCGAACCCGCCGCGGCCCCCGAACTCCGCACCGGCAGACGGGCCGCGGGCGACTCCACCGGGATCGCCCGCAGCCTCAGTGCCGTCGCCATCGACATCCGCAGAGCCCGGGGGGCGTCGACCCGCGCCCGATGTTCCGCAGGTGGCAGATGACGGCCGGCCGGCCCGCAGACGCCGGTGCATCCGGTCCGCTTGCGGATTGACGGGCCGTACCGGCTGCGGGGCCCTCCCTGGCGCGGGCGTCAGCTCAAGGGGGAGAGCGGGACGTCGAGGTAGGACTCGGCCCCCTGGGGAGAGGTGATCTCGATGCTGGTCGGGGTGGAGTTGGCGTCGGCGAAGAACTCGTCGTGGGTGCCGATGACCAGCTGGAGCACCCGGCCCCCGGCGAGAGCGTAGTGGGCAGGCTGCAGGGGGAAGGTCACGGTGGTGGCCTGCCCGGCCTGCTGGTTGGTGAGGGTGTACGGGGCGTGGGTGATGACGGCGGCCTTGCCGGTGGCCGGGTCGCAGTCCAGCAGGTAGGCCACGATGGTGGCGTCCATCGCCCGCGGCTTCACCGTCACCCGCAGCTCCAGGTCGCCCTGGACGCGCATGGGCTGCTCGAACGGCGCGGTGGTCCAGATCGCGGCGAGCTCGCGGTCGATCTCGGCGGTCTTGCAGAGGTGGGGCAGGCCCATCCGCTCGGCCAGGCCGGTCTGGACCAGCTTCGGGGCGACGACGGCCTCGGTGCCCCGGCCGGTGGCCCTCACGGAGCGGGACCAACCGGACTGCCCGTCGCCGTCGGACAGTTGGCCGTCGCTCTGGCCGGCGTCGTCCGCGAGGTGGAAGCGCTTGCGCGGCAGCGCGTAGTCCGCCCAGCTGTCGTGGCGGAGGTCGGACAGGAGGTTGTGCATGTACTCGGAGCGGATGCCGAACTGGGGCGTGGCGCCGTCGCCGGCGGCGCCGCCGAGGTGGTGGTCCATCCAGCGGTAGGCCATCTCGGTGGGCTTGGAGACCAGGCCGAACAGGCCGGGGAGTTCACCGTTGCCGTGGTCGCCGACCTGGACGAGCAGCGACTTGGGGCCCGTCAGGTTGCTGAAGAGGTCGATGACGGCGGGCACCGAGAAGATGGTCTCGTGCCAGGCGGTGGTCAGCAGGATCGGCGTGTTCGCGCCGTTGTACGCGTCCAGGTGGTGCCTCGGCGAGCGCACCCGGGCGAACTCCCTGATCTCGTCGTCGACGGTGTTGCCGCGGATCTTCTCGATGATGCCGCGGAACTCCTTCGAGCAGCGGTCCTCGCCGAAGAACTGCACGAGCGCCTCGAAGGCCTTCAGGTGGCGGGTCCCGTTCTCGTACAGCGAGGCGAACAGGTCACCCCAGGCGCTGGTGCCGGCCACGGCCTTGATGCGCGAGTCCTTCGCGGCCGCCAGCAGGCTCGTGCCAGCACCGTAGGAGGAACCGAAGAACCCGACCCGGTCGGGGTCGACGCCGTCCTGTCCGACCAGCCAGTCGACGACCGCGCCGGCATCGGCCACGTCCTGCGGTCCGGCGACGTGGATCTCGCCCCCGGAGCCGGCCAGGCCGCGCTGGCTGTAGGCCAGCACGGCGTAGCCGCCCAGAGTCCAGCGCCGGAGCATGCCGAGGTAGGCCCGGTGCCCGATGCTGATCAGCGGGGCGGGCAGAACGACCGCCGGACAGGCCTGCCCGGGCGCGAGGTCGCGCGGCATGCTCAGCGCCGCGTCGAGGACCGTCCCGTCGGCCATGGTGATCGAGACCTCCTCGTACCGACCGATCTCGGCGTACACCTCGTAGGTGTCGGCCAGGCCCCACTGGTCCAAGCGGCCGATCCGGCGCGGCGAGGGGTCCAGCATCGCCTCACGGATCGCGTCCAGCTTGGCGAGGTCGTCGCTGTTGAGCGTGAACGGGTTCTCCGAGATGCCGTCAATGGACATGGCTGTGCCCGCCTTCCGTGGCAGTGAGACTGACGAGGTGTCGGACGCCATGCTCACCTCGCCGAGATCATCCCGGGGCAACTCCTCACACCAATCACTCCTTCGAGTGATTGGTGTTGCCGGAGCCTCGGGCCCGACCGCAAGCGAACCCCATGGCCGGCGGTGCGTTTCAGGCCCCTGGCCGGGTCGTCCGGTGCGAGACAACAGGCCCTCACACTCACCGACGAGGACCTGTTCATTCGTGCCAGGTCCACACCTTGAGGCCGCCGCTCGATCGGCCAGGGACGCCCCGACACCACACCCGCCTCCATCGGAGACTCCACCGTCGCGCCAGCCACTGTCGGCGAAGCGGTGGCACCGGCGCCCAGTACCACCGGCTCGGCATCGCTTGTCCCGTCTGCCGACCCCGGCCACGGCAGCTGGGCGTTCGCCGTCGACGCCCCTCCCGTCACGGCCGCCGCCGCCGCACCCTGCGCCGCGCCGGCTTCCCCGACGAGACCGAAGCCCGCATCGCGCTGCGGCAGTTCAACCAGTCCCTCGCCCTGGGATTCATCACCGACCCCCGGCAGACGACCGCCGACTACCTGCACCAGTGGCTCGACGAGAAGGCCCTGTACCTCATCTTGCGCTTCCACCGGATACGGAAGCCGAGGAAGTCGAACCCGTCGCCCCATGCACCACTTGGGTCTTGGCCGGTGACAGCCGCAACCCGAGCGAGGCCAGCGCGACGGCGACATCTTCGCGCAGCGGTGGCGGGGCCGCGCCCAACCAGCAGACCCCGCCGCATCCGGCTCCCGGTGCGACCACGGCCAAGCCGCCCGCCTCGACCGTGCCGGCCGGGTGCGGCGGCGCGAACTGGGGCGCCATCGTCAACGTGGCCGACGGTCAGAAGCTCGGCCTGGCCACCGACAGCCCGTCGGCGGGCGCTGCGGCCGTCATGGGCGGGACGACCGCCTACGGCTGGGTCCGCTCGGCGCCGGACCCCGGCGGCTGGTACCAGTTCCATCCGTGCAACCTGAGCGGTCCGGTCCTCGTCCAGGGCGAGAGCGACGGGGGCTGGCCCGCCCAGAACCGGAAGGTGCAACTCTCGTCGGGCTTCAGCTTCATGACGACCTGGTCGGTGGTCACGGCGAGCACCTCGGGCGCCTACTACCTCCAGGCGGGAGACACCTGCCTGACCAACAACGGCCCGGGCAAGCAGGTCACCATGACCGCCTGCACCCCGGCCAACAAGTTCCAGGAATGGCGGATCCCCTAGCCTGCGCGTTTCCTTCGGGGTCGCGTCCGGACCGGTCGTCGGCGGCTGGCCTGATGGTCCGGCTGACCCGGCACCCGGCCCGGTGGGGCCGCGATGCCCCCGGCCGTGCGAATCACCTCGATCCGGTGATGCCCGCTCACCTCGCCGGTGGTAGGGCTCAGTGACCATACCTCCCGGACAGGAGTCGGACATGAGTGAAGCACTCGACTGGAACGCGAAGACCATCGCGGAGTTCCGGGCGAACGAGGGACGGGTCGGCGGGGTCTTCGAGGGCGCTCCGCTGGTCCTGGTGCACCACCGCGGCCGCAAGAGCGGGCGGGAGTACGTCAACCCGATGATGTACCTCCCGCACGATACCGAGCCGGACGTCGTCTACGTCTTCGCGACCAACGGCGGAGCCCCCACCGATCCGGACTGGTACCGCAACCTGGCTGCCGCCGGCACCGGCAGCGTCGAACGCGGAACCGAGACGTACCGGGCGACCGTCCGCGAGTTGACCGGCGCCGAACGTGACCGGGTCTACGCCGAACAGGCCCGGCGCTACCCGGGCTTCGCCGACTACGCACAGCGGACGGAAGGCATTCGCACCATTCCCGTGCTCGAACTCCGGCGGGCGTGACTCATGTCCAAGGCGGTCAGGTACGACGGGTTCGGCGGGATCGACGTGCTGCGGGTCGAAGAGGTGGGGCGCCCGGTGCCTGCGGCCGGTCAGGTCCTGGTCCGGGTGAAGGCCGCCGGCATCAACCCGAGCGAAGCGGCCATCCGCAGGGGGGCGGTGGCAGACATCTTCCCGTCCACCTTCCCGTCCGGGCAGGGCAGCGACCTCGCCGGCGTCATCAAGGAGATCGGCCCCAGGGCCGGCGGGTTCCGGCCTGGTGACGAGGTGATCGGGTTCAGCAACGAGCGGGCCTCCCAGGCCGAGCTGGTCCTGGTCTAGACCGGCAACCTCACGCGCAAGCCGGAGCGGGTCCCCTGGGAGGTCGCCGGCGGCCTGTACGTCGCCGGTGTGACCGCGTGGGGTGCGGTTCACGCAGTCCGCCCCGGGGCGGGCGAGACCGTCGTGGTCTCCGGAGCGGCCGGCGGAGTCGGCTCGCTCGCCGTCCAGCTCGCCCGCCGCACCGGGGCCACCGTCATCGGCCTGGCGAGCGAGCGGAACCACCACTGGCTGCGCAGCCGCGGCGTGATCCCGCTCGCCTACGGTGACGGCGTCGCGGACCGGATCACACCGGCGCCGAGCGCGCGATCATGATGGCCGCCGTCCGCTGTCTCGACGAATTCGTCAAGCAGGACGGCGCGCGGTACTTCACCGAACGCCGCCCGATGGTCGACTGGACTGGGACCCGCCCGAGCGCACCCTGATCCGCGCAACCACCCGGCCCACGCCAGCCAGGGAGCCGATCATCCGATGAGCGACGACAGCACCCAGGACCGGGCCGGGTGGCCGATGCTCCGGCGGCTGGGCCGCCGGCTCTGGCAGCCGCCGCGCCCCCACGGTGAGCAGCCGCGCGAACGTGTCGTCGGCCCCCTGGAGCTCTTCTACGACCTGGTCGTGGTCACCCTGGTCACCCAGGCCGCCCATCACCTCGCGGGGAAGCTCACCTGGAGCGGCATCGGCGAGTACGCCGCGGTGTTCGGGCTGATCTGGATCGCCTGGGTCAACGGGAGCCTCCACCACGAACTCCACGGCCGCGAAGACGCCCGTGCCCGCAGCACCTTCCTGCTGCAGATCCTCATCCTCGTCCCCCTGGGCGCCGCCGTCCCCGAGGCCGACGGTGCGCGGGGAGCCGCCTTCGCCGTCACGGCCGGCGTCCTGTTCGCTGTACTCGCCCTGCTGTGGCTGTTGGCCTCCCGCGGCGACCAGCCCGAATTCCACCGGCCCAGCCGGCTGTTCGTCACCGGAACGGTCCTGTGTGCCGCCGCCCTCGGGACGAGCGCGCTGCTCTCCGCCACCGCCCGCGTCTGGGCGTGGGGACTGCTCGACCTCACCTACCTGGCCGGCTTCGCCGCCGTGACCGTGTGGGCGACGCCGCGCGAAACGGCAGCGCGCACCGTCACGGACGCACTGATCGAACGATTCGGGCTGCTCATCATCATCGTGCTCGGCGAGACCGTGACCGGCGTGGTCAGCGGGCTCGCGGCCGAGCCGGTCGACGCGCTCACGCTGACCGTCGCGCTGATCTCCGTCGTCGTCGGCTTCGGCGCCTGGTGGACGTACTTCGACTTCGTCGGCCGCCGGCAGCCGCGCCGGACCCCGGCGGCCACGGTGGAGTGGATGCTGGCGCACCTGCCGCTCACGGCCGCGGTCGCCGCCATGGGCGCGGCGATGGTCAGCCTGGTCGAGCACGCCCACGCCGCCCGCACCCCTGCCGCCACGGCCTGGGTGCTGTGCGGCGGCGCGGCCGTCGTGCTGGTCTGCACCATGCTTGTCACCGCGACCCTCCAGGTCTGGCACGCCAAGCGGGAGCTCTACCTCGCGCTGTCCCGGACCTGCGCGGCGGCCGCCCTCGCCTGCCTCGCACTCGCCGCGGCGCAGCCGTCGCCGCCCGTGCTGGGCCTCGTCCTCGTCCTGCTCTTCGCGATCCCGTGGGGGCTCGCCGTCACCTACCGCCTGCGCCGCCAGGAGAGAGCCGCCCGGGAATAGACCCCTCCAGGCGGTGAAGTACCGCGGCGGCCGCGCGCCGGCCGCCTCAAGTCCCGGGCGCCCCTGGGCCCTGTCGCTGGAGGACAGGGTTCTGCCGGTCGCGGTCCACTACCGGACCAACCTCACGATGCGCCGGCTCGCGCCGCTGTTCGGCCGCTCGACCACGGCTGCCCACCGGATCATCGTCGAGCGGCCACCGGGGCAAGGGCTGCGACGCCCTCGCCGCCTTCGCCCGCGCCCTGCTGTCCGTCTCGGCACGGGTCACCACGCGCGGGGTCCGAGGTAGTGCCGCGGGCCGGCCGCGCCGGGCGGGAATCCGGAGGTCGCGGATCGGGTGTGCGGCGTGGGCTGGCAGGGGTGCCCGGCCAGGGCGGCCGTCGACTCGGCGGCCGCCACCTTACTCGCGGACCTGGCCGGCCCCACGGGGTGTCGTGGGCGTGATCAGGCGACGGATGCCGACCCGGCGGTGCGGCGGGCGGACAGGCGGGTGAGCAGGGAGGTGCGGTGGCCGGGGTCGAGGGCGAGGTCGAGCGCGGTCCAGGCCATGGCCAGGCCGCCGTCGAGCAGGGCCCGGTCGGTCTGCGCGCTGGTGCCGAAGCGGGTGAACTCGGGGTTGTGCATGATGGTGTCGCCGCAGTCGTAGCCGATCATCGGGTGGATGCTCGACACGAGGTGGGAGACGTTGCCCATGTCGGTCGAGCCGCCGAGGAGTGTCGGTTCCTCCTGGAGGACGGTGCGGCCGACCGGCTGACCCGCAACATCGCCAAACCCCCGCTCCTGCCCCGCCCCGCCTCCGCACCCCGACACCTGTGGACCGAAGCCCAGACCGTCCGCTTCCTGCGCTTCACCCGCGCCATCGACCCCTTCTACGCCGACCTCGCCGAACTCATGATCGACACCGGCCTGCGCAAAGGCGAAGCACTCGCCCTCCACTGGAACGACGTACACCACACCGAGGGCGTCCTCTTCGTCCGCCACACCCTCTCCACCGTCGACAACAACCAACTCCTCCTCACCACCCCGAAGACCCCGCACAGCAGAACCTGGGTCGCCCTCTCCCACCGCGCCGCCACCCGCCCTCGACGACCTCGCCGACACCGGCCCCTTCGCCATCACCGACCCCACGGGCTACGTCTTCCACCGCCACGGCCGCCCCCTGCACCCCAAGACCGTCCTCGACCACTTCCACCTGCTCTGCGACAAAGCCGGCGTCCCCCGCACCGCCCTCCACGACCTGCGCCACCTCGCCGCGAGCTTCAGCCTCGCCGCAGGCGTCCCCCTGCCGAACATGTCCAAGACCCTGCGCCACCGGACCCTGTCCACCAGCGCCAACATCTACGCCGAACTCACCCCCGCGCCGCCCGCGCAGGCGTCAACGGCATCGCCTGGATCCTCGACAACGCCGACCGCGAAGAACTCGGCACCCGCGTCTGCCGCGCCAGCCGCCCCGCACGCCAGCACCCGCGCCCCCACCGGCCCCGGCCCGCCCATCGCACCCCGCGCACCGACGACCCCACCGAGGACTGGCCCATGTGGCCGGGCGACCACCATGCGACCACCAGCTGACACCACAACAGAAAGAGCCGGCACCTGGTTTCCCAAGTACCGGCTCTCAGTGGACGTTAAGTCCGTTTCTGGTAGCGGCCTCGTCCAGGTTGGGTGAGGAAGCCTTGGCGAGTGAGGCGTCCGAGGCGGCTGCGGGT